>JBBSQL010000007.1:0-107079 GCA_038257845.1 Chitinophagales bacterium
TGACATACTTATAAAACAAAAATCTACCCTTTTTTGTTGCAGTTTTTTCAATTTAATTTATACAGTAAAACTGTGAATAAAGTGACTTGTCTTTTTGAAAATAAAAAAAGAGGCTGCTACTTTTGAGACAGCCTCATTTTTTTTATGCAATTTTGCAGGATGGACAATGAAAAATATTTTGAGGCAAATCTCGATGCCTGGAATAAAAGAGCCGGCGTGCATAAAGATTCAGATTTTTATGACATGAAAGATTTTAAAGCCGGGAAAACTGCTTTGAATAAACTTGAATTATCCGAACTAGGAGATGTACATGGGAAAAAATTAATTCATTTGCAATGTCATTTTGGAATGGACACTTTAAGCTGGGCGCGGGAAGGCGCTGAAGTGACCGGCGTGGATTTTTCCAATGACGCCATTGATATTGCCAATAAGCTTAAAGATGAATTGAATATTCCGGCAACATTTGTTTGCAGCAATGTGTATGACTTGCTTAAAAATAAAAAACTTGCCGGCGCTTTTGATATTGTCTTCACTTCTTATGGCGTGATTGGCTGGCTGCCCGATCTGGATAAATGGGCGGAAGTAATTACTTTTTTATTAAAACCAGGCGGCATTTTTTATATGGCAGAATTTCACCCGGTCGTTTGGATGATGGATGAAGATTTTGAATACATTAAATATTTTTACCACAACCAGGAAATTATTGAAGAAGATGTAACAGGAACATATACAGACAGGAATGCACCGATCTCCTATAAAAATTTTAACTGGAACCATAGTATTTCAGAAGTGCTGAATGCATTAATAAAAAAGCATTTAAACATTTTGCATTTCAATGAATTTAATTACAGCGTGCATAATTGTTTTAATAAAACAGTAAAAGGAGAAGATGGTTTTTGGCGTATCAAAGGCATTGAAAATAAAATTCCCATGATGTATTCGGTGAAAGCAGTATTAGCCCCGTGATTTTTTTTTAAATAAAAACTTCAGGTTTAGTACAGAATTGAATTATTGATTTGCGTAAATAATTTTTATTGAAAATATTGATCATAGAAGATGAGCAGCAATTGGCTGAAAGCATGGCAACATATCTTTCGGGTGAAAATTATATTTGTGAAATAGCAGCCACTTTGCAGGAAGCCCGCGTAAGAACTGAACAGCATGAATACGATTGTATATTGCTGGATATTGGTTTGCCGGACGGAAATGGACTCACAATTTTACACGACCTGAAAGCAGATAAAAAGGAAGACTGTGTGTTGATTATTTCTGCGAAAGATTCACTGGATGACCGGGTTGCCGGCCTGCAACTCGGTGCGGATGATTATTTGGTAAAACCTTTTCATTTATCCGAACTCAGTGCGCGTATATCAGCCATTATCCGCCGGAAAAATTATAAGGGAAATAATAAAATTTCATTTCAGGAAATAGAACTTGATACGTTTTCGAAAACGGTATCTATAAGTAAAAATGAAATTATACTTACCAAAAAAGAGTACGAGTTGTTATTATATTTTCTCATTAATAAAGGAAGGGTGATCTCTAAAGATGCAATAGCTACGCATCTTTGGGGAGATGAAATGGATATGACAAACAACTTTGATTTTATTTACACACACATAAAAAACCTGCGAAAAAAACTGGCCGATGCAGGTTGCGGTGATTACATCAAATCGGTTTATGGTATGGGTTACCGCTTTACAAATACATGAAATTATTTACAAAATACAGGCAGGTAAATTTGATTGTAACATGCACTATTTTGCTTGTTAGCGCCTTTTGCTATTATATGATCGTGCGGCAAATTCTCATTGCACAATTAGATGATGACCTTGCAACAGAAATGCAGGAAGTGATGGATTTTGTGAAAAAAAATGAGACGCTGCCATTGCCTGTCAACAATAATGCACAACAAACATTTTTTACAAAAGTGCAAAAAAATATTGCAGGCGTACATGTTTCCACAATTCCTGTTTTTGATTCAAGTGAACAAGAAGACGTAATGTTCCGGCAAATTGAATTTCCGCTGCACCTACAGGGAAACCTTTATGTAGCAACGGTTCGTGAGCCGCAGGCGGAAACAGAGGATCTTATCAGGTATATCGTTTGGGTAACAATCGCCATGCTGGTGGTGTTGCTGGGAATTCTATTTTTTATCAACCGTTATTTATTGAAAAAATTATGGAATCCTTTTTACAAAACACTGGATGAAATAAAGAAATTCAGTCTTTCCGGAAAGACAACATTGCATTTGCAAAGCAACCAGATTACTGAATTTGCACAATTAAATGAGGCCGTAAAAAGTATGGCCAGCCAGGTGCAGCAGGAATATGTTTCATTAAAAATGTTTACAGAAAATGCATCGCATGAAATGCAAACCCCGCTGGCTGTAATCCGCTCGAAAATGGATAACCTGGTTCAGGATGAAAACTTAAAAGCAGATCAACTCAACCAGTTAAATGATATATACCATGCGCTTGGAAAATTGCAACATTTAATGCAGTCTTTGCTTTTGCTTACAAGAATTGAAAATGGCCAGTATGTTGACAATGAAAATATACCGCTGGATGAACTGGTTAAAGAAAAATGTAACCAGTTTCATGAACTTTTTCAAAGCAAAAATATTTCTTTAAAATTACAGGCCGTACCAAAAAGCATCCTGTTTAATAAGCAACTGGTTGATATTCTCCTGAATAATTTATTGAGCAATACAGCCAGGCATACCAATATGGATGGTAACATTGAAATTTATTTAAATGAAAATGAATTTATTATATGCAACAGCGGTGAAAAATCATTGAATGATAAAGAAATTTTTAGCCGTTTTTATAAAGAAAACAATTCGCCGGGAATGGGCCTGGGCCTGGCTATAGTAAAACAAATATGCGCTTTTGGTAATTTTCCTGTTTCCTATAATTTTCATAAAATGATGCATTGCTTTAAGATATCGTTTGTGAGTTCAGATTCTGCACAGATTTGATTTCTTTCTTTGCCGTTCAATAAAAAAATAATAGTATGAAAAAGTACAGTGTATTATCATTCATGGTTGCGATCATCAGTTTTACGGCATGTGCGCAAAAAATGGATGCGTCACAACTTCCGGCAAAAGTAAAATCAGCTTTCGAACAAAAGCACCCTGGAATGTCCGCAAAATGGGATAAGGAAAATACCAGTTATGAAGCCAGTTTTAAAATGGATAAACATGACATGTCGGAATTGTATGATGCAAACGGAGGTTTACTGGAAACAGAAATGGATATAAAAGTTTCTGAACTCCCTGCTTCCGTGATGAATTATATTAAGGAACATTATGCAGGTGAAAAAGTAAAGGAGGCCGCAAAGATCACAAAGGCAGATGGCAAAATGATGTATGAAGCAGAAGTGAAAGGTATAGATGTTTTATTTGATGAAAATGGTAATTTTTTAAGAGAAGAAAAAGATGAAGATTAATTTTAAATAAAAGGTGAATTGGAAAAGCGGTAATTACCGCTTTTCTTTTTTCTCAACCAACACTTTTATTTTTAAATGAAATTGCATCAGCAATTAATTACTAATTTGCCGCATTGCATAAAAAAATATTTTTCATGAAATGGTTCATTGTATTCGTTTGCTGCATTATTTTTTCAACGAAAATTATTGCGCAGCAAAATACACTTCCTTTTTTTATTGAACAGGCAAAAACAAACAGCCCGTTGTTATCAGGCCTTCAAAGCCAGCTGCAATTGAATTCAATTGACAGTTTGCTTTTATTGGCATCTTTAAAACCACAAGTAAAATTAACCAGCATCAACAGTTATGCGCCGGTGATTAGAGGTATCGGTTATGATGCAGCTATTACAAACGTAGGAAATTTTGCTACACTTGTTGGCGTCAGTAAAGAGTTGATTCCGCGAAAAACACTGACAGCGAAAATGGACAATTTCAGGCTGCAAAAAGATTCATTAAATATTATATATAAGATATCGGAGCAGGACCTGAAACGCACTGTTAGCACTCAATTCATTAATGCTTATGGAAGCCTGCAACAATTAGTTTCGGTAAAAAAACTACTGGACTTACTGAATAATGAAGAAAAAATTTTACGCGCACTCACACAAAAAAACGTGTATAAGCAAACGGAATATCTCACCTTCCTCGTAACCTTGCAACAGCAACAATTACAACTAAGCCAGGACAGTATTCAATATTCAAATGATCTTTCATTATTGAGATATATTGCCGGAATAGCAGATACTGATTTTGTAGAATTGATAGAGCCGGTATCACACCCTTATTCAAACGATGGTTTTTTAGATTCTGTATTTTTACAGCAATATAGACTGGATAGTCTTTTATTAAAAAATACAAAGATTTTAGCGGATGCATCTTATGCGCCGAAAATTTCGGTTTATGGAGATGCGGGATTTAATTCCACACTTGCATATAGTGCGTATAAAAATTTTGGTATCAGTGCCGGTATTAGTTTGGAAATACCTATTTCAGATGGCGGGCAGAAAAAGCTCGCTTATGAAAAAATTGATATAGCAGAAAAGCAACGAATTAAAAATCGCGATTTTTATAACAATCAATATGCACAACAAATTGCCGGCTTGCAAAAACAATTAAACGATACTGAAGGGCTGATCGCACAGATCAATAATCAATTGAAATATTCTGAAACACTGGTGCAGGCAGATGAAAAATTATTGCAGGCAGGAGAATTGACTATTGCAGATTTTATACTTGCTTTGCAAAATCATCTCTCGGCGCAAAGCCTGCTTACACAAAATAAAATTGCACGTTTGCAGGTCATCAACCAAATTAATTATTGGGTAAAATAAAAAGCCATGTACGCACAAAAAAAATATGTATTAATCGCTTCTTTATTTTCTTTGATGCTGATAATGCTTTCCTGTAACAACAATGACACTAGCACCAACGCAGACGCACCTTCCAATACGGTGACACCCGTTACGGTAACTTCAGTCAGGGATACAATTTTAGCAGACTCGGTTGTATTAAATGCCACTGCTACTTATTTGCAAAAATGGATTGTACGCGCCAATGCAACAGGTTATATACAAAGTGCCAATTTGATGTTGAATGAAAATATACAACGAGGACAAACACTTTACACCATTAAAACTAAGGAAGCAGTGAGCCTGGGAAATACAATCAATCAACTCGATTCCAGTTTTCGCTTTTCAGGAATGAATTCTATTCATTCCAATAAAACTGGATTTGTATCAGAACTTAATCACCAGGCAGGAGATTATGTGCAGGATGGTGATCAACTTGCGGTGATCACGGATACACGCAGTTTTGTTTTTCTGCTGGACCTTCCTTATGAACTGAGGCCATTTATTGTAAATAAAAAAAGTTTACAGATCGTTTTACCTGATAACGAAAAATTGACCGGCTATATTAGTGGCGATATGCATACAATTGATCCTTCTTCGCAAATACAGAAAGTGATCCTGCAAGTTTCTCCCGGTCATCCAATTCCTGAAAACCTGGTAGGAAAAGTAGTTGTATTAAAAAACAATCAACGGCTGGTTCCGGTATTGCCCAAAGAAGCCGTAATCTCAAATGAAATGCAAAATGAATTTTGGGTGATGAAATTGACAGACAGTTCACTGGCTTTAAAAGTTCCAATTACTAAAGGCCTTGAATCAAATGGCTTGATAGAAATTATTTCACCTCATTTTTTACCCACGGATAAAATAATTATCACGGGAAATTATGGCCTCGAAGACAGCTCAAAAGTGATTGTAATAAAACCATAATCATTATACAATATTCATTGAAAAATTTTTTTACAAAATATAAAAACCCGGTTAGTGTACTCATCTTCCTGTTAATTGCAGGCGGCATTTTTTCCTATTCTAAAATGCAGACGGCACTTTTTCCCGAGATCACATTTCCCAAAATAAAGATCATTGCTGATGCGGGTTTGCAGCCCGTTGACAATATGATGATTACGGTAACCAAGCCATTGGAAAATGCCATCAAACAAATTCCCGGCCTCCAGCATATCCGGAGTGCAACAAGCAGGGGAAGTTGTGAAATTTCTGCATATGTAAATTGGGATGCCGATATTGATAAAAGCCAGTTATTGATTTCTTCCAGGATCAATGAAATAAAAAATGACCTGCCGGCCGGAACAAATATCACCATTGAAAAAATGAACCCATCTATTTTACCGGTGATGGGCTATGCATTAGAAAGCCACACCAAATCGCCGGTAGAATTGAAACAAATTGCACTCTATACCATACGCCCATTTTTATCCCAGGCAGATGGTGTGAGCGAAGTGCGCGTGATCGGTGGAAAATCAAAAGAGTACTGGATCACTTTGAATATGGAAAAAATGAATGCATTCCATATCACACCGGCGATGGTAAGCACTGCTTTGCAGCAATCTAATTTTATTCAATCCAATGGTTATCTAAATGATTACCATCTCATGTATTTAACCATTACGGATGCAATGGTCCAATCAATTGCGGATATACAAAATCTTATGATCAGCAATGCAGGCCAGCGTTTGATCCAGGTAAAGGATATTGGCAGTGTCTCACTAAATGAAGGTATTGAATACACAAAAATAAATGCCAATGGCAGAGAAGGTGTCTTAATAGCTGTAATAAAACAACCGGCTGCAAACCTTATTGACCTTTCAAAAAATATTGAATTAAAAATTGATGCATTAAAAAAAATCCTTCCCAAAGATGTAACCATTCAACCCTATTATAACCAGGCAGATTTTGTCCAGGATTCTGTCCGGAGTGTCAGCGATAGTTTATGGATTGGATTATTACTGGCGCTGGTTGTAGCAATGCTTTTTCTTCGTTCATTAAAAGCGAGTGCAACAATCCTGATCACAATACCTGTAACACTTGGCCTTACAGCAATTGTTCTTGAAGCAATGGGTTATACTTTAAACATTATGACCTTAGGTGCTATCGCGGCATCCATTGGTCTTATTATAGATGACGCGATTGTAGTAGTAGAACAAATTCACCGGGCACATGAAGAAAAGCCGGGTGAAAATGCACATGGCCTCATCCATGATGCAATTCGTTTTCTATTCCCCGCAATGCTTGGCTCCTCTTTAAGTACCATCGTGATCTTTGTACCATTTGTTTTAATGAGCGGAGTTGCCGGCGCATATTTCAAAGTGATGACTGATACGATGATCGTAACACTTGCCTGCTCTTTTTTTGTAACCTGGCTTTGCTTACCGGTCATTTACTTATGGCTCACACGTAAAATGAAACACAAGGGAAAACAAGTAAGTATTTTAAAAAAATCCCATGTTGTAAAAAAACAAAACTGGGTTTCATTTTTTATACACAGGCCCTGGATCAGTTTTATGTTCATCATCATTTTAATTGGCTCAATCGTGTATGTTTTTCCGCGTTTAGAAACAGGGTTTCTTCCTGAAATGGATGAGGGAAGTATTGTGCTCGATTATAAATCACCACCCGGCACTTCACTGGATGAAACAGACCGCATCTTGCAACAGGTAGAAAAAATTATTGTTGCAGAACCTGATGTAGAATCGTATTCCCGCAGAACCGGCACACAGATGGGATTTTTTATTACAGAACCCAATGACGGGGATTATCTCATCCAGTTGAAGAAAAAAAGAAATCATACTACGGATGAAGTGATCAATAATTTGCGTGGCAAAATCGAAACTTCCCAACCTGCTTTGCAAATAGATTTTGGACAGGTGATCGGCGATATGCTGGGCGATCTCATGAACTCAGCGCAGCCGGTTGAAGTAAAAATTTTTGGTACTGATGTCACTACTTTAAAACAATTATCTGTTGCTGTTGCGGATATCGTGGATTCAGTAAAAGGCACTGCAGATGTGTTTGATGGCATTACCATCGCCGGACCTTCAGTGAGTATAAAACCAAACTATGCCGCTATGGCATTTTATGGAATTACGCCTGCAGATTTCCAGTCGCAGGTGCAGCTCTCCCTTGAAGGAAACGTTGCCGGTAAAATTTTTGAAAAAGAACAGGAAACACCGATCAGGCTTGTTTACCCCGGAAGTGTTACAAGAACTACTTCGGGCCTGGAAAATCTACCGGTATTCTCTCCAAATGGGCAAATGCGCAGGCTTTCAGAGCTTGCAACAATTCAAATAAATAGTGGTGATGCAGAAATTCAGCGGGAAGATCTGCAGTCACTCGGGCTTGTTACAGCCAGGCTGGAAAACCGCGATCTCGGCAGTGTGGTCCATGATATTCAGGATGGCATTTCGCAAAAAATACATTTACCCCAGGGTTATCATATTGAATATTCCGGCGCGTATGCAGAACAACAAAAATCTTTTTCAGAACTAATGATGATCCTCGTTAGTTCGAGCCTGCTCGTTTTTTGCGTGATCCTTTTTTTATATAAGGATTTCCGCATTGCATTCTTGATTTTAGGTGTGGCTGTTTTGGGAATTTCCGGAAGTTATCTCGCCTTATTTATTACACAAACGCCATTGAATGTTGGCAGTTATACGGGCCTGATCATGATGGTTGGGATCATTGGGGAAAATGCCATTTTCACATTTCTGCAATACAAAGAAAGCCGGCTTACTGCTGATGTTGACCAGGCAATCGTGTACGCTATATCTACCCGCTTGCGGCCAAAATTAATGACCGCACTCGGCGCCATCATTGCACTGATGCCGCTTGCATTGGGAATTGGCACCGGTGCTCAGTTGCATCAGCCATTAGCGATTGCAGTCATAGGTGGTTTTATAATTGCATTGCCTCTCTTGCTGATCGTGCTGCCTACACTGATGAGGCTACTGTATCAGCAGAAAAAATAATTGTTTTTTAAATGTGGAAAAATTCAGCCTGTGTTTAATTTTATTCTCAAAAATTTAATTTAATTTCATTTTTGACAGTTTTTGAAAGCAGCTATTTTTAATTAAAAAATGTCATTGCAACCGAATAAATGAATATATGGAACACCGGAATTCAGCGCCAGAGCACATAGAGAAATTATTGCAGATAAACCAGGCCATGTTTTACTGCTTTAATGAAATGTCTGAAAAAATACCCGTAAGCCTGGTTAACCGTTTTTCTTTTGATGGCGCTTATACCTTAATTTTTTCCACAAGTAACTTTCCCCCAGATGCAGTGAACTGGGAGAGCTTTGCAGGCGAAATGCACTTTTATAAAAAGGGTGTTCCGTATAGTTTTGTATTACATGGTGTGATCCGGCTTTCCCCTGAAAACATTGAAAGCAATGTGCATTTTACTATTTCTCAAATTGATTATTTTGAACAACCCGGTGTAAAGTCCGCGGATTTCAATGGCATGCTTTCTGTTCTATTATGGCCATACCGCTATTTATTTTTAAAGGAAAGCAGCACGGCTCATTTTGTAGTAAAAGGAGATGGCTTGAAACCCGTACTGGATGAGCAGCCCAATTAAATATTAATTGTAAATCTTTTCGATTTCTACTTTATATTTTTCCATGATTACCTTTCGTTTAAGGCTCATCTTTGGTGTCATTTCGCTCGTTTCAATACTCCATTCTTTCGGTAATAATTCAAATTTTTTGATCTGTTCTACATGGTTGAAAAATTGATTCTTTACATCTATTACGCGTTTATATTTATCCAAAACCTGCTCATTTTTGATCGCTTCTTCCGGCGTTGTAAATGGTATTCCTTTTATTTCCATCCAGTGTTTCAATGATGCGAATGATGGTACGATGAGTGCACCTACAAATTTTTTATCTGCGCCGGTTACCAATACCTGTTCGATCATCGGATCCTCTTTCAATTTATTTTCCAGTGGTTGCGGTGCTACATATTTTCCACCACTGGTTTTAAATAATTCTTTTTTGCGGTCCGTTATTTTTAAAAAATTTCCATGCACCATTTCGCCGATATCACCCGTATGCAACCAGCCATCAATAATCGTTTGAGCAGTAAGATCCGGGCGTTTGTAATAACCTTTCATCATGCTTTTTCCATTTACACAAATTTCTCCATCTTCTGCCAGCCGAAGATTCACGCCAATCATTACAGGTCCTACAGAGCCGAAAATATTTCCCCCTGGCGTTCTCCTGTTTACTGAAATAATGGGACTATTTTCTGTTGGCCCATAACCTTCATATACCGGAATTCCTGCAGCATTAAAAATGCGCAGGAGTTTTTCCTGGCAGGCAGCGCCACCACTTAAAACGAATTCTAAATTTCCCCCCAGCGCTTCACGCCATTTTTTAAATACCAGTTTATTAGCGAGGGAAAGTTGCATGTCATACCATACGCCGCCACTTTTATTGTTATCATATTTTCCAGCCAAACCAACTGCCCAGAAAAATAAATTTCTTTTTATACCTTTCAAATCCCTTCCGGCAGTCATGATCTTTTCAAAAACTTTTTCAAGTAATCTTGGTACTGAAGTAAATGCTTCAGGTTTTATTTCACGCAGGTTTTCTGCAATGGTTTCCAGGCTTTCTGCATAATAAATATTGTTGCCACTGAATAAATAAATATAAGAAACACATTTTTCATAAATATGATTCAAGGGTAAAAAACTCAGTACTTTGAAATTGGGATTATCGGGAAAAGGAAAACTTTCTTTGGCATACATAGCATTGTGAAAAATATTGCTGTGCGTAAGCATCACGCCTTTTGGAGTGCCTGTTGTTCCTGATGTATAAATGATCGTTGCAATATGACTATCTGGAATTTTCTCTTTTATCGCTTCAATTTTTTGCAGGGATTCATCGGTTGCGAGATCACCGATCTCGGTCCAAAATGGCGTATTGTCAAGGGTTTCAAAAGAATAGATTTTTTTTAATGTGGGGACATCCGCAGCAATACTTTCCACTTTGGCTTTTAATTCTGCGCTGCTTACAAACATGATTTTTACACCCGCATCATTTAAAATAAATTTTAATTCCAGCGGATTTGTTGTTGGATAAATAGGAACCAGCACCGCGCCGGTTTGCTGCACAGCCATGTCTGTAATAATCCATTCAGGCCGGTTGTTACTAATGATGCCAATTTTATCACAACCCTCATCTGTGCCATCCTGCAATCCGATTCCCATTTCTAATAAGCCTGCGCTAAACCGATTCACTATTACCTGCACATCTTTAGTGCGCCAACTTTTCCAGTTGCCATTCACTTTCGAGGAAAGCATGTTGAGGTCTGAAAACTTTTCAAGTTGATAAGGGATACAATCAAAGAGCCGGCTTGGTTGAATCATATCGAAAAATTATAAGTTGCAAAATGGATTTTGTAAAATGAATGAATGATTAAAAATAACCTTTTGCTATTAAAAATTGATTGGAAAATTTCATTGGAAAATCCGAATCATAAAAAAATGATCAGGACAAATTTTCAATAATCCCTGCAATGCCCTGTCCGCCACCAACACAGGCCGTAACCATCCCGTATTTTTTATTCAATCTTTTTAAATCGCCTAAGATTTGCACGGTAAGTTTACAACCTGTACAACCCAATGGATGGCCAAGTGCAATGGCGCCGCCATTGATATTTACTTTATCCGTATCCAGTCCGAGTTCACGGATCACGGCAAGCGATTGCGAAGCAAAAGCTTCATTTAATTCGATGAGATCCATATCATTTAAATGCATATTTGCCTGCTTCAATACTTTTGGTACAGCCGCTACCGGGCCCATGCCCATAATGCGCGGCTCTACACCTGCAACAGCAGAATTAACCAATCGCCCGATGGGTTTCAAGCCGAGTTCATTCATCATTTTTTCACCCATGACGATCACGAAAGCTGCACCATCACTGGTTTGTGAAGAATTACCCGCGGTCACAGATCCGCCCATAGCAAATGCAGGTTTTAATTTTGCCAAAGCAGCCAATGTCGTATCTTTTCGTACGCCTTCATCCGTATCCACGGTGAAAGATCGCGTTTTTCGTTTATTATTTTCATCCACATATACTTCTTCCACATTGATAGGTAAAATGCCTGGTTTAAAAAATCCATTTTCAATCGCATGCATGGCTTTCTCATGTGAACGCAGCGCAAATGCATCCTGGTCTTCGCGGCTCACAGAAAATTCTTTGGCAACTGCTTCTGCAGTTAAACCCATACTTAAATAATAATCGGGATCATCTTTGGCAATACTATATGCCGGTACAGGTTTCCATCCGGCAGTAGGAACGAGGCTCATACTTTCTGTGCCGCCGGCAATAATACATTCTGCCATGCCGCAACGAATTTTTGCTGTGGCCATGGCGATGCTTTCCAATCCGCTTGCACAATACCGGTTGATCGTAATTCCCGCGACATCTTTTCCCAAAGCGCGCGCTGCTATGATGCGGCCAAACTGCAATCCCTGTTCCGCTTCGGGAACAGCATTTCCCACGATCACATCATCTACACGCGAAGCTTCGAGTTCGGGCACAGATGCCATTAAACCTTTGATAACTGTTATGGCCAAATCATCGGGCCTGTAAAACCGGAAAAAACCTTTTTTACTTTTTCCAACTGCGGTACGGTATCCCGCAATAATGTATGCTTCCTGCATATTTAATTTTTATGTGTATCAAAATTAACTGAAAGTTGTTGATGCAACCAATGCTTCAGGATAAGATTTTGTTAACCCCAATAAAGCGGATTTAAAAATCATCCCGCGGAGAAATGCGCCGCCGTTGATTTTTGAGAAGCGATTGTCTTTTTTTATGCTCAATTCTTTTTTCTGCAACTACTTTGCCGGGCTTTGTAGCGATGCGCGCTTTCTTTGTTTGTAATGCATGAAAAATTAAATCATTCATCTTTTCAATAACCGTTTCTTTATTGGCGAGTTGTGTTCGGTGCGTTTGTGATTTAACCAATAAAAATCCTTCCCGCGTAATTTTATTATCCAGTTTGGAAAAGATAATTGCTTTCTGTTCGGGTGTATAAAAAGTCGAATTTTCTATATCCCATTTTCCAATCACCATGGTCTCTACCTTGTTTACATTCTGGCCGCCTTTGCCACCGCTGCGTGCTGTTTGAAAAATAATTTCCGGTGTAATGTCTATCTTCATTTTATAAAATTAAGAAAGACATGCGGCTTGTGCTTCAAAGAGTAAAAAATGCTTCCGTAAAAGTGGATAAAAAAGTTGTTGGGCAAATAGAAAAAGGCCTGCTGGTTTTTGTTGGAATTGAAGACGCCGACAATAACGAAGACATAGAATGGCTTTGCAATAAAATAGTGAACCTGCGCATTTTTAATGATGAACATGGCGTGATGAATTTGAATGTGCAGGAAGTGCAGGGAAATATTTTACTCATCAGCCAGT
This sequence comes from Chitinophagales bacterium, assembly GCA_038257845.1. Taxonomy (GTDB): domain Bacteria; phylum Bacteroidota; class Bacteroidia; order Chitinophagales; family Chitinophagaceae; genus JAFDXJ01. The sequence continues at coordinate 13,277 of JBBSQL010000007.1, forward strand.
TTACTTTGCATGCTGCTGTAAAAAAAGGAAATCGTCCTTCTTACATTAAAGCATCTAAACCAGGAATTGCCATTCCGATGTATGAAAAAATGAAAACGCAACTGGAAACCAGTATGGGGAAACCCATACAGGCCGGCATTTTCGGCGCAGATATGCAAGTGCAATTACTCAATGATGGCCCGGTAACAATTTTAATAGATTCAAAAAACAGGGAATAATTTTTTCATAATAATAAAAAAATATGACACTTTCAGCAGCGCAAAAAACAGTAGATGGGTGGATACATTCTACGGGCGTGCGGTATTTTAACGAGTTGACCAATCTCGGAATTTTACAGGAAGAAACAGGAGAATTGGCGAGACTGATCGTGCGCATTTATGGCGAACAAAGTTTTAAGGAAAATGAAAAACCTGTAGATGCTGCGGCAGGAAAAGAAATGCTTGCAGATGAAATGGCCGATGTGTTGTGGGTATTAATTTGCCTCGCCAATCAAACCGGCATTGACCTGGAAGATGCTTTTGCAAAAAACATGGAAAAGAAAAATACGCGCGATGCGGAAAGGCATTTAAAGAATGAAAAGTTGAAAGGGTAAATATTATTTAAAATGGATTTAAGAATTTAGTTTCTTTAATTCCAGGATAGGTCTGGCTTATTTGCATGCTTAGTTTTAAACTAAGGATGGCCGGGTTGTCCCAGTGATAGGAGACAGCCTCTTTTTATAAGAAATATCTTACTTCTTCAGTTAACGGCTTTAATCTTTCAAACTACCAGAAATCTATTTAACGGCCGGGGCCTGAAAAAGATATAAAAACAAGAAGCTTTTTTAATTCAGTTTCTCAAAGTGAATATCAAGTCTCTTGGCCCTTTTGTAATAATCAAGCATCAAAACCTGGCCTTGCTTGCCCGGCAAAACAGATGTACTGGATGCATCCGATTTAGTGTTGATCTTATCTGTTGTGATCTTTCCATTGTTGTAAGTAATCGAGTTGAATGTACCGCCTTTATAATCCTTACCTCTTTCATAATCGCTGTAGCAAACGGTAAAAGATGTTTTATCCTTATTCACCTGCGTGTAAGCATAGTCAAATCCCCCATAAGTATATTTTATAAACTTGCCCAACGCGGCAGCACTCATATATTCTGCGCCACTCGGCAATTCAACACTATTGGAATTTTTATCGTAAATCTTGGCATTCTTAACATCAAAACTTTTATCAAACTTAATGAGTATCATATCAGTTACTTTGATTTTAACAGCGCTGATACCACCGCCACTCAGCACTTTACTGGCAATGCCTAATGCGCTGGCGTTTTTCTTATAACCTTCTCCTATGGCATAAATACTACCGTCTGCAACCTGTACCATTTTATGCAAATACATATAACCAAAGTCGTCAATTTTACCTTTGGAACTTACGTTGAGGTACTTACCCAAATCGGCATCCCATAAACAATATTTCTCGAAAGTAATCTTTCCGGCGGCATCAACTTTCCAAAAAGCAAAGCCTTTTGACTTGTCTTTTATAACGTTCGCATCCTGGTCAAAAAATTCTCCGAAAAGAAATGAACTTCCATCATTTAATGTAGATAATGATGATGGATAAAAACGATATTTTGAATCGGTACCGATTTCAAAAAGCTGCTTTCCTGTTTCAAGAGAAAGCCCCACAAGACTTGATTCGGGTTTTTGATCCATTATACTTGAATATTTTAATACTTCAAGATAAACTATGCTATTGCTCGTACCCAGGTAATCTCCCAGAAACTTTTTAGCTCCTTCTGTGGGATTATAAGTCCACTGATTTTTTTTATCGGTAGAAAAGAAATCAATTTGAAAAGTAAAATCCCTACTCTCACGGCTTGGTGTATTCGAAATAAATCCAAGACCTTCTATTGGGTACAACCCTTTATAGGTATTTTCATCATCATTCACCGACAGATAAGTCATTTGCAGGAAAGTTTTTTCCTTTTTAGTAAGTTCACGAACATAAGAAAATTTCATTTTTCCGTCTGCGCCATATACTTTGTACTCTAATGTGCGTTCATCTTCGTTATAAAAAAGAAAAATTAGATCCGTTCCGTTAAATGAAGATTCAAGCACCGTTACATTTTTTGAATCCTCGAATTTTACGTCTTTTAATATCGCTAAATTTTCATCAGTAATTCTTAGCGTATACTCATTGTTTTTTCTATCTACTTTATCACTCACATAAAAAAAGTAATAACCTTTTACTTCTGAACCTTGTCTGATGGCATCAGAGTTTCTGAGTGTTATTTTATAAACATTCTCAATGGACATTTTTTGTGCATTCACAGAATACGTGATGGCCATGATGGCGATAATTGCGAATATTGATTTTTTCATGTTTTAGTTTTTGTAGTAATATTTAGTTGTTCATTTTTTTAAGTGTATCAAGTTCGGCTGCAAAACCAGGATAGTCTTTTATGGCTTCTTCATATTCGGAGACAAAGGCAACATTTAAAGAAACAATTTCATCAAGACTCAATCTATCAAGCATCCGCAGTAATAAATTGTATTCAGCCGGAAAAAATTTATCTTCCTTTTCTATTGCCTGCCGCAGTTGATGTTTTTTTTGCAAATCCCAAAGCCGGTTAAAACATCGTACTACTGAATAAATGGCATACTCATTATTGGGCTCATTTTCCAGGATCATCAAACTGTAATATAAATTTCTGCTGAGGTCATCTTCATGATAGGCATATTCCATAATCTCATAAAATAATTGCCGTTTCAAATCGTTGAATTTTTTTTCATTTATCAGAAAAGAATTGCCTTTTTCTCCATTATCTTTCCAGCTCGCCTCAAATAACAAGATTCTTTTTTTGCAATCGGGATGTGTTTTTAATGAATCTTTTTCTTGTATTGATTCCGGTGAATCTTCATCGCTAAGTGAACTGAAGATAGACGATTGTTTGCTTATCCAACTTTGCTTAAATGGAAAACCGGAAAAATTCAGCTCTGTTTCAATGTTCGGTACCTTTGCGAAGTAGGTAGCATCATCAATGTTATCAAGCGTTTGCAGGGTTGTCTTTATTGCATTACAATCGTATCCTGTATTTTTCATAAAACGCAATGCGTATTCATCGGCATCCGATTCATTATCGCGGCCATGTCTGCGGGTATCGAAAATCATTGTTTTCATAAGATCCCCGAGTTGCTTGTTTACAGAATATCCTTGCCTGGAAATACGCTTCAAATCCGTCTGATATTGCTTGCTATTAATTTTCTCCACATAAGCCTGGATCGCTTTTTCAGTATGACCAAGATAATAATGAGCCAGTTCATGACTTATTACAAAGGCCAATTCTGCTTCATTCTTCAGAAAAATATATAATCCGGCATTGATTGCTATTGTTCCATCCCCCATACTATATGCATTGGGCCACCAATCCCTGGAAAAAACCACACGAACGTCCATGGATTTCAATTCAACATTAGAAGAAATTATCTTCTGAACAATTGTCTGTAAATAGTCATTCACGCCAGGATCTGTTATGGGACTGCTTCCTGACCAAAATTCTGCAATTTTTTTATATTCTTCTTTATAGATTTTTTTATAATCACCGGAATAACGTTTATCAATTTTAGATAAGGCCAACTTCTCGTTTACAGCAGTTTCATCAAAATACTTTGTTCTTAATAAAGTATCGTCTTTTTGCAATAAGTATTGCGGCGATAGCTGTGCAAAGCTATGAGTTGTAAAAAGTAATGTAATAATCAGTACGATCAGGTAACGGGCAGTTTTCATGTATATACCGGCTGGTAAATCCGACAGTCAAATATAAGGAAGTGCAATAACAACACAAAGTCTTCTAAAGACCAGGCGATAATCTTTTTTGGGAAGTCAAATAGCAGGAAAAATACATGCATTTAGAAATATTAATTACAGCAGTTAAATCGAATTATATCCACCCCTGTTGGCGTAAGCGGTAGTATAAAGCATATTGTGTAAATAGGGTTAGGTTCTTTACACCATAGATAGAGTTCTGCAAGGACTCAATGGATTTGAAATAAAAGCCAGACTTAATAGAAATGAGTTATAAAAATTTAAAATCGAATAAAAGAATATAATTTTCCGAATTGAAAATCAACCCCAAACACAAAACACAAAACGAGAAACAGAGAATTTATTCTTTAAAATCAGGTTTCGGCTCATTTCGGCTGCGCTCAATGCAGGTCGCTCAACCGGTATCATTTTCATTCACAATTTATCATTGGCCATTAACAATTTTTTAAAAAATAATCTACCTTCCCCCACTTTAAACAATTAAATTTCTCCATGGATTCTTTTCAAAATTTACAACAAACTATTCAGCATCGCCGGAGCATTAAACCCGCGCAGATGAATGGTAAAAAAATAAATGATACTGATATTGAAGATCTTATCGCACTCGCAGATCTTGCGCCAACGCACGGCCATACAGAACCCTGGCGATTTATAATTTTTTCAGAAGATGCATTGCAAAATTTCTGTACAGATTTTTCTGATTTATATAAAAAATATCAATCACCGGAAAAATTTAATGCAGCGAAATATGAAAAAATGCAGGGATGGTCTTCACAAGCTTCACATCTTGTAATTGCGTACATGCATAAAGGAACCAATCCAAAGATCCCGGAACAGGAAGAGCGCGCAGCCGTGGCCGCTGCCATTGAGCATATTTTATTGGGCGCCACCGCAAAAGGCATCGCTTCTTTCTGGAGCACTTCTTTTCCCATCTATCATGAAGCTTTCAAAGATTATCTCGGTTTTTCCGAAAATGATGCACCCATGGGATTACTATTTTTAGGTTATGCGGATATACCGTTTCATCCTACAAAAAGAAATATTCCATTGCATGAAAAATTTGCATGGAAAAAATGAAAACATAAAGCAATTTATTTTTCAGCATTTGTTGTATACATTGCAACCTAAACTTTCACGATGGCAAATACAACGAAAAAATTAGTGACCATCACCGCGCCTTCCGGGGCAGGTAAGTCGTCCATCACGCATTATTTATTGAAGCAATTTCCCGAACTGGCCTTCTCCGTTTCCGCCACCACGCGCGCGCAAAGAGGCACAGAAACGGATGGAAAAGATTACTACTTTTTAGATCTTCCGGATTTTATACAAAAAATGAATGCAGGACTTTTCCTTGAATATGAAATGGTTTATCCGGGAAAATATTACGGCACTTTAAAATCTGAACTGGACCGTATCTGGGATGCGGGAAAAATTCCCATACTGGATATTGATGTACAAGGCGCTATGAAAGTGCGGGAAATTTTTGCCACCAATGCCTTATATGTTTTTATCGCGCCGCCTTCTTTGGAGGAATTAAAAAAACGACTGATTCATCGCGGAACGGAAACGCTGGAAAACCTGGAAACGAGGTTGCAAAAAGCCAATTATGAATTATCTTTCAAAAGCCATTTTGATAAAACAATTGTCAATAAAGATTTGGATAAAGCGTGTAAGCAAGCCGCGAAACTGGTAAAAATATTTTTGGAAAAAGCATAAAGGTTTTACAAAAAAATTAATATGGATTTCAATAACAAAACTTTTTTCATCACCGGTGCGAGCCGCGGAATTGGCAAAGCCATTGCATTGCAACTTGCAGCTTCGGGCGCCAACATCGTCGTAGCCGCAAAAAGTATTACAGAAAATGAAAAGCTCGGCGGCACTATTTTTTCCGCAGCCAAAGAAATCGAAGCATCTGGCGGAAAAGCACTGGCCGTGCAGGTTGATATCCGCGATGAAGAACAAATTAAAAAAGCAGTATCGCAAACTATTGACAGGTTTGGAGGCATTGACGGTTTAATTAATAATGCATCCGCTATTCAACTCACAGGTACAGAATATACGCAAATAAGGCGTTTTGACCTGATGTTTTCCGTGAATGTGCGCGGCACTTTTTTGGTAACGAAACATTGTATTCCATTTTTAAAAAAAGGAAATAACGCGCATATACTTACACTATCACCACCTATAAATTTAGCGCCGCAGTGGCTGGGCAATCACGTGGCTTATACGATGAGTAAATACGACATGAGCATGATGGCACTTGGCTGGGCGGAAGAATTTAAAAAAGATCAAATTGCCTCCAATGCTTTGTGGCCGCGCACCACAATTGATACCGCTGCTGTTCGAAATTTATTGGGTGGAAAAACATTGGCGGATATGAGCCGCACACCACAAATACTTGCGGATGCCGCTTGTTTTATTTTAGCAAAAAAATCATCGGACTGCACGGGAAATACTTTTATTGATGAAGAAGTACTGGCAAAAGAAGGCATTACAGATTTGGATAAATATGCAGTTGTTCCCGGCGCAAAATTGTATAAAGACCTGTTTTTATAAAGCCCTTATTTTTTATAAATTTTATAATTCCGGTAATCAAAAAACCGTTTGCCCGTAATTTTTTCCAATACATTTTTAAAATGATCTTTCATCTTTAAATGATTGAAGGAAGGATCATAATTAAATTGCCAGTTCATATTGTTGATCCTTTCCTGCATCACTGCCGGATGTGTGCCGGTGAATTTTTTTAATGCATCAATTTGCATATAATCGAACACATCATCCGGACCTTTGATATTTTCTGCCGTTGCTTCGCCGCCATTCCAGTAAGTACCAAAATTAGTACTCTTTGCCAGCATCGCACCGGGCTCTCTCACCCAGCCATAATGATAGATGAATGCGTTCAAGGGAACGACCGTTAATTTTTCATTGTCATTTTTTCTGAAACCCTGTGCATCACGATAGGAATATATTTTTTTATTATTGCGGATGATGCGGATCTCTTTGCGGTACCAGTGTGAGGATGCACCTACAAAATCAAATGAACCATAAAAGTGCATGTAATTAAAAAGGAAGCCGTCTACTTCATGGTTGTCTTTATACAACTCCATTGCAGCACGGATTTCCGCATGATATTTTTCATGCAACACTTCATCGCCCTGTATATAAATACACCAGTCGCTATCATCCGGAATGGCCTGGAAAGCTTTATTTGTTTCTGCCGCGAGTACACGGCCGCCCTGCCGCAAATTTTCATCCCAAACAGAATCTATTATTTTTATTTTTTGCAGATCAATGGAAGCCACGAGTTCGCGCGTTGCATCTTTTGAATCTCCTGCAACAACAATTAATTCGTCACAAAGCGGAAGGATAGATTCCAGTGCTTCCTTTACCGGGTATTGATAAATGATGGCATTTTTAATAAATGAAAAACCGCTGACTTTCATGAGCGCTGTAAATTATAACATCTTTTGCAATAACAAAAAGGCAGGCAAAGCTTGTATGAAAATTTGGAGAAACAAAAAGTATTTATTTGTGTTTGCTACCTATATAAAACGCCGCTGCAGCGAGACCAAGATCTTTCAATACCATGGTCATAGGCGCCATTCTGCCGGCAAGGTCAATTGCCTTCACGATTGCCGGAACATGTACTGAAAGGATGATGATGATTAATAATAAACCCAGCATATAGCCTGCCAGTCTTACTTTAACACCGATGAGCATTGCGAGGGCTGCCAACCCCAGTGCTACAGCTACAATGTAAACCCATATTGTTGGTGAAGGTAAAAACGATGGCACAGCGCCGGCCATCATATCCGGGTGCATGAAATGATTCAATGCAAAGAAGCCCATTACGAGTGCATAGACGATACGGGCAATCGTGGAAACATAATTGTCATTCATAATCAGGAGTTTTGAAAATGAAAAGTTAAGGAATTTTTACCGCCATTTCAAATATAAATTTCAAGCGGTCATTGCCAGCATATATAAAAAATTACAACCCAGTTGTTTCCGGCCGCATTTGCGGGAAAAATAAAACATCCTGGATAGAAGCCTGGTTAGTGAAGAGCATGCAGAGCCTGTCTATGCCAATACCAATACCACTAGTTGGTGGCATACCATATTCCAATGCACGCAAAAAATCATGATCAATAAACATCGCCTCATCATCACCACGCTCCATGAGCTTTGATTGTTCTTCAAACCTGGCTCTTTGTTCCAAAGGATCATTGAGTTCACTATATGCATTGGCGAGTTCCTTACCATTGATGATCAGCTCAAAACGCTCTACCAGTCCGGGTTTGCTGCGATGTTTCTTTGTCAGCGGGCTCATTTCCACCGGGTAATCAATGATAAATGTTGGCTGTATATATTTTTTTTCGGCGAGGGTTGAAAAAATTTCATCCACCAATTTTCCGCGTCCCATCGTTTTATCTGTTGGAATATTTTTCTCCCGGCAAAAATTCAATAAAGCAGTTTCATTCATTTCAGAAATATCGGTGCCCGAATGTTCTTTGATAGCATCATACATAGAAATTTTTTTGAAAGGTGCTTTAAAACTGATCAATTGTTCACCCACTTTTAATTCTGTAGTGCCATGTAAAGCAAAAGCAATGGATTCAAATAATTTTTCCGTGATTTCCATCATCCATATATAATCTTTATACGCTGTGTACCATTCGAGAATCGTAAACTCGGGGTTATGCGTTCGGTCCATTCCTTCATTTCTAAAGTTTCGGCTAAATTCATACACCCAGTCAAACCCGCCCACGATCAGCCTTTTCAAATATAATTCATTGGCGATGCGCAAATAAAATGGCGTATCCAGTGCATTGTGATGCGTGATAAATGGACGTGCAGCAGCGCCGCCGGGAATAGGTTGCAATACAGGCGTATCAACTTCGAGTGCGCCTTTCTCATTGAGAAATGAACGAATATGATTGATAATATTTGTGCGTTGAAGAAATACTTCTTTTATCGCAGGGTTGACTACGAGATCTGCATAGCGCTGGCGATAGCGGAATTCTGTATCAGTGACTGCGTCAAAAACATTTCCTTCCTCATCGCGTTTCACAACAGGTAATGGCTTCAATGATTTTGACAATAAAACAAGTGTGCGTGCATGGATGGAAGTTTCTCCCGTTTTTGTAATAAAAACTTCTCCTGTGACACCAATAAAATCACCAAGATCGAGGAGATGTTTAACAAGTTTATCAAATAGCATTTTATCATCACCCGGACAAATATCATCCCGCTTTACATACAATTGAATAATGCCTTTGGAATCCTGGATCTTTATAAAAAAAACTTTGCCTTTATCATTCAGGCTGAGGATGCGGCCAGCTACACACACATTGGAAAATTGTTCTTTTGTTTCTTCTGAAAATCCACTTTTTATAGCTGTGGAAAAATGTGTTACAGGATAAAGCGCCGCGGGATACGGATCAATGCCCAAAGTTTTTAATTCCGTCAATTTTTCCCTGCGGATAATTTCCTGTTCTGATAAATGCTGTGCCATAGATGATCATTAAAATGGCTGCAAATATACGGCTCAAAAAAAGCTTTTAGCGAAAGGCTTTTAATCGAAATAAAAAAGAGTTGCAACACTGCAACTCTTGGAAAATATTAGTGGAATATTTTAAAAATTTATTTTGCTGAACTTACCAAAGTTTGAGGCGGTGCAATTTTCACCAAACCTTCCCGGGCAATAATTGGTTCTGGTAAAAGTGGTTTTGCAATAGGCCAGTCGAAACGAGACTGCATAATGGAAGAGCTGGTAGTATACCATTTATCACTGCTGTATCCAAAGAAACAAGTACCGCCTTTGATCATATTGATAATTCTTTTACTGATCTCAAAAGGAACTGCAGGGCAACCATAGCTCCTGCCCATTTGTGTGCCTTCATCCGCCCTTTCGCCATTTACATAATTACTGCCATGCATCACGATATCGCGCTGGCGCACATTGTTGTTGATGCCTTTTTCCAAACCGTCAAAATGCAGGCTAAATCCGGCTTTTCCGATATATGTATCCCCGCTGATCATAAAGCCAAGCGAACTTTTATGTGAGTCTTCGCGATTGGAAAAACTGGTGGCATATTCACCGCCGGAATTTTTACCGTGTGATACATAAGTATTGAATAAAACTTTTGCATGATCAAGATCCAGAACATACAACCTTTTTTGAGAACTGCTTTGTGAATAATCACAAATAGTAAGAATGCCTTCTTTGCGAATCTTATTTTTACTCAATAAATATTCATAGCCTTTCAGCCCTGCAAAAAATACTGATTTTTTCAAACCAATTTTTTCCAGGTCCATTGCAGTGAACAGAGAATCCACTACCTGGCGTACAACTACTGATTCATCAGAATAAGATGAGGATAAAAGAGAAGGTAGTTTTTCTCCGCCGCCACCAGTTAAGGTTTCATTTAATGTTGCCGTACCGGGAGACCACGAGGTTAAAGCTAAAAGGCAGACACTGCCAATGATTAATAATTTTTTCATTTACATCTTAGTTTTAGGATATTGGGAAAAGTTTAAAAAAAACGCACACATTTCTCAATTATTGTGACTTAAATGGCAGCAAAGGTAAAATCAATCAAAAAAAAGAAAGGCAGTTTCGCGTTAAAAATTCGTCCGTAAAATGGGCATAAAGAATTTTAACATATAAATGACTATAAACCAATTATTTAAGCATGATTTTAAATATCAATTGTTATTTTTTACAACTTTAATAACAAAAATGGCCGGTTACAAAACCGGCCATTTTTTAGTCTTCTTTAAGGTTTTCTTAATAACCAGGGTTCTGCACCAGGTTACTATTCACTTCTATTTCTCTTTGGGGAATTGGCAGAACAAGTTTATTATCAGTGTAAGCTAAGCCGCTTACATCCATTTGTAATCTCTTCAATGTCCATAAGCGATCGCCTTCAAAACCAAGTTCGCGCATGCGCTCATCTACAAAATCATTACCCGAAACACTACCAAATGATGTGGCTCCGGAACGCAGTCTTACTGTATTGATATCATCCAAAGGATTCACGCCACCGATTGGTGCACCACCTTTGCGAAGGTTCGCTTCACCCCTGGTGAGATACATTTCAGCAAGCCTGATTACAGGGATTGCTTTATAAAAATCTGCCCATTTTAATGTATACTTTCCACTAAAGCCACCTATATTGGAACCACTTTGTGTAAAAGTTTTCCGGAAATCTCCGTTGCCAAAAAAGGATTTATAATTTGGATCAACTTGTGCATCTCCCCTGCCTTGTGGTGTTGGAGAATAAAAAGTGGTTAGTCCATTATTGGAAGTACCCGCGTTACTTTGAGCAGTTTGTTGAATGGCAAACACATCTTCTTGTGAATTGCTCACATTATTAAATGCCTGGTTATAGGTAGAAACCAGGTTATATTTTCCTGAACTGATCACATCATTTGCCATAGTTGCTGCATTCGCATAGTCGCCCATTTGCAAATAAACCCGTGATAGAAATGCTTTCGCTGCATACTGATCCGCGCGGTTATCATCCTGTGAAGCAGGCAATTTATCCGCAGCGTCTTTCAAATCTTTTAAAACCTGTGCATACACATCGCCCACAGTAGCTCTTGACACCAGTACATTAGTAGGGTCATACACATATTTTGGAGGATCCAAAACAATAGGTACGCCTGGATTTGCAGCAGTATTACCTGCACTATATGGCAAACCATAAAATTGAACCAATTCAAATAAAGCCACGCCACGCATAAATTCTGCTTCACCGGTAATTTCATCCTGCTCAGATGGGTCAACCAGGTTTATTTTATTCAGAACTGTATTGGTTAAGTTGAGCACCAGGTACATATTACTCCAAATTCCTTCTGCGATTGAATTTTGCTTGTCCTGGGTTTTGTTGTAGATATCTTTATAATTGGTAAAAGTTCCTACAAAGTCCACCTGCTTTTCATCTGCAAGCAGATCAGGAATAAAGATCAGTTGTTCCCCAAAACCACTTGCATTTTGCATCAGGGAATATTCTCCAAACAGTAGCGCTTTTACATCATCCGCTGTTGTGATCTGGTCGGGTGTGATATTTTGTTGCGGTATTACATCCAGTTTTTTATTACAATTACTAAGCGCAAGCATTGCAATAAAAAGGATGGCCGTATTTTTTATCTTTTTCATATAATCTTTTTTATTTTTTACAAATCATTTTTAGAATTTCACATTCAAGCCTACGGTAATTGTTTTTGCCTGTGGAATCGTATAAAAATCCTGTCCGCCACCGATGTTTCCAAATGTTTGGGTATTCACTTCAGGATCTCCCGGATACTTGGTGGCTGTCCACAAATTTGTTCCTGAAACATACAGTCTTGCGGAACTGATATGCCATGAATCCACCAGGGATTTTGGTAAGTTGTATCCCAGGGAAACATTTTTTAACCGTATATATGAACCATCATATAAAAACCTGGATGAATTTTGATATCCTGAACCATAGAAATAACCTGCGCGCGGTGTATTGGTTACATCGCCGGGGCCAGTCCATGCATTCAATTCATCTATTGTTTGATTATCAAAACCATTAAAAAATCCACCAGTCATGTAAACACCTCCTGCATTATAAATTTTATTGCCGCTGACAAAAGTGAAAAATGCACTCAGGTCAACTCCTTTATAAGAGAATGTATTTGTAAAACCGCCAGTGAAATCAGGATTTGATTTTCCCAAAACCACGAGTGCAGCCTGGCCATAATCAGATGTTGATTTTCCATCAGTACCGAGATATAATGCATCTCCTGTTTGCGGATCAACGCCTAAAAATTGCTGACCATAAAATACGCCAATCGGTTGACCGGCAATGGCTCTTTGTGTTAGACCAAAACCACCCTCAATAACCTGTCCCTGGATATCCAAAACTTTATTTTTGTTGAAACCAATATTGAAATTTGTGTTCCATTTAAAAGCGCCATCAATGTTTTTGGAGTTCAGTGTAATTTCATAGCCTTCATTTTCCATGGAACCCAGGTTTTTCAGATAACTGGTATAACCAGTTGTGGCAGGGACATTTATATTCAATAATAAATCAGTGGTCATTTTTTTATAATAATCCAGTTCACCAGTGATCCTGTTATTGAGTATGGCAAAATCAAGCCCTATATCCGTTTGCTTTGTTTTTTCCCATTGAAGATCAGGATTAGCCAAAGACACTGGGATATATCCCGGAAGATTTGGATAATTGGAAACGCCATATAAAGCCAGGAAATTTCCTTCGCCAATTTCTGCATTACCTGTCTGGCCCCAGCTTGCACGCAGTTTCAGGAAGTTGATGAACTTACTTTTTTGTAAAAACTTCTCCTGTGAGAGTACCCAACCTGCAGAAACTGCGGGGAAATAACCATAGCGGTTGTTCGCCCCGAAACGGGAAGAAGCATCTGCACGAATGCTGGCAGAAACCAAATATTTATTATCAAAAGAATAATTTGCCCGAAGGAAATAAGAAAGGAAAGTATAGCGTGCGCCAGTGGAATTTGCAAATGTAATTTGTGTAGTTCCACTCAGGTTTTTAATGGCATCAGAAGGAATATTTTCTCCGAATGATTGTGCATTTTTGCTGTCATTTTGAAGATAGCTCATGCCTGCAACTGCATTCAGTTTATTTTTATCCCCCAGTTTTGGCGTATAAGTAAAATAGTTATTTGTGTTCAGGCTGGCACTTTGCGAAATGATCAGGTTTGCTTTTCCAACTCCTCCGCCATCAATTGTTTCTTTACCCTGGAAAGCATCTTCCTCCAGGTTTAAAATGTCCGCACCAAATTCTGAACGGAAAGCCAGTGACGGTAGAAAATTATAATTCAAATAAGCATTACCAATCGTACGGAAAGTGACTTGTATATCGGAATTAAATTGCGCATCAAAGAGACCGTTTGAATACAAAGTATTGCTGTTTAATGCACCTGTTTTCGGATCATACAAAGGTGAAATAGGAAGTTGCGCAACCAGTTGGCCCGGTGTAGAAAATGCATTGTCCGTTGTCACCCTGTTTAATTGTGAACGGTCAACTGCGAGGTTAATGCCGAATGATAATTTATCTGTTGCAGTGTGTTCTAAATTCAGCCTGCCACCATATCGGTAAAAGCGATTGTCAATGACTATGGCGTCTTGTTTATTATAAAAACCAGACACATAAAATTTGGTTTTGTCATCGCCGCCATAAGCGGAAACATCTACCTGGTTTGTCAATGCATTTTTATTATATAATAAACTTTGCCAGTCAGTATTTACTGCACCTTTTTTCCAGTCAGTGCCTAAAGAAAAATAATCGAGAATATTTGATTCATAGAAACTTTTGTAATCAGCAATTGCTGCATTCACATCCGGGTACCCGCTGATATCATTATTAAAATCGTATGTGCCATCACTTTTTGCAGCGAGTTCGATCAGGTCAACATATTGCTTGGCATTCAAAAATTTCCATTTACGGGCGGGATTACTCCAGCTATTAAATGTATTTACTTCAAACGTGGTTTTTTGATTATTACGGCCTTTTTTGGTCGTGATCAACACAACGCCATTTGCCGCGCGTGCACCATAAATAGCAGCCGCAGATGCATCTTTCAAAATTTCTACAGATTCAATATCATTTGGATTAATATCTGCCAGTGGGTTTGTCGGATCATTGTTCGGATCTGACTGGCTGGAAGTAGTTACAGGTAAACCATCAATGACATATAAAGGTTGACTGCTTGCGGAAATTGAAGAAGTACCGCGAATACTTACTTTAATACCCTGCCCAAGTTTACCACTGCCGGATTCAATAACAACACCGGCTGCTTTACCTTGTAAGGCAGATTCAAAACTAGGTGCCTGTACATTTTGAATGTCCTGGGAACCGACCTTTGAAATGGAACCCGTAACATCTCTCTTCACGGCTTTACCATAACCAACAACGATCACTTCGTTTAAGGTTTTTTCTGTGCTGCTTAAGGAAACATGCATATTATCTGATGCAGGTAATTCTTTATCCGAATAACCAACAAAAGTAAACACCAGTGTTTGCGGGCCATCCGGCACCTGTATTTTAAAAACACCTTTTTTGTCGGTTTGCGTGAGAATACTTTTCCCTTTTACGGAAACTGTAACGCCGGAAAGAGGACTGTTATCCTTACTGTCTGTGACAGTGCCTGAAATGCTGCTTCCATTCTGTGCCCATGACGTGATGGAGACCAGCCATAAGCAGGTAATGAGGCTAATGATTCGTTTCATAAAATTGATTTTTGTCTGTGAATAATTGGCCGGAACATTTTAAAAAATTTCCCGGTCGGTTGACTCAGTGAAATAAAAAACATGCTTTTATAAAAGACAATATTTTAAAAATAAATGTTGTTTCTCTTTCTTACCGTTCATCAAAAATTTACATTTCCATTACATTTAAAAATAGCACAGAGATCAAAAAAAAATCTTTCATATTGAACATGAAAGATTTTTGAAATGAATTTTTTAAAAGATATTATTGGGAAATAAATATTTTTTTATCTACCGGCCTTTCTCCGGAAAAGCGCATGTAATAAATGCCTGAAGCTACATTCGGAATGGTGAGTTGAATGTTGCCCGTAATGTCTTTAAGGGATTGATACAATATTTTCCTGCCCGAAAAATCAAATATACTTACTGCATCAAATTGATCATTCACTACAACATTTATAATATTGTTTTTGACAATTGTGGGATACACATAAGTTTGTTCCGTAGGATGAAATACCAGCGTAATAACGGATGAATATAACTTCGTGCCATCACTATTTTCTATTACGAGCCTGTAATAAATGAGGCCTGCATCCGGTGGCATATCTTCATAACTATAGGTATTATTACCCTCGTTATTTTTAGGTGCTATTGAGGCAACTGTTGAAAAATGAATGCCATCGTTGCTATATTCAACCTGAAAAGAATCCACATTTATTTCTGATGAGGTTTCCCAGCCAAGAGTCACAGTATTGCGGTAAGTTTTGGCAGAAAAAGAAATTAAGGATGCATGTAAATAAGGTTCTGCTTCTACCTGATACACTTGTCCGTTAATAGACGTAACGTACAATTCCCCGTTTTCATCTTCACCAATAGAAGAAATACTTCCCGGAACGCCTTCGTCCTGTAAAGAAATATGCCAGTCACCATTATCATTGGGTCTTATCAGCCAGGCATGCGGCACAATAAAATCTGCGCAAAAATAATAGCCATCTAATTGCGGGTATAAATTCCCGCGATACACAAAACCGCCGATAACTGATTTGCCACCATCGGGATCATCATGCCTGTATTGAAATATGGGAAATTTATAATTAGACATGTTGCCACAGCCATCCAGGTTATAAGGTGTATCTGCTTCATAACAATGCCAACCATAATTTGATCCCCTTACATCTTCCAACTTACCGTAATCTACTTCTTCAATTGAATCCTGTCCAACATCCGCGATCCACATATCACCAGTTTCCCTGTCGAAACTCCATCTCCAGGGATTCCGGAAACCCATGGCAAAAACTTCCGGCAAATAATCAGGGTCATTTACAAATGGGTTATCATCGGGAATTGTATAATAAGGTGGCGTATCAAAATCATCCACATTAATCCGCAGAATTTTTCCAAAAAAAGATTGTTTGTTTTGCGCATTATTATAGGAATCACCCGGACTGCCGCCATCACCGGTTGATATGTATAAATTACCGTCTTTGCCAAAATGCATATCACTTCCATTATGGTTGGTGTACCCATCGGGTTTTGGCTCGGAGAATAAAACTACTTCAGAATTTACATCCGCGGAATCAGGATCCGTACTGCTTACTTTCCATCTTGATATCGTTACATTTCCATTAAGCGTATTATAATAGGTAAAGAAATAACCGTTGTTTTTATAGTCCGGATGAAATACTAATCCACCAAAACCCGATTCACCGCTATTCAAAACGCGACTCTCAAAATTTAAAAATGGCCTGCTTTCAAGTGCTCCATTTTTATAAATACTGATCAATCCATTTTTCCCCTGGATAAATAAACGGCCTGTGCCATCATACGCTGAAATTACACCCAGTGGCGCATCATAACCATCTATGATTAAATTAAATTTTAAAACTGGTTGTGCTACCGAAGGCAATGTAAAGTATAAAAAAAATGCAAAAAATAAACTGTTCAGTTTCAAGGAGTATTTAGTCATAGACAACTTTTTAAAATATAAAATTACTGTTGTATGGATTTGCAAAAGCAAAATTAACAATATTTAAAAGTAAACTCAACATTGCTTTTAAGAAATCAATCAATTAATTTTGAATAAAAAAAATTGATCCAATTTCAATTCCAGGCTAAAAAACCTACGACCCGATATGTGCTGGCTGCAGATATGGGTGGCACGAAAGTGAATATGGCTTTATATGATACCAGCGGGAAAAAACCCAAAGCACTTTTCAAGGAAAAATTTCACTCTGCTGATTACAAATCTTTCAGCAGCATATTAAAAATATTTTTAGAAAAATACCCAACTCCTGTTCCAGGCTGCATTTGCGTGGGAGTAGCAGGACCGGTAGCAGATGGCGTTGTACATTTTACGAATCTCAATTGGTTTATTTCTATAAAAGATATTATAAAAATCACTGGTATAAAAAAAGTAGCGTTGCTCAATGACCTCGAAGCAACCGCTTATGGTTTTGCATATCTAACCCCAACAGATTTTCAAACTATTTATTTAAATAAAAAACCAAAAGCTGGCAACATTGTATTAATTGCACCCGGTACAGGCCTGGGCATTGCCGGTTTACAGGAAAATGAAAAATTCTATTCTATTGTTCCTTCCGAAGGAGGACATAGTGAATTTGCGCCCCGCACAAATGATGATTTGCTTTTATACAATTACCTGAAATCAAAAAAAACTATCGTTAGTTGGGAACATATCGTTTCCGGTCATGGTATAGAAAATATTTATGCTTTTTTGCGTGATGTAAAAAAAGTGAAAGAACCTGCATGGCTTTCACAAGAATTGAAAAATGCAGACCTTGCTGCCGTCATTAGCGAATATGCACTTGATAAGAAATCTGCGATTTGTCAAAAAACTATGAAAATATTTGTAGAAAATTTTGCGCGGATTTCCTCTTCTATGGCGCTCACCTTCAAAGCAACGGGTGGCATTTATCTCTGTGGTGGTATCCCTCCAAAGATCATTCAATTACTAAATGTATATGATTTCAAAAAACATTTTCTGACCAGTGACAGAATGAATGATCTTCTAAAAGAAATTCCGATCAATGTTGTACTGAATGAAGAAACCGCGTTATTGGGCGCCGCATATTTTGGGGCAAATGGAATAGGTTGATACATTGTCACACACTTATACAACCATCTATCCATTTAATTTTGTGATCTTATCCCGAATCCTTAGTTTTAGCCCACTGCTTTTATACACTTATTAAATATTTTTATGCTCAAATCTTTCAAACTCCTGCTGCTGTTTTGTATTTTTTCTTTTTATGCAAAAGCACAGCAATCATTTCCGGTCAATGGCGTAGTAGATATACGCAACGATTATTTTGTCTTCACCAATGCCACAATCGTGAAAGACGCAAATACGACTTTGCAAAACGCCACACTGGTAATCCGGCAGGGAAAGATAATTAATGTCGGCACAAATATCACTGCACCAAAAGATGCAGTTGTTATTGATTGTAAAGGGAAATTTATTTATCCTTCTTTCATTGATTTGTTCAGTGATTATGGCATGCCGTCCACGCAAAGAAGCCCGCGCAGCGGCAGTTTCCAAAACCTCAGCAACACAAAAGGCGCTTATGGCTGGAACCAGGCAATTCGTCCGGAAACAAATGCTGCTGATATTTTTACAGCAAATGATGACAAGGCAGAGGCTATGCGTAAAATTGGTTTTGGTGCAGTCGTTTCACACCAGCAGGATGGCATAGCAAGGGGTACCGGTGCATTGGTTGCCCTGGGAAATGGAAGAGACAATTTATTAGTGATAAAAGAAAACGCTGCGGCATTTTATTCTTTTAGCCGGGGCTCATCCACGCAGGATTATCCAACCTCATTAATGGGCGCCATAGCATTATTGAGGCAAACTTATCTCGATGCACAATGGTATAAAAACAGGCCGGCAACAGAAGGTACAAACCTCAGCCTGGAAGCCTGGAACAATACCCAAAACATTCCGCAAATTTTTGATGCCAATGATAAATGGAATGATTTGCGCGCCAATAAAATCGCGAATGAATTTAATGTGCAATATATTATTAAAGGTGGCGGCAATGAATACCAACGCATAGATGATATAAAAGCATCAAAAGCTTCTTATATTTTACCCCTGAATTTTCCGCAGGCAATTGATGTGCAGGATCCGGATGATGCACGGCTGGTGGCACTAAGCGCAATGAAGAACTGGGAAATGGCGCCACTGGAGCCGGGCATTTTTGAGAAACAGGGAATCAATTTTGCACTCACTACATCAGGATTAAAAAGCGAAAGTGATTTTTTTAGCAACATTCAAAAAGCCATTGACGCAGGTTTAAGTCCCGCCAAAGCTTTGGAAGCCCTGACAAAAACACCGGCCATATTATTGGGTATTTATGATAAAATGGGCAGTTTGGATGAAGGGAAATTGGCCAATTTTATTATTACAAACGGGCCCGTATTTGAAGATAAAACGGTACTGTTTCAAAACTGGGTGGAAGGTAAAAAATATACCTTGGAAGATAATGGCTGGAATGATCTGCGTGGAAATTATACCCTTACAATAAATGATCAAACACAAAATAAAACATACGCTGTTGAGATTGGTGGCAAGCCTGAAAAAATAAATATTAGTTTAAAACCAGGAACAGATACTTCCTCTATAAAAGGAAAAGTTTCTATCAATGGAAATATTGTAAAAATTACCTGGAGTACAAAATCAGACACTGCAACCATCAATAGCCTGAGTGGTATTGCCGGCGAAAAAGTATGGACAGGATCCGGCTACGATACGCATGGAAACAGGCTTTCATGGAATATGCAATATGTTTCTGCATATATTCCAAAAAAAGAAACTGCAAAGAAAGAAGATAAAAAAGATGTCATTAATAAAACGGTCATGTATCCTTTTGATGGGTATGGCTGGACAGAAAAACCCGTTCAAAAAATGTTGCTCATCAAAAATGCAACAGTATGGACAAACGAGGCTGAAGGCGTTTTAGAAAATACAGATGTATTGGTGAGCGGTGGTAAAATTCAGCAAATCGGAAAAAATCTGACAACGCCAGTAGCAGGCAAAACACCAATCGAAGTGATTGATGGTACAGGCAAATATCTCACTGCCGGAATCATTGATGAACATTCACACATTGCTATTTCCGGCGGCGTGAATGAATGTTCGCAATCTGTTACAGCAGAAGTTCGCGTAGGTGATGTTGTAAATCCTGAAGACATAAATATTTACCGGCAACTTGCGGGTGGCGTTACTACTTCGCATTTATTACATGGAAGTTGTAATACTATTGGTGGCCAAACCCAACTCATTAAACTTCGATGGGGAAGTGATGCAGAAGATTTGAAATTTGCTAACTGGGATCCATTTATAAAATTTGCTTTGGGAGAAAATGTAAAACGCTCATCGAGCAATAATAACCAGCGCTTCCCTGATACCCGCATGGGCGTTGAGCAGGTATTGATGGATGCATTTACAAGAGCCAAAGATTATGAACGTATGGGCAATGATAAAAGAAGAGACCTGGAATTGGATGCCCTCGTAGAAATATTAAATCACAAGCGTTTTATTACCTGCCATTCTTATGTGCAAAGTGAAATAAATATGCTGATGCATGTGGCGGATACATTTGGTTTTACTGTAAATACTTTTACCCATATTTTAGAAGGATATAAAGTTGCGGATTTAATGAAAGCACATGGTGCAAACGCCTCTACTTTTTCTGACTGGTGGGCTTATAAATCCGAAGTGCAGGATGCCATTGCCTACAATGCAGCCATCATGCAAAAAGTTGGCCTCAACGTGGCGATCAACAGTGATGATGCGGAAATGGCCCGCAGGCTCAACCAGGAATCTGCAAAGACAATTAAGTATGGAAATCTTAACGAAGCAGAGGCATGGAGAATGTGTACAATCAATCCCGCCATCATGTTACATATTGCTGACCGTGTAGGAAGTATTAAAACGGGCAAAGATGCCGACCTCGTTTTATGGACCGCAGACCCGTTGAGCATTTATGCGAAACCGGATAAAACAATTGTTGATGGCATTATATATTTTGATCTTGCGAAAGATGCGCTGATGCAACAAAAAATCGTTGCAGAAAGAAATCGTCTTATTCAAAAAATGATTGATGCGAAAAATAACGGCGCCAAAACAACACCGGCTACAGTTTCTTTCGATAATACGTATGAAGATCAAAATGACGATGAACGCAGTAATAATATTTGGGGAATAAGTACAGAAGAACTTCAACCATAATATTTAAATCAATTCAAGCATGCTTAAAAACATTTTTATGAAAAAATATATCACAACAATCGCTGCATTTTTTATTACCATCATTGCTTTCGGGCAGGCATCAATTTCACCTGCACCTCCGCAATCCGGGACAATCGCACTTATTCATGCAACCATTCATATTGGTAATGGAGAAGTCATAAATGATGGCATGGTTGTTTTCAGCAATGGAAAAATTATTGATGTGCGGCCAACTGCTCCCATTGCAGATGTGAAAGTGATTGACTGCACAGGAAAGGAAATTTATCCGGGCCTGATTGCTGCATCTACTGACCTTGGCCTGAATGAAATCAGCGCAGTAAAATCAACACTCGATGAATATGAATTGGGTGACCTCAACCCCAATGTACGCGCGCTTGTAGCGTATAATACAGATTCAAAAATTATCAATACAGTTCGGAGTAATGGCATCTTACTCGCCAATATAATTCCTGATGGCGGCATCATTAGCGGTTCATCATCTGTGATGCAACTGGATGCCTGGAATTGGCAGGATGCTGCTTACAAAGCTGACCAGGGCATTCATTTTAATATGCCCAGTCTCGCACGATTTTCATTCCGCAACAGGGATAATGATGATGTGCTTGCCAATGCCATGAAAGACATTGATGAAGTGCGTACATTTTTACGCGAAGCGAAAGTATATTTTAATGAACCATCGCATGTACATACCAATTTAAAATTTGAAGCAGTGAAAGGATTATTTGATCAGTCAAAAACTTTTTATGTGCATTGTAATTTGGTAAATGAAATGATGATCGCTACAGAATTTGCACGCGAGTTTGGTTTCAAAACTGTGATCATGGGTGGCGCTGATAGCTGGAAAATTGCAGATTACCTGAAGCAAAATAATATTGCCGTGGTACTCGGAGAAACGCATGCCCTGCCACTCATGGCGGATGATGATGTGGATCAGCCATACAAAACACCTTATCTTCTTCAGAAAGCCGGAGTGCTATATACTATCACCGATAATGATGGAAATTCCCGTTACCGCAATTTACCATTCAATGCCGGAACAGCCGTTGCTTATGGTCTTACCAAAGAGCAGGCGCTGCAAGCTATTACATTGAATGCAGCAAAAATTCTCGGCATTGATGACAGAACAGGAACTCTTGAAAAAGGTAAAGATGCAAACATTGTTGTAAGTGACGGCGATATTTTGGACATGAAAAGCAGCAATGTAACCCTGGCATTTATCCAGGGCAGGCAGATCAACCTGGACAATAAACAAAAAGAATTGTACGAAAAATATGAAAAGAAATATGGCATTCAATAACTGAGTGCACGCTTTTCATTTTTAATTTTTCATTTTTATTTAGCCAGCTATAGATTCTTTATTTAGCTTTGTGTGCGTGTCTCTATGAAATAGAGGTCACTCTCTTGTACTTCCTGTACATAATGGAGCTTTTATTCTTACATCAATTTATATTCATGAATATTCAGCAGGAACTTGAAAAAAGAATTTTAATTTTAGATGGCGCGATGGGCACCATGATCCAGCGGCATCAATTAGATGAAGCCGGATATCGCGGTGAACGCTTTAAAGATTATTCGCATGACCTCAAAGGCAATAATGATTTGCTTTGCCTCACGCAGCCTTCCATCATCAAAAATATTCACAAAGAATATTTGAAAGCAGGTGCAGATATTATTGAAACAAATACATTTAATGCACAACGAATTTCTTTAGCAGATTACCACATGGAAGATTTAGCTTTTGAAATAAATATTGAAGCTGCAAAAATTGCGCGCCTTGCAATTGAAGAATTTTATATTGAAAATAAAGAAGATGAAAATCTTCGAAAACGCTTTGTGGCAGGCGCTATCGGGCCCATGAATAAAACCCTGAGCCTTTCCCCGGATGTAAATGATCCCGGTTTTCGTGCGGTCACTTTTGATGAAGTAGCAGATGCTTATTTTACGCAAATAGATGGCCTGGTAAAAGGCGGCGTAGATCTTTTATTGATCGAAACAATCTTTGATACCTTAAATGCCAAAGCCGCAATATTTGCGATCAAAAAATATTTTCGCGAAAATAAAATGGAACTGCCTATCATGATCAGCGGTACAATTACAGATGCTTCGGGAAGAACTTTAAGTGGTCAAACACTCGAAGCATTTTATGTGTCACTCATGCACGCGCGGCCATTGAGCATTGGATTAAATTGTGCGTTGGGTGCGGCTGAAATGCGCAGCCACATTGAAGAATTATCACATATTGCTTCGTGTTATGTTTCTGCATATCCAAATGCCGGCCTGCCAAATGCGATGGGCGAATATGATGAACAACCTTCTGAAACTGCTGCCTTCATTGAAACCTGGGCCAAAGAAGGCTGGGTAAATATTGTGGGTGGTTGTTGTGGTACTACGCCGGAACACATTAAAGAAATTGCTGACCGCGTTAAAAATATTGCAACCAGGAAATTGCCTGTTGTTGAAATGATTTATTAATATTTTTTCAATTTTACTTTGCATACATGTCTGAAGAAAATAGTATAAAACCTTATTTGCGAATTGCCGGCCTCGAACCATTAATCGTTAGGCCGGAAATGAATTTTGTAAACATAGGAGAGCGAACAAATATAACCGGTTCCAAAAAATTTGCGCGGCTGATTCGTGCCAATCAATATGAAGAAGCACTGGCTATTGCAAGGCAACAAGTAGAAAGCGGCGCACAGGTACTTGATGTAAACCTGGACGATGCTATGATTGATGGCGTAGCTGCCATGCAAACTTTTCTGAAACTTTTACAAAGCGAACCGGACATCGCGAAGATTCCCGTTATGATTGATTCTTCGAAGTTTGAGATCATTGAAGCGGGGCTGAAATGTGTGCAGGGAAAATGCATTGTCAATTCCATTTCTTTGAAAGAAGGTGAAGAAAAATTTTTATGCCAGGCAGAGATTTGCAGGTCATTTGGTGCAGCAGTTATCGTGATGGCGTTTGATGAAAAAGGACAGGCAGATACCAAAAAAAGAAAAGTGGAAATTTGTGAAAATGCGTATCAGCTCCTCACGCAAAAAGCAGGCTTCGATCCGGAAGACATCATATTTGATCCCAATATTTTTGCCATTGCCACGGGCATGGAAGAACATAATAATTATGCTGTTGATTTCATAGAAGCTACAGCAGAAATAAAAGCAAAAATGCCACTTACAAAGATCAGTGGCGGTGTGAGCAATGTATCTTTTTCTTTCAGGGGAAATGATGTGGTACGTGAAGCGATGCATTCTGTTTTTTTATACCACGCCATTAAAGCAGGCATGGATATGGGAATTGTAAATGCAGGACAACTTGCAGTATATTCTGAAATAGAACCCGAACTAAAAGAATTATGTGAAGATGTTATACTCAACAGGAACAATGATAATAATGAAGCAACCGAAAAATTAATCCGCTTTGCAGAAACTGTAAAAGCCAAAGGCAAAACAATTGTTGAAGATAAAGCCTGGCGAAAAACATCGGTTAAAGAACGGCTGAAACACGCACTGGTGCATGGTATCACAGATTTTATTGATGAAGATACAGAAGAAGCCAGACAACTATATGATAAACCGCTTGATGTAATTGAAGGTCCGCTGATGGATGGAATGAATGTGGTCGGGGATTTATTTGGTTCCGGTAAAATGTTTTTACCGCAGGTAGTAAAAAGTGCGCGCGTAATGAAAAAATCAGTGGCTATTTTAACGCCGTATATTGAACTGGAAAAAAAGAAAAATGCTGCAAATGAAAGTGCAGGTGCGCCGAAAATTTTATTGGCAACAGTAAAAGGTGATGTGCATGATATTGGTAAAAATATTGTTGGCGTTGTATTAGGTTGCAATGGCTATTCTGTAATTGATCTCGGTGTGATGGTGAGCGCTGATAAAATTCTGGATACTGCCATCGCGGAAAAAGTTGACATTGTTGGTGTGAGCGGATTGATCACTCCTTCATTGGATGAAATGGTACATATTGCTGCTGAAATGAATAGAAGGGAAATTAATATTCCCCTGCTGATCGGTGGCGCTACCACATCACGAATACATACCGCAGTAAAAATTGCACCAAAATATGATGAAGGTGTTGTGCATGTGGTTGATGCTTCGAGAAGTGTTACCGTGGTGTCTTCTCTTTTAAATAAAGAAAATAAAAAATCATTTCTCGCGGATATAAAAAGACAATACACTGTTTTAAAAGTAAATTATGAAAACAAAAAATCGGTGAAGCAGTATGTCGGTTATGAAGCAGCTACAAAAAATGCATTTGCTTTTGACTGGGAAAATTACACGCCACCACAACCATCCTTTACCGGGGTAAAAGTATTTGACAATTATTCTTTCAAAGAAATTCGAGAATTCATTGACTGGAAACCTTTCTTTATTACCTGGGAAATGCATGGAAATTTCCCGGATATTTTAACGGATAAAGTTGTTGGAATCGAAGCCACAAAATTATACAATGATGCAGTGAATTTATTGGATAAGGTCATTGAAGAAAAATGGCTGCAGGCCAATGGTGTCGTTGGTTTCTGGGAAGCATCCCGAATTAAACCAGATACGATTGAAGTGAACAATGCAGGTGAAAAAATACACCTCGAATTCCTGCGACAGGAAATTAAAAAAGCAGTAGGCCAACCTAATTTTTCTTTGGCTGATTTTATCATGCCGGAAAAAAATGATGATACAAAAAATGCAGCGGATCATATTGGTGCATTCGCAGTGACTATTACCGGCATTGAAAAGCATATCAAATATTTCCAGGACAATCATGATGATTACAATAAGATCATGCTGCAATCAATCACGGACAGGCTGGCGGAAGCTTTTGCAGAATTGTTGCATCAGAAAACACGCAAATCTTTGTGGGGTTATGTACCGGATGAACAATTGAATAAAGATGATTTAATTCATGAAAAATATTCAGGTATTCGCCCCGCGCCAGGCTATCCTGCCTGCCCTGAACATACAGAGAAATTGAAACTTTTTCATTTATTAAAAGCCACTGAAAATACAGGAATTATTTTAACTGAATCCATGGCCATGTATCCCGCAGCAAGTGTTTGCGGCTGGTATTTTAGTCACCCAAAAAGTCAATATTTTGGTGTGGGAAAAATTTCTGCAGAACAAATGAATGATTATGCAACACGCAAATCCTGGGATGAAAATGAAGCCACAAGATGGTTGCGCCCGATGCTGGATTAATTTTAAAAAAATCAAATTTCAACGCTATCTTTTTCTGTCATTTGATGATATTCCTTCATTATTTTTTCACGAATATTACTACCATTTTTATTGTCAATTCTTCTTCCGTCAATTTCTACCACAGGTGTCAATTCTCCCATCGTACCTGAAGTGAACACTTCATCTGCATTATAAAATTCTGAAATTGAAATATTTTTTTCTGTACAATTAATATTTTTCAATGCAGCGATATCAATGATCGTTTGCCTTGTAATACCCGGCAGGCAAGCATCTGCGCAAGGTGTGAGCAATTGATTATTTTTAACCATAAAAATATTGCAGGCATTTGTTTCTGCTACAAAACCATAATTGTCCAGCATGATCGCATCATCCGCGCCATAATGATTGGCTTCTATTTTTGCCAGGATATTATTGATCAAATTATTATGATGAATTTTTGAATCAATATTCATCGGCGAATTTCTCCGCAAACTTGCCGTGATGAGTTTGATGCCTTTTTCATTATCATATACTAATGGTTTAAACTCGGCAAGAACTATTAAACAGCAACCTTTCTGATTGAGCCGTGGATCCATTCCGGAAGTGATCTTTTCTCCGCGCGTTAATGTCAGGCGTATATGTGTATCCGTTTGCATATCATTTGCACGAAGTGTTTGCCTGATCGCATCAATAATTTTTTCATTCGTCGGAACGTTTGCAAAGTCCATCGTTTTAGCAGAAGCCTGTAATCTTGCCAAATGTTTGTGCAGGCAAAATATTTTACCATCATATACGCGGAGGCCTTCCCATACTGCGTCTCCGCCCTGTACGGAACTGTCAAACACGGAAACCTTTGCTTCATTACGCGGGTATAATTTATCTCCCACAAATATTTGTATATCCTCGTTTTTAGAATTAAATTTTTGTAACATCTTCAGGCTTTTAATGAATATTTAAATAACTGATCATAATATTTTTTACTTTCAAAATACAAAGGTTCCAAATATTTAGGCAACGCACGGTTACTGGTTTTTTGCATTTCAAAACCAGTAGATTGATGCACATTTTCATACCAGTATTTTGCCCACACACCATCTTCCTTTTTAGGCCCGGCTTTCCAGCGCAGCATGGTTTTATAAAACGGAATATCCAACGCAATGCATAATTTTTTGAGTACACCTTCCGGGTCTTTTAAAATTTCATTTGAATCCAAAACCACGGGATGTATTTTTCTTTCTACAAGACTATTGAATAATTGCCACTGCTTTTCAATACCAATATCCTGCATGGTCACATCGGGCCGCACTTTAGCATAGGAACTGATGATCTGCCGCGGATCACGAATGAAAATAATATTACAGACTTCACTTAAAAAATTTTCATTTAATTCAAACAAGTGATGCGTCATTTGTTTAAAAAATGAAACCGGTTGTTCATAGTCTTTCAAAATAATTTCTTGCACTACTTTCTCTCCGTCATTTTCCTGTGAAGCCAATATTTCTACATTTCCGGGATGATCAATATTTGATTTCAATAAATAATGTGCATACAACGGTTCATCAAAAACAATGGTATCCGGCCGGCCTGCAAAGGCATACATCATCGCTGTTGAAATATTGCGCGGACTGCTCCACAGGCAGATCTTTTTTGTGGTCATTTTCCCGGTTATTTCTATTTAAATTAAAAATCCCATTTTTTCAATTAAAGATTTAGGCAAAGCAGGAATTTTACGGCTTTCCATCAAAAAACTGGTGAGCTGTGCAAGCTCTTTAAAAATGTAATGCTTATCGAGTGCAGACTTTAAATAATTTTTACCGGTGCTGCCTCCAGTACCAATGCGCGTTCCAATCATCCTGTGTACCATATTCATGTGGCGGTATCGCCAGGTACTCATTTCTTCATCTATTTCTAATAAATTATTTAATAATTCAAAAGGTAAATGAAGAATGGGATAACCGCGGTACAACATAATGAATAATGCCGCGCGGCTTGCTTTTGCAGACAATTGTCTTTTCGGATCTTCTTTAAAAAAAACACTGTCAAAATAAGTGAGGTTATGCCGCTCTACTTCAGCAAGACTATTTTTATACGCCTCCCTGTACTTTTCCCAAAAAGGATGCTGGGTATCATCATGTATGTCGAAATTTGAATCAAATTCTTTCCAGCCTTCTACCGCATTGAAAAAAGGAATTCGCTCCAGCCATTCATTTACAAGAAATAAAAGTGACTGTTCACTTTCCGCTTCTTTGATAATATGTATTTCCCGCTCTTGTAATTGCGACGTATAATATTCCTGGCCGAATCTATCTTCATAACGCAAGCCCAGCTTGGCTTCCAGCGTTTTAAATTGCCAGCTTTGAAAGCCGGATGCAGGCCGCAGCAAATCCCGGAAATCCAGGAAATCCATTGGTGTCATCGTTTCCATAATATCAATCTGGTGAATCAATACTTTTAAAATGGTGATGACCCTGTTCAGGCGGTGAACGACCGTTTGAAGGTCGGGTGTATTATCATTGATCGAAGGTTGCATCAATACTTTCTTTGCAGAATCCACTTCATATAAAACTTCTTTGAACCACAATTCATACGCCTGGTGAATAATTATAAAAAGCATTTCATCATGCGCGGGCATTTCGCCTTCCTTACTACTCTCCGGGAATTGAGCGCCGAGAATTTTATCTAACTGTAAATAATCTCCATAATAAACCGGGGCTCTCTCCATAAATACTGATATTTTATTTTGTAAAAAATGAGTTTCAAAATTAATCCATTTTATCCACTCATCAAAAGTTGGTAGTCGGTTTAAAAAAACAGTTATTTGCAATGCAATCACATTTACACTATGACATTAAAGTACAAACGCATTTTACTAAAACTTTCCGGGGAAGCACTCATGGGAAAACATGAAAATAGTTTTGATCCTTTCAATCCAAAGATCATTGAACAATATGCAAACGATATAAAAGATGTTGTTGCGGCAGGTGCTGAAGTGGCAATCGTGATTGGTGGCGGAAATATTTATCGTGGTTTAAATGAACATGAAAGCGGCATTGAGCGCGCGCATGGGGATTATATGGGTATGCTTGCAACCATGATCAATGGTATGGCCATGCAGGCCATGCTTGAAAAAATAGGCGTGTATACACGTTTGCAAAGCGCCATTAAAATGGAGCAAATTGCAGAGCCTTATATCCGCCGGAAAGCTATGCGCCACCTGGAAAAAGGCAGGGTAGTAATCTTCGGCGCGGGTACCGGAAACCCTTATTTCACAACAGATACTGCAGGCTCATTAAGGGCAGTTGAAATAAAAGCCGATGTTATTTTAAAAGGTACACGTGTAGATGGAATTTATACCGCAGATCCCGAGAAAGATAAATCAGCGATCAGGTTTGACACCATCAGTTATGCGGAATGCATGAGCAGAAATCTCAAAGTAATGGATATGACCGCTTTTACTTTGTGCATGGAAAACAGTTTGCCGATCATTGTATTTGACATGAATAAAAAGGGCAACTTATTAAACATTGTTCAGGGAAAAGCAATAGGTACACTGGTAATATAAATAGCTTATTTTTAGAAATAGAATGCCTGGTTTCACAACTCTTTTTTGAAATCTTCAGAACTTATTTTATCTTTCAAAAAATCAACGCTTATGAACCTCATAAACAGGGCAAAGAATATGTTGCTCACACCCAAAACGGAATGGCAGGTTGTTTCACTCGAACAGCCTGTAAATAATCAAATCATTATGGGGTATTTAGTCCCCTTTGTATTGCTCGGTGCTTTAGCCGCTTTTATTGGTTATGGCTTGATTGGATTTAATTTATTAGGAGTCCACACGGGAAGCATTTCATGGGGTCTTTATAATGCCATTCGCGGAATCATACTTGGCATAGGTAGTGTATATTTAACGGCATTTGTTTTAGATGCACTGGCGCCTTCATTTGGTTCACAAAAAGATTTTGGCCGGTCACTTCAACTGGTTGTTTATGCAAGTACACCTTCTTTGGTGGCTGGTTTATTTGCGTTCCTGCCCTTACTTGCAACCATAGTGGTGCTCGCCGGAGTAGTATATACTATTTATTTATGGTACCTTGGTTTAGGTCCCATTAAAAATACACCAGAAGACAAAAAAGTAATTTATTTATTAGTTACGTATGCAGTTTTACTCGTTGTCTATTTAATTTTAAGTGCCATTTTAGCTTTGATTTTGATTCCGATTTTCGGACTGGGCGCAATGGCTGGCGGTTTTCACTTGTAAATTTTACAACAATATTTTTATATGAATGTGGTCATTACCGGTGGGTCCAAAGGCCTGGGAAAAGCTATGGCAGAAAAATTTGCAGCCGCCGGTGATGACCTTTTTTTATGTGCGCGAAATGAAAACACATTAAAAGAAACTCAAAAATCTTTACAGGCTTCATTTCCCCAAAGTAATATTTATATAAAAAAAACAGACCTGGCAATTGCAAATGAATTGAATGAATTTGCAGACTGGTGCCTTTCTTTTGGCAATCCCGAAATACTTATTAATAATGCAGGAAATTTTTTGCAGGGAAATGTATATGACGAACCGGAGGGTAATATGGAAGAAATGATGCAGGTAAATTTTTTCAGCGCTTATCATTTAACGCGTAAATTATTGCCTGCTATGATCTCAGCGGGAAAAGGCCATATTTTTAATATGTGTTCCGTGGCTTCACTTAAAGCGTATAAAGGTGGAGGTAGTTATAGTGTTAGTAAATATGCGTTGCTAGGATTTACCCATAACCTGCGGGAAGAATTAAAAACTAAAAATATAAAAGTCACCGCGATCATTCCCGGAGCAACCTATACAGATTCCTGGAAGCAAACCGGGTTGGACGAAAACCGCTTTATGCAGGATAAAGATATAGCCGAAATGGTTTTTAGTACATCACAACTATCACAAGCTGCCTGCGTGGAAGAAATAATTATGCGCCCACAATTGGGTGATATTTAAAGAAAATCGCAGAATTATTTTGTATTTTATTGAGGATTATCAATTACCTTTGCCGCCACATTAAAAAAGATGAAATTTTACGGACGCTAAAAAAAACATTGAGATGCCTTATTTAACAACAGAAAAAAAATCTGAGATTTTTACAAACTTTGGCGGAAATGCAGCAAATACAGGTTCTATCGAAGCACAAGTCGCTTTGGTTACAGAACGTATCTCCAGTATTTCAAAGCATTTACAAGCCAACAAAAAAGATTTCTCCACACATCGTGGCCTCATGAAAATGGTTGGCCAGCGCAAACGTTTATTGGGTTACCTGCAAAAGCATAACCTGGAAAGTTACCGCGCACTGATCGAGAAATTAGGTTTAAGAAAATAATTACTTATTTATTCTTTTCTCCTTTTTTACGGCTTTACTATTTCGTCTTCAGATCATTGTATCTATTTATTTACCATTTCCTGTATCCGGTAACCGGAACTGGAAATACATAACAACATTATATGTTATCACAACCCATACAATCCGGGTTTTCACTTCCCAGCGGAGCGGAAATTATTATTGAAACCGGTAAACTCGCGCGCCAGGCTGATGGCTCAGTAACTGTGCGCCAGGGCAATTGCATTTTGCTCGCTACTGTAGTAGCAAACCTGGAGGCAAAAGAAGGCCAGGAATTTTTTCCCTTAAGTGTAGATTACCAGGAA
This sequence comes from Chitinophagales bacterium, assembly GCA_038257845.1. GTDB lineage: Bacteria > Bacteroidota > Bacteroidia > Chitinophagales > Chitinophagaceae > JAFDXJ01. The sequence continues at coordinate 45,444 of JBBSQL010000007.1, forward strand.
AAATTTGCTTCAGCAGGCCGGATACCGGGCTCTTTTTTTAAGCGGGAAGCCAGGCTGAATGATTATGAAATTTTGACCAGTCGCCTGATTGACCGCGCATTGCGCCCCTTATTTCCGGAAGATTATTTTTGTGAGGTACAGGTATTGATCAGCCTTATTTCAAGTGATGCCGAAGTGATGCCCGATGCACTGGCATGTCTCGCAGCTTCCTCTGCATTGGCCGTTTCAGATATTCCAATTAAAGAAATCATTTCTGAAGTACGCATTGCACGTGTTGATGGAAACTTTATAGTAAACCCAACCCGCAGCGAACTCGCTAAATCTGACTTTGAATTCATCATTGCCGCAACCGAAAAAAACCTCATGATGGTGGAAGGAGAAGCGAATGAATGTTCTGAAGCGGATCTCGTAAAATGCCTCGAAATAGCGCATGATGCAATTCGTGTTCAAATCAAAGCACAGCAGGTTTTAAGAGATAAAAAAGGGATCACTGCAAAAAGAGATTATAAAAAGCCTGAAACGAATGATGCCCTGAATGAAAAAGTAACGGCATTTACCAAAGATAAAATTTATGAAATCGCAAAAGCGGCGTCTGCCAAGCATGAACGTTCCGATGCATTCAAAAAATTGAAAGCCGAACTTATTGAAAGCCTGGGTGCGGACCTTTCTGATACAGATAAAAAACTGGCTAAAAAATATTATGAAGACCTGCAATGGGAACTCGTTCGGGATATGATGATCAAAGAACGTGTACGCCTGGATGGACGTAAAATGGATGAAGTAAGGCCGCTTGCTATGGAAGTGGATACGCTTCCGGCGCCACATGGTTCTGCTTTATTTACCCGTGGCGAAACGCAATCGCTTACCTCAGTAACATTAGGAACACCTTTAGACGAATTACTGGTGGAAAGCGCTGCTAAATCTGATTATACTAAATTTTTCCTCCATTACAATTTTCCGCCTTTCTCAACTGGCGAAGTGAAAATGATGCGTGGTGTTGGCCGCCGGGAAGTAGGCCATGGCAATCTTGCTATGAGAAGCCTGAAAAAAATGATGCCGGGAACTGAATACGCTTATACTGTTCGCGTGGTGAGTGATATTTTGGAATCAAACGGTTCATCATCTATGGCAACTGTTTGTGCAGGTTCCCTCGCATTAATGGATGCTGGCGTACCTTTTCCAAAACATGTAAGTGGCGTCGCCATGGGATTGGTTTCTCAGGAAAATGGCTATGCCATCTTAACGGATATCCTGGGTGATGAAGATCATTTAGGTGACATGGATTTTAAAGTGACCGGCACACGTGATGGTATTTGCGGTGTACAAATGGATATTAAAGTGGATGGCCTCAGTATGCAGGTAATGAACGAAGCTTTGGAACAGGCGCGCAAAGGAAGGCTACATATTTTGGATGCCATGTATGAATGTATGCCGGCACACCGTGAAGAAGTGAAACCACATGCACCAAGAATGGAAAAATTAATTATAGATAAAGAATTCATCGGTGCCGTGATCGGGCCGGGTGGTAAAGTGATCCAGGAAATTCAAAAAGAAACTGGTACAACAATCAATATTGAAGAAGTTGGAAATTTTGGCGAAGTGAGTATTTTCTCTACCGATAAAGAAAGCGTAGTAAAAGCATTGAACTGGGTCAAAGGCCTGGTAGCCATGCCGCAAATTAATGATGTGTATGAAGCTAAAGTGAAAACAATTCAACCTTATGGAGCATTTGTAGAATTCCTGCCGAAAAAAGAAGGTTTACTTCATATCAGTGAAGTTTCCTGGAAAAGACTGGAAACATTGGAAGGCGTATTGAAAGAAGGGGACACTGTTAAAGTTAAACTCATCGGAATAGACCATAAAACCGGAAAATTTAAATTGAGCAGGAAAGTTTTAATGCCAAGACCAGACGGCGCTCCACAGGGAGAAACTCATGATAATAACAGGCACTAAATTTTTATAAAAATTATAAAAGGCTTGCAGTTTGCAGGCCTTTTACTTTTAAAAACATGGATAATTATTTTTGCATCACGATACAAATTTCTGAAAGTATTGAGAGAGATAAAATCTCAGCAGCATTAGCGCAGTTATCCATTTCAGGTTTTGAAGAAAATGAAACCGAGTTACTTGCCTGGTTCAAAGAATCAGATTTCAATGAAGAAAATCTGAAGATGATCCTGGATAAAAATCATATCACTTATCAAAAGCAATTCATCCGGGGAAAAAATTGGAATGCGGAATGGGAAGCCAATTTTCAACCGGTGATCATTGAAAATAAAATTGCTGTTCGGGCAAATTTTCATGCGCCCATTACAGGCATGGATCATGAAATAATCATCACTCCAAAAATGAGTTTTGGTACCGGCCACCATGCAACTACTTCTCTTATGATCGCGGAAATGTGCAGATTAAATTTTATTGGAAAAAAAGTTTTTGATTTCGGTGCAGGTACCGGCATTCTTTCTATTCTTGCTGAAAAACTTGGTGCTTCAGAAATTTTTTCCATAGACAATGATCCCCTGAGCACTGAGAATTTTAAGGAAAATATTGAAGCCAATTTTTGTAAAAAAATTTTTTATACAGAAAAGGGGATACCTCCGGGAAATGAAAAATTTGATATCGTACTGGCTAATATCAATAAGCATATATTACTTCAGTTTTTACCCGGCCTTTCAAAAATGTTGAACCCGGAAGGACAGATTTTGATGAGTGGAATATTAAATACGGATGTAGAAGATATGATATATGAAGCCGGTAAATCAGGGCTTGTTCATCGCTTAACAAATGTTAAAGATTCCTGGGCATTAATGGCATTTTCGGCTTAAAAATATTCAATGGTTTTTGTGTGTTAAGTTTTGCAAGTATATTTGTCATTCTTTTTTTATCAGTGATCGCCCCATGACAGAATTATTTCTTATTTTTTTAGCTTATTTAATCGGTTCTATTCCGACGGCAGTCTGGGTAAGCAAATATTTTTTCGGCATTGATATCAGGGATTATGGAAGCGGCAATGCGGGCGCTACCAATACCTACCGCGTATTCGGCCCCAAATGGGGAACTTTCGTTATGATTGTTGATATGTTGAAAGGAGTTGCTGCTACTTCACTCTACATTTTAATTTCACATTATTTACACGATGATTGGGATCGCACCAACCTGATGATTGGCCTGGGACTTGCCGCAGTATTGGGGCATATTTTCCCGATATGGGCTAATTTTAAAGGTGGAAAAGGTGTTGCTACTTTATTCGGAATGATCGTGGCCATCCAACCTTTGGTAGCTGTTTGTTGTGTGGGTGTTTTTCTTGCAGTACTTTATCTTACCAGGTTTGTATCTCTAAGTTCCATGCTTGCAGGCGTGGCATTTGCCATTTTTATTTTATTTATTTTTAATGATGATGTCACTTTATACCGCGTGTTCTCAGTGGCAGTCGCATTAATGGTCATACTTACGCACCAGAAAAATATCAATCGCCTCATCAATGGCACAGAAGGCAAAGTGCCTATCTTCAAATATCGTGACCGTCGTCGTAAAAGAAGGAACGGAGATGATGATGAATGATATTTTCTATCAAAAAAATTCTCCCATCTTAAGGAGGTTTACCTTTTTGGTATAAATATTGAAAGCCTCTCTGTGAACATTCTTCAATTAAATTATTTTCATGACCCGTAAACTACTCGCAGTATTATTTATTTTAAGCACTGTTTTATATGCCTGCACTGAAAATGCCATTACTGGCAGAAACCAGTTGAGCCTTGTATCAGAGCAACAATTGGAACAGGAAGCACAGGTACAATACAAGCAATTTCTTTCCCAGAATAAAGTTGTTTCAAACCCATCCAATAAAGATGCAGAGATGGTGAAAAGAGTTGGCACACGTATCGCAAATGCCATCAATGAATATTACCAGCAAAAAGGTTTGGGCAATGAGCTTTCAGGTTATAAATGGGAATTCAATCTCGTGGACAGCAAAGAAGTAAATGCCTGGTGTATGCCCGGTGGAAAAGTGGTGGTTTATACCGGTTTATTAAATGTCACTCAAAATGAGGCCGCATTGGCAATTGTACTTGGTCATGAAATCACGCATGCAGTTGCTGGTCATGGCAGGGAGAGGATGAGTGAAGTAATGCTCGCACAAGGCATACAGGTTGCAGGGAATCTAGCCTTATCTAAAAATCCTAAAACAGCGAATATTTTTAATGGTATTTACGGCCCCGCTGCTCAATTAGGTGTATTATTACCCAATTCCCGTAGTCAGGAACTGGAAGCAGATCATTATGGATTGATATTCGCCGCCATGGCAGGTTACAATCCGCAGGAAGCAATTCCGTTCTGGGAAAGAATGCAAAAATTGGGCGGGGCACAACCACCAGTTTGGTTAAGTGATCATCCTGAAGATGCTGACAGAATCGCAAAACTCAAAGAATTAATGCCGGAAGCGCTGAGTTATTATAAACCTGTTTCCAAATAACCTTTTACCAAATAAAAGTAGCGAAAACCCCACTCTGAGGAAAGGGTAGTTTTATTCAAAAATTTTTCGTAACTTCGCATTCCTAATCGATTTTTTAACCTTAAACGCCATTAAGGATGCCTGCACAAAACCTCTTAGAATTATTGGAACTTGAAAGTGAAAGAAACCTGTTGATACAGGGTGTACCCAGTTCTATGGAGAAACAGTTTGTAAAATTATCGTATGCCAAAAGCATGACGCCGTTGCTGTGTAGCCGCAAAGTTGACTTTGCGCTTATCTTTGCCATCAACCTGACGCAACTTTGCTCAATCCTGAAAGAAGTGTTACCTGCCATCCACGAGAAAAGTATTTTATGGATCGCTTATCCGCGTTCAGCAAGCAAAATTGCCAGTGATTTAAACAGGGATTGTTCCTGGAATATGCTCTGCACGAATGGCTATGAGCCTTCACATGAAATTCCGCTCGACCATGTTTGGAGCGCCTTGCGTTTTTTAAAGGCTAAATCAAAAAAAGAAGAAGTGCCTTTGAAAAAAGCCAATTTGCAAACAGCCTGATTTTAGCTTTAAATTTTTCGCATGTCTTTCAAACTCCTGTTTACTAAATAAACGCCAGTAAGTGTAATCGCCGCGCCAATCAAAATGAACAGCGTTAATTTTTCATGCAGTAAAATTGCTCCAACAATCATCGCGACCAACGGATTGATATATGCATATAGCGAAGAAATCACTGTTGGTAAATGTTTGGTACTGTAAATAAAAGCAATGAAAGCGACGATAGAACCCATCGTAACCAAATACCCGATGGCCGTCCAGGTCTGCCAGGGTATCACGGAAAATGGCTGATCATTTCCGGTCACTTTTGCTAGGCCATAGATCATGAATGAAGCCATAAACATTTGCCAGCCCATGGCATAATACGGATTCATCAGGTATTTATTCCTGACAATAAATAAAGTGCCAATGCTCCATGAAAGCATGGCAATTACGCCAAGAATAATTCCATATACATATCCATCCGGTTGTACGTGAAAAGTATTTTCATACAATACCAGTGTAACACCGCCCAGGCCCAATAAAAGGCCAATAAATGTGAGGCGGGAACTAATTTTCACTTTAAAAAAAATCATTTCTATTATAACAACGCTCAAAGGATATAAAGCGCCGATGAGTGCAGCCAGTCCGCTTGGAATAAATTTTAAGCCCCAGGTACTCAGCCCGTTGGCGAGCACAAACATGAAGATGGATAAAATAAATAACCACCTGAATTGTTTCCAACTCGGTAATTTTTCACCTTTCAATAAAAAATAAAGGACCAAAATTGATCCTGCGAGAAATTGCCTGATATAGGAAACTTCCAAACCCGAAATCCCTGAATTTACACCTATTTTATTGGCTACCCAGGTGGTTCCCCATAAAATACTTGTGGTGGATAATGCGAGGTATGCATACTTTCCGGAAGCTGATTCCGCCGAGGATCGCGGAAATAAGGAAGGCATTATGAATTTGTAGGATTTCATATTTTCTCACTTGTTTCTAATGCCTGAAATGCCTGGTACCTGTAATGATCATAGCTAGTTTATTTTCAATGCAATATTGAATACTGTCTTTATCCCGGATGGATCCGCCAGGTTGAATAAATGCACTGATACCCGAAGCATGAGCGAGTTTTACACAATCATCAAAAGGGAAAAATGCATCGCTTGCCAGGACTGCTTCATCCAAATCAAATTCGAAATGTTGCGCTTTATCTATAGCCTGCTTTAAAGCATCCACACGACTGGTTTGCCCGCAACCCTTGCCACATAATTGCAGATTTTTTACCAGTGAAATCGCATTGCTCTTGAGGTGTTTGCAAATAATATTCGCAAATAAAAGATCTTCTTTTTCCCGGGGAGTAGAAGGCCGGCCGCCTGCTTCTTTCCATTCAGCATGTAATGCCTGATCAGTATCCTGTACCAATGTGCCCTGCATAATGGATTTATATTGTTTGGCTTGTAAAGAAATATTTTCCTTTGAAACCAGGAGGATCCTGTTTTTCTTTGCCTGTAAAATTTGCAGCGCTTTTTCATCAAAACCCGGTGCAATTAAAACTTCAAAAAAAAGTTCACTGATAGACGAAGCCGTGGCTTCATCCAAATTTTTATTACAAATGAGCACTCCGCCGAATGCACTCTCGGGATCGCCGGCCAATGCCGCATCCCAGGCCTCTTTCAGCGTTTCACGAATTGCCATCCCGCACACATTTGTATGTTTGATAATTCCAAAAACTGCTTTTTTTTCATTACTGAATTCAGTGATAATTGACATCGCCGCATCTGCATCCACGAGGTTATTATAAGAAAGTTCCTTGCCATGAATTTGTGTAGCCAGTTTTTCTAAGTCCCCGTAAAAAGTTGCCTGCTGGTGTGGGTTTTCGCCATAGCGCAACATCTTTTGCGGATGCATGGTATTAATTAAAGTATCGTTGAAATAATTGCGGATAGCCAGGTCATATTGAAACACAATATCAAATGCCTTTGCAGCAAAAGATTTTCTTTCTTCTAATGTAGTAGTTCCCTCCTGTTCACGCAATATCTTTTCTAAAGAAGCATAATCATCTTTGGCTGCGATCACCAAAATATCACCAAAATTTTTTGCTGCGGCACGAATTAATGAAGGCCCGCCAATATCTATTTTCTCTATAATGGCTTTTTCTTCAGTTGTTTTAGAAACTGTTTCTTCGAATGGATACAGGTCAATAATCACCACATCAATTGCCGGAATATTGAACGTTGCCATTTCCTGCATATCCTGTTCATTTTCTCTTCGGCCCAATATTCCTCCAAAAATTGCGGGGTGCAGCGTTTTCACCCTTCCTCCAAGAATGGATGGGTATCCGGTTAGCTCTTCCGCTGGAATACAAGTCATGCCTGCATCTTCAATAAATTTTTGCGTTCCTCCCGTTGAATAAATTGTAATGCCGAGCCTTTTCATTTCCTCCAAAACCGGTAGCAACCCATCTTTATAAAAAACGGAAATCAGTGCACTTTTAATTTTCTTTTGCATATTCGTTTACATTAAATCTTTTGAAATATTATAAGCCCATTACAAAAGCGCCTGATGCGCTCACCGAATGGAAGCGCAAATGTAAACTGTCGCAATCTTTTTTCCATTGTTCTGTTTTCCACAATGGATTGCTGCTGTCGAAAACCAGTTGATCATATTGAAAAATTCGGTCAATATCAGCCATTTTAAAAGCAGGGTTTTGTGCTATAATTAAAATATCTGTTTTTATTTTTCCGCGTGTTGTAGCTCGCGGCAAATATTTCCCCGTAATGTATATTCTCTTACCATTACATTCAACATATTTTGATGTGAAATAATTTGTTTCATTTTTTACCCTGTAAAAATTCCTGGAAGGTGTAAGATTATATTTTTTCAAGAGCGCATCTTTTTCTACAATACTATCGCCCAAAAAATAAGCATTTCGCCCGACAATAAAATCAATAGCCGAATGGCCGGAAACATTATAGACTACAAGATATTGCTGAAAATTTAATTGCAATTTTTCATAAGAAATAATTGAACTTAAAATAATTCCAACAATTAAAGCAAACCATAAACCTACTTTTTTTTGATACAAAAAAAAGAATAAAGTTCCTCCAATCGTCAAAAATAATAAGAAAGATTCCAACGCATTTATTTGAATGCCAGTGATTGTAGAAAATGGAATACTATTTATATGTTCAATAAAATGATTCATTCCGGCAAGCAAAAAATTTAGGCAAGCACCGATAAATTTTGCCATAAAGCTTGAAAATGAAAAAAAAACCAACAACAATTCTCCGTATAAAACGATGCCTGCCAATGGCACAACAAGTAAGTTGCTGATCATAAAGAAAACAGGAAACTGGTGAAAATAATACAGGATCAATGGCAATGTAAATACCTGCGCTGAAATGGTTACAGACATTAATTGCCAAATATTTTTTACAATTTTATTTTCAAAATCAAACCAACTGTTCACGGGTCTCATAAAACTTACAATACCTGCTACGGCTGCAAAAGAAAGTTGAAAACCTGCATCCCAAAGCAGGAAAGGATTAAAGAGTAATAAAAAAAATGCAGCAGCCGCAAGTGTATTCAACGAGTTGGTTTTTCTTTCAAAAGATTCACCAATAACGATAAAAGAAAACATCACAGCCGAACGCAGTACAGAAGGCACAGCTCCCGCTAAAAAAGTAAATGCCCAAAGCACGAATAAAATAATGATTGGCCGGAAAAAACGAAAGCCTTTTATTTTTTTAAAATAAGATAAAATGCTACTGATTAAAATGAAGATCATGCCGAGATGCAATCCACTGATGGCGATGATATGTACCACGCCCGTATTGCTGTAAGCCTGCACCAACGTTTTATCCAAATCATTTCTGTAACCAACCAACAAAGCTTCTGCAACGCCCTGCTGGCGCGGATCAGGAATGTTTTTCTGGAGAATAGAAATGACTTTTTTTCGAATTTGAAATAATTCTTTCCGGATAAAAGAAGTATTCCCCTGTGAAGCAATAACAAAATCCTGCGGCTTTAAAAAAGACTGCCCGGTTATTCCCTGGAATAATGCATACCTTTTATAATCAAAACCATTCGGGTTTCCACTATTGGTTATGGGTAAAATTTCTTTGCGCGAAATTATCAGCGAACCATATTGCAGGTTTGCCGGTAAATTATTTTTAAAAAAGTAAACAAGAATTTTTCCTTCGGCTTTTTGCCAATGGCCATTTCTATAGATTGCATTTATAACAGCAGCGGCACTGTAAGTTTTATTTTTTTCAACTAAAGGTTCTTGTAATGTGAGGGATAACAAATCTCCTTTCTTGTACATTTTTTCAAAGAAAAAAGGCTGGCTGCGCGGATCTTTTTCATGTGCAATGAATGCGCCGCCCAGGAAAAATAAACTTAATAAAAGCAATCCCGGAATCCATCTCAAAAAATATTTTTGCAAAAAACCTAAAAAATAAGAAGCCAAATAAAGTAGTAAGATGGAAACACATGCGATAAATAATTCAGTAACGGGTATTTGAAAATACCATTGCAAAATAATTCCTGCTGATAGGGCACAAACTAACCGGAAAAAGGGATATTTTTTATAGGCTTTTGTTGAGTAGGACAGCATCCTATAAATCTAATAAACCATGCTGAGAAATGCAATAGCCGGAAAAATTAAACTCGATGAAATTTGAAGTGTAGAAAATTATTTACTTAAATACATACTCTTTTCCTTATACAGGTTCCGGAAATATGGATCACGCAGATCTTTAATAAAACGAATCGCTTCGCCAGTACTTTTCATTTCCGGCCCGAGTTCTTTATTCACTGAAGGAAATTTATCAAAACTAAAAACCGGTTCTTTAATGGCAAAGCCGGTTAACTTTTTTTCAAATGTAAACTCTGTCAGTTTCGCTTTGCCCAACATTACTTTGGTAGCGATATTGAGGTATGGAATTCCATACGCTTTTGCAATAAAAGGTGTGGTACGTGAAGCACGCGGATTTGCTTCTATCACAAACACATTTCCATCTTTGATGGCAAATTGTATGTTGATAAGCCCGAGAATATTTAAAGCACGGGCAATTTTCTCCGCGTAATATTCCATCGTTGTAATTACCAGTGGCGTCAAATTGAAAGCAGGTAAAACCGCGTGGCTGTCACCGCTGTGTATGCCCGCCGGTTCTATGTGTTCCATTACGCCCATCACATGAAAATTTTCCCCATCAAAAATTGCATCTACTTCGGCTTCCTGGCAGCGGTCGAGGAAATGATCAATTAATATTTTATTGTCGGGTAAATGTTTTACAAGGCTCACAACTGCTTTTTCCAGTTCGTCATCATTGATCACGATTCTCATCCGCTGTCCGCCCAATACATAACTTGGCCGCACCAATACCGGGTAGCCCACTTTAGCAGCAACTTGAATTGCATCATCCGCATTAAAAGCCGTACCATAATCCGGGTAAGGAATTCCCAACTCTTTGAGCATATCACTAAACCGGCCGCGATCTTCCGCAATATCCATATCATCAAATGAAGTCCCGATAATTTTATAACCGTGAAGATGCAGGCGCCGAGAGAGCTTGAGGGCAGTTTGCCCACCCAGTTGCACGATGATGCCCTCGGGTTTTTCAAGTTCAATGATTTCCAGGAGATTTTCCCAAAAAACAGGTTCAAAATATAATTTGTCAGCAACGTCAAAATCCGTGGAAACAGTTTCGGGGTTACAATTGATCATAATTGCTTCAAAACCGCTTTCCTTAATGGCCATTAAACCATGTACACAACAATAGTCAAATTCAATACCCTGGCCAATACGGTTTGGGCCACTGCCTAAAACAATGATCTTTTTTTTATTAGATGGGATAGATTCGTTTGATGAAATTTGTTCGTTCATTCCTAAAGATTTTGCAATATTACAATTTTGCAAACTGATTTCAAAAAATCTGTCAAACGTAAACTCATGTTAATGTTTATTTGCAGACGAAAACAGGATTTACTTTTATAGTTCATAATCTGTTCTAAGGTCAATATGTGGAAATACCGATTTTATTCAATGCTGCTTGCAGCCGTTTTTCTTGCCCCGGGCGTATTCTCCCAGGGTAAATATTTACAGGGTGAAATTCTGGATCACCAGAGTGATGAACCTATTCCTTTTGTATCAGTTTATTTTAAAATAGATGGCCGCGGAACCTTGTCTGATTCTTTAGGCAAATTTTCCCTGTTTATGGAAAATATCCTGCCCACGGACACATTAACTATTAATGCCATCGGCTATGAAATCGTTTTGATCCCGGTAACAGCGCTAAAAGATTCTGCTTTTATTACTTTCAAATTAAATGTAAGCTCCCAGACTGAAGCCATCGTAAAAGTAAAATATGACCGCGCTTTATGGTTCTGGAAAAAAATAATGGCCAATAAAAAAATGAATGACCGCAGCCATTGGAAAAATTATTCTTATGAAATTTATAATAAACTGGAGCTCGATATAGATAATATTAACCGGGAAAAACTGGAGAAAAATAAAATATTAAAACCCCTCAATTTTGCCCTGGATTATATGGACAGCACTTCCGAGAATAAACCATTTTTACCAGTGTATTTAATAGAAACATTGTCTGACTATTATCACCAGAATAATCCACCACGCACGAGAGAAGAAATTAAAGGAACCATCACGAATGGAATTGATAATGAAAGTATCATGAAGCAATTGGGTGCTACCTATCAAAATGTAGATGTGTATAATAATTCCATCCCGGTTTTTGATAAAAATTTCGTTAGCCCTTTCAGCGATTTCGGTGACAACTTTTATTCGTTTCAATTATTGGATACACAATACCTGAATAATAAACGCCTGGTGCATTTTTCATTTATCCCAAAAAGAAAAGGCGAAAATACTTTCACTGGTGATGCCTGGATCAATGACACATCTTTTGCTATTCAAAAAATAACGCTACGCCCCTCTTCCGACGCAAATATTAATTTCATAAAAGGCTTGTCCATCATCCAGGAATTCAAACTGATCAATGATAGTATTTGGTTTTTATATAAAGATAAATTTGTTGCAGACATCGCGCCATTGGGAAATAATCGCATTGCATTTAAAGGCCGCAAAACTGCCACGTACACCAAAGTGCTTACAAACAGTGATTCCATCACGAATGTGTTACAAAAAAATAAAAGCGCTGAAGAAATTATTTTACTTCCTGGACAACAGGAAAGAACGGATACTTTCTGGGAAGAAAACAGGCACGAGCCTTTAAATAAAAATGAACAATCAGTTTATAAATTGTTGGATACACTAGAGAAAACACCTGCTTACGTACATTACCGCAATACATTGAATTTTCTTTTTTCAGGCACGAAAGATATCGGCAATATCCGTGTCGGGCCCTGGTATTACTGGCTCAGCGGCAATTCCTGGGAGGGTACGCGTTTACGTTTTGATTTAGCTACGAATTACGGATTCAGTAAAAAAATAAATTTAAACGGTTATGTGGCGTATGGATTTTCGGATCAAAAATTTAAAGGAAAAGCAGAAATAAAATATTTATGGAATCGTGATCCCTGGTCTTATGTTTCATTGTCCTATAAAAATGATTTGGATAATGGAGTAGTGTATTACGATCAATTAGGTTCGGATAATTTATTTAGTTTGTTTTTACGTAAGCCCGGCGTACCCACAAAATTTCAAAATATTGAAGAAAAGAAATTTGAAATCTACAAAGAAAACAATCATGGTTTTGGCTTTGGCTTCACCGCCACTTCTAAAGAATTTATCCCATTACAGAATTTGCCCGGCAAAGAATTTTTTCCCGCTCAGAATGGAGAAGCATTGAATAATTTCGAAACTTCATTTCGTATCCGGTATGCATTTAGTGAAAGAACAATAATTGATAATTTCAGCAGAACAAGCCTGGGTAGTGATTTTCCAATTATTGAATTAAAATATGCGCATGGATTTAAAAATGTTTTAAAAGGCAGTTACACATATAACAAAGTTGATCTTTCTGTAAGTGATTATTTAAATGTTTCTCCTTATGGAAATATTTATTACAATGTATATGCGGGTAAAATCTTCGGCACGTTGCCCTATAATTTACTGGATATTTTACCAGGAAATGAATGGTATTATTACAGCAGATATTCCTTTAATTTAATGAATCGCTTTGAATATTTGACGGATGAATATGCGGGCATTAATGTAGAACATAATATTGGCAGCGGCTTATTTAAATATATCCCAATAACCCGAAAATTAAAACTCCGCCAGTTTTGGGAAGCCAAAGCAATCATAGGAAATTTAAGTGATGCCAATAAGCAACTGAATTTTATACAGGGTTACCCTTTTCAATCACTTAATGGAAAAGCGTACCTCGAAGTAGGTACCGGAATAGATAATATATTGAAGTTTTTCCGGGTAGATTTTTTATGGCGAGTATTGCCACAACCCTTGCCCAGTGAAAATTCACAGCGCTTCGGTGTATTTTTTGGTTTCAGGCTGAGTTTATAAATAAACCGGTTTCAAAATATAATTTATTTCTTTTTATTCAAGACGGGTTCGTGTAAAGAAACAGGTTTTGGAACCCTGCCTTTTCGGATTCGCATATTTAACATCTCAACGGCGATAGAAAAAGCCATGGCAAAATACACGTAATTTTTCAGGTTCATTTCGTGGGAACGCTCACTGTCCCAGCCTTCCACCAACAAAACAAAACCAATCATCACGAGAAAAGAAAGTGCCAGCATTTTAATGGTCGGATGTTTATGAATAAAATTAGCAATCGCTGCACTGAAAAGAAACATCAGGATCATTGCGACAATCACTGCAGCGATCATTATTTCAAGATGCTTTGCAGTTCCGGCGGCTGTGATGATGCTGTCAAAACTAAAGATCATATCAATTAAAATTATTTGAACCATGGCATTGCCAAAACTCAGTACTTTCTTTTTCCCCGCCTGTAACGTTTCATCTTCACCTTCCAGTTTATGATGAATTTCCATCACCGTTTTATAAATCAAAAAGAGGCCACCGCCAAGCATGACAAGACTTGCGATATCAAAACCTTTTCCAAAAACAGTAAATAAGGCAATGCCTTTTTGTGTAAGTAACCAGGACAATGCAAATAATAATGCAGTACGTACGATCATCCCACTAAACATCCACATCCATCTTGCACGGTTTTGTTTTTCTTTAGGAAGCCTGTTCATAATAATGCTTACGAAAATTACATTATCAATTCCCAAAACAACTTCCAGTATGACCAGGATAAAAAAGCTGATGATACTTTCACTCGTGAACAAATGTTCCATATAAATAAATTATTAATTTTTTAAATTGTTGCATATTTTTTTTACAATTCCCGGCCCTTCATAAATAAATCCTGTCCAAACCTGTATGAGCATAGCACCATACAGGAATTTTTCTTCCGCATCATTCACTGTAAAAATTCCACCGCTGGCAATCAACGGAATTTTTCCGCCAGATTTTTCATGAAAATACCGAAGCACGTCGGTGGATCTTTTTTGTAAAGGTTTCCCACTCAATCCGCCACTACCAATTTTATCAATTTCATTTTGAGAAATTGCTAATCCCTCCCTCGAAATTGTGGTATTGGAAACTACCAGGCCGGATAATTTTACCTCGACAGCCAGGTCAATAATATCATTCAATTGTTCATTCGTAAGATCCGGCGCAATTTTTAAAAATAAAGGTTTGGGAAATGGCTTTTCACTATTTATTTTCTGCAAATTTTGAAGAATCAGCTTCAATGCACTTTTTTCCTGCAACTCGCGCAGGCCGGGCGTATTCGGGCTACTCACATTCACCGTAAAATAATCCACACAATCAAATAATTCATTGAAACAAATTTCATAATCCTTCCAGGCATTTTCATTCGGCGTGATTTTATTTTTACCAATATTGCCACCGATGATCATTTTATTTGCATCGTTTCCATGCTTTCTTTTCCATTCTTCCAATCTATTTTTTATAACATTTACACCATCATTATTAAAGCCCATCCTGTTGATCAACGCTTTATCTTTTGGCAACCTGAAAAGTCGTGGTTGTTCATTTCCTTTTTGAGCCAATGGAGTTACGGTTCCGATTTCTACAAACCCAAAACCAAGCGCATCCAGTTCGCGCAGGTATAAAGCATTTTTATCAAAACCGGCTCCGAGGCCAATACTATTACGAAAAGAAAGCCCAAAAATTTCTTTGCGTAAAGAAGCACCTTTGGGTGTAAATGTATTTTTAATCAACCTGTGAATAAATGGAATACTGCAACCGGCTTTAAACAATTTCATAGATGCATGGTGTACTGTTTCGGGAGGAAACAAAAACATGCATTTGCGCAACAACGGGTAGAACATGGCGCGAAGATAAAGTTTGCAAAAATATTTTTAAAAAGAGGTTTTATGAACTTGTCTTCTTCTTTGATTTTGGAGGCTTTTTTATACCCAATAATGGATGCATATAACTGGGCACAAGCTGCCGTGGTTTATTCTTTGGCGGTCCCAAAGGTTTCTGGTATTCCAAATAATAGATCTGCAATAATATAAGGAAATAGGAAATCAATAATGGCCCGAATATCAAACCCGTGATGCCAAAATATTTTAAACCCATAATAATTCCAAGCACAGTAATAACAGGATGCACATCCGCCATTTTTTTAGCCAGCATGAACCGTATCACATTATCCATAAGACCCATAACCAGTGCGCCCCATAAAATAATAAAGATACCCATACCATAATTGCCCGATAATATCTGGTACAATGCCATGGGTACCCATACAACCCCGCATCCGACCACGGGTAGCACTGAAGTAAAACCCGTAATAACACCCCAAAAACCAGCCTCTGGAATGCCGGCGATTTCATAACAGGCAAAGCCAAGGAAACCTTGCATTACTGCGATGGTAGGTATGCCTATCGCATTACTGATTGTCTGCGCAACTAGTTCCTTCCCGAACCGTTTAATCTTTTCACCGCTAAAAGGTAAGTAGAAAACTATTGAAGCCTCCATACGGTTTGTATTCTTGATCATAAAGTAAAGGAAAAAATACATCATAAGTAAGGAACTTAGGATTCCCAAGCCCTGGTTCAACAAGGCTTTCAGCACATCAGAAGCCACCGCTTGTGCTTTACTGAGTGTATTTTCAGCAATAATGTGAACACCGGTTTTACTAAAAATTATTTCATCAAAATGTTTGAAAGCATTGATGATATCATTGGGATTTGAAACTACGTTACTTACTTTATTAAAAAGTAAAATTACCAGTAAGGAGACGGGTAATAAAATGATGAAAAAGGTCACGAGAATTACAATCAATGCAGCAATATTTTTATTCCACTTTCTCTTATCTAACATCCATAGAAGAGCAGGCTTACTCAATACGTAAAACATAATTGCGCCCAAAAATGCCGTGAAAAACTGCATCAAACTAAAAACCAGTATCATACCAAAACAAAGAATGATGAATACGAAAATGTATTTGTTAATGATGTATTCTTTATTATGCTCCATTTCTTTTGTTTAATTGGTACAATGATTGTATCTTTTCAACTTATAATTAATAGTAAAAATAACAGGTTATGAATGATAAGCGTAATTTTTTTTCCGGGTTTATTGCCGGTGTTGCCTCCTGTGCATTTGTCTACCTCTATCTAAATAGTGACAATGGTAAAGAAATGATCACAGAAATAAAAGATAAATTTCAAACAGCAGGGAACAAACTCTTTGCCACCATTGAAAAATTTGATGAGGAAGCAGATAAACTTTTAGAAAAAGGCAGGAATTTTTCAAAACAGATTGGCATCAATTAAATGAATGCTTATCAAATAAAATTAAAAAAGATACAATGGAAAATGAAGATAATTTTTTTTCAGAATCAAAAGACAAGCTGGAAGGGTATATCAACGACCGGATTATGCTGATAAAATTACAAGCTGTGGAAAAAACTTCCCGATTAGCGGGTGCTTTTTTTACCATCATTATTTTAGGCCTGATGGCAGTTTTTATTTTATTATTCCTAAGCTTATCCCTTGCGGCTTTCCTCGCTACTATTTTAGGCAGTTTATTTTGGGGGTATGGCATCGTAGCAATTTTTTACATCATTCTTGCTATTGTTGTAGTTGCATTACGAAAAAAAGTAATTGAGAAATCGATGACTAATTTTTTAGTAAACATTTTATTTGAAAAATCAAAGGAAAATGAATAATAAGCATAAAGAAAAAGATTTGTCCGCGATCAATAATTTGAGTGACTTGCAAAAAGAAATTGCGCTATTGAAGATTTCTATCAAGATACAGGAATCTGAATTGCAGGAAAGATTAAAAGAAATACCCAAAGAATCTCTAAAAGTTGCAGCCGGAGCTGTTCTTCCCGCAGTCGTACAACGTGCAATTTTTACAAAATCATTACAACCAATTTTCAGGTTGGGAAAATCATTATTATTTTCAGGAAAAAAAGGAAGGGTAGATTTAAAAGAATCAGCAATTGGTCTTGCAAAAGGTGTGGGTATTTTTGCTGGTGCAAAAACGCTCATAAATTGGATAAAAAAAAGAAAAAATAAGTAAGCACGTTTCTTTCTTTAATAAAACATTCCCGCATAATTAAAAGACCTTCAATTGTTAACTTCTAAACCACTTTCCTGCTGACAGCAAAAAAAGCTTTATATAAATCTTTAAAAATAATAGCATGGATTGTTGGTTCAATCCTTTTGTTATTTATACTGGTTTTGATCGCCATTCAAATTCCGGCTGTACAAAATTTTGCGCGCGGAAAAATTGTCACTTACCTGGAGAAAAAAATTCATACCAAAGTTGAAATTGGAAAATTAAGCATTGACTTTCCCAAAAGAATCGTTCTCGAAAATATTTATTTTGAAGACCAGGCAAAAGATACTTTGCTCGCAGGAAAAAAAATACGGGTTGATATCACGCTGCTGAAATTACTGAATCATACAGTTGAATTAAATTATCTTGAACTGGATGGCATTCGTGCAAATATTTACCGCAAGGGAAAAGATACCGTGTTTAATTATCAATATATTGTTGATGCGTTTGCCGGGGATCAAAAAGCGACGCCTACAAAGGCATCCACACCAATGACTTTTCATTTGGATAAAATTGTGCTGAACCAGGTCACCACAACTTTTACAGATGATTTTACAGGGAATGATTTATATGCTTTCCTGGGAAATTTCAAAGTGAACATAAAATCTTTCGAGCCTGATAAAAGCACGTATAATGTTCCTTCCATTGCACTCGATAATGCCAATATTCGTTTCAGGCAATATACGCCATTGCACATAAGTGTGCCCATTTCCGCGCCACCGGCGGATTCTGCAAATCTTACGACCGCCACAAAACTTACGCTGGATAAAATTGATTTTACAAAAGTTCTTTTTCAATACGATAACCAGCTTTCAAATATGCTGGCCAATATTAACCTGGGAGATTTTCATTCTGTTTTTGAAAACATTGACCTGGGCAAATTATTGATTTCATTGAAAAGCCTTGAGCTTAAAAATTCAACAGTTAATGTGCAACAAGGTATTGCAAAAAAAACCGGCGAAAAAGCTTTTACTATTACCAGTGATTCAAGTGTAGCTCCGGCTTCAGACTGGCATTTCTTTATAAAAAACCTGGCCATTGAAAACAATCAAATTGTTTATGATAATAATGCAGTGGCCCGCACAACTTCCGGTATGGATTTTAATCATATTCATTTTACAGATTTCGATTTGGGCGCTTCGCAACTTTCCTTTTCCCCCGGTATATTCCAGGGAAATATCAACCAGCTTGCTGCCAAAGAAAACAGCGGTCTTGATCTGAAAAAATTCCAGGCAGGTTTTTATTATTCTGATACTGCTGCGCATCTCAATAATATGATTTTGCAAACGGATAAAACAGATTTGAAAGATGAAGTGAATTTAACATACGCGTCTGCTGCGGCACTTTCAGCAAAACCCGGTGAAACATTTTTGCAGGCCAATATTGCAAACAGTAAGATCGCGGCAAAAGATATTTTACTTTTTGCCCCTTCATTAAAAGAACAATTAAAAGGAAATGAAAATGCCATTTTTACAATTGATACAAAACTGAAAGGTTATATAAAAGATTTATCTGTAGATAACTTTTCTTTTTCAGGTTATGGAAATACGTCAGTAAAATTTTCCGGTAAAATCAAAGGTTTACCCGATGCAACCAATGCAAATTTTGCGATCAACCTGGCCAATTTAACCACTACGAAAAATGATATAGAAAAACTATTACCAAAAGGTAGTTTGCCCGCTTCCATTCAACTACCGCAGCGCATTACTGCATCGGGAAATTTCAATGGCAACGCAAAAAATTTTACCACAAAAATAAATGCGCAAACGTCTATCGGGAATGCATTGGTCAATGCGAAAATGAGCAATAATGGAAAATCTTATAATGCGAATATTTCTACAAACAATTTTGATCTTGGTTATCTTTTAAAACAGGAAAAAAATATTGGTAAAATAAGCCTGAACACGGATATAAAAGGTTCCGACCTGGATTATAAAACGATGAACACTGATATTCATGCGGTATTGAAAGAAGGCGTAATCAAAAATTATAATTATCAAAACCTGCTCGCCGATATTTCATTAAAAAATGGACAGGCAACAATTTCTTCATCCATGAATGATCCAAACATTTCCTATACATTGGATGGAGAAGCCATGCTTCAGAATAAATTCCCTGCAGTGAAAATTGATATGAAAATTGATACACTGGATTTACAGGCATTGCATTTGATGACAGATTCATTACAACTAAGTGGAATTGTACATGCAGATTTTGAAAACACCAATCCTGATTCATTGCAGGGAAAATTAAAAATCTATGATCTATTCGTAACAAATAAAGGTCAACATTTAAATACAGATACAATTTCACTGCTCGCTGCGAGAACGGATTCCGGGCAATTGATCACATTGAATTCAGAAATGGCTAATGTAAACTGGATTGGGAAATATAAATTATCTGAAACAGGCAAAGCTGTGATGCATACAATAAATACGTATTACAAATTACCTAATTTTAAAGATACTGCTTTTACTCCGCAGGATTGGAGAATGGATTTGGACCTGAAAGTTTCTCCACTCGTTTTGCAATTTCAACCTCAACTCGAAGGCACAGATAGTATGCATGCAAAATTAATTTTTTCAAGCGCAGATGAAAAAATTGATTTTAGTTTGAAAGCACCGCACATACAATATGGCAAAGAAGCCATTGAAAATTTGAGTGCATTTGTATACAGCAGTGACAATTTATTGGATTATAATTTAGGCATGGATAAAGGCGGTAGCAAAGGGTTTCAGCTTTATCAAACTTCTTTATCAGGATTTATTGCTGACCAGAATTTGATCACCGCAATTCTTTTAAAAGACAAAAAAGAAAAAGTACGCTATCATTTTTCTACCACGTTTACGCCAAAAAATAACGGTTTTACAGTAAGCCTCAGCCCTGAAAATGCTTTATTGAATTATGAAAATTGGGAAGTGAGTAAAGACAATTTTATTCAATATGATTCTTTGGGAATCATTGCGCATAATTTTAAGATCACACATAATAATCAATCGCTAAGTATCAACAGCCAATCACAATCGCCAACTGCGCCGCTGGAAATTGCATTCTACGATTTTCATATTAAAACATTGACCGATTTTGCAGACCAGGATTCTTTATTAATGGATGGTGCCATCAACGGTCATGTACTTGTAAAAGGTTTACCGAAGAGCCCGGTTTTTACTTCTGACCTTGCTATCAATAATTTCAGTTATAAAACAGATACACTTGGAAATATAAATGTGAAAGTGGATAATGAAACGGCCAATGCTTTTAATGCAGATCTAAAAATTACCGGCCAGAATAATGATGTTTCGCTTACAGGAAAATATTATACCGGCGAAGGAAATATTGATATGGATTTAGACATCAATAAATTAAACCTTGCATCTCTCCGCGGATTTACCGTCGGCCAGTTGCAGGATGCCGGCGGTTTTGTAAGTGGTAATTTTAAAATTAAGGGTAATTCAAAATCGCCGAAAGTCAATGGCACTTTGCAGTTCAATGATGCATTCGTAACACCAACGATGCTGGGTGAAAAATTCACACTAAATAATGATAAAATAAAAGTGGATGAAAGTGGTTTTCATTTTAATCAGTTTTCACTCACAGACACAACAGGTAGCGAAGCTATTTTGAATGGTGATATATTCACCAAAGATTTCAGGAATTATTCTTTTGGATTAACTTTTAATGCCAATAATTTTAATGTTGTTCATTCTACACGCGCAGAGAATCAAATGTTCTATGGCGACCTGAATATTGATGCAGATATTAAAGTGAAAGGAAGTATGGAAGCGCCGGCAATTACTGCAAACATTAACGCAAATAAACAAACTGATTTCACTTTTGTTTTACCCAGTAATGACCCGGAAGTAGTGAGCCGTGAAGGCGTTGTGAATTTTGTAGATAAAAGTGCACCAAAAGATACCACAGTAAAAATTGATTTCCGCGATACATTGATCAATACAAAAGCATTTGCGAATATGAATGTATCCGTGAATTTTACAACTGATACTGCGGCTGCATTTACCCTGGTAATTGATGAAAGAAATGGAGACGCGTTAAAAATGCAGGGTGGTGCAAACCTGGCAGGAGGCATTGATGAAAGCGGAAAACTTTCACTCACGGGAAATTATGAATTGACCAATGGTTCATACCAGTTGACCTTTAATTTCCTGAAAAGAAAATTTGATATTCAACGCGGAAGTGTGATCACCTGGACCGGAGATCCTACTTCAGCAATGGTAAATATTACTGCGTTATATGAAACGAAAGCGGCCCCGATTGATTTGGTACAACCCATGCTTGCAGGCCAGTCTGATAATGAGATCAATAAATACAAACAAAAAATTGATATCCAGGTTTTCCTGAAAATGACTGGTGATTTATTAAAGCCGCAGATCAGTTTTGAGATCGCATTACCGCAGGATGAACTTTCACAATGGACAGTAGTTGATACAAAGTTGCAACAATTAAAAACGGATGAGTCCGAATTAAATAAACAGGTTTTTGCATTATTGTTATTAGGCAGGTTCGTAGGCGAGGATATTACGCAAAGCGCGGCGAGCACGAGCACTTCCACACTTGTAAAACAAAGTGTAAGCAAAATTTTAACCGACGAGTTAAATAAGTTAGCGGGAAATTTAATCCAGGGAGTTGACTTGAGTTTTGGATTGAATTCCCAGGATGATTACAGTACTGGTACACAGCAAAGCCGCACAGACCTTACAGTTGGCGTTTCCAAATCTTTATTAAATGATCGCCTGAAAGTTAGCGTGGGAAGTAATTTTGAATTAGAAAGTCCAACCGGTACAAACAGGGATGCAGCTAACATAGCCGGCGATGTGGCGATTGATTATTTGCTTAGTGAAGATGGGCGGTACAAAATTCGCGGCTACCGAAAAAATGAATATGAAGGTGTTATAGAAGGGCAGGTTGTAGAAACTGGTTTGACTTTTATCTATACATTGGACTATGATCATTTCAAAGAATTATTTGCGAAGGCCAATAAAAAATTAAAAAAGAAAATTAAGGCACAAAATAAAGCGGCGAAAGAAGAAGAAAAAGAACAGCAGCAGGAAACAATTGAAGAGATGAAAAAACCGGGAGCGTAATGAAGGTTTTGAATGCTAAAAGAAATTTTTATATGAAAAGATTGTCTATATTTTTATACATTATTATTTTGATTGCTGCATATTCGTGTAGTGCTACTAAAAATATTCCTGATAATGATGCATTATACATGGGGGCAAAAGTGGAATTGAAACCAAAAAATGATTCAGTAAAATATAATAAGAAAGACCTCGCAGCCGAATTGAAAGACCTTGTCCGCCCCAAACCCAATGCGCGCATTTTTGGTATTCCCTATAAAGTACTTTTTTATAATATCGTTGATTCTCCAAAAGGCAAAGGTCTTGGTTACTGGTTAAAATATAAGGTAGGCGAACCGCCTGTTTTGGCAAGCCAGGTGAATACAGAAAAAAATCGTGCGATACTGGAAAACCGCCTGGAAAATAATGGTTTTTTTCGTTCAACGATGACCGCAGACACTTCCATCAAAAATAAAAAAATGGAAGCAACTTATAAAGGTGTAGTGAGCAACAGGTACTATATTGATACTGTAGTTTATGAAACGGATTCTTCGAAGTATGGAAAAATGATTGCAAGGCTTCAAAAAAATTCGCAACTAAAAACTGGCAGGCCTTATACACTTGACCGCATTATGTCAGAGCGTGTACGCATAGATACGCGCCTGAAGGAAAGAGGTTTCTATTATTTCAACCCGAATGATTTAATTGTAGATGCTGATACAACCATTGGAAATTATAAAGTGAATATGTATTTGCGCACGAAAGATGACGTCCCCGATAAAGCCAAAGAACAATTTAAAATCAATGAAGTAGTTGTATTCGCGGATTATAATTTACAAAATGATACAAGCATTTCACGCGTCTTAGAGCAGTCAAGAAAATTTGATGGCTATTATATTTATGACCCGAACAATAGGTTTAACCCGAAAATTTTTAGCCGCACACTCGTATTTAAACCGGGTGATTTATATAATCGCACGGCGCATAATTTATCATTAAACCGGTTGGTGAATTTAGGAATTTACAAATTTGTAAAAGCCAGTTTTGTAGAAACAGATACCACGCCCAAACCATCTTTAAACGCATTTTATTACCTCACACCTGCAAAAGAAAAATCAATACAGTTCCAGGTTTCAGGGCTTACCAAATCGAATAACTCTACAGGAACAGAAGTTTCACTTAGCTGGAAAAACAGGAATTTTTTTAAAGGAGCAGAACTCTATACGGTCCGTGTTTTTGGTGGTATAGAAAAACAAGTTTCTGCACAAGCGCCGAATGTAAGTACGAACAGGCTTGGTATTGACATGAACTTATTTTTTCCCCGCGTGATCGGGCCGGTGCAGTTTAAAACCAACAGCAATTTTGTACCGCAAACAAAGTTATCGTTAGGCTATCAATTGTTTAATCGCAATACACAATACACGCTAACATCTCTTACAGCAAGCGCCGGTTATGTATGGAAAGAAGACATCATCAAAGAACATACATTGAATATTTTCGCAATGAATCTGGTGAACCCGGCAAATATTACCCCCGAATTCCAGGATTCATTAAAGAATAATATCGCATTGGCAAGAAGCATTGAAAAACAATTTATTATTGGTTCAAATTATAATTACAATTACAATACTTACCTCAATCCAAACCGGAAAAAAAATAATTATTATTTCAATGGCAATCTCGATTTATCCGGTAATATTTTGGGATTGGTTAGCGGCGCAAATGTGCGCAATGGAAATCCAAAATATCTTTTTGGCCAGCCATTTTCACAATATGTAAGAGCAGAACTCGACTTCAGGCATTACCTGAAATTAAATAAAAATACTACCCTCGCGAGCCGCATTGTTACCGGCCTTGGCTATGCGTATGGAAACAGTTATACAATGCCATTTATCAAAGAATTTTTTGCCGGCGGATCAAGTGATATCAGGGCTTTTCGCGCCAGGTCTTTAGGGCCGGGTTCTTATTATGCAGGCAATATTGATACACTGGGTTTTTTACCCGAACAGCCGGGTGATGTGAAACTGGAATTGAATACGGAATTGCGCGCGAAATTATTTTCCGTTATCTATGGCGCAGTATTCCTGGATGCCGGAAATGTGTGGACGGTTCGCGAAGACACGACAAGGCCGGGCGCAAAATTCTCCAATCAATTTTTTAGTGAAATGGCACTTGGCACTGGAGTAGGTTTACGCGTGGATGTAAGTTTTTTTGTACTTCGCCTGGATGTAGCTTTCCCTTTACGCAAACCATTTTTACCACAGGGCAATCGCTGGGTACTTGATCAAATTGATTTTGGAAGTAAAGACTGGCGCAGGCAAAATTTAGTTTTTAATTTAGCAATTGGATATCCTTTTTAAAAAATAATTCATGTTTAATTTCTGAGAATAATTATTAAGTGCAATTTTAATGAATGTGCTATAACTTTTATCCTGCACACAAAAAAGCCGGCTAAAATAGCCGGCCTTAATTTTTAAATCACACAAAATTTATTGTACGACCAATTTCTCAGTTTTATTTCCTTCATCACTGGTGATCTTAATAATGTAAACACCTTTTGCAAGATTGCTTACTGGTATCGTTAATACATCACCTGCATTGATAAGCGTTTGAGAAGATGTATAAACAGTTTTCCCGGTTGCACTTACCATGCTGATGCGAACATTATTCAACCTTGTACCTGCTACTAAAGTTGCTTTATCAACAACAGGATTTGGCCTGATACTGAAGAATGTGCTTGCACCATCGAGTGTTACTTTCTTAATATCTGTATAAGTAAAGCGGCCATCAAGATCAACCTGTTTTACACGGTAATAATTATCACCCTGCTGTGCGGCTTTATCTGTATATGCGTACTTCTGTACCTGGTTTGGATTTGATCCAGCTTTAATGTTTGTGATCATGGCGAAATTTGTTCCGTCATTGCTTCTCTCTATTTCAAAATGATCGTTGTTCAATTCATTTGCTGTGGACCAGTTGAGCAACACGGTATTCGCGCCTGACTTCTCCGCGGTGAATGATAACCAGGTCACAGGCAATGAGCCTTTAATAGTGAAGTCTTTATTATTAATATCAAAAAAGATATTTCCAACAGAAGCTACTTTGATACGTGCTGTAGTCACATCTAAATTTGGAACCATTACATCTTCACTCCCATCATTTGGTGTGTTTGCAGCAAGTACGATCGGAAATGTCATGCCACCATCCAATGACAATAAAATATTTACACTTGCGCAACTTACCGGTGCGGCTGTAGAATTAGCTACATCCCAGGTTACAGCCTGCATTGTACCTGCAACCCAGCTAATGCCATTTGTATTAGGCGCAGTTACCTGGAAAGGGCCTGAATTTGCATTAATTGTTACAATCATATCATCACTTTCATTGTTTCCACCACCCGGGTGATTATCCCTTGCAGTAAAACGGAAATTCAAATCGCGTGCTACAGATGGCAATGCTTCCCATTTGTTGTAAAGAGCGCCGGACAATATTGTTGTAAGATTTGGAAAAACGCGTGTTGGTTGAGGCGTATATAAAATTGACCTGAATACCGGGCCGCTTTTTGAAGATTGTTGCGGGAAGGTATTTGATCCACTTTCATACGTATCAATTTGCTCCCACTCATAAGACAATACATCAGACGTATTCACATCCGTTGACACACCGGTCAGGAGAAATGGTGTTGATTTTGGTATTGTAAAATCAGCGCCTGCTTTTGCAGTGGGAGCTGTATTTCCTGTGGCCGTTTTTACAGCACAACCACCTTTATCTGACCTGAAATAATTTGAAACCTGTGCAATTGTCACCGCATGAAAATAATCATCACTGTGTGGCTGAATATCTGTACTTCCGGTAATACCAGCATAACCCATAATGGTTGAACCACTACCGGGCTCTACATTTGCGCCGGTACCTTCATTTTGAAAAGTGAATGTATGGTTACCTCCAAATTGGTGGCCCATTTCATGTGTCCAGTAATCCACTACAAACGGATCCAGTAAATCGGGATGCAAATAAAATGTAAATCCGCTTCCCTTACTGCCTGTTTTACACACACAGCCAATGCAACCTGCATTGCCATTATTAGGTGCTACATGTACCACATGACCAATATCATAATTCGCATTCCCAATAGAATCATCACAAACCTGTTGTGTTTTACTATTAAAATTATTGACAAATGGATCTGTTGTAGGATCTAAATAAATAATGGAAAGTTCTTTGGTAACAAACTGCATAGTAATACCAAAATCTCTTTCATAAATTCCATTGGCCCGTGTAAGGTCAGTGGTAATTTGCGCCAATACTTTGGCTTTTCTCTCTGCATCACTGGTTTCTGAACCATCCAAAAAGTATTGGGAAAATTCTCCCGTTACACAAAGTGCGAGCCGGTAAGTTCTCAATATACCATCATCCGCATTTCCTGAAAAAGGTGTGGCTTTCCCCGTACCATTTCCAAGATTTGTACTCTCTGTTTCACATTTAAATTCAACCGGAGAACTTGTATTCGCTCTCGTATAAATTGCATACACCCGGCTGCTTTTATCTACATCTACCGGATTAATGTAAATAGTACTCCTGTTTGGTGAAAGAATCATAGCATGAAAGCCTAATTGCGTTATATCAAACCGAATCGTTGATGAAGGATTGTCAATTCCCTGGCCCGTATAAGATTTTATTTGCGGGAATTTTGCGGCAAGCGCCGGCTCCATTACGGAAGCTTCTGCCACGCGAAATTTTTCCATCGTGCCATCCCCAACCGGAACCAGGATGGTTACCGGTGAATTGGCAACTTTCCATGATGGCGCTTTTGCAAGATCTGATTTAATTTTTGTTTCATCCAGCTTATATATTAAATACGCATTGGGTTTGTAATGACCGGCAAAAATATCTTTGCCCTTGCTCACATCACTTTCTTTGGCTGCATTCCAATAATTTTGGCTATTGGCCTGCAGGCCGAATATGCACAAACTTAAACATGCAATGAAGAAATTTTTTTTCATGAAAAATTATTGTTTGGGTGATTAAATAAAATTGAATCTCCATCTCTAAAAAAAACATTCCAATAAAACTTTATGTAATTAAAGTCAAAATAAAATGATCAATATTTAGGGGTTATGATTCCGGGACTGAAGGTCAAATGTAAGGCTTCTGCCAGAATATTATTTGAAAAGGGCTGAAAAAATTTTATGAATCTAATTGAATGTTGAAAAAATCAAGTCGCGCGTTTCCATTTTGCCATTGTATTTCCTTATCTCTTTTAAACCAGGTCATTTGCCGCTTTGCATAATTGCGTGTATGTTGTTTTATTTTTTCTATCGCCTTTTCAAGTGAA
The DNA here is from genome assembly GCA_038257845.1 of Chitinophagales bacterium. Lineage (GTDB taxonomy): Bacteria > Bacteroidota > Bacteroidia > Chitinophagales > Chitinophagaceae > JAFDXJ01. Next base: position 73,479 of record JBBSQL010000007.1, read on the forward strand.
TATTTCCCATCCAAATATTCAAATAATTCTTTATAGCCAACAGTTTGTAAAGCAGCGCAATTACGGTAAGGCAATAAATTTTCCACCTCAGACAACAGACCCGCTATCATCATTTTATCTACGCGTTTATTGATCCGTTCATACAATGCAGGCATAGGAATTTCAAAACCAATTTTAATGATCTTAAAATCTCTGTGCACCTTTTTATTTTTTTGAAAATCAAGAATGGAAGTCCCGGTTGATTCCCATATTTCCAATGCGCGTAAAAGTCGTTGGGGATTATCCTGTTCTGCCTGTAGCCAAAAATCAGGATCTTTTTTTTGCACTTCATCCTGCAACCATTCAATGCCATTTTTAGAAAAATCATTTCTCAATTTTTCACGAATTTCTTTTTCCACTTCCGGCATTGAATCCATGCCTTCACAAAATGCTTTGATATAAAGACCCGTGCCGCCTGCCATTATCGCGGTATCATTTTCTTGCCATATTTTTTGGGTAAATGCTAAAGCAGATTCTTCAAATAATCGCGCATTCACTTCTTCTGTAATGCTCAAATTATTAATAAAAAAATGTGGGACCAAAGCCAATTCTTCTGCAGTTGGTTTTGCTACGCCGATATTTAATTCGCGAAAGCATTGCCGCGAATCAGCGGAAATAATGGATGTATTTAAAAAGCGCGCAAGCTCAATGGCAACAGCAGTTTTTCCCGAAGCAGTTGGGCCCAAAATAATATACATGGTTTTTTCACGGGGCATAAATTCTTCTTTCACTTAAAACCATTTACTTCATTTCAGTGGAGCATTACATGATTTTTTACATCATCCATGGAGATCGTTTTTCCTGATAAAATAATGAGCCGCTCCACTACATTTCGCAGTTCACGAATATTTCCAGTCCAGGTATGTTTTTGTAATTCTGCAATTGCTTTTTTATCAATTGTTTTTGGCGCCTGCCCATATTCATCCGCAATATCTGCCAGGAATTTATCCACGAGTAAAGGAATATCTTCCACGCGTTCATTCAATGATGGAACGTGTATTAATATCACACCGAGCCGGTGATATAAGTCGAGTCGGAATTTTTTTTCTTCCACTTCTTCCAGCAAATTTTTATTCGTTGCGGAAATGATCCGCACATCCACAGAAATTTCTTTTTCTGCACCCACGCGGGTAATTTTTCCTTCCTGCAAAGCACGTAAAACTTTTGCCTGCGCATTCATACTCATGTCTCCAATTTCATCCAGGAAAATAGTGCCTTTATTGGCTTGCTCAAATTTCCCGATGCGTTGTTTTATCGCAGAAGTAAATGAACCTTTTTCGTGGCCGAATAATTCACTCTCAATTAATTCACCGGGAATAGCTGCGCAATTCACTTCAACAAGCAGCGCTGCATTGCGGTTACTTTTTTCATGAATCCATTTTGCCACCAACTCTTTACCTACACCATTTTCACCCGTAATTAAAATGCGCGCATCTGTGGCCGCCACTTTATCTATCGTGTCTTTAATTTTTTGAATCGCATCACTTTCGCCGATGATGGGCTGCACTTTATTCACTTTTCTTTTCAGCACTTTGGTTTCTACGCTCAGCGTATTTCTTTCAACAGCATTGCGTATAGTTATCAGAAGCCGGTTGAGATCCGGTGGCTTTGCGATATAATCAAACGCACCTTTTTTTACAGCATCCACAGCGGTTTCAATATTCCCATGCCCGCTGATCATGATAATGGGAACATCCGGATTTTTATTATTCGCTTTTTCTAAAAATTCAAGCCCATCCATTTTTGGCATTTTAATATCGCATAAAACGGCATCATAGGTTTTGGCCATAAACATTTTCCAGCCTTCTTCGCCATCAGAAGCTTCATCTGTTTTAAAACCTTCATAACTCAAAATTTCCGTGAGTGTTTTGCGGATTGCTTTTTCATCATCTATAATCAGGATGTTTGACATCAGTATATTTTTGGGCAAATGTAACCGTTAAATAAATGGCTGGTTGTGCGTATTATGTAAAATTATTTTCAGAGATTTAATTTCCCGCCCACAAAAAAATTCCTTCCCGGCGCAGGATTATAATAATTACTTCCCGCCACATTGATATTGTTTCCGCGGCTATACGTTTCATTCAATACATTATCAATACCCACGAAAACATTGACAGGAATACTGGAAATTTCTATTTGCCTGCCAACTTTTATTTGCAGAAGCTGGTACGGTTTTGCATACACATCATTCGCGTCATCCAAAGGGATCGCAGCCGTACAATTCAATATCAATGCGCCATACACACTGTTTTTCAAACGCAGATCCACGCCTAATACATTGGTGAATTGCGGAATACCCGTCAGGTGATTGCCGGAATAATCTTTAGATCCATCTGAATAATCTTTGAAAAAATAAGGTTGAAAAGTAAAACTGTTCCAGATATTCAACATACTGATTTGGGAAGGATTTCTCCGGGAATTCCGGATGACATATCCTTTCAACCAAAGTTCAAAACCTTTTTGAATCGCGCCTCCTGCATTTACATAAAAATTATTTCCCGAAGTATCGGTGCGACTAACAATCGCATCTTCCAAATCAAAATAATAAATCGCTGTATTCAAATCTAACCGGTTATTGAATAAAGAACCTTTGGCACCCACTTCATAATTCCAGCCTTGTTCCGGTTGAAGATACGGATAATACGAACCATTTGTGGGCCGCACTTCTGCCAGAGTTGGCGGCGAGAAACCCTTTGCTGCCGTGGCATACAGCGATACGGCAGCCGTGAGTTTATAAACGATTCCTATGCGCGGTGCTACGAGATTTCCGGCTACCCTGTTTTGTGGAAATGTAATTGTATCAACTGCTGTGCGGTAAAAATAATAATGCATGGTATTGCGGCTTGCACCCACTTGCAGAATGACATTCTGATTCAATCTTGCGTTGAATTGTGTATAAAAAAAATATTGTGCATAGCGCAGGTCATCGTTGTATAAAAATGAATCTGCTGCTCCACTTTTGTTAGTGAATTCATTCAGGTTCGTTGTACCATATTGCCATTCCACGCCCGTTATATTTTCCATATTAATTTTTCCCCAAAGCCAGTTGTAGGAAAATCGTGTCCGTGCGCTGTAATTCCATTCATTTCTTTTTTCAAAATTTAAAAACATATTTCTTGTAAAAATGGTATTCACCGCAGAAACCGAAGTTGTATTTACCAGCCTTTTTCCGATAATTGATTTTAAAGATGGTGCAAAAAAGAATGTATGATTGGTGAAGCCTGCCTGCTGATCAGCAAGCCCATTTCTTACTTGTGTGGGATCATCATTATAATCATCTTCCGTTAAACTACCGGGATTATCAAAATGAAGATTCGCATAAAAACTTAAAAAAGATAATTGTTGTTTTTTATTGATTTTCCAGTTAGCATTCCATTTCAAAATATCTTTTCGCGAAGAACCATTTTCCCGAAATCCAAGACTGGATAAATGGCTTTGCTGGAGATTTGAATAAAAATTTTTTCGTTGTGCCTGCCAGCCAAACTGTTCATTGATCAAAGAAAAAGAACCGAGATTTAAACCCGCATTCAACTGATCTTTCTTTTTTAAATTGCTGTTGAAAGAATGCAGGATCAGCGCCCCACCAGTATTTGCGCCGTACATGCTGGATGCAGGGCCTTTAATAATTTCTATGGATTGAAGGTGATTGATGTCCACCATATTCAGGTATGTATTTCCTGATGCATTGGTTAGTGGAATTTCATCCCAATAGATTTTTACATTCCTGATTCCTGCAGGCGAACGCAATATACTACCGCGAATAGAAAGCCGGTAATTTCCTGGCGTGCGTTCATCCATGTGCACGCCGGGCACTGTATTCATCGCGGATAATAATGACATGCCATCAAAACGTTGTAAGTCTTCCGTGGTTAGCACTGCAATAGCTGTGGGGATATCTTTCAATTTTGCCTGCGAACCGAATGCATTCACTTTTACATTTTGCAAAACTCCCGAATCACCCAATATTGGAAATGTATCTGTTGTTTGAGCGGAAACATTTTGAATGCCGAAAAAAATGAAAATTATATAAGCAGCAATGCGTTTCATGGCACACCAAATATAAATTTTATTTCGTGTGGAAAAAAATTATGCGGGTAAAATTATTTTTTCAAATACATTACTTCTTTCACCAGTTTCACGGTACCCGCAACATCCGGCAAATAAGCTTCCGCGAGATTGGGCGCATAATGCATGGGCGCATCGGCGCTGTTGATGCGGCGAATGGGCGCGTCTAAATAATCGAAACCTTCTTTTTGAATGCGGTAAGAAATTTCAGAAGAAACAGAACACATCGGCCATTGCTCTTCCACGATCACAAGTCTATTGGTTTTTTTCACGCTGTCTAAAATCGTATGCCAATCCAGCGGACGGATCGTTCGCAGGTCAATTACTTCCGCGCTGATATTTTCTTTTTCCAGTTCGGAAGCCGCATCCATGGCCACTTTCATCATTTTATTAAAAGAAACAATCGTCACATCTCTGCCAGGTCTTTTTATATCGGCTTTACCGAGTGGTATATAATATTCATCTTTCGGTACCTCCATTTTTTCTCCATAAGCCACTTCACTTTCCATAAAAATTACCGGGTCGTTTTCATAGCGAATGGCTTGTTTTAAAAGGCCTTTCGCATCATATCCGTTGGAAGTGGAAACAACTTTTATCCCGGGAATATTTGCATAAAAACTTTCAAAAGCCGTGGAGTGTTGCGCGCCTAATTGTCCCGCGCTGCCATTGGCGCCGCGAAAAACGATGGGGCAATTGATCTGTCCGCCGCTCATAGCAAGCATCTTGGAAGCAGTATTTAAAATTTGATCCATGGCCAAAACCGCAAAATTCCAGGTCATGAATTCCACGATTGGGCGCAAACCATTTTGCGCAGCGCCCACGCCGATGGCGGCAAAACCCAGTTCAGAAATGGGTGTATCAATAATTCTTTTGGGACCAAATTCTGCGAGCATTCCCTGGCTCACTTTATAAGCACCGTTATATTCCGCCACTTCTTCACCCATTAAAAAAACAGATTCATCCCGGCGCATTTCCTCGCTCATGGCTTCCCGGAGCGCTTCGCGCAAAGCTATAGACCGCATATTGTAATAATTAAATGATTAATTGCTGCCGCAAAAATAAACCTTAATTATTAAAGAAGGAGGTTGATTTATGAAGTAGGATTTAAGATGTAAGATTTTTGATATTCAAAAAATAAAAATAACATCTTCATTTTTTAGATACGTAGATCAAAATAATAACCCATTCTTATTCATTGTTTCCAACAAATAAAATGAGTTATAAAAAATTTAAATCGTAATAGAGAATATAAAATCTCGAATCGAAATTTAACCCGAAACACAAAACTCAAAACAACAAACTATTTCTTAATCAATTTCCCTACAACTTCTTCCCCGTAATATTCATAGTAAAAGTCATATTCATCGGGATTTCTGTTCCCTGGTTTTTCATCTTCATATTCATCTGCATGTTGGAAAGGCCTTTTATAGGCATGCCGCTGGCAATATCAAATTGCATGGTTCCATCCATCGTTCCATTCATATCCATATCCATACCCATGAGTTGCGCCGAATCACTTCCGGAAGTAATTTTCGAACTCATTTTTACATTGGCATTATTATTTTCCACGGATTCGAGTGTATAGGTATTATCCATTTTCATAACGATACCTGCATTATTCATGGTCATGGTTTTGTGCCAGCTATCTCCGGTTTTCACGGGTTTATCCGGGTAAATACCAAATGACTGCTGCAGGTTTTGTTTAAACTGGTTTTCGTCAAATGACTTGCCCAGGCCCGCCATTACTGCCGCGGAAGAACCTGGATCATTCAATGAAGCAACTGCGTGTTCCATCATTTCACGGATCCCGGTAACATTTCCTACTTCTCCTTTTTCATTGATGGTAAAACCAAACTGCCCGCCCTTCATCGCACCGAATATTTGGCCCACTTTTCCCATTGGATTGGTGCTATCTGTAGCTGTGGGGTTGTCAGAATCGAATTTTATTTGCATGCCGCCCGCATCCATATTTATCGCGATCTTTGAAATGGTGGCGTTTACTTTTTTCCAGCCGGCACTGTCACCGGTCACTTCAAATGTATATGCCATATCCATTTTGGTATTTACATCCATATCCTTGCCCATCACACTCTGCCGTGCATGCATATCCATTCCGGCTGTATATAAAAATTTCTCCCCTTTTTGCAGGTTAAATTTAAGATTTACACCATCAGCCGATTGTGCACCTTTACAACAATACAAAACCGTCGCAGCAGAAAATGCCAGCAAGACAAAGAATAATTTTTTCATGACTTTTTAAATTTGATCTTGCAAAATACGTATTTTCAACTAAAAATAAACGCGGAAAACAGGGTATTTTTGCAAATAAATTCGTCGCTTTCATCTCAACTATTCAATGATCTCGCAGGAATCCATACAACAAATTACTAATCGCATTGATATCCTCGATGTGGTGGGCGAATTTGTGAAACTGAAAAAAAGAGGTTCTAATTATCTCGGGCTTTGTCCTTTTCATAATGAAAAGACACCTTCATTTACGGTTTCTCCGGCGAAGGAAATTTATAAATGTTTTGGTTGCGGCAGAAGCGGTAATACCATCACTTTCCTGATGGAGCATGAAAAATACAGTTACGTGGAAACGCTGCGCTGGCTTGCCAACCGCTATCAAATTATCCTTGAAGAAACAGCGCAAAGTGAAGAAGGAAAACAACAGCAACAGGTTTCCGAAAGCCTGTACATCATTAATAGTTTTGCGCAAAAATTTTTTAGCACACAACTTTTAGAAACGGATGAAGGCAACACAAATGCATTGACCTATCTTGAAGAAAGAGGTTTCAGTAAAGAAACTATTACAAAATTCCAGATCGGTTATTCGCCCAAATCCAGGATTGCTTTTTACAAAGCGGCAACCGAAGAAGTGTATAATGTATCACTGCTTGAAAAATCCGGATTGATTGTAAATCGCAATAATGACTGGCAGGATAATTATTCAGGAAGAATCATTTTTCCCATACATACTATCACCGGAAAAATTGCGGGTTTTGGCGCGCGCGTAATTGGCCAGGCAGACAAAGCACCGAAATACATCAATACACCGGAGAATGAAGTTTATGCGAAAAGCCGCATCCTGTATGGTTTATATTTTGCCCGCCAGGCTATTGATAAAAATAATGAATGCCTGTTGGTGGAAGGTTATACGGATGTAATTGCCATGCACCAGGCAGGGATGGAAAATGTAGTTGCGAGTAGTGGCACTTCATTAACTACAGATCAGTTGAGGCTGATCAAAAAATATTCAACCAATCTCACGATCATTTATGACGGCGATGCGGCGGGCATAAAAGCTGCCATGCGCGGCCTCGATATGGCCATTGAAGAAGGCTTGCAGGTGAAATTAGTTTTGCTTCCCGGTAATGAAGACCCGGATAGTTTTTTGAAAAATTCCGGGGCGAAAAATTTTACAGATTTCATTGCAGAAAATAAAAAAGACATTATTCTTTTCCAGGTGGAAGTGCTGATGAAAGATGCAGGCAATGATATTCATAAAAAAAATGATGCGGTCAATCATATTGCAGTTACACTAAGCAAACTCAACCGGATTGAAGACTTTGCAAAACTCCAGGCATATACGCGGCAATGTGCTTCTGTCTTAAACATTGATGAGCAAAACCTGGTGATGCTCGTCAATAAATATAAACGCGAAGCAGTTTCAAAAGATGATCAGCGTAATGCTGTAAAAACAGAAGAAATTATTTCTCCTGAAGCTGCTAATCAGCAGGAACAAAATTTAATTATAGCAGACAGCCTGCAGGAAAAAGATGTCTTGCGTGTGTTACTCGAACATGGCTTAAAACCCTGGGATGAAAACATGCGCATCGCGGAATATATTTTTGAAGAATTGGATGCGTATGGATTTTCAAGCCCGGAATTAGAGAAATTATTTGAGTTGTATAAAAATGAATTTGAAGAAGGCCATGAGCCTACGACAAAATCATTTTTGTATATGGCAGATGAAGTGCTGCGCAAACTGGTGATTGATATTACCTTTTTCCCATACGAACTTAGCCCGAACTGGGAACGCGTGGTAAAATATAAACCCGATGATATTTTGTACCGGGATACCAGCCGGGAAGATGTGTTGCTTAGCCTGCATTATTTCAAAATTGAAAAATTGAAAAAAATGTTTGAGCAAAACCAGGAAGAACTGGAAAAAGCCACGGACCCTGCGGAACAAATGAAACTCATAGAAATTCATAATCACCTGAAAAGTATCGAGATGAAATTGAATAATTTGGGGACGGTTATATTAAAATAAAAATAGGGAGGTTACTTTTTTATTTCAGCAAATTTTTTATCTCGTTTAATTTCATCAACGCTTCCACGGGTGTGAGGCGATTGATGTCGAGCGCGTTTAAAGTATCGCGCATTTTTTCAAAAACTTCTGTATGCGCATCGAAGATGGAAAGTTGCACTTGTGGCGCAGATAATTTTTTAATATTCGTTGATAGATCATTGTTTTTCATTTCCCCGTTTTCATGCACATGTTTTTCTTCCAACTGTTTTAATATCTCATTAGAACGCTCTATCAATGTTGGTGGCAGGCCGGCCATTTTTGCTACATGAATACCAAAACTATGCGTGCTTCCGCCCGCTGTAAGTTTTCTTAAAAAGATAATTTTATTTCCCGCTTCCTGGTGGGAAATATGAAAGTTTTTTACACGTATTAATTTTTCTTCCAGTTCATTCAGTTCGTGATAATGCGTGGCAAAAAGTGTTTTCGGCGCAAAGGGAGAATGATGCAAATATTCCACGATACTCCAGGCAATAGATATGCCATCATACGTAGAAGTGCCGCGGCCAATTTCATCCAATAATATCAAACTTCTTTGCGAAATATTATTAATAATACTGGCAGTTTCATTCATCTCTACCATGAATGTACTTTCACCGCCACTTAAATTATCATTCGCACCAACGCGCGTAAAAATTTTATCTGTTAGTGGAATGCGCGCTTCTGAAGCCGGCACAAAACTTCCAATATGCGCCATCAATGTGATCAATGCAGTTTGCCGCAGCAATGCACTTTTTCCACTCATATTCGGCCCGGTAAGAATAATGATTTGACAGGATTCAGGATCGAGAAAAATGTCATTTGAAATATATAATTCACCCGGTGGCAAGCCTCTTTCAATAACGGGATGACGGCTTTCTTTTAATTCCAATTCCAGGCCTTCATGCAACACCGGTTTTTTATAAAAATATTGAAGCGCATTTCCTGCAAAACAGGCAATGCAATCAATCATAGCAAGTATATGGCCATTCACTTGAATGGCCTGCATATAATCCTGCAAAGCCATCATAAGCTGATCATACACTTGTAATTCTATCGCTAAAATTTTCTCTTCCGCACCGGTAATTTTTTCTTCATATTCTTTTAATTCCGGTGTGATATATCTCTCTGCATTGGCGAGCGTTTGTTTGCGGATCCATGTGTCCGGCACTTTACTTTTTTGAGAATTGGTCACTTCCAGGTAATAGCCAAACACATTATTGAAACTGATCTTTAAAGTATTTATTCCTGTTGCTTCCGCTTCCCGTTGTTGCAATTTTACGAGGTAATTTTTTCCACCCATGGCAATTTCCCGAAGTGAATCCAAATCTGCATGAATGCCATCATTGATCAGTCCGCCTTTATATGCAACTGCCGGCGGATTTTCTTTGATCTCTTTAATAATTTTTTCAGCGATCAGGTGGCATGGATTAAGTGCATCACCCAGTCTTTGTAAATATTCACTGGATGCATTAGCAAATAAATTTTTAAGCTCACCGGTTACATGCAGGCTCTTCGACAATTGCATCATTTCTCGCGGTGAAATTTTTTTCATGGAAATTTTACTCACCAACCTTTCCATATCGCCGCATTGTTTCAACTGGTGAATAATTTGTTTGCGCAATTCAGTTTCTTTCACTAAAAATTCCACCGCATCTAATCTTTCATTAATTTTTTGAATATCTTTCAAAGGCAATACAATCCAGCGTTTCAGCAGCCGTGCGCCCATTGGCGTAATGGTATTATCCAGTGTTTTTAATAAACAATTTCCGGCATTATAACCTTCCGGAAGAATTTCCAAATTTCGAATTGTAAACCGGTCCATCCATACATGATCATCCTGTTCCAATCTTTGAATGGATGAAATATGTTGCAGGTGCGGATGTTCAGTTTCTTTCAGATAATGCAGGATCGCGCCCGCGGCCATGATACCGCTTTGCATATTTTCAATACCAAAACCTTTGAGGGAATGTGTTTGGAAATGTTTGAGTAAAATTTCCGATGTATAATTTGATTCAAAGATCCAGCTATCCAGCGTATAGGTATAAAATTTTACGCCGAAAAGTTCTTTGAATTTTTTAAGCATATTGCGTTGCAGGATCACTTCAGAAGGTTTCAGGCTTTGCAATAATTTATCAATGTATTCTTCATTTCCTTCCGCCACCAAAAATTCACCGGTCGTAATATCAAGTAATGCGAGGCCATTTTTATTTTCTTCCAAATGCACACATGCGAGAAAATTATTACTGTTATGTTCGAGCAATTTATCATTGGTTGCAATGCCGGGCGTAACCATTTCCGTAACACCTCTTTTTATAATTCCCTTCGCCAGTTTGGGATCTTCGAGCTGATCGCAAATTGCCACGCGGTAACCGGCTTTTACCAATTTATGCAAATAGGTATCCAATGCATGATGCGGAAATCCCGCCAACTCATTTGTTGTATCAGAATTATTATTTCTTTTGGTGAGTGTAATCCCCAATACTTTTGAAGCAATGATGGCATCACTGCCAAAAGTTTCATAGAAATCGCCCACACGAAACAGTAAAATGGCGTCCGGATATTTTTGTTTAATGGCCTTATGTTGCTTCATTAAAGGAGTATCTGCGAAAGATTTTGCCATGGGCACAAATATATACAGCAGCAGTCAGGAATAAAAGGCCTGTGGGCGTTTGTGGAGAATTTTTCAAAAACAGTCCAGCTTTTTAACAAAGGAATTTTTTTCTTTCAGTTTGCTTGCTTGTATTTTAATTAACTTTGCGCCATAAAATTCCAGCTATGAAGAAAATGCATATCGTGGCTTTGGTATTAATAGCCGTTGCTATAGCTACATTGATCAGTTTTATGGGCGATGTTACTTCTTATGATACAATTGCTTCTGCAAAAAACAAACCCGGCAAACATGTGAATCTTGTTGCAGCATTGGACAAATCAAAACCATTAGTGTATGATCCGGTGAAAGATCCGAATTACCTGAAATTCACAGCTATTGATACGCTGGGAAATTCCATTGAGGTAGTGTATCACAACAGCATTCCCACGGATATGCAAAAAAGTGAACGATTAGTTTTAAAAGGTTATGTAGAAAATGGCACTTTTGAGTGCAAAGAAATTTTATTGAAATGCCCAAGCAAGTATAAAGATGATATGAACGAGACAGAAAAAAATATCAATGCAGGCAATAATGGATATGGGCAGGATGAAAAAACTGCTACTTCTGCTGAAACCAAAAAGCCTTATTAAAAATGACTTATCCAGGTGAACATCTACTGCCCGGCCAGATCGGGCATTTTCTTGCTATTTTATCGCTGGTATCTTCCGCGGTCGCAACCATTTCCTATTTCAAATTAAATAAATCTTTAGTTCTTACTGAGAAGACTAGCTGGTTAAAATTAGCAAGGCTTTCATTTTTAGTTCAATCGGTTTGTGTACTTGGCGTTTTCATTTCCCTGTATTATATTATTTCCAATCATTACCACGAATATTTTTATGCCTGGAATCATTCATCCAGGTCATTACAAAAAGAATATTTACTGGCGAGTTTCTGGGAAGGCCAGGAAGGTTCGTTTATGCTTTGGAGTTTTTGGAATATGGTCCTTGGCTGGATGTTTATCTGGCGCACCCGCAAATGGGAAGCGCCTGTAATGACGATCGTTTCATTTGCACAGTTTTGCATAGCGACGATGCTCATCGGCATTTATTTCTTTGGGGTAAAAATAGGCAGCAATCCATTTATTTTATTCCGCGAGCAAATGCCGGGATTGCCCATTTTCTCCTCTCCAAATTACCTTACTTTACCGAAGATATTTGCCGGAAATGACCTGAATGCATTACTACAGAATTATTGGATGGTGATACATCCGCCGGTTTTATTTCTTGGTTTTGCTTCGACAATTATTCCATTCGCATTTGCGTATTCCGGTCTTGTAAACAAAGATCATAGCTGGGTAAAATCTGCTTTACCCTGGACATTATTTTCTGCTGCAGTACTTGGTACCGGTGTCATGATGGGCGCGGCCTGGGCTTATGAAAGCCTTTCATTTGGCGGCTATTGGGCCTGGGATCCTGTGGAAAATGCGTCACTGGTTCCATGGCTGATTCTTGTTGCAGGCTTACACACAAATCTTATTTATAATCACAGTGGATATTCACTGAGGACCACTTATTTATTTTACATACTCAGTTTTTCATTTGTATTGTATTCCACTTTTCTTACACGCAGCGGTGTGCTTGGTGATACATCTGTACACGCTTTCACCGGTGCGGACATGACCACGCAATTACTTTTATTTGTGCTTGTATTTTTTCTTCCGCTATTGTTTTTATTTTTTAAAAACAAGAAGAATATTCCCACCATACGAAGAGAGGAAAATATGTACAGCCGCGAGTTTTGGATGTTTATCGGATCACTCGTTTTATTTTTATCCGCGATCATTATTACCTCCAAAACTTCCATGCCTGTTGTCAATAAAGTTTTTGGTACAAACTTCGCACCACCGGTGGATGTAGAATTTGGTTACAACCAGGTGCTCGTTTTTATTGCCATGATCATTGGCATTCTAACTGCCGTAACACAATATTTAAAATACAAGGAAACAAAGCCCGCTTATTTTGGTAAAAAAATTCTTGTACCAACAATCATCTCTTTACTATTTACCACTGCAATTATTGTTTGGGGAAATGTGCATTATGATAAACATGGTCCCGGATTTCTTGCTGCCATTTACCTCGCTATTTTTGGAGCAGTGTATGGAGTAGTTGCGAATGCCATGTATATCTGGACAAATTTAAAAGGAAAGATAGCTTCTTCCGGCGCATCTGTTGCGCATGTCGGGTTTATGCTATTTTTATTCGGCGTGCTAATATCTTCCAGTAAAAAGGAAACGCTGAGTATGAACACAACAGGGATCAATATCTTCAAAAAAACAGGGAATGAAGATCCCGCTGAAAATATTACACTCTTTAAAAATGTACGTACGGATATGGGGAAATATGATGTTACTTACCTGCGTGATACAGTGAATAATTTTGACCGGAAAAAATATTTTGAATTAAAGTTTGAGAAAAAAGATGATGGCGAAACCTTTTATCTCTACCCGGATGCATTGAAAAATAATAAAGGCGCTGAAGGGTTTTCGGCCAACCCGGATAAAAGACATTATCTCACAAAAGACATTTTTGTCTATGTCACTTCCTGGCTGGAAGGAGATAAGGCAGACACAACAGCTTATGCACCCGTAACAATGAAAGTGGGTGATACGTCATTTTATACGAATGGCATGCTCACACTGGATCATGTGGATGTAAACCCACCTGCACCACGCGTGCCGGTTACAGCAGGTGAAACCTCCATGCAGCTCAACATGACGGTGATTACCAAAGAAGGTGTGACCTACCAGGCACGACCTGAAATAATTATCCGTGGCGGTAATTCCATCGAAAATATTCCGGACACCGTTTTAGCGCAAAGCCTGATCGTCAAATTCAATAAGATCATTGATGAAAAAACCGGGGAATTGGAAATTGGCGTGAAAGAAAGCAAACGCATGAATGACCTCATGACACTTAAAGTTTATGAGTTTCCTTTTATTACACTTGTATGGTTAGGCATTGCTTTAATGGTCATTGGATTATTAATGAGTGCCTGGCAGCGGGTTAAAAAACTACGCCGTTTAAAAAATTAAAATAACAATTTTATAGGGTTACTTTTATCGGGCAAAACGTATTTCTACTCATAGTCTCTTTATATTTAAATATGCGTTTCCAGGTACATATACATTTCCGTTATTTTATTTGCGCGATCATTTTTTTATTTGTAAAAATAAATAATGTGTCTGCCCAAAACGGTCATGGCATTTACGATACCATTATTGTACAAGGTTGCATCGAAGATAATGGAGATACCATTCCATGCGGATTTTTAGACCCGGTTTCCGTGCAGACAAAAATGTCGCAAAAGTGGAAAAATTATTATGCGAAATGGGACAGGTTGCGCAATGCGATCTATGTTACGTATCCGTATGCAAAACAAGCCGGTGCCGTGATGAATGATATCAACCGCCAATTAGTAAATGTGACCGATAAAAACGAAAGAAAAAAAATCATCACTTCGCGGGAGCATGATTTGAAAACAAAATTTGCGGACAAACTCACACAGCTTTCGGTGTACCAGGGGAAAGTTTTAATGAAACTCATTTACCGGGAAACGGGCAATAACTGTTATGAAATCATTGATGATTATAAAGGACATTTCAATGCAACTTTCTGGCAAACTATTGCTTTAATCTTTGGCTCAAACCTGCGCCAGGATTATAATCCCGCAGGAGATGATGCAGCCATGGAAGCCATTGTGCAGGATGTGGAAAGAATGTATGGGTTGCGTAAATAAGCACAACAATTATTTTTTTCTTTTCATACATTCATTTTTCAATTTTATTTTTACATGTATGGGTGAAATAATTTTTATCCATATCATACATTTCAAATTCTTATAATTTATTTTTATGAAAGCAGACATATTAGCCTTTGGTGTTCATCCCGATGATGTGGAATTGGGATGTGCTGGTACACTGATTGCCTCTATTGCCCAGGGAAAAAAGGTTGTTGTCATAGACCTCACCGCGGGCGAACTCGGCACACGGGGAACTGCAGCCACAAGAAAAAAAGAAGCGGCAGCAGCAGCCAAAATGATGGGCGTACACAATCGTGAAAACCTGGGAATGGCAGATGGTTTTTTTAAACATGATGATAAAAATGTTTTGAAAATTATACAGGTGATCAGGAGATACCAGCCCGAAATTATTTTATGCAATGCGCCGGATGACCGGCATCCAGATCATGGCAGAAGCGCCAAAATGGTTTCGGATGCCTCCTTCCTTTCCGGCCTTCGAAAGATTGAAACCATGGATAATAAGAAAAAACAAGCAGCCTGGCGTGCGCCTTTTACATTTCATTACATACAGGACCGCTATATAAAACCGGATTTCCTCTTTGATATTTCTGCGTATCATGATCAAAAATTAAAAGCCATTCTTTGTTATAAAACACAGTTTAATACAAAGGATTCCAAAGAACCAACAACCTATATTTCCTCGCCTGATTTTTTTGAAAGTGTGAAAGCACGTGCGTTAATATTGGGTAAAAAAATAGGTGTGCATTACGCGGAAGGCTACATTTCACAAAAAATGCTGGGTATCGAAAATTTTAATGCTTTTATCAGCCGGGAAACATGATGTTGATCATATAAATAAGTATTATCTATAAATTGGCTGTTTTTTCCGCCAAAATGATGCATCTTTGCATCCTTTTTTATATCTTAATTTTTTTTATGACCACTCCAAAGTTTTTAGTCGCAAAGCAATCTTTCCATTCAGAATTAAAAAAACGTATTAACGATTATTTTCAGCAAACAGGTAAATCGACAACAGGTAATACAAATCTTTGGAGCAAGGCGATCATTTTAGTAAGCGCTTATATTTTTGTATATGTTCATCTTGTTTTTTTTACACCGGATACATTGTGGGCCTTACTTGAATGTGGATTATTGGGTATTCTTACTGCCGCCATTGGTTTTAATATCATGCATGATGGCGCTCATGGAAGTTTCAGTAATTATCCTATTTTAAATAAAGTAGCGGCTGTAACTTTAGGTGTTTTAGGTGGCAGCCATTTTATGTGGAATGTAAAACATAACATCATTCACCACGCTTATACGAATATTGATGGCATAGATGATGATATTGATGCAAAACCATTTTTAAGAATGGCATCCTCACAGAAAAAATATAAAATGCATAAATACCAGCATTTGTATTTCTGGTTATTATACAGCTTATTATATATTTATTGGATCTTCTTATCTGATTACCGTAAATATTTTGCACAGAAAATCGGTGATATGCCATTAAAAAAAATGAAAACACGTGATCATTTTTATTTCTGGTTTTATAAAGTGATTGCCTATTCTTTATTCTTCGTACTGCCAATGATCATGGTGGGCGTAGTTCCGGTAATCATCGGATTTTTGGTAAATGCAGTTGTTGCGGGTTTTATTTTAAGTATTGTATTCCAACTGGCTCATACAGTAGAGCACACACAGTTTCCTGTGGCAGATGCAACTACCGGCAATTTTGCAGATGAGTGGGCTATACATCAATTGAAAACGACAGCTAATTTTGCTACTAAAAACCCGGTCATTTCCTGGTTTGTGGGTGGCTTGAATTTCCAGATAGAACACCATTTATTTCCAAAAATATCGCATGTACATTATCCGCGAATCAGCAAAATCATCAAACAGGCTTGTAAAGAATATGGCGTTGTCTATGTGGAATATCCGTTAATGATACAGGCAGTTGCTTCGCACGTAGCTTTTCTGCGCGATATGGGTAGAAATTAATTTCCTGTTATCGAAGAGTGGAATCATTTTATTATTCTTACTGCCTTTCCTCAATTTTTAACGCATCCTATTTAATAAGTGATTGGATTAAAGTAATTTCGCTTACTCAAAAATTCTTTTCCTATGCAGTTTACCCTTTCTGAAGAACAGTTAATGATTCAACAAGCCGCCCGTGATTTTGCAATAAACGAATGCCTTCCCGGTGTAATTGAAAGAGATGAAAAACAAAAATTTCCTTACGATCAAATAATGAAACTGGCTGACCTCGGTTTTATGGGTCTCATGATTAAACCAGAATATGGTGGTGCGGGGATGGATAATATCAGCTATACCATAGCCATGGAAGAACTCAGCAAAATAGATGCAAGTGTTTCTGTTTGCATGAGTGTAAATAACAGTCTTGTTTGCTGGGGTATTCAGGAATATGCTACTGAAGAACAAAAACAAAAATATTTAGTGCCTTTGGCGCAAGGAAAAAAAGACGGTGAATTATATATTGGCGCTTTTTTATTGAGTGAACCTGAAGCGGGCAGTGATGCCAGCAGTCAGCGTACAGCTGCAGAAGATAAAGGCGATCATTACATTTTAAATGGTACCAAAAACTGGATCACCAATGGAAATAGTGCAAGTGTATATTTAGTAATTGCCCAAACCGATGCATCCAAAGGTTCACATGGCATAAACGTTTTTATTGTAGAAAAAAATTGGCCTGGCGTAACAGTCGGTGCTAAAGAAAATAAATTAGGTATCCGCGGCAGTGATACACATTCCATTATTTTTAATGATGTGATCGTACCTAAAGAAAACCGGATCGGGGAAGATGGTTTCGGGTTTACATTTGCTATGAAAACACTTGCAGGCGGCCGCATTGGTATCGCATCCCAGGCATTGGGTATTGCAGCCGGAGCGTATGAACTTTCCCTTAAATATTCCAAAGAAAGGAAAGCATTTGGAAAAGAAATTATGCATCACCAGATCATACAGTTTAAGCTCGCTGATATGGCTACACGTATTGAGGCGTCAAGGCTTTTGTGTTACAGGGCCGCCTGGGAAAAAGATAATGATATTGATTATACTGTTAGCAGCAGTATGGCTAAAGTTTTTGCCAGCGAAACAGCTATGTGGGTTACTACAGAAGCCGTGCAAATCCATGGTGGATATGGTTATGTAAAAGAGTACCACGTGGAGCGGCTCATGCGTGATGCAAAAATTACCCAGATATATGAAGGCACCAGCGAGGTGCAGCGCATTGTTATAGGACGTGCAATTCTGAAATAAAAAGTTCCTCTGTTTATTATTTTTATTAAGCAGGCACTTCATTCAAACTATGAAAAAAGGATTTCTTTGCATTTGTTTTTTAGTGACCATGCACCCGGTCTTTTCCCGGGACACAGTCAATGACACTTCCTTTACTAATTTCTTACTGCATCGCATCAGCGAGTTACAAGCGTCAAAAAACAGAGATATATTACCAGGTCTTTTTTATTCCTATATTTCAAAAAAAGAAAAATATAGTGATGAAAAATTGGATGAAAATATGTTTTATAATGGCCTTATTTCCTATACACTTCGCGATATAAAACCACATCTTTCTGAAGCTGCAAATAAGACAACAGATTCTATTTTACAAATGGCATTGCCGGTTTTTGATAAATTTAAAAATACCACAGGTCGTAATACTTTCAACTTCTGGCGCACAGATACTACGTTTGAATTTCCTTATACCTGGTGGATCAAAATCATGCGGGGAAATGTAACGCTGCCCGATGACCTGGATGATACATCACTGGGTTTACTTGCGCTCGATGCACCCAAATCAACGGTGGAAAATGTGCATACACTCATGTCCAATTTTATCAATGACAGTTTGCATGTTTTGCGAAATGGTTTGAGTTATTTTAAAAATTATCCGGCATACTCAGTGTGGTTTGGGAAAAATTTTCCCGTGGTCTTGGATGCTTGTGTATTGACGAATATTCTTTCATTTGTACAGGAATATGATTTAAAATGGAATGCAGCAGACAGTGTCAGCCTGCAATTATTATTAAAGATCATCCATGAAAAAGACTATATCAATGAGCCTTTGCAGGTGACTCCATATTATGGCAAACCATCTATTTTTTTATACAATCTTGCGCGGCTTATGTCTGTAAAAAAAATACCGGAACTGGAAAATATAAAAATTGATTTGATTACCGAAGCCGCTAAAGAATTAGCGCAATCAACAAATATGATGGAGCGCATTATACTTTCTACAGCAATTTTAAAATGGGGTTATATACCTCCAAAAATTGATTTGCCAAACCGCGATGAATTAAAAAATACCATTGAAGAAAATGATTTTTCATTTTTCATTGGCAATATTCCCGCTTATCTTCCGCCTGCAATAAGAAATAAATTACTGGACAAAAATGCAGGTTTATTTTATCATTATTGCCCGGCTTATAATAATACTTTATTGTTGGAGTATATCACTTTAAGCAATGAAGCTGGAAAATAATTTTCATTCATAAAATTTTACCCATGCCTGTAAATGAAACAAATTATTTTAATTTAATATCACTCTTAAAACCTTACCAGGCAACACTTGTAGCCGTTAGCAAAACCAGGAAGCCAGAAGAGATACAAGCTTTATACGATTTAGGCCAGCGGGATTTTGGAGAAAATTATGTACAGGAATTATTGGAAAAAAAAGACCAGCTACCCAATGATATCCGCTGGCATTTTATCGGCCATTTGCAAAGCAATAAAGTAAAACAGATCATCCCTTTCATCCACCTGATTCATAGTATTGACAGTATCAGCCTGTTGAAAGAAGTAGAGAAACAATCTCAAAAAATAAATAAGCAAACAAGCATATTGTTACAGGCACATATAGCAAAAGAAGAAACTAAGTTTGGCTTTGATACAATTGAATTGGAAGATGCAATCAGCAGAGAAGCAACTGCTTTAACGCATGCAAAAATCAAAGGCCTCATGGGAATGGCCTCTTTCACCGATGATATGAAAATTGTTCAAAATGAGTTTGAAGAATTAGCATTCATTTATCAAAAATTAAAAGCACATACGGATGAATTTAATATTCTTTCCATGGGCATGAGTGCCGATTATAAAACAGCACTTGAATATGGCAGTAATATGGTGCGTGTCGGCAGTTTATTATTTGGAAAAAGAGATTAATATTTTCTGGTATTCCTGCATTTGCTACTATTTCAAAATGTATTTTTCCAAATTATCCACATTTATCAATCCCTTTCTTTGAAGTAAGCAGATAAATGGTAGCTTTGCATGACCTCTTAGATTTTCCAGTTTACACTAACCGGTCATTTACGATTCAACTTTTAATGGGATTTTCAAAACAAATTTGATTTGTTTTTGGAGAATTATTTTGTTTATTAAAAGATTGAATTTTTTAAATTAATGAAACCAATCAACCAGCAAAATGGCCAAATATATTTTTGTAACCGGAGGTGTTACCAGTAGTCTTGGAAAAGGCATCATTGCCGCAAGCCTCGCAAAACTACTGCAGGCGCGGGGTTTCAGCGTTACCATACAAAAATTGGATCCCTATATTAATATTGATCCCGGTACTTTAAATCCTTATGAGCACGGGGAATGTTATGTAACGGAAGATGGTGCAGAAACAGATCTTGATCTCGGCCATTATGAAAGATTCCTCAACATTTTTACTTCACAAGCAAACAATGTCACAACTGGCAAGATTTACCAAACAGTCATTAACAGGGAGCGTGCCGGTGATTTCCTGGGCAAAACCGTGCAGGTGATCCCGCATATTACAGATGAGATCAAACGGCGCATGATGCTGCTCGGCCAGGATGATTTATATGATATTGTAATTACTGAAATTGGTGGCACAGTCGGAGATATAGAAAGCCTGCCGTTTATTGAAGCGGTACGCCAGTTGCAATGGGAATTGCCCGAAGAAGATGTGGCAGTCATTCATCTTACATTAATTCCTTATTTACGCGCAGCGAAAGAATTAAAAACCAAACCTACTCAGCATAGTGTGAAAATGCTGAGTGAAACGGGTGTTCATCCGGATGTATTGGTTTGCCGCACGGAAGAACCATTGAACAATGAAATAAAAAGAAAGATCGCTTTGTTTTGTAATGTAAAAACGGAAGCGGTTGTGGAAGCCATTGATGCATCCACCATTTATGAAGTGCCATTAATGATGCTCCGCGAAAAACTGGATTTGATTTGTATGCGCAAATTAAAGATCACGGATTACCCGCAGCCCGACCTGGAATACTGGAAAGGGTTTCTGAATAAATTAAAATATCCAAAGAGCAAAGTGACGATTGGCCTCATCGGGAAATACCTGGAATTACAGGATGCTTATAAATCCATACTCGAAAGTTTCATACATGCCGGCGCGGTCAACGAAACAAAAGTGGTGGTGATCAATGTGCATAGTGAATATATCACAGAAGAAAATGTTGCTGAGAAAATGGAAGGCCTTGATGGCTTGCTTGTAGCGCCTGGTTTTGGAAACCGCGGTACAGAAGGTAAAATAATTTCTGTGAAATATGCGCGGGAAAACGGCCTGCCATTTTTTGGCATTTGCCTGGGCATGCAAATGGCGGTCATTGAATTTGCACGGAATATTTTAAATTTAAAAAATGCCCATTCCACTGAAATGGAACCAACCACTCCGGAACCGGTGATTGATATGATGGAAGAGCAGAAACAAATTAAAATGATTGGTGGCACCATGCGCCTGGGCGCATATCCATGTGATTTAAAAGAAGGCAGCCTCGCCCGGAAGATTTACGACAAAGAAACCATTACTGAAAGGCATCGTCATCGTTATGAATTTAATGGCGCATATCTTGAACAATTTGAAAAAGCCGGCATGAAAGCAAGTGGTATCAATCCCGGAACAGGCCTGGTAGAAATCATGGAAATTCCTTCGCATCCATTTTTTATTGGCGTACAATATCACCCGGAATTGAAAAGTACTGTTGAAAATCCGGCTCCCTTATTTGTTCATTTTATAGATGCTGCCAAAAAATTTAATGAAGAAAAAAATGCGGTAAAATCTGCCAGCATGCAAAAAGAAATGAGTTAACTATTTCCAGCATTCTTTCATTGATTGCGCAAGCCGCGATTGATCCCTCGTGTTATTATAAAAATATTTTATAAAAAGTATCTATTTTCACGCCAAATAATAACGCATGAATTTTATCAAAAAAGTTATCCTTTTTATTCTGATAGCAACACTTTTCACTAATTTTCTCCGGGAATATTGCCCGGGGGGAGGTAGGTGATATTAAAATAAACCTATAAGGTTTTCGAAACCTTATAGGTTTTATAAAAACTTTGCTGTATGACTTCTTTTCACTTTTTTCAGATCAGCAGGTACTCCTGAAAATATTATTTCACCGCCTTCATCACCGGCTTCCGGGCCGAGGTCAATCACCCAGTCTGCATTTTTGATCACATCAATATTGTGTTCTATAACGATAATGGAATGGCCTTGTTCTATTAATGCATTAAATGATTTCAGGAGTTTATGGATATCATGAAAATGCAATCCCGTGGTTGGTTCATCAAAAATGAACAGGATTTTTTCATGCGCTTTTCCTTTGCCTAAAAAAGAGGCAAGTTTTACCCGCTGTGCTTCGCCACCACTTAAGGTATT
This sequence comes from Chitinophagales bacterium, assembly GCA_038257845.1. Taxonomy (GTDB): domain Bacteria; phylum Bacteroidota; class Bacteroidia; order Chitinophagales; family Chitinophagaceae; genus JAFDXJ01. The sequence goes on from JBBSQL010000007.1 coordinate 95,937, forward strand.
GCTGCTTTGGCCCAATTTGATATAGCCAAGGCCCGTATCCTGCAGGGTTTGCAAAGATTTTGCCAGCGCCGGTTGGTCTTTAAAATATGCAATAGCTTCATCTACGCTCATTTCTAAAACGTCATAGATATTTTTTGAATGATACCTTACTTCCAGTACATTTTCTTTAAAACGCCGGCCTTTGCAAACCTCACAAGTGAGATGCACATCTGCTAGAAATTGCATTTCCACCAATTGCTCTCCTTCTCCTTTACAGGCATCACAGCGGCCGCCATCTACATTGAAAGAAAAATGTTTGGGTAAAAATCCATTCTTCTTTGCCAGGGGTTGTTGGGAAAATAATTCCCGGATAGCATCATAAGCTTTTATATATGTAACAGGATTACTACGTGAGGATCTTCCTATTGGGTTTTGATCCACTAATTCTACCTGACCGATCTCTTTATAATCCCCGCTTAAAGTTTTAAAATAGCCGGGCGCTTCAGTAAAATCTCCCTGTAGTTTTTTTAAAGCAGGATACAAAACCTGGCGAACCAATGTTGTTTTTCCACTACCACTAACACCACTAACCACGCAAAGCATATTCAGGGGAAATGATACAGAAATGTTTTTTAAATTATGATGCGTTGCATTTTCAATCCGAATGTATTTCTTAAATTCTCTTTGCGGGTGTTGAAAATGAACTTCTAATTCTCCCGAAAGATATTTACCCGTGAGGCTTTCCGGATTTTGCAGAATATCTGAAACAGTACCTTCAGCGATCACTTCACCACCCAAATGCGCAGCCAATGGCCCCATGTCAATAATATGATCTGATTCCTGCATCATCAATTCATCGTGCTCCACTACAACAACTGTGTTTTTCTTATCCCTCAATTTTTTTAAAACCCGTACCAGGTTTTGTGTATCGCGTGAATGCAAACCAATGGAAGGTTCATCCAGGATATATAAAGAATTGGTGAGATTGCTGCCCAAACTTCTTGTCAATTGAATTCGCTGGCTTTCCCCACCACTCAATGAATTGGCAAGCCGGTCCATAGTCAGATAACCAAGGCCTACGTCCAATAAAGTTTGCAAACGTTGAAACAATTCTATCAGTATTCTTTTTGCAATTATTGTGTCTGTCTCATTGGGTTTAAAATCATTCAGCCATGCATAAAAATCTTTGGCCGGCATATTACAAAGTTCACCAATATGCTTGCCGCCAACTTTTACATACAGCGCTTCTTTCCTTAAACGGAAACCATTACAATCCGGGCATTTCGTTCTTCCACGATACCTGCTCAACAAAACGCGGTATTGTACTTTATATAAATTTTGTTCTACTTCTTTGAAGAAATGGTTGATGCCATGAAGGTCGCCCTTTCCTTTCCATAAAAGATCATATTGTTCCGGCGTGAGACTTTGTATGGGTTTATGTACCGGAAAATTTTCAATCCTGGAATTTTTTATAAAATACTCTTTCCATAAACCCAGCTTTTCTCCTTTCCAGGGAGCAACAGCGCCTTCATACACACTCAAGGCCCTGTTTGGAATGACGAGGTCTTCACTAATACCTAAAACCTGGCTGAATCCTTCACAGGTTGGGCATGCGCCAAATGGATTATTGAATGAAAATAAATTGGGAACAGGTTCTTCAAAAACAATTCCATCTCTTTCAAATTTGTTATTGAAATGTTTGAGCGTATTATTTATTTCTAAAAACATTTCACCATTACCTTCATAAAATGAGGTAGAAATTGAGTCAGAAAGACGGTGTAAATCTTCCTCTTCAAAATCGCGTATAACAATGCGATCAATTAAGACAAACCAATCCTGCTGGTTTTTGTGGGAAATTAATTTCTTTAATTCAGCATCCGTCTTTTCTAATAAATCTTCTATCCGCAAGATTTCTCCGCCTTTTTGAAATTTATACAACCTGGAAAATCCCTTTTGCATTAAAATGGATAATTCTTCTTTTATTTCCCTGTTTTTAAGTTGATGAAATGCCGCCAAAATCAATACTTTGGAGTCAAGTGGTGAAGTTTTGATAAAATGCAATACATCCTGTACATCATCTTTTTTTACTTCCTGGCCGCTGACTGGAGAAATCGTTTTACCAATCCGCGCAAACAATAAACGCAGGTAATCGTAAATTTCGGTCATGGTACCAACCGTGCTTCGGGGTGTTCTGGTGATTACTTTTTGTTCTATGGCAATTGCCGGGCAAAGGCCTTTTATAGAATCTACATCAGGTTTTGCCATCCGTTGCATGAATTGCCTGGCATAAGCACTGAGGCTTTCTGCATACCTGCGCTGGCCTTCTGCAAAAAGGGTGTCAATGGTGAGGGAAGATTTTCCGCTACCGGAAACACCTGTAACAACGATTAATTTATTCCTGGGAAAGCAAACTGTAATATTTTTCAAATTGTGCACCCGAGCACCATTAACAATGATATCCCGGCTTTTTGAAAGACTATTTGTTTGTTGGTTATTATGGGTTTTTCCAGGTTTTTTTACTTGTAACTTATTCATTCAGAATTTTGCATCAAATTTTTATTTATTAAAATATTTGTTTAATTCACAAATATTTTACATCTTGCATGACTAATTATTGTTTTGAAAATCGTATTTTCACAACCTATTCACAATATTACGCCTATAAAATAAACTTTACTCAAAGCCTTTTCTTAAAAAAATATAAAAATGGCTTGTGCTTTAACCTCAAAAAGCATCTATGAGAAAGTTTAATCAAGTTAACGACACAGAGCTTATCCTGAATTTCCAGGGTGGAAACAGTTTAGCGCTGGAAGCATTGATCCTTCGTTATAAGGAAAGGATTTTCAGCTCGATATTCTTTATTGTAAAAGACAAATATCTTGCCGAGGATTTATTCCAGGAGACTTTTGTACGAATCATTGATACATTAAGAAGTAAACGCTATAATGAAGAAGGCAAATTTCTTCCCTGGGCTTTAAGAATTGCGCATAATTTATGTGTGGATCATTTCAGGAAGATCAAGCGTACACCACCCATTGTCAATAATGAAAACCAGGACATTTTTGATGTTATTGTTGTTGTTAATGAAAATGCCGAACAAAAAATTATCCGAAATCAAACACATGAAAGAATGCATCGCATGTTAGCTTCTTTGCCGGATGAACAAAGGGAAGTGATCGTGCTCAGACATTTTGGTGATTTAAGTTTTAAAGAAATCGCAGAAATGACCAATTGCAGTATTAATACAGCTTTGGGAAGGATGCGTTATGGTTTGATCAACCTGAGAAAAATGATGACTGAAAAACAAATTAGTTTATAAAAAATATTGTCATTCTGCAGCGCAGCCTGTTTTGTTGAAATATATCCCGATTGCTTGCCATAACTTACTGTCTGCAGGATGACAGCCAAATAAAAAAATCCCGTTTTTCTGCGGGATTTTTTTATTATTCTTTTTCAAATGCTGCTTTCACTGAATCGAGGTGCTGAATAAATTTTGCTATATCCGGATCATACCCATATTTGATACCAGATAATGGTTTCCCTTTAAGATCAAGGAACATATACAGTGGTTGCGCATTGAAGCCAAATTTGGTAATCTCGTAATCAAGATTTTTATCCCCTTCCGTACTTATATTTTCATTTCGGGCATTGGTGTATTTTTCATTTTCCGGCAATTCCTGGGATTCATCCACGTATAAACTAATGAGTACAAAATTTTCTCTTATCCTTTTCAATACTTCCGGATCCTGCCAAACCTGTTGTTCCATTTTCCGGCAATTCGCACAGGAATGGCCTGTAAAATCAAGCATTACAGGTTTGTTTAACGCTTTTGCCGCAGCCATCCCTTCATTTAAATCAAAATATGCTGTGAGTCCAAATGGTACGCTTAACTTATCCGTAAGTCTTTTCGGTGGAATTGCATTTCCCTGCGAATTATTTGATCCTGTTGAATTATTTACAAATTTATATTGCAATGCATCGAGGTTAAAATCCTGTGTGGTTATTGGTGGTAGTAATCCACTTAAAGCTTTCAATGGTGCACCCCATAATCCGGGCAACAAGTATAAACCGAAACTGAAAGTAGCAATGGCAAAAAATAAACGCGGTACACTTATATGTGGCAATGGAGAATCATGGGAAAATTTAATTTTCCCCAATAAATACAAACCCATAAAAAGAGCAATGACGATCCAGAGTACCAGGAAAATTTCCCTGTCTAATAAACGCCAATGATAGATAAGGTCAACATTTGAAAGAAATTTTAAACCAAGTGCGAGTTCAATAAACCCAAAGCAAACTTTTACACTGTTCAGCCAGCCGCCACTTTTCGGCAAAGACTGGAGCATACTTGGGAAAAAAGCGAATAAAGAAAATGGCAAAGCAAGGCCGAGGCCAAAACCAAACATACCGATGATCGGCGCCATAGCAATTCCCTGCGAACTTGTTTGTCCTAATAAAGTACCTACAATTGGACCTGTGCAGGAAAAAGAAACAATTACTAATGTCAAAGCCATGAAAAAAATTCCTGTAAATCCGCCTTTGCCAGCTTTTGAATCTGCTTTATTTGCCCAGCTATTCGGCAATTGCAATTCAAAAGCCCCAAAAAAAGATATGGCAAAGACCATAAAAATGAGAAAGAAAATAAGGTTGGAAATCGCGCTCGTGGAAATGGTATATAAAATTTTATCCCCAAAAATTAGCGTAAGAATGATCGCCGGAATTGTGTAAATAAGAATGATTGATAGAGAATAAGTGATCGCGTTGCTTAAACCTTCCGTACGCGTTTTACTTTTCTTCAGAAAAAAACTTACAGTCACCGGCACCAATGGAAACACGCAGGGTGTAACCACAGCAAGCAAACCTGCAGCCAGGCAGATCAGGAAAACAGAACCCAATGATTTTGATGATTCATCCGCTGTTGTTGCGGCCTTCACTGTTTCAGTATTTTTGAAAGGTTTTACTGAAAAATTTACCTGCCCGCTGGGAAAAGAAGAATCATTTTTTGCCAGCCAGGAAAAACTGCCTTTGATATTCGAACTATCATTTTTCGAAAGATGAAGGTTGTAAATAAAAGTTGCCGTGTCTGTATATAACCTGAAATCCGTACCCGTTGCTGTATCGTTAATGACCTCTATCTTTCCTTTTTCTGTTGGATTTTCCGAATCGTTGAAAGCATACATTAGAGAAGAGTCCGGCAAAAGCTGGGAAATGAACGCATCATCCGGCGCTTGTTTGATGGCAGAAAATAAGGCATTTCCTTTCTCAATTTTAGCGCCTATAAGTAGTTGGCAGGTGCTGTCATTAATAAAGTTCGCAGAAAAATGAAACTGCACAGGTTTCATGTCCTGTGCAGAAACGATATTTATTAAAAACAAACAAAACAGAACCAGGAAAAAATTCCGCATCAATTTTTGATTTACTGGATTTTAATATCAAATGGCACTTTTTTAGGGGGCAGGCATTGATGATCATCGCAAACCATGAATTCAATAGTACCGGAAAGATTGGTCTTTACATTGGATTTGAGTTTGACTGTTTGAACAAAAGTTACCTGGTCGCTATAATATTTTACATCTACACCAAAATTGGGATCCTTGTATTTTTTAAGCTTTCCAATTTCTTTTATGCTACCATCTTTAGTAACTAATGGGTTCGTTTTAAAAGTAATGGCAGTTGGCACTGGACCACCCGCTGGTGTACTCTGGGAATACAAATGCCAGGGGTTGTCAAATTTTGCTACGATCTTAATATCATAGGTTTTGTCGGCTTTCTTTTCAGCAGTGTATGTCCAAACAACGGGGTCCTTTATTTGTGCATAAGAAGCTACTGTAAAAAATAGTACGAAACTAAAAGCAAATAATTTTTTCATTGATTATATATTTAATTCATTTCAAAATATTCAAACAATTTGATGCCGTCTGTATTTCCACATTGCGCGTTGGAAGCCCGTTCGGGGTGAGGCATCAATCCCAAAACATTCCCAGCTTTATTTTTTATACCAGCAATATTCCGCCAGGCGCCATTGGGATTTGCATCTTTGGTAATTTCACCATTTTCATTACAATAGCGAAGCATTACCTGGCCATTTTTTTCCAATTCATCCAATACATTTTCCTGTGCAAAATACCTGCCATCTCCATGTGCAACCGGTATGGTATAAATTTTATCGTTGATATCTTTTAAATAAACATTTTTACAAATAAATTGACGATGAGCATTCATTAATAATGCACCCGGCAATAATCCACTCTCACATAGAATCTGGAATCCGTTACATATTCCCAAAACCCTGCCACCTTTATGGGTAAATTCAATCACACTTTGCATCATCGGGCTAAAACGGGCGATAGCACCACATCTCAGGTAATCTCCATAAGAAAAACCACCCGGTAAAACGATACAATCTTCAGTAGAAAAATGGCTGATATCTCTATCTTTATGCCATAAATATTCTACTTCTTTGCCAAGATCATCCCGGATAGCTGTAAAAATATCACGGTCACAATTGGACCCGGGGAAAACAACTACGCCAAATTTCATGCTGTTGAATTAGCTGCAAAGATAAAATTTGAAAACTGAATATTTGTGTAAAATTATTTTGATAAATAAATAATCAAATCACCCAGGTTTTTAAGAAATCATAAAAACATTCTTCCATCAACATATTTAATATTCAATCCGGGCAAAACACAGATAACTCTTAAACTGGCAGGGAATAATAATTTCATTGGCGCTTACCTGTTTGGCATAACGCGCTAAAAAATCATAGCCTTCACCGAGGTCATGAAAAGTCGGCTCCTTTTTTACCTGCCCGTTGATGCTGATACTTTGGTCGCTCAAAAGCCAGTCGCGGCGGTATAATTCGTTATATAAAAAATGAAATGAATTGTTTTCTACATAAGTACCGAAGCTGATAAAATTATCTGAGTTATCATCAAACTGGGATTTGTGTATAATATTCATCCATTCAATATTCAATACAGAATCAAATGAAACCAGGGCGATATTATCTGCATAATACCTGTTTACCGGGTTTGTTGAATTTCCCCACCTGTCCCAGGGATAATAATAGCCATAATAGGGAGAAGTCCAATAATAATTGGAATATGGCGACCAGTACGGTGAACCATACGCATAATCCCAGCGGTTGCTGCTGATGCCGCGTGAAGAAGTATATTCAGATTCTGATGTTACGATAAAACCACCATCATGGCGCATGACAATATTCTGCAGGAAAAAATCATTGAAAGCTGTTTTTGTATTCCCTTCAAGTTTTGCATTTTGCCTGAATTCATCGGAAAATTCAGATTGAACAGACCGTGTTTCTTTTTGCTGATCCCGGTTCCACAAAAAACAATACAGTCCTTCAATATTTCCACGTCTTGATTTTGCATAAAAAGATGTCACTAAATATTGATGATTTACATTATCCACTTTTAAACGCGCATCATCCAGGTAAATTTTTGATACATCAATTGAATAGGATGTTAATGTATCCGCATCTATTCGTTTTTGAAATAATACCAGGTCTGAAATATTGCCCCCCTGTGAAGTGCCCATGGCTTTTAAGAAAATAATATTGCCTTCATTATCCAGGTTAAACTCTGTTAAAAAGGAATTACGTTCTCCCATATCAACAAATTCCGTTTTCTTTTGAATGGGATTCAGCATTTTATCAAACAGGGAAAATGTAACTATGTTCACATCCTTCTTTTTATTTATTTTAAATACCAGGATCTTTTCCTTGTCCTCACTTTGTACGATAGAATAAATTTTGTTATTTGTAAAGGTAGTGATAGCTGTTGTGTCCAATTGCAACGGCTCACCGATCATCTTCGCATTTTCATCAAACATGGCAGCCATATAATACACAATACTTTTACGCTGGTACTGGTACATAAAATAAAAGTGATGCGGGTATGCAATAACATCTGTACTGATGATCCTGTCCGGTAAAAAATTCAACTTTACCCGTTGGTCAGTTTTCATCTCCGCATTAAAAGACTGGATATAATAAACACCATGATTGGTTGTATAGGTTAAATAATGGGAATTGATCTTCCCGATTATTTCAAATGCCGTATTACGAAAATCATCTTTACCGGGAGTGGAGTAATAAATGCGTTGCGCATTAGTACTACTAACAAAAAAAATGATAACAGCTAAAAGTGATATTTTTTTATAATTCATTATATAACTTAGTTTAAAACAATGAGGTAATAAATTCAATATTGATGTGCCTTGTAAGTAATTATAAAAATACAACAACTATTACAAAAGCCGTTCAGAAATTCTACTATAAAAAGTGAAAATATTTATTCTGCATTATTGAATGGAATTTATTTACAGCATTATTTTTCCCATTACTTTTGTTTTTTAAATACTTATCTTTTAAAAATTGAATAAGCAACTTAGCAGGGTTTCAGCCGCAGGCCTGGTTGTAGCGCTTGGTATCATATATGGTGACATAGGTACATCGCCCCTGTATGTATTAAACGAGATCATCACAGGAAGGGTTATTAATGAAGCGCTTATTTTAGGTTCCTTGTCCTGTATCATCTGGACCCTCACGCTTCAAACCACTATTAAATATGTAATTCTAACTTTAAAAGCAGATAATAACGGTGAAGGCGGCATATTCAGTTTATATGCATTGGTTCGCAGACAGAAGAAATGGCTGGTCTTTCCCGCTATGATTGGCGGAGCCGCATTATTAGCAGATGGCATCATTACGCCACCAATCACGGTGACTTCGGCTATTGAAGGCTTGAGAAACCTGGATTCTTTTAACGACATTTCGCAGACAACCATTATTTATATTGTTTTAGGAATTTTTGCCGTCCTGTTTTTAATGCAACAATTTGGCTCACATGCTATTGGCCGGATGTTTGGCCCCATCATGTTTATTTGGTTTGCCATGATGGCCGTGCTGGGTGCAAGCCATTTACTGGATGATGTATTTATTTTCAAGGCACTAAACCCATATTATGCATTTGAATTGCTAACACAATATCCCAAAGGATTCTGGATATTAGGAGCTGTATTTCTCTGTACTACAGGAGCTGAAGCATTGTATTCCGACCTGGGTCATTGTGGAAAAGATAATATAAGAGTTTCCTGGATCTATGTAAAAACCTGTCTTATTTTAAATTACCTGGGACAGGGCGCGTGGTTATTAAGCAATTATGACGGTAAATTAATGGACGCCGTTACAATGGATAAGATCAATAATGCATTTTATGCCATCATGCCGGGATGGTTCCAAATTCCGGGGATTATCATTGCCACTGCCGCGGCGATCATTGCCAGCCAGGCATTACTGTCCGGCTCTTTTACATTAATCTCAGAAGCGCTGCGTTTGAATCTCTGGCCAAAAATGAAGATCAATTATCCTTCCGAACAAAAGGGGCAATTATATATTCCGGGCATTAATCTTTTACTTTTTATAGGCTGCTCGGGCATTGTTTTATATTTTCAAAAATCATCCAATATGGGTGCAGCGTATGGACTCGCCATTACCATGTGCATGATCAGTACTTCAATTCTTTTCGCTAATTTCCTGATCAGCAGGCGAACGAGTTCTTTCTGGATATACCTCTATTTGGTGGTTTACCTGTCAATAGAAATTTCCTTTTTAATAGCCAACCTGGAAAAATTCCCGCATGGCGGATATGTTACACTCATTATTGGCGGTGCCTTATTTGCCATTATGTATATATGGTTTCGCAGCAGGAAAATCAAAAACAGGTACGTGGAATTTGTACGGCTGGAAGATTACATACCCATGATACAGGAATTGAGCAATGACCGGTCTGTTCCGAATTATGCCACGCATTTGGTATATATGACCAGCGCGAATAACCCGAAGGAAATAGAACATAAAATTCTCTATTCCATATTGAATAAAAAACCCAAGCGGGCAAATATTTACTGGTTTGTACACGTGGACACTTTGGATGATCCTTATACCTGCGAATATGTGGTGGATCATATTATTCCCAATGATATTATCCGCGTAGAATTCAGGCTGGGATTCAGGGTGGAGCAAAGGATCAATTCCATGTTCCGCCGCGTTGTGGAGGATTTAGTGAAAAATAATGAAGTGAATATTACCAGCCGCTATGAAAGCCTGGAGAGAAATAATGTAGTAGGAGATTTCCAATTCATCGTAATGGAAAAATATTTGAGCAATGATAATGAGCTTCCATTCTTTGAACGAATCATCATGAAACTACATCTCTGGCTCAAAGAGATCAGCCTGAGCGAGGAAAGAGGTTTTGGGCTAGACCCCGGTTTTGTAACTGTTGAGAAATTTCCATTGATCATTGCCCAGTCTTCCAAATTATCTTTGAAAAGGATCTTTCCGGATTTAGAAGAATGAAAAGATACTGTTTTAAAATTCCGGGGGGGGGCTAAACTAAATTCCGAATTGAAAATTTAAAAATCTTAAATTCCAAATCTTAAATCTTAAATTTATTAAGCCTGCGCTGTAGGCCCGCCAAAGTTCATAGGGATTTCCACTTGCTCTAAATCTTTTATCTGGCCGTTTGCCTTTTCATAGCGTTCAATATTTTCCTGCATCGCGCGCATAAAGCGCTTCGCGTGCATGGGTGTAAAAATGATTCTCGATTTTACTTTACTCTTTGGTGTTCCGGGCATTACATTAATAAAATCAATAACAAATTCGGAATGACTATGTGTGATGATTGCTAAGTTCGCATATGTACCTTCTGCTACTTCTTCTCCGATTTCTATATTTAATTGCGGGTTTGGAACTGGTATATTTTCTGGCATTACTTGTATTTATTTAAGGTTGCAAAGGTACTCTTTTCAATTATCCTGAACATCGATAGAATGACAAAATTCCATTTTAAATTTAAATTATTAATGAATTTACTTGTGAAATATCGGGAATATTTAACCTTAAAATAAAATACAAATAACGTTTTATAACCTAATAAAATATTAGTTAGAACGCTTAATTAAAATAACTCTAAAAAAAAAGAGGCTGTCTCAAAAGTAGGCAGCCTCTTTTTTTATTTTCAAAAAGACAAGTCACTTTATTCACAGTTTTACTGTATAAATTAAATTGAAAAAACTGCAACAAAAAAGGGTAGATTTTTGTTTTATAAGTATGTCAAAAAAATCTGCTGTAGTCTTTAAA
>JBBSQL010000008.1:0-95430 GCA_038257845.1 Chitinophagales bacterium
GAACAGGATATTATTAATGAAACGCTGGTACGTTTTGCAAAAAAATATAATGTGCCCGTGATCGCTACCAATGACAGTCATTATACCAACGAAGAAGATTCCAATGCGCATGATATTTTATTGTGTTTAAATACAGGTGAAAAGCAAGCTACTCCCGGAATGGATGATTTTGTAAATGATGAACAGCAGGTAAAAAACCGGCGCTTTAAATTTCCGAATAACCAGTTTTATTTTAAGTCGCAAGAAGAAATGCAAAAACTTTTCGCAGATATTCCGCAAGCGCTCGATAATACATCGCTCGTAGTGAGTAAAATAGAACCATTGAATTTGATGAGGGATATTTCATTGCCGGAATTTCCGGTTCCAAAGGAATTTTCTCATGTGGGTGATAAGAGCCTGGCACAATGGGAATACCTGAAACACCTGACTTATGAAGGTTCCAAAAAAAGATATGGCGAATTGACGACTGAAGTTTCTGAAAGAATTGAATCAGAATTATTCACCATTAAAACGATGGGTTTTGCCGGCTACTTTTTAATTGTTGCTGATTTTATTCGTGCCGGCCGCGATATGGGCGTTTTCATTGGACCTGGCCGTGGTTCTGCAGCAGGAAGCGTAGTTGCATTTTGTATAGGTATCACGAATATTGACCCGATAAAATACCAGTTATTGTTCGAACGTTTCCTCAATCCCGACAGAATGAGTATGCCGGATATTGATACAGACTTTGATGATACAGGGAGACAAAAAGTGATTGATTATGTAGTGGAAAAATATGGCAAAAGCCAGGTAGCGCAAATCATTACTTATGGTACGATGGCGGCGAAAATGAGTATTAAAGATGTAGCGCGTGTAATGGATTTGCCGCTTTCTGAAAGTAATGCTTTGGCAAAATTAGTTCCTGAAAAACCGGGTACAAATTTAGGCCGTGTATTAAAAGCGCCATTGACAACTCGTGAAGAAAAAGATGGTGAAAAATCTTTGCAATCCAAAGAAAATTTTACACCCGAAGAAATTGAAGCTATTAAAAAGTTGCGCCAAATTTATGATGGCAATGACTTGCGCGCCGCGGTTTTAAAAGAAGCTGAAAGACTGGAAGGTTCTGTGCGCAATACAGGTTTGCATGCAGCAGGCATCATCATTGCACCACGGGATCTCACAGAAATGATTCCTGTTGCTACCTCAAAAGATTCCAATTTATGGATCACGCAAATTGAAGGTAGTACGATTGAAGAAGCAGGTGTTTTAAAAATGGATTTTCTCGGTTTAAAAACATTATCTATTTTAAAAACAGCCCTTGAACTGATCAGGCAAAATTTCAATGGCAAAGAAATCAATTTGGATGAATTGCCATTGGATGATGAAAAGACTTTTGAAATTTTTCAGCGGGGCGAAACGAATGGTATTTTTCAATTTGAAAGCCGCGGTATGGTGAAATATTTACGCGAATTAAAACCTGATAAATTTTCTCATCTCATCGCGATGAATGCTTTATTCCGCCCGGGACCGCTGGCTTATATTCCAAAATTTATTGCACGAAAAAATGGACTGGAAGAAGTGGCGTATGATTTACCCGCTATGCAGGAAGTACTGGAAGACACGTATGGCATCACTGTTTACCAGGAACAGGTAATGATTCTGAGTCAGCAACTGGCGGGTTTTACAAAAGGCCAGGCAGATAAATTGCGAAAGGCAATGGGAAAAAAAGACCGCAGAACTCTGGATGCTTTGAAAAGTTATTTTATTGAAGGCGGAGAAAAATTATTACATCCTAAAAATATTCTTGAAAAGATATGGACCGATTGGGAAGCATTTGCTGAATATGCATTTAATAAATCTCACTCTACCTGTTATGCGGTGGTGGCTTATCAAACAGCCTGGCTTAAAGCGCATTACCCGCATGAATATATGTCTGCTGTATTGAATCATGCCGGCAGCATTGAAAAGATCACAGGCTTCATGGAAGAATGTAAAAGAATGGGGTTAAATGTACTTGGTCCGGATATCAATGAATCCATAAAAGGTTTTTCACCCAATAAAAAAGGTGAAATACGTTTTGGGCTTGGTGGCCTGAAAGGTGTGGGTGATGCGGCTATTGAAGGTATTGTTACGGAAAGAAATGCCAATGGCCCTTATAAAGATATTTTTGAATTTATAAAAAGAATCAATCAACGATCTGTCAACAAAAAATCTTTGGAAAGCCTGGTGTACGCCGGCGCATTTGATTGTTTCCCTGAAATACATCGCGCACAATATTTTTATACACCACCAAATGATAATAAAAACGGGATGGAAAAAATTATTCATTTTGGAAACCAGTATCAAAATAATATTACACAAACAAGTAATTCATTATTTGGTGATGAAATATTAATGGATATTCCTGCACCAAAGCTTCCACAATGTCCGCCCTGGTCATTGACAGAATTATTGGATTTTGAAAAAGAAGTAACGGGCATGTTTATGAGCGGGCATCCTTTGGATCATTATAAATTTGAACTGCAACATTACCAAATTACATCGCTGTCTGAATTTAATGAAATTGCTTCTTCCACTACGTTGATTTCAACCACCGGCAATACAATTTTTCGCATTGCAGGACTTGTAACAGCGGCACAGCACAGAGTTACACGCACTGGCAGGAATTTTGGCTCTATGAATATTGAAGATTTCCAGGACAAAACTGAAATCATGCTTTGGAGCGATGATTATGTGCGTTTTCAAAATTACCTGGAAAAAGGAAAGTGTGTTTTAGTTTCAGGTTATTTTAAACAACGGTATAACCAGGACCAGTATGAGTTTAAAGTATCAGAAATCCGCCTGCTTGAAACAACAAAAACAGCGCTTACCAAAAAACTCGAAATAATAATGCCTGCACAGGCAGTCACAGAAGATCTTGTGCATTTTATGGAAACAAACCTGAAAAAAAATCCAGGTAAAAGTTCTCTTCACTTCCGTGTGTATGAAGAATCGGATAACCTGGAAGTTTCTGTATGTACTTTAAATCATGGAATTACCATGAATGAAGCTTTGACAGACTTCCTGGTAAATTCACCTGATATTGATGTGAAGGTGGAGTTGGTTGGTTCATAATTTTTGTTTAATATTAAATCTTTATTTTAACCCTGCCTTATGCTGAATTTAAACTTTAATCCTTTTCCAATACTCGAAAGTGAACGCCTCGTCTTGCGTAAAATAATTTTAACCGATGCGCCTGAATTATTTGAACTGCGCACCGGTGAAAAAACCATGGAATTTATTGATAAAGATAAAATCGCCTCCGTGCAGGTGGCACAGGACATGATCCAAAATATGGACTTTCAAATGCAAAATAATGCCGCAATCATGTGGGGCATTACTTTTCCAGGATCCGCGCAAATCATTGGCAGCATTGGTTTCTGGAGAATCATAAAGGAACATTACCGTGCAGAAATTGGCTACATGCTCAACCCCGAATACTGGAACAAGGGATATGTAAGCGAAGCCATGAATTCTGTGATTAATTATGGATTTAATAAAATGAAACTGCATACCATTGAAGCAAATATTAACCCGCATAACCTCGCTTCACGCAGGGTGCTGGAAAAACAAGGATTTCAGCAGGAAGGATATTACCGGGAAAATTATTATTTTAATGGAAAATTTTTAGACACTACAGTTTTTTCTTTACTCAAATCAAATAGGGTAAAAATAAAAAAATTGCATGAAGAAAATAAAACAGCTTAATAAAGTACTCTTACTTTGATTGTGCCTTTAATATTTTTTAATAATTCCATGGCTTGTTTAGAAAGATGCTTGTCCACATCCAATACGACATAACCAATACTTTCATTCGTTTTTAAATATTGCCCGAGAATATTAATTGTATGCGCAGCCATTTGAGTATTGATCGCACTTAAAACTCCGGGGATATTTTCATGGATATGTAAAATCCGGTGCGCACCTTCCATCGGTGGAAGACTAAGTGCAGGTATGGTTTGCGAGCCATAAGAAATCCCTTTTTCGAGGTAGTTGAATAATTTTATACTCACATCTTCGCCAATATTTTTTTGCGCTTCCTGCGTAGAGCCACCAATATGCGGCGTCAAAATTACCTGGGACATCCCCTGCAATGGTACTATAAAATCATCCCCATTCTTCTCAGGTTCCTCAGGAAACACATCAATCGCTGCGCCGCTGAGATGCCCTGATGACAAGGCTTCCGCAAGGGCATTTAAATCAACAACATTTCCCCGCGCATAATTCAAAAGAATTGCGCCTGGTTTCATTTGTTTGATGGTTTGTGTATTGATCAAATGCTTTGTGAGTTTGGTTTCCGGCACATGCAATGTTACAATATCCGCTTCTTTCAATAATGCTTTCAGGCTGCTTGCGACTTTCGCATTTCCCAAAGGCAATTTTGTTTCTGTATCAAAAAATAAAATTTTCATGCCCAGGGATTCTGCCAGTACACTTACTTGGGTACCAATATTTCCATACCCAATAATGCCTAAAGTTTTTCCCCGCAATTCAAAACTTCCCTGTGCATCTTTGAGCCACTTGCCCTGGTGTGCGGCAATATTTTTCGCGGGAATTTTACGAATGAGCATGATGCAAAGACCAATAATTAATTCTGCTACACTGCGTGTATTGCTATATGGTGCATTGAAAACAGCAATGCCTTTTTTCGTAGCTACAGGCAGATCAACCTGGTTTACGCCAATGCAAAAACAACCAATGGCCTGTAATTTTTTCGCAGCACTAAGCAATTTTTCAGTAACCTGTGTTTTACTGCGAATACCCAGAATATGAACGTCTTTGATTTCTTTTAAAAGTGTTTCTTCGGGAATACTGCCGCTTAATTTTTTAATTTGCGTATAGCCATTTTTTTTAAACAATTCAATGGCTGCATCACTTACATTTTCGAGGAAAAGTATGTTGATCTTTTCTTTTGGATAGCTTGTTTCGCGACTGATCTTTTTACTCATTGTAAAACCATGTTTTGCCGGGATTGATTTACTAATAAAAATTTTACAGGCAGATACAGTGCGGCAATTTATAAAACCTTATAAATTCAATATCCCCCGGATATTGATCCGGGGGATATTTATTTAAAAAAATAAAAACTATTTTTTCTTTTCGTAGCGCTTCTTAAACTTGTCAATACGCCCTGCAGTGTCCACCAGTACATTTTTACCCGTATAAAAAGGATGTGATGTATTGGAGATCTCTAATTTCACTAAGGGATATTCTTTGCCGTCTTCCCAGGCCATCATTTCTTTTGAATAGGTGGTAGAGCGGCCCATGAATGTAGTGCCATTACTCATGTCTTTGAAAATTACAAACCTGTAATTCTCGGGATGGATACCTTGTTTCATACTTTTTTTTGATTTAGGCTATACGGTTTTTGCCGTATATTTTTTATAAATGGGCTGCGAAGATAAGCAGTTTTTACTCTGGTGGCAAATCTATTTCTTTGTCTCACAAACAAGCTGGAATCAGCTCTTCATATTCCCGAATTGAAGGGGAATACCAAGGTTAGCTGCTTTACATGCCGCGATTATTTCCTGGAGATCGTCAATTTTTTTTCCGGTTACCCGCACTTTATCATCCATGATCTGCGCCTGCACTTTAAACCCGCCATCCTTAATGAGTTTCACGATCTTTTTCGCGTCTTCCTGCTTCAGGCCATTTTTTACAGAAATGTCTTTTTTTAGCATTTTCCCGGAAGGCACTGCTTCTTTTTCAAAATCAAATGCGGATGCATCAATGCCCAATTTCATACTGCGGGTCATTATGAGATCACAGAGCTGACGCATTTTCATATCGCTGTCTGTTTCTACATGAATGATAAATGTTTTTTTATCAAGATCCATAGTCACCGGTGCACCTTTAAAATCATACCGGTTTACAATTTCCTTTTTTACATTGTTCACTGCGTTGTCGAGTGTTTGCATATCCACGGAACTTTCTATATCAAATGAAGGCATAAAAAAAAATTTAGAATGTAAATTTACAAAGAGAATTTTATATAAAATTCATGCTTCTAATTTTTAATAAGGTTTGAAACTTTGAGGGTAATGCTTTCTAATAAGGTTTGAAAACATGGAAAAATAAAGTTGAAGGAAAACAATGGGTCTTTGAAATAAAATAATTGATTTAGAATTATCAGGTTGAAAAAACTTTAAATTCTTATAAATACTGAAACCGGGAGAATTTTAAATAAAATACACGCTTCAATTTATTAATAAGGTTTCAAACTTTGAGGGGAATGTTTTCTACGAAGGTTATAGGACATAGAAAATAAGGTTTAAAAAAACAAAATTATTTTCCTGAATAAATTTGAAGATTTATTTTTTATTACATCACGATTTAGAATCTTAAAATTTTTTCTATAATTTATTGCTACAGAGGTTGAATAATTTTGAAATAAGGCTTAAACATTCGTAATTATTTTTACGTAAACTGCTGCCGCAAAATTAGAATAAAGTTAGTGAAAAAAATATTCAGGAACTTTATGAAGTAATTGGTAAGAAGATACAAACCTCACACCTTATTGTTGATGTCAAAATATTTTACAACGGCTTTCGACCTTAGTAGAAAAACTACATTGTAAAGACTCAACCTTATTAAAGAGTTTGTTTAAATAAACTAAAAACTACAGAAAGTACCAGGCTCTCAATTAACCTCATAGCTGACACCTGAGACCTCACACCTTTTTATACAACTCCCTGTTCACAGCCATCTTAGGACTATATGCATATAAAATAATTCCGGTGATCACCAGGAATCCTGCAATGAGTTCTGCCTGCGTTGGATGAATTCCAAAAATGGAATATTTAGTATTTACACGGATAAGCTCGATAAAAAATCGTTCAATGCCATTTAATATTAAATACACTGCAAACATTCTTCCCGCATATTTTATTTTTTTACGAATGCTCCAAAGCAATGCGAAAATAATTAATGAAGCAATAATCTCATACAATGGTGTGGGGAAAACTGCCTGCGGGAGTTTGAAACAATATTCGCCCCAGGTGCAGCCTGGTATGGGAATGCCTTCACTATTTACATTATGCGCATAATCAAAAGCCCAGAACCAGTCCGGCATCCATGAAAATGGTTTTGGAAAAGTATTTACAATTCCCCAATCGCCATCGCCTGCTACCTGGCAACCAATTCTGCCCAGGCCATACGCCAGCATTAAAGCAGGCGCTGCAGCATCTGCAATTTTTATAAAAGGAATTTTTCTTTTGGAAAAATAATACCATAAAACAAGTGTAGCCACAATAAGGCCGCCATAAAAAGTAAGTCCGCTTGGAGATAAAAGATTGCCGATGGGATCTTGTATAAACCTGTTCCAGTTTTCTAAATTATCAAAAATTTTCGCCCCAACAAAACCTGCAATCGCAGATATAATAACGATATCTCCAACACGGTCACTGGGCCAAACGCGAACAATTTTCTCAACCGGTTTTGTAGTTTTGCTTTTATTTTTTTCCCGCCATTTCAGCCAGGCAAAAAATAATCCCAAGCCGATTCCTGCGAGCCAGCTTCCCTGTGATGAAAAAATAAAACCCTGCGGATTATCCAATGCTCCGGAAATGATAAGTACGCCTATTATTTTAAAACCAAAAATAAAACCCAGGAAAAAATTCAATAATAATTCCGGCGTTTTTGCAGGTATGCCGGTAATTTCTTTTTTTTCAATATACGTAAATTCACCCAACGCTTCTTTGCGTTTCAATTCTTTCGTAAGCACCCAGGCTGCTACCAGGAAAGAAAGCGCAACGAAAAATCCGAAGGAATTGACAATTTTCAAAAAAGGAATATCAATATGAAAAAGGTCTTTGAATAAATAATATAAATTGGGATACATGTTTCTGTCTAAGCTGCAATGTTAAGCAAAAAAATAAAACTGTTTTTATTATACTTCATATAGAAATTAGAAATTACTGAATGTGCGGACGCGGTTTATTTTCAGGTCGCGCAGCACACCGGATTTTGGATTAAGTGTAATACTAAAAGATTTGAACTGGCCAACCTGTACATTGATCGCCATTTGCCAGCAATGCATATCTCTTGTCAGGTACATACTTACGGCTTGTATAGTTCCCGTTTTAAAATCAAAATAAGTGCCGCCCCCCAACTTCCATTTTGGTGACAGGCTTATGTCTCCATCTAATCGTAAAGTGGAATTTACCTGCGTGATAAAACTGCGCAAATCCGGCGCCAGTGCGCGGTATAGGTTTAATGAATAAGAAAGATTTAATGACCAGGAATTATTAAAATCTACAAAATCCGCGGGATTATTCCGGATATAATCCAGTTCAGCCTGTTGTTCATCCCCAGTCAGTGTGGGATCAACAGGCAGGCGGTCTGCGTCCGGACGTTTATCTTTTGCTTTGCTTTTTAAATTTGTGGAAATCGCAATATTTCCACCAGTGAAACGCCCGATCTTTCCATCTTTCCAGAGCAATTGATTGATGCGCCTGCCCAATGTATCCACTTTATATGGATCAATGGAAGCATTGCCTGTAATATTTATTTTATTCAATAAATTGCTGCGCAATGAAATGCTGAAGGGCGACCAGTTCAGGCTATCAGCAATAAAATTATAACCACCCGTGAATCCCAACCCGTCTATGAGACGGACTTTTTTAACCCCGCCACCTTCTTCATCGGTAGAATCTTTTCCGCGCACTTTCATTTCAAAAAGATTATCTATTCCAAAACTCATTCCGCCAAAACGGACTTCACTGAATGAGCCAATAACACCGCCATCCAATTTTGAAAACCGGTAGATATTTCCAAGGGTATCTATCTGCACATCAGAATAATAATTACTTACAAGATCTGGTTTATAATTGATGCTGATAAAAGGTTTGATTTCATGCCGCAATGCAATGATGCGTGAATTTTTCCCAAAATTATACGTACCGAAAATGCGCGTGTTCAGGTTAATACCAAAATTCATTTCGCGTGCCGTATAAAATCCACGATTAATTACCGTGTCCACTTTTTTCAAGGAAGGATCCCATTCGCGGTTGATCAATTGCCCATACCATCTTTCCTCGTAAGTTACAGATGGGGCAATATTTACAGGCCCCAATGATGGCAACGAAAGTGTGATGGGAATGGAATGATCTGCACCCCATTGCGCCGTATCCAGTAAGCGTTTAAAATCAAATGCAGAATCATAAAAAGAAACCTGGTTGAGGAAAGTACCGTTATAGGAAATACCCAGTTTCTCATACCATTTCGGTGTGCCTACTGCTTCCTTTTTTTGAAAAGGGTAAATGGTAGATGCAGAAAAATTCACCGTAGGTAAACGTATATTAATCAATCCAAGATTATTATTCTGATCATGGTTACCGGCGATGCTTAAATTATATTTTCCCTGGTTCCATGTTCTGCTCCAGGTAATGGATGAACTCAATTGATTTTGATAATTTTGAAAAGCATTATTCGGAATGTACTGGTTAAATTTTGTACTTCCCGCGCGCACATTAGCCGTGAAAGATGTGCCCGGTCTCGATTTCGGGTCAGTAGCATGATTCCAGGTAATGAAAAAACCATTGGTTTCCGTGAATTCAGTTTTAGATAAGCCAGATGAATTTAAAATTTTAGTCTTTTGTAATTGCAGGTTAAAGTTTCCCCGATAGCGGTAACGTTTATAATATTCGGGATTGATATCTAAATTCCATCCGCCATAAGTATAAATATTTGCGCGCGTAATAACATCCCAGTTGTCATTGAACACTTTATAATACCCAAGCCCTTCCAGTCCCAGGCCAAAACTTTCATTGGAGGCAAATTGCGGAGGAAGGATTCCCGAGTGTCTTCCACGGCTTAACGGGTAAATTCCAAATGGTAAACCAATCGGCATGGGCACGCCTTCAAACTCAATAAATGCCGGGCCGCTCACTGCAATTTTATTATTAATAATTTTCAATTTTCGCGCACGAATATCAAAATGCGGCGTATCCAAATTGCAAGTCGTGAAAGTAGTTTTATAAGCATACGCCACATCCGGACTTACTTTTTTAAACCGCTGTGCATGCACATAAATTTCTCCTTCATTATAATAAGTGTTTTTTGTGAGGCCTTTTTGTGATTTTAAATTATAAAAAATAGTATCATTTCTTGATGTGCTGCCATCCTGCGTAATCACCGCCTGGTTCAATGGGCCGAGCGTCGTGTCTGTGCCGCCGAATGCTTTGATCATATTTGTTTTCTGATCATACTGAATAGTGCCGGCTTCCAGGTTGGTTGTTTGCTGTTTCACTTTTGCTTTACCATATAAAAATAATTGTTTTGTAGGAACGATAAATACCCCGGAATCTTCAGCAGAATATTCGATCGGTGCATCCAGCGAATCTTTGGAAATGAGCAATGAATCAATCTGCAATATTGTTGTATCATTTCGCGTGATAGTTGAATCTGCATTTTCAAAAGAATCAAAGCCATCTTCAATTGTGGAATCAATTATTTTTTTGGGAATAGTATCTTTGGAAATTAAAACTGAATCTTTCTTTTTAGGAATCGTATCATTTGCAGGAGATGCACGTGAAAAATTTTTTGCAGAACTTGTGCCTGTTAATGATTTGAAAAAAATAGGTAAATCATTCGCTTTTACTGCATTGAACTGCGTTATAATGCAAATCACTATGGCGGTTAAACCAGAAAAAAAATATTTTGTCTTAACTTCGCTGCGGTTTGGCATACACTTAAAAACAAAAATAGGGCTTTAATCAATAAATGATTTGTGAAGAATACTGATAACGAATGTAAACTATGCGCAACAAAATCCTGATATCTTTTTTATACGTCTCTTTTTTACTTTTTTTTACTTCCTCTGCACCCATCAATCTTCCTGAAAAATATGTGCAGACGAGTGCATTAAAAACGATTGTAATTGATGCCGGGCACGGGCTTCCCGATCCCGGCGCACAGGGTGCATATAGCAATGAATCAGACATTGTATTGTCTATAGCTTTAAAACTGGGACAAAAAATACAGCAGGCTTTACCCATGTGTAAGGTAGTATATACCCGTACTGACAGGAACCTGCCCAATGGCCTGACAGATAAAAAAGCTGCTAACCGTTACCGGGCAAAACTGGCGAATGATGTGCATGGTGATCTTTTCATTTCCATACACGCAAATGATTTAGACATGGGAAAAAGAAAAGTAATTGACGGATATCATACAGAAAAATATTATACCTATAGCGGTAAAGGCAGCAAGCGCAAAAAAACAGCGCATACAAGAAAAGTGGCCGATTATCATTATGAAAAAATCCCTGGTACAGTTAATGGTACTGAAACCTATATATGGGCTATGAATAAGAATGATGATAAAATAAAGTTTGCCAATGAAGGGCAGGGTGAATTTTCCGGCAATGACGATTCTTCTTTTGTTTATGACAGCCCGGAAGCTAAAATAATGGCGAACCTGCGCGTACAAAAATATTTTGACAACAGTAAAAGTATGGCAGAATTTGTACAGGAAGAAATGGCAAAGATCGGCCGTGTAAATCTTGGTGTGAAACAACGTGACTGGGAGGGCATTTGGGTGTTACAGGCCACAGCAATGCCTAGTATCCTGGTGGAAACCGGTTTTTTATGTACACGATCCGATGAAGATTATATAAACAGCGACTCTGGTCAGAATAATATGGCCAATGCAATATTGAATGCAATTATCCGCTATAAGGCTAAATTGGAAAACACCAATAATCCCACACTGACCAATACCATTAGCGAAAAATAAATATAGTTTCCAGTTAAAATTTAACCTTTTTTAGACAATTACACTTCCTGGTTTTTAAAATATACACCAGGTAACTGTTTCATTTTAAAAATCTAATTTGTGATACATATAATTTACCATTAATTTTATTTATACGTAAATTACTAAAACCTATTTTTACATGCAGCAATTTTAAAAATTGCACTTTATTAACCCGGAATTATTTATGAAAATATCAAATGAAACGAAGGTCGGCGCACTTACGGCAATTGCCGTGGCATTTTTAATTATGGGTTTTAATTTTCTGAAAGGAAAAAACTTGTTAAAAAGCGGCAATTACATTTATGCGAATTATACCAATACTAAAAAATTGGTAACCTCCAGCCCGGTTTATATCAATGGTTTCCAGGTGGGCACAGTCAATGACATTATGTCTAATTTAGATGTAAAGCATGTAACCATTTCCATTAAACTGAATGATGAATACAATATTCCCAAAAATTCCACGGCATTTATTGAAGGTTCTTTACTCGGCTCTCCCAATATTATTATAATCCCCGGAAATGCCACGACTTACCTGAATAATAATGATACTATTCAAACGACAGAAAAAGCTGACCTCATGGCACAAGTTTCTGATAAAATCGGCCCGGTAACAGATCAATTAACTGCGACACTGGCTACCCTGGATACAGTTTTACAAAATATTAATTCATTAATGGATCCAAATACGAAGGGTAATCTGAAAAGTGTAATAGATAACCTTAGTACGGCTTCAGCAAGTATCGTGGTGTCTGTAAACAGCCTGCAGCAAATGCTGGATAAACAAAATGGAGCGCTTGGAAAATCTTTGAATAATATGAATTTATTTACACAAAACCTGGTTCAAAATAATGGTAAAATAGATTCGATTATGAGCAATTTAAATAAAACGACAGATCACCTTGCCGCGGCTGATGTGGATGGCGTAGTGAATCAACTGAAAGCATCTGTTGACAAACTTGATAATGTGATGAATAAAATAAATTCAACGGACGGCACACTTGGTAGCCTGATCAATTCAAAGGATTTATACAACCGGCTGAACGGTTCCGTGGAAAGCCTTCATACACTTTTAGATGACTTGCGTGTAAATCCCAAGCGCTATGTAAATATTTCAATTTTTGGCAAAAAAGATAAAGGCAATTACCTCGAAAAACCATTGAATGATTCTATTCCTCCGGCAAAAAACTAATGACAAAATCATTTTATTTAAAATATTCTTTACTCCTTTTTTGCTGCGCACTTTCTTATGCATCCTTTGCGCAGCAACCATTCCCAGCAGATACTACGCAAACAAAAAGACTGAATATCATCCGCGCGGACAGGCTGAGCTATTTTAAAAAAGACAGCGCACAGGAATTTCAATCCCTTGCAGGAAATGTGCTGGTAAGACAGGATAAAACATTGTTTTATTGTGACAGTGCTGTGATCAATACCAGTATAAATGTGCTGGAATCTTTTGGTCATGTACATATTAATGATAATGACAGCCTGAACATTTATGCAGACTATTTGAAATATGAAGGTTCTTCAAAATTGGCAACATTAAAAGGAAACGTGCGGCTCAATGATAACCGCGGAATTCTTTCCACACCGCAAATGAGTTATAATCTTAATACAAAAATTGCTACGTATTCAGCGGGTGGAAAACTCGTAAATGGAAAAACAACACTCACCAGTAAAGAAGCTATTTATTATGAAGAAACAAGGGATGTTTATTTCAAAAGAGATGTGGTATTAATTAATCCCGATTATGATATACGCACAGATACACTTTTATACAATACTTATTCCGAGATCACCACTTTCATCGTGCCTACAACCATCATCAGCGACAGTGGCAGAAAAAAAATTCTAACCAGTGACGGATATTATGATTTGAAAAATAAAAAATCTTATTTTGGAAAACGCCCGCAAATTTTTAATGGAAATACAGTTTTAATTGCAGATGAAGTAGCGAATGATGACAGCGATAGTTCGGGCTTTGGTGAAGCAAATGGAAATGTAATCTATCGTGATACAGCGCAGGGATATACCATCCTGGCGAATAATATGAAAACAAACAGGAAAGAAAGCGCCGTGCTCGCCACGGTAAAACCTGTTTTGATTTTCGTAAAAAATAAAGATTCCATGGTAATCGCCGCGGATACTTTATTCTCAGCCAAACTTTCCAATCTTCGAAAAACCCGTATCATCCCGGTTATCATTGATACAAGTTTAAGAGATAGTAATTTTGTACCACAACCATTAACGGACAGTACGGATCATTATTTTGAAGCGTATAGCCATGTGCGCATTTTTTCAGATTCGTTGCAAGCTATTGGTGACAGTCTTTTTTATGCGCTCGATGATTCTGTCATCAGGCTTTTCAAAAAACCGGTTTTATGGGCGCAGGGAAACCAGGTCACGGGTGATACCATTTATCTTTTTACCAAAAATAAAAAGCCGGACAGGTTATATGTTTTTAATAATGCATTGGCCATTAGTAAAGTAGCGGATGAATTATATAACCAGGTAAAAGGCCGTACCATCAATGGATATTTTATTGATGGAAATATTGATTATATGCGCGCCAGGGGAAGCCCGGCTGAAAGTATTTATTACGCGCAGGATGATGCAGGTAAATTTATTGGAGTAAATAAATCCAGTGCAGATGCCTACGATATTCGCTTTGAAAATAAAGAGCCCATGCGCATTTCTGGGATTAATGATTTGAAAGGAACAGTTTTTCCTATGCGGCAGGTAAATCATATTGCGATCCGGCTCAATGGCTTTCAATGGCTGGAAAATTTACGCCCGAAATCAAAATATGATTTGTTTGGTGAATGATTTTTTATCAAACAATCCTCCCTTTTTTCTTTTTATTAAAACGTACATTTACAAATATGGATATTGCAATTATTGGTACAGGAAATACTGCAACGGTATTGGGAAAATTATGTACAGAAAAAGGCCATCGTATCTTGGAAGTAAATGGCCGTTCCGCTGCTGATACCAACTTTCTCGCGAAAGAGCTCGGCGCCAAACCCGGTTTCGAATTGAAACAAATTACGCGAAATGCGGGCCTGTATATTATTGCTGTTTCCGATATGGCCATTGACAATATCAGCATGGATATTCATTTTGAAGATAAGCTGGTAGTACATACCGCGGGAAGTATGTCCATCCATGTACTCGACCATACATCTTCCAATTATGGTGTCCTCTATCCTTTGCAAAGTATGCGAAAAGAAATAGAAGAATTACCGGAGATCCCTTTTTTAATTGATGGAAATAATGATTTCACCAAAAAGGAATTGAAAGCATTTGCCAAAACACTTTCTGACAATGTGCAATTGGCCGATGACCTGCACAGAAAAAAAATTCATCTGGCTGCTGTATTTGTTGCCAATTTTACCAACTACCTGTATGCACTCACAGAAAATTATTGTTATAAAGAAAAAATTTCGTTTGATTCTTTACTCCCTTTAATAAATGAAACCACGCGCAGGCTTGGATCTTATCCTGCAGCCACTACGCAAACGGGGCCGGCTATCCGCGAAGATTTTTCAACCATTGAAAAACACCTCGATATGCTGCAAGGCTATCCGCTGATGAAAACCGCCTACCTCGCATTTACTCAAAGCATCCTTACCTGGAACCAGGATGAAGATTTTTTATAAAAATCAACCCTGGATTTTATAAAAAATTGCTTTGTATTTTTGAAAAATAACTACCTTAGCGCTGTTTTTAAATACCAGGTTTTTATAAGTTCCAAAATCAACTAAAATTTTTAAAAAATACACATGGAGTACAATTATAATCAAACCCAACTTTCAAAAATTCTGTTTTCAGGTGTTTTTGCCGGCATCATAGCCACAGTGTCCACGCTTACATTTAATTTTTTTTACCGCATGTCCACTGATTATAACCCTTCCATGGTTGTCAATGTATCATCACTCATTTTTGGTTCACTCATTATGTTGGAATTGTGTGCACTTATTTACCTGGCACTCACGAGTGTTATGAAAAATCCTTCAATTATTTACATTGTTGTAATTATTGCCATTGTCGTCTTATCCTTATTGGGAACGGCTTCCGTCGTGCATGCAGATAATTTAATTGAAACCACGCATTTTCGGGGTTTATTGATGGGTATAATTATAATATTTGGAATTTGCGCTTTGGGTATTCCTTATCTTATAAAACATTCGGACAAGTTTTTTTGAAAAAAATTCCCGATTTGTTTCAACTTATTTTTTAGCACATTAAACTACCGAAATTTTTTGCTGCCTGAGCGAAGCCGAAGGCAAGGGAAATCTGTTGAATGCGCAAGTCGGCTGCCTGAGCGAAGCCGAAGTCAGGGTAAATTTGACTGAAATGAGCAAGCAGGCTGCCTGAGCGAAGCCGAAGGCAGAGAACGTAATTTACTTTTGAGAAAATTAATGCTGACTGAGCGAAGCCGAAGGCAGAATATAAAAAATATACCTATCGCCCAACCAACATTTCAATCCCCGGAAATAAACGGATTAAAATCATTTTAATATGGCAATAAGAATTTATACAAAAACCGGTGACAAAGGAAAGACAGCACTCATTGGTGGAACGAAAGTTTCAAAAGGCAGTCTTCGTATTGAAGCTTATGGCAACGTGGATGAATTAAATTCATTTGTTGGTTTTGTCATGGATCAAACACCGGATGAAACTTGTAAGGCTGATTTGAAAGAAATCCAGGACAGGCTTTTTACAATTGGCTCAGCGCTTGCCTGCGACCCGGAAAAAAATGTGAAAATGAAAATTCCGGATATTCATGAAACTGATATTGAATTCCTCGAACATCGTATGGATGAAATGGAAAAAGAATTACCACCATTGAAACATTTTATTTTACCAGCAGGGCATCCGACCGTTTCTGCTACGCATATCGCACGTTGTGTTTGCCGCCGCGCCGAAAGAACATGTGTGCACATGCAGGATCTTGAATTATTTGTAGAACCCATTATCATAAAATATTTAAACAGGCTGAGTGATTATTTATTTATGCTCTCGAGATATAGCACACATATTTTGGGCGCCGCTGAAATTCCCTGGATAGCCAGGATTGAAAAGTAAATTTTATTTGAAAATTTTGTATATAATTTACGACACGCCGGCGAACGCAAAAATATATTCATCCAATTTTTCTTCTACATTATAAAAAACAGATAATTTCCTGATCACATCTTCTACTATTGCATCCGGGCAACTTGCCCCACTCGTGATGAGAATGTGCAGTGGATTTTTTTGGGGTAAATAATTTTCTGTGATACTTTCTTTTTTTGTTTGCCAGTCGCAGTGATTTATCTGATCGTGAGAAATTAATTTATCTGCGCCATCAATAAAATAAGTAGGTAATTTTTCCGTACACAATTCTACCAAATGGGACGTATTGCTACTATTATAACCACCTACAACTATTGCCAGGTCTGCATCTGCTTCTAATAGGCCATTGACAGAACTTTGATTATCACTGGTTGCATAGCAAAGTGTATCACGGGTATCTGCAAAATGTTTGTCAATACTGTCTGCATCGAGTGTATAATGTTGCAGCATCACACTTTTTAAATACTCTGCAATAGCTTGTGTATCTGTCGCGAGTTGTGTAGTTTGATTCACAACGCCGATTCTTTGCAAATCTTTTTCTACATTAAAATCCGGCGAAAAACGACCGGCAAATTCAACTTCAAATTGAGATTGATTTTTTTCGCCCCTGATATATAGCGCCAGCAAATGCGCTTCGTTCATATCATTGATGACAACTGTTGGTGTATGATAGGAAGCATGGGAAAATGTGGCGCGCGTTTCTTCATGTTTCGGTTTTCCATGCACCACGATGCTGTAATTTTTCCGTGCAATTTGTTCACTGCGGTTCCACACTTTTTCTACAAATGGACAGGTCGTATTATATTGTTGAGTCTCTATTCCTTTTGCATTGAGCATTGCTTCAATTTCCAGCGTGGTGCCAAAGGCAGGAATGACCACTACATCATCGGCAGTGATTTCGTTGAATGGGATCAGTTGCTTTCCATAAGTATCCTGTAAAAAGATAACACCTTTCTCACGCAGGTGTGAATTTACCTGCGGATTGTGTATCATTTCACTTAATAAAAAAATTCTTTTACCCGGGTTTTCTTCAATTGTTTTAAATGCAATTTCTATGGCATTTTCTACGCCATAACAAAAGCCAAAATGCCTGGCTAGAAAAATTTGTAAAACACCCAGATCAAGTATGGTCGGGGAAAAATCTTTTTTTAATTTATCTTTTGACTTACGCGCATCTTTAATGGAACTGATCAAACTGCTCCGGTAAACATTCGGTACATTAAACTGTTTCATGAAAAATAATTCAGCGCAAAGTTAGCATTTTAAAAATGGATTTTTATACGCATTAAAACAATGCGCGAATACTTGCCCTGCCCGTATGAATGGTGGGAGAAGTGCCGGGTTTACGGCCTTCATAATCTACGCTGATCTCCAAATTATTGATTAATCTTTTCGTAAGACTGAGACTCCACAAATAATTTTTTCCCGGCAAAAGCCCGTCCAGCATGATATAGCTGATGGTTGTATTGGTTGTGCCACTGAAATTAATATTGCTAAAAGTAAATTTCCCTGTAATACTTGTGTTAGAAAATGTATTGTATTTTGATTCCAGGTTGATATTATTAAACACTGCCTTTTCGCCACCAAATAAGGGCGTGTTATTTTTTAAGATATACTGGTAACCTGCCTGCAAGCGCAATGCATTCCCCGGGAAATAAGTGAGTTTTGGTTCGGCAGTAATGATTTTCAAATCATAATTCCTGTTGACAAAAGATGGAGTTGATAAACTATTGCTACCGTATTTTTGAACATATTCAAGCGTATAAATTTTCGCAATATTTACCCGGCCTTTTATAGCCCATTCTGAAATTTGCAAAGTTTCAAAACCATAAGTCAGTAATGATTTATTGTAGTTCGTGATATTGGAAATATCTGCGCCCCAGGAAGGACTAAACTTATTAAAGGAAAGTGTATTGCTGAGATAATAATTTAAATTCAACAATGTAGTATCAGCGATCGGGCTTTTCAAAGGATTGATGGCCGGACTTCCTCCGGAAATTTGTTTTTTAAAAGTTTGTAAAGCAGACTGAAAATAAAATCTGGAAATGAACTTAGAAAAGTTTTCCGGGTGAATATATTTCGAAATTAGTTTTGGATTCAGTGAAAAAGAATAATTGAACTGCGAGTAACCGGACTTCACATATTGATTGGTAGGCGTATAAATGCGCACAAATTTTGCCTGGTCCGGGAAAAGCGCAATTTCAAATTCATTCAATTGTTGCACACCATCGTTGTTATAATCTATCCAGGCATATTGCCCTTGTCCCGCGGGCACTTCGATATAAGAGAAATCTCTTTTGGGTTCCTGGCCCGCGCCTGTTTCATATAAAAAATTCCCGGTGAGAAAACCTTTCCAGGCGATCAAAGAATAATCCACCCGGCCGAGTAAACTTTTATCGGTTCGTTGCGTAGTGATCGTAGTATCAAAAACATTTAATAAGCGGTATGAAACGGTGAAACGAAGCTGGCTGTTTTTATTTTTTAATACAGCAGATTGAAAACTAAAATTATGACTTCGGTCAACGGGTACAAGTTCTCTTCCAAAAGGCGTTTTATCTTTCCTGGTGAAATAAGTAAATGAAAAAGTATTTGCCCTCGAAGCATCCGAATTAATATAAGCGGAAATTGTTTCAAATGCAAAACTATAAGGCGTTACCGTATCTGCAGCCTGGTTGCGGGTTTCATTGTGCTCAAGCGCCCAGGATGCGCCCGCAGTAAGGTTTTTAAAGGAAGCAAATGTTTTATGTACATCTACAAATGGCCTGAGATAATAACCTTTATCAAATGGTGTTGTGCTGTTGGTAAGATTAAAAATACCGGTGAATTGATAACCTTTTATATTTTGAGATTCTGAAACAATATTTCGTATGCCACGAAAATGATCACTGCGCAAATAACTTGAAAAATTGTATTGGAGATAATTATTTTTTTCATCCGAAATTTTCACCTGGAAAGTTGGAAGTTGTTCTGTAGCAGCTTGCAACAAAATCGGTAAGCCCCAGTCACGTGCAAATTCCACCGGGCGTAATCTTTCAATGGGCGTAAAATTTTTATGTACCCATTCATAACCTGCAATCGTTTGAAGTGCATATACTTTTTTATTTTTTAGAAGCAGTGAATCATTTCTTTCAAGAGAAAATTTTCCGGCCAGGCCTTTATCACTGTTTTTGTCTTTATCAGAAAACGTATTGATGTCTGTATTGCTCGCGGAAAACTCTGCATAAAGATTTGTTTTTTTATCCAATGCATACAAAGCACCAAGACTTACCAATTGCTGCAATTTTGGGGTAACTAAAAAAATTGCCGGCTCAAAACTCCCTTGTGGCAAACCATTCAGCGGTTGCACCCATTGATATACTTTTCCATTTGCGCCATTGTAAACGGGTAGATAATTTCCTTTTTGAAAGCCTACTTCAGAAAAAGTTAAACTATACTTCGCGCTGTCCGGGTTGGCGGAATATACAAAAATGGAATCATGAATTCCATTATACACTGTATCAATTTTTGCATATAAAATTTTTGTTACTGAAAAAGTATCGCGCATAGAAAATGGATAAAATGCATTTTGAATACTATCTCCAAGATTTGCTAAAAATTGTTTTTGGGGGTTATCCAACGTTTGATTAATAGGCGAATTTTTTGCATCATTATTCTGGTAAGCAGATACAAATATTTTTAATTTATTATTGAAATCAAGTTGCTCATTTACATATAACATAGTATTTAAATAATTCCTGTCGGCATATTCAAACTCCACTTGTATCCGCGTATCTTTTGTGATCAGTTGCTTTGGTGTAAATGTAATTTCTGCTGTGTTATAATTGATCACATATTCCTGGTCTTCCCCGCGTTGCACCTGTACGCCATCAATATACACGCGTTCTGTACCTGCCAATATTATAAAAAATATTTCATTATTATTTCCCTGTAACCTGTACGGGCCCTGGTTTCCCTCGATGGGTGTAATGATATTGCGTGCAAATTTTCCCTTTGCCACTGCACCGCTCATCAGCGTGGATGAATGAATATTTTTTCCAAAATCTACATCCTGCCTGTAGGATAAGCCTTGCAACCTTTTATAAAAATTTAAGAAATAAGATTGCTCCTGGCGTATATCAATATCACCTAAACTCACCTTCCATTTTTCTTTGCTGAACTCCAATAAAATTTTATCAAATTCATTCAATTGTTGTGTAGTACCATCCGGTTGAATGGGAATATTATTATCCGTGATCGCGGCGCTCAATTGAATACTGTCACCGAGATAACCATTCAACTGAAGATTTAATTGCGAATTAAAAACTGCGTCCTGGTTATTTCCCACACTCAGGTTTCTGCCGAGACTACCTTTATAATCAAGCTTTCCAAAATTGAATAAACTGTATTGAGATGCATTTGTTTGTCCAATTTTTCGCACCGCCACAAAATTATTACTAATACTATCAAATGAATATCGCTGGGAGGATGAATATAAATTATATGGAAAAACCCTGTACAACACATCAACGCTATCCTTTACAATTTGTTTCTTCCAGGTAATAACAGCACGGGTTTCATCAATCATGTAAAAAGAAGTATCTATTCCCAGAATACTAAAAGTTTTGGGCACGATGGACAATGAATCTAATTTAAAACTTCCTTGTGCAGGAATTTTTTTCCTGCGCAAATTAGAAACCTGTGCCATTGCCTGGAAAGCCATGAATGACAGGATCAAAACGAATATGGTTTTTTTGCTGCGCAGGAATTTTAATTTTATCTAAAACAAAATTGAAAGATCATTTATTGCGGGAAACTGTTCCCGTGGTAAATGTACGTACTTGTAAAATTCTCCCCCTGAAATCGTCAGCGCAGATAATCTTTCATCAAATCATTATAGGCTTTCGAATAATGTTTGTCCATTTCTTTAATACATATTTTTTTTATAGTTGTATTTGCATGCTTTTTTTCAAATTGTATCATCGCCCGAAAAAAATCATGCGCCGGCGTTTGTTTCACCCATAATTCCCGTGCAGGAAACCATCCCATTTCTCCCGCAACTCTTATACAAATTTCTCTGCGTTGGTATGAAAGCATTAGCGCAAAGCTTCCATTGTCTGAAAGATACTGATCAATTATTTTGATCATAGCCATTTCATCCATTTGATGAACATGCTTTGCCATATTCATTTTTGCAGAAGGGCTTTTGAGATTGTTATGAAAAAAAGGTGGGTTTGAAATAATGAAATCATATTTATCAGAAATAGGAAAATTTTGAATATCAGCGTGTATGACATTCAAACAGTTTGGCCAGGGCGACTTTGAAAAATTCTCTGTTGCTTGCGTAGCCGCAGTTTCATCTATCTCCACGGCATTTATAAAAATATTTTCATACCGTTGTGCGAGCATTAAAGACAGGAGCCCGGTGCCGGTGCCAATATCCAGTGCTTCAATTTTTTCTTCGCTTTTTTCCGGCCCGGCCCAGGCACCAAAAATGCTGGAATCTGTGCAGACTTTCATAGCACAATGTTCCTGGTGCACGGTAAATTTTTTGAAAGAAAAATAACTATTCGGCATTCAACAATATTAACGGAAAAGCACTTGAACTGTTTGAGGAGTTCTTTGCGTCAGGAGAATATTTTTTCCTGCAGTCATTTTTTCCATTAACTCATTGGTGAAATGTCGTATGGTCAAAAGCCTCAAGTCTTTTTCCACCGATACTTCAAAATCATTTCCCGCAGCTAAAGAAAAATCTTCGATTTTATCACGCACATCATCCAGGCAAACCTGTAAACTCACAGCACCTGTTTGTATGAGGTTTGGCTTAATTTTCAGGTCTTCAAAAATAGCATATAAATGGCCCATAGGTTTACCGCCGATAAAAGAAAAATCTTTAGTATGTAAATGGATCAGTGCCTGGTTTTCTTTCATTACAATGACCGGCGGCATTTCCTTCGTTTGTTTTTTAAAAATAATTGTACCCGGAAGGCTCGCATCTGAAAAGCATTTAACATATAAGGGAATGCCTTTGTTTTCTAAAGGTTTAATGGTTTTTGGATGAATGACCTGGGCACCATAAAACGCCATTTCAATGACTTCCTCAAATGCGAGTTCAGGAATTAAAATGGCTTCAGGAAATTGCTTTGGATCTGCATTCATCACGCCGGGCACATCTTTCCAGATCGTTACACTTTCAGCATCCAGTACATTTGCAAAAACTGCTGCCGTAAAATCGCTTCCTTCACGGCCCAGTGTTGTACTTTCATTTTCACTCGTGCTGCCTATAAAACCTTGTGTGATCACCACATTATTTTTAGTGAGCAAAGGCTTTACAATTGTATCAATTTTATTCCTGGTAAATGCCCAGTCCACCGCCGCATCCCTGAAATTATTATCCGTGCGGATAATATCCCGCACATCCATCCAGTTATTTTCAATGCCCATTTCACGAAAATAAAAACTCATGATACAAGTACTGAGCAACTCTCCCACACAAACAACCTGATCATAATAAAAATCGTATTCCCTGTCTGCATTTCCGTGGAGCAGCCATTCAATTTCTGTATAAAAATCGCGCAATTTTGCGTCACATTCGAGGGCCGTTGTTACCAGTAAATATTTTGCCAGTGTATCATGCTTCTTTTTGATTTTGTCAAATAAAGAAAGCGCCTCCTCCTGTCTTCCTGCACAAAAACTTTCGACTACTTTTTCCAGGGCATTGGTTGTTTTACCCATAGCTGAAATTATGAGTAAGAGTGGTTTTGAGCTTTCTTTTAGAATGGGAACAAGTGCAGAAACGCGCTCTTCGCTGCTGATACTTGCGCCACCAAATTTATATACCTTCATAGAAATTTTAAAAAAATATGAATTAAACAAAGATAGGGTCAGGAGCCTCAAAAAATTTTAATACATTTACTTTTTTGCATACAAATTAAACTTTGATATATGATCAACAGGCAAATATTGACGCTGGATGAATTCACGATTCAGCAATACCGGAAAATACCCAATGCCACAGGTGAACTCAGTAATCTTTTACGCGACATTGGTCTTGCCGGGAAAAGAATAAATGTAGAAGTAAATAAAGCCGGCCTCGTAGATATCCTCGGTGATGCGGGCATTACCAATGTGCAGGGAGAAGATGTAAAAAAACTGGATGTATTTTCCAATACTCAAATGGTGGGCGTGTTACAACATGGTATCAGTTGTGCAGGAATTGGTAGTGAAGAGATGGACGACGTTGTAATTTTTGATGATGAAATAAGTAATAACAGTAAATATGTAGTGATGTTTGACCCGCTTGACGGGAGTAGCAATATTGATACAAATGCATCTATCGGCACGATCTTCGGCATATTCAGAAGAGTGACAGAACCCGGCAAACCCGCTACAGAAGCGGATTTCCTGCAGGCTGGCGTAAAACAAGTTGCCGCCGGTTATATAATTTACGGATCCAGTACGATGCTTGTTTATGCAACGCGCCGCGGCGTAAATGGTTTTACACTCGACCCTTCCATTGGTGAATTTTGCCTGAGCCACCCGGATATAAAAATCCCGGATACTGGTAAAATTTATTCCGTGAATCATGGTAATTTTTTCCAGTATGAAGCACCAGTAAAAAAATATATTGACCTTTGCCAGAATAAAAATAAATCAAATGGCGGCCCTTATACACAACGTTATATTGGCAGCATGGTTGCAGATATGCATCGCTCACTCATCAAAGGAGGTATTTTCATGTATCCTGGCACGACTGAAAAACCGGGCGGAAAATTACGCCTGATGTATGAATGTAACCCCTTCGCATTTATTGTGGAAGTCGCAGGAGGTATGGCAAGCAACGGAAAGCAGCGAATCCTTGACATTATACCGAAGGCATTGCATGAACGTACCCCTGTTTTCATTGGCAGTAAAAATATGGTGGTGGAATGTTTGAGTTACTGGAATGAACCAGGTGAAAAATAATGGTATGATAATTGAAATTTTAAATAACCGCTCTGCGGTTTTTTTTTCACATAAAAATTAAAATGATGAAAACTTTTTTTCTTTCCCTGCTTCTTTTCAGTGGCTGCATCCCTGCACAGAAACATGCACAATCTTACCCGCCGGTAAATGCAAATGCCAATGAAACGGTAAACACGAATCTTTCCTACACACCGGGTAATACTCAATTTGGGGTGATGTTCCCTCAAATAAGCAGCGCACAGGAGAAGGTGGACCTTTTAAAACAACTGCATGTAAAAACAACGCGAATGACTTTGTCTATGGATACCTGGAAAGGAAGTAATGCGCCACTTGAATTACTGCAAAATGCAGGCTATAAAGTACTTCTAAACGTCTATTGGAAAAGATTAGGTGTTTCAAATAGCTCAAAAACACCTCAACCTTATCCAACCGGCAGCGAACTGGAAACCTATCGTTCCACACTCAATGATATTTTAACAAAATATAAGCCTGAAGTTTTACTGGTAGAAAATGAAGAACTTGTTTTGAAATTCCATTCTGGTGACATCAGTGATTACCTGAACATGCTCAAAGTTGCCGTTGACGTTGCGCACAGTAAAGGCGTGAAAGTTTCAGATGGTGGCATCACAAACCCGCAGATTAGTTTATTGATCTATGATTATCTGCTCAGTCAAAACCAGCGGAATGATGCTGATCGTTTTGGCAACACGGCCATGAATGCACGTGTTCTAAAATTTGCGAAAAACCATGATATGACTTCAGAATTAGGGCAAAAATTATCACAGGCTCAAAAGTTGATTCAAGGTCTGCGTACTATAGATATTGATTATGTAAACTTGCACTGGTATGAGCCGCTGAGTGAGAAAGGCACAGCGAATTTATCAAATAATACAGATGCAGTTACACCCGGTGCACTCGGCCATGCAGTGGATTTCTTAACAAAAGTAATTGGCAAACCGGTTATTATCGGGGAATGTGGCCAGGTAAATACAAATGCTTCGCTTACTACATCCATGCTGCAGGAAATTTCTGCGACAGGTGTTCCTTATGCGATATGGTTAAGTGGTGATAATGGTATTTCAAAAGCCTTGCATAGTGGCTCGAGTTTATTACCAACTGGAAATGCTTTTGTAAAATTTATGGACGAACATCAGAAATAAGTATTTTAATATTTCTTAGAAAAAAACCAACAACACGTTGGTTTTTTTCTAAGCGCCAAACTGCCTTAAATGATGATCCGTATGTTTATACACTAAAAGGCCAATTTGTTCACGCGTCATTTTTCCAAAAAATGGGTGGACAAATTCCGTATTTGAAAACTGTTCGTAATTTTGAATATTTGCTATCCAGTTCATTTTTTCAGGTTCTATTTCTCCACTTCCTACAATTTTTAATATGGGGAGGGTAGGTGTATTTTTTCGCAATGGCGCATCATCTTTTAAAACTTTTTTCATTACGATTTTGCCAAATAATTTTCCCAAAAACACCTGCTTATATTTTCGTTTCCTTTCTATCATTTCATCCCAAAGAATACAATGCCTGAGCATTTGATAAAGGGTCATTTTTCCCCAAAGCGCAGTGTTGCCGGGCTTGAGTGATTGAATTCTTTGTATTAATCCATTGCGCGTAGTTGCATCAAATATTGATTTCATAATAAAAATTTTCAATAAAAAAAATTCTACTTTTAAAAGGTTTTACCAAATCAAAAACTGCCTAAGGAAGAATCGAATTCCGAAATAGCAAATCTATGAAAAAATTTTAACCCTAAAATTACACACTTGTTTGGAAAAACATCTTTAAAAAAATAAAACCGGCTCTGCAAAAATGCATATGCCGGTTAATTATAAAAACAATCAATAATTATAAATCTTTTTTGCGGAACAATTTCAGAGAAATGTAAACAGGCACAATGATCCAGGCTGAAAGGCCAACAAATGAAATAATAATACCTGTTGTGCTTCCAAAAAAATCACGATATACTGCACCTGTATAACCCATCAATGCAGAAATATCCATTTGCAATAATATTTGAATACGGCCCAGGTCAATGGGATTGAGGAAGCTAAAAACCACCATGACATTCTCGAGCGGGTAATCCTGGAACTGGAATAATAAAAATAAGACCAATGCATCAAATATGAGCGAAAAATACAACCATAATAAAATGGAAATACCAATTCCCTTTGCTTTATCACGCGCCATAACGCCCGCCAGCAAAGCGATACCAACAAATACCACGGTTAAAAATAAACCGGTCAGGATCATCATAATACCTGTACTATCTGCGTGATATAACAAAATAGGAATGCCCGCACCCACAAAAAAAGCAACACAAAGTGAAATGGCCAGTCCGGAAAATAAACTCAGCCAGATTGTCTTTCTTTTTAATGGCTGGCTTACCAGTAATTCAATGAATTCTGCACTGTTATACACATAAATCGTTGAGAAAATAATACAGATCAATGGTACGAGTATGAGGATAATATTCAGCAAACTCAGCAAGCCTTTGGCTGCATTATTTTCCAGGCTAAAAATACTCAGTGAAATGATCAATAACAGCGCAGTATAAATAAGTACAATTTTATTTTGTACAATATCCACGATTACATATTTTAATATTTTTTTCATACAAATATTTTTATACAGCATTCACCGGCTGGCGTTTACTAAGGAAACCCGCAATAGCTTTTGATAATTTTTGTTCACCCGTTTCCTCTTTCAACGCGTCTAATTTTTTATGAAATAAAACAAGCCCGTCCTGCATATAAAAAACTTCTGTAACAAGGTCATCGAGTTCGCTCAACACATGCGAGGTTATCAAAATAAGTTTACCTTTTTCTTTTTCGTCTATGATTTTTTGTTTCAATTTTTCGGAAGACAATGGATCGAGGCCGGCAGTAGGCTCATCCAGCACAAGTACATCCGGTGAAAAGAGAAAAGCAAGACTGGCACTGACTTTCTGTGTAGTACCACCGGAAAGGCCATGCATTTTTTTCTGCATCATATCAGTCAGGCCAAAACTTTTCACGAGTTCTTCATCAAAAACAGGATGCTGGTCTTTCCTGATATCCTTCATCATATTCATCACATGCGCGATGGTCATATTATCGGGATATCTACCAATCTGTGGCATATAGCCGATCTTATCGCGGTAAGCAAATTCCCGTTTGATGGATTTTCTATCAAAAAAAATTTCCCCGCTATCCGGCACGACCATTCCCAAAATAGATTTGATCAGCGTAGTTTTACCACTGCCATTCGGGCCGAGCAAAGCAATACATTCACCTTTTGAAAATGTAACGGATACATTATCCAACGCTTTTAATTTTCCAAATTTCTTGGTGATATTTTTTGTTTCAATCATAGGGTCAACGGCTTCATATAAGGTGAATCATCTTTCAAATTTTCAGGTGTGATACCCGGTAAAACTTTTTCACTTTTATCCAGCAATGATACAATCAAACTCCTGAAAAGCATGAGTGCCGCGGGATTGCTTTCAATGATCATGGAATACATACTCACAGGATGATATGGCACATCGCCCACGCCATCTTTGTTGATGTCATAGCCTTCATATTTATCCCAGTAATTTCCATTGAAAGTATTCAGCACGAGTGAACCATTTGTGCCGATGTCAAAAGTATTTCCAATGAAATTATTTTTTGTAAAATCAACATTATCGCAACTTGCCTGGATCTTCACGGCCCAACCATTATTTAAAAATATATTTTTATATAAATTAATTCTGCTGCAACCTTCCATGTGCAACGCAGTGGTATTTCTTGTAAAATGATTTCCGCTGATATCACTGTCGGTAATATCTTTCAGTAAAATTCCATAGGCTGCGCCGCCCCAGTTATCCAGGAAATAATTGTTATACATTTTTATATGATGTGTGTACATCACGGCAACACCGGATTCATTTTCTTCAAACACATTACTGATGTATGTATCATGGTGTGAGAACATAAAATGAATTCCATAGCGCACATTCTTCCGGCTAATATTTCTCCAAATCAAAGAATTCGTTACAAATTCAAAATATAAACCATCCCGGTGTCCGGTGATGATATTTCCGATGATCAATAAACTGTCTGAACGCCAGGCATGAATACCATTTCCACTCTGTACTTCATTTTTTCCATACGCAGTAATGCGGTTATTTTTAATAGTACAATTTTTTGCATGTTGCGAATAGATCCCAAAATTTGTATCATCTAAAATATTATTTAAAACAAACACTTCACTACAATTTTCCAGCATGATACCAGCGAGATCAGTGGTTTCTGAACGGCCGGAATGTTGCACTTTAAATCCATCAATCACTACATGATTTGCCCGGACAATAAAAACGCCATATTTATTTTCGCCATCCACCACAGGATAATTTATTCCTTTCAGGTAAATGGATTTATTAATAATTAAATCATGTTCCTTATAAAGGCCAGGATACACAAAAACAGAATCTCCATTCACTGCCATTTGAAGTGCCTGCATAATGGACTGGATGCTTTTATTTTTACCAACTTCCAGTACGCGGCCATTTGCAGCAGCACTAAAAAAAGAAGTAAAAGCGAGTAAATAAAAAATGTGTTTTCTCATTATTATTGCATCGTTGGTAATGAATCCCAGGAAGTCATTTTACCATTTAATAATTGCAAATCTTTTTGCAGGGCTGCAGAAGTTTCATACGCCGCTGCATGTCCGCCCATGGGAGATTTTAAATCTTTACTGTACAAAATGAATACTTTTTGGGCAGATATAAAATTGTGCGGCTCCACAAAATTGACGAGATAAATTTCCTTAATATCAATTGCCGGAATTTGATTTTCCTTTTGAAAAGCCAGGACACAATGCGTATCATCGAATTTAAAAATCTTTCCCTTTTTGCTGATCAGTTCTGCGCCAAAACGGTTATCAGAAATTGTCATCTTGCAGTAACTGCAGGCATCTTCACCGATTTTAAATGCCTGTGGTTGTGAATTACAGGAAGTAAAGAAAAATAATATTGAGATCATTGAAACAATTAAAGCTCCGGGTACTTTCGGTTTCTTTTTCTCAAAATATGCGAAAAATAAAACAATCAGTAAAAGTAAACCCACCCCAATAAAAATAAAACCACCAATATCCGGGATTGAATAAGCCGCAAAATTCAATAATTGTTTATAGCCGATCAATGGCGGCTGGTAAGCCATACCGGGAATAATGATAGCGGCATCAGGATTTAAATTGTGGCCATAATTGTATTCCCATCTCCAAAAATCAGCCATAGCTATAATACCAAATGAAACAAATAAAATAAAAAGT
Organism: Chitinophagales bacterium; assembly: GCA_038257845.1. Classification (GTDB taxonomy): domain Bacteria; phylum Bacteroidota; class Bacteroidia; order Chitinophagales; family Chitinophagaceae; genus JAFDXJ01. Next base: position 30,145 of record JBBSQL010000008.1, read on the forward strand.
AAAAGCAGCCATTTGCGCTTGTTTAAAAAAACGACGAGAATACAAAAGGCTGCAAAGAAAATAATGATATAGGGAAGAATCGTAAACTCTAAAAAATCTTCTGTATGCAAGGTTTTCATACCAATATAATGGTTTAAACCATTGATGATATCTACGTTTCCGCCAATTTCATTCGGATATAATTTTAATACAAGGCCTTCGGGATATTGAGGTGCATTTAATTCTATTTGCCAGAGCGGCACGAATAAAACTGCAATTAATAAAATGCCGCAAACAAAAATGATAATCCTGGAAAAGATGTTCAAGTGAATATGTGAATGTCGCATTTTATTTTTTTAAGATTGGAAAAAAGGATATTGGATATTAAAATAATAAGCTTTCAAGAGGCGGATATTTAAAAAAAATATTGAAATAAATATTTCAAATCTATTTTGTTGGAGGCAATAACACTCCATCAATCACATAAATCATTCCATTGGATGCGGGTATAGAAGCGATAACAGTTGCGGAATTATTCAGCATTGTTTTACCATCTTTCACACTTACCGTTACATTGTCGCCATTGACCATTCCCAATACACGGCCATCAGTCAAAGCATCGGGAGGGAGCGCGGACATGAATACATGGTATTGCAAAATATTTTGCAGGTCTTCTTTTTTATCATTTTTCATTAAACCATCCACTGTACCTGCAGGCAATTTATTGAAGGCTTCATTGGTTGGTGCAAACACGGTGAACGGGCCTGCATTTGAAAGAGAAGTGACAAGATCTGCCTGCTTCAATGCAGCTACAAGTGTCGTATGATCTTTGGAAGACATGGCCACTTTTACTACATCTTTTTGTGATACATCATCCTGTACATTTTCCTGGCCACCTGCTGGCTGTGCTGAAGCATCAGTAGTAGTTGAATCATTGGAAGTATCTGCTGCCTGGTTACATGAAAACAGCAAAGGGAAAATGATTGCTGCAAAAAATAGTTTTACATTTTTCATAAAAATAATTTTAAAATAGTTTTAGTAGAAAGAGACAGGCCGAAGCCTGTCTCTTGAATTTTATTTTGTTCCTTTTGTGAGTATTGAATCTGATGCATCAGAATTTTTTCCCATACTAAATGATATTGGAACACTAGAACCTCGTGGTGAGACTCTTAGGTATCCCTGCATTTCCTGGTGTAAGGCGCTGCAAAAATCTGTGCAATAAAATGGATACATCGCGGATTCTGTTGGTAACCATTTCAGCGTTTGAGTTTCACCCGGCAATACTAACAATTCAGCAGTGTTCGCTCCTTTTATGGCAAAGCCATGTGGTACATCCCAATCTTGTTCAAGGTTGGTAAGATGGAAGTAAACTTCGTCACCTACTTTTACACCTTCAATATTATCAGGATTCAGGTGAGAGCGGATCATGGTCATATATACGTCCACCCGGTTTCCCGTACGAACCACTTTTGCATTTTTTTCTCCAAGTGTAACAAATGGATTTTGATTTTTACTGATATCGAATATTTTCAAAGAGTTTTTAGAAATCATTTCTGCTGGTATTGCCTGGGCATAGTGAGGTTCTCCAATACTTGGGTAGTCAGCCAGCAGTTTCATTTTATCACCACTAATATCAAATAATTGCGCACTCTGAGAAAGCTCGGGGCCTGTAGGCAAATACCTGTCTTTAGTGATCTTATTATAAGCGATCAAATATTTTCCATAAGGCTTCCTTGTATCGCCACCAGGAATCATCAAATGGCCCGGGGAATAATACGTTGCGTGCCTGTCTAAAACAGTCAAATCTTTCAGGCTCCACTTCACAATCTCTGAAGAAATAAACATGGTAGTATATGCATTTCCTTTACCATCAAATTCAGTATGCAAAGGCCCGAGACCTGGTTTTTTAACTTCACCATGTAAAGCTGCTTCATATTTAATTACAGGAATACCATCATAATCGCCATCAAAAGTTTTATTCGCAATAGCTGCCTGGATTTTGGCAAATGAGAATACAGGAATCAATGCTGCAAGCTTTCCGCTTCCAACAATATATTCACCCGTAGGATCCACATCACAACCATGCGGTGATTTAGGACAAGGAATCATATAAACGATATCGGGGAAATTTTTCACATCCAGTACGAGTGTTTTTGTTTCAATGGTACTTGTAGCAGTATGTGTGGAATCATTATAGACATTATGCGCATATTTCACCGTTTGCACCTGGCCTTTTCCCTGCTTCACATATTCTTCTGCTTTTTTCCAGTTTACAGCCATGATGAAATCTTTATCACGCTGGGAAGCATTTACTTCCAATAAAGTATGCGCCTGTTCTGAGTTATAACAACTAAAGAAAAACCATCCGCTACTTGGGCCTTTACCGGAATGGCTCAGGTCAAAGTCAACGCCGGGCAATAACAACTGGAATGCAATTTTCATTTCACCGGAAGTTGGTGCTACACTTATAAAGCTTATTGTACCTTTAAAATTTTTCTTATACGTATCAATGGGCACATCACCATTATCATTATCCATTGGCACACTGAAACGGGTACCAGCCACAACATATTCCGTATTTTCAGTAATGAAAGGAGAGGAATGGTTTCCTGCGCTGTTTGGTATTTCCAAAATTTCTGCCGTACGGAAAGTTTTCAAATCAATACGTGCAATGCGCGGGGTATTGTTTCCATTGGCAAATAACCAACGACCATCCAGTTCACCGTTCGTTTGTGATAATTCCAGGTGATGCTGATCGTCCCATGGAACCTCTCCATGAGAAGTATTGAGCATAGGTTTCGTTTCTTCACTAAAACCATAACCGGATTCCGGGTCAAGGGAGAATGTCGGGATTACCCGGAGCAGGCGGCCGGAAGGAATTCCATATACACTTACTTGCCCGCTGAAACCACCGGAAACAAAGTTGTATAATTCATCATATTTTCCCGGGGGAACATATACACGTGAAGCAGCATCGCCGGAAACAGCACTTTCCGCATTTTTTGGTTTACAACCTGTACTACCAAGCAGTATAACTGCTGCCGCAAGGGATAATACAGGCAGGATTGTTTTCTTCATATTTGCACTTGTTTTTAAATTTTAAAATTGTCTATTAAAATTGTCTATTTCAAATCAGTTTGGGCAAGCGTTTGCCTGCAGGCTTATTTTCCTAATTTTTTAAACTTAAAAAAAGCCTGAATTAAATGATAAATAAAGAGCGTTGAATTATTTTACGCCATCATTTTTGCGCATGAATTCCAGCACGGCACGCGCATCATCATCACTGAGATTTTGATTCGGCATCCGCACCATACAAATTTCCAGCATAGCCTGCGCTTTTGGATCTTTGTCAATCATCGCGTCTGTATTGGTGATAAAGTTCATGATCCAGGCCGGCTGATGGCGGGAGGTAACACCTTTCCATCCGGGACCTACCAATTTCTCATCAGTCATTTTGTGGCATGATTCGCATTTGAGTTCTACGATCTTCTCTCCTTTCTCTGCCATAGCTCCATCCAATGTTGCTGCGAGCTGAATATCGTGGAATTTACCTTCACCCCTATTTGGGTCATAAGATGGATTTCCATTTTCTGTTGTTGCTGTATTCGGATCAGCAACGGGTTGCGGATCTGTTACAGGTGGATTATTTTGATTACCACAAGCAGCTAAAAAAGCGGCAAACCCTAAAACGATCATCAATTTTTTCATAATTCAGTTTTTAAAATTTAGACAATGCAAGATTAGCTAAGATCGTAAATTTATTTTATGATGCGCATCATAAAACGATTTATTTTTTACTGATCCCTGTCATATCTGCTTTATTTAAAAAATATTTGCTTTGCACCACGATTCTATTTTATTTAAAATAATTTACATCTTTATTTATGGACGAATTTAAAACAAGGCGTTGGTTGCAATTTGCACTGGTTAATTTCTGTATTGTAGCATTGGCAGGTGTTACACTGCGTTATAAAATCAATTTCGCGCTACCAATCATTAATCAGAAGTATTTATTACATGCACATTCTCATTTTGCATTTGTCGGTTGGGTAAGCACGGCATTAATGGCTTTGCTGGTCAATTACCTCGAACGAAATGCGATTTATACCAATTACAAGAAATATAACCGGATCATTTTTGCAAATTGTCTTGCCGCTTATGGCATGTTCATTTCATTTGTATTCCAGGGATATGATACTTTATCCATTAGTTTTTCCACGCTCAGCATTTTCATTTCCTTCTTTTTCATTTATTTTTTCTGGCGGGACCTGAAACTTGTTACTGATAAATCTTATGCAGTGAACTGGTTTAAGACTGCATTGGTTTTATGGGGCATTTCTGCCATTGGTGCATTTTCACTGGCCTACCTGATGGCCACACATAATACCAACCAGGAATATTATTTCGCGGCCATTTATTTTTTCCTGCATTTTCAATATAATGGCTGGTTTTTATTTGTGTGCTTTGGCCTGTTATTTTATCACTTATTCCGGACAGGACTCGTACAAGAAGTGGCGATCAATAAAAAATTATATCTCATCATGGCGGTCACGGTAGCCCCATCTTTCTTATTGTCTATTCTTTGGCTTAAATTGCCCTCCTATCTGCGCTATATTGCTGATATATCTGGCATTTTACAATTACTTGTATTATTTTATTTTTTAAAACTAATACCCGCTATTAAAAGGTATATACCGCAATCTTTTACCAAAACCACCCGCACCTTGTGGATCCTGGCAACTGTTGCATTTATTATTAAAGTGATTTTGCAAATGCTTTCCATCATTCCATACTTAAGCCATTTTGCATTTGCTTTCAGGCCAATTGTGATTGGTTATTTACACCTGTCATTCCTATGCATCATTTCATTTTTTATTATTGGTTATATCAATGAATATTTATGTACCCGCCAACGCCATGTGTCTGTTTTAGGTGTCATACTTTTTATAATAGGTGTGCTTGCGCAGGAGGTCATATTAATGGTGCAGGGCCTCGAAGTCTTTCAAATGGAACCTTTGCCAATTGCAAATATTCTTTTATTTTATTGTGCCATACTTATAGCAGTGGGCATTATACGGATAACGGTAAAAATGAACAAACCAAAGACGTAGCTTTTTTTAATTCTATTAAAGCTCCTTAACTGATTTAAATCATACAAGTGGCTGTTTCCCCTCATGAAATACTAAAAAGCAATGATGCATTTTTGGAGTATATTTTCCTGCTATTTTTTAAATTTAATATAGAGCAGGCTCAACAATACAGTAATGAAATTGGCAAAATACCATCAGCTACAACAGGAGTTTATGTCCTGGCAAAGAAGCCTCGAATTTTTTAAGCAGGAAAATGCAATGCTTAAATACAGGCTGAGCGAAATGGTAGATGATGCCGAACAAGCAATTGATTTAGCATCTGCCGAACATTTTCAAAATGAATTTATCCATATTGATGAAATGCTGGGTAATCTTTCAAAATCTCTCTTAAATTTTTCACGCATATCCGACCTGGAAAAGGAAGCCGGCATTACAATTACCGAGCATGGCATCTTGCGTGAAAAAATGCATTCCCTGGAAAAAAAATGTTTAAACCTGGCGTTGCAATTCAATAAAAAAATGTTGTCAGCGGCATGATCAGTTAACCATATTTTTTAACTTATTTTCATCCAGCACTTTTATATTTCCCGGGGCTGCGGAAATAATATTTTCATTTTTAAAATCACTCAATGTTCGGATCAGGGATTCCGTAGTCGTTCCAACAATATGTGCCAGGTCTTCTCTTGAAATATGCATGGAAAAACTTTCTTTACCTTCTTCTTTATATTTATCCAATAAAGTAAGAATGGCTTCTGCTACGCGCTTCCTTAGTGAATTATAAGCGAGACTTAATAATTGTTCTTCTTTTTCATGAACGTGATGCGCAAGCAATCGAATAAATTTTTGCGCCACATCTTTATTTCTATAAATAAGTTTTTCAAAATCCGAACGACCAATACTTGAAACCTCTGACTCCTCAAGCGTTTCAGCAGATTCCTGGTACATCGTATTTTCCAGGAGCGACTGGTAGCCAAAAAAATCACCCGCAGTAAATAAGCCTACAGTGAGCTCTTTCCCATAATCATTGATCTTATATGTTCTTACTTTCCCGGACATGATATAAAATAAATTATGTGGCTGCTGGCCTTCTGCATAAATGCGTTGCTTTTTTTTAAATTGCTGAATGACATTGGATCCTGCGAGTTCTTTCAATGAATCTTCTCCACGAATACTATCAAAAAAACCATCCAGTTTGTGCGTAGCCTGCAGGCGCTCTGAAATCTTTTCTTCTTTTTTCAGCCTGCTTTCAATTGCATTCATTAGTTCAATATCCGTAAATGGTTTTGTGATATAATCATCAGCGCCCATTTCCATGCCTTTGCGAAAATCTCCGCGTTCTGTTTTCGCTGTCAAAAAAATAAACGGTGTGTTTTTTAATTGCCCATTTTTATTGAGCAGGTGCAAAAGGCCATAACCATCCAATACCGGCATCATGATATCACAAATAATCAAACCGGGATTTTGTTGTAAAGCAATTTCATATCCCTCGCGCCCGTTGGATGCTGTAAATACTTCATAACCTGCAAGCGCTAAAATTTCAGCCGTATTTTCCCGCAATTCCGGGCTGTCTTCTACCAGCAGAATTTTTATCATTGTTTAAAAGTAATTTTTATTTCAGTACCCGTTTCGAGTTCACTTTTCAATTCCAAATGGCCGTTCATCATTTCTACATATTTCGCTACAATATGCAACCCCAGGCCGGTTCCGGGAATATTGGCCGCGTTTTTAGCACGGAAAAATAGCTCAAATAAATGTTGCTGATCCTGTTTGGAAATTCCCATGCCTTCATCTTTGATGGTGAAAATAATTTTTTTTGCTGAAACTTCCGTGTTGATTAAAATGCTTTTCCCTTCCATGGAAAATTTTGCTGCATTGGAGATAAGATTGATCAGTATATTTTTAAATAAAACTTCATCCAGCCGAATGACTTCTTTTCCTTTATGCGAATAATTAATTTGCTGGCCCTTTTTCAAAATATCATTCATTTCATTCACCTGCTGCAGGATGAGTTCACGGATATTAAAAAACGTAAAATGAGCAGTGATTTTCCCGTCCTCAATTTTTCCGAGTGATAAAAATTCATTGAGAATATTATTCAAATTGGTGACAGCAGATTTAATGCGCTGCACGTGTTTATCACGATTGGCCTGTTCTTCAGTTAATTTATACTTTGATAAAAGAGATGCCGAAGAAAGTATTGTGCTGAGTGGTGTTCTGAATTCATGTGAAGCCATTGATACAAATGCACTCTTTAATTCGCCCAAATCTTTTTCTTTGTTCAAAGCTTTAAAAAGCTCATCTTTTGATATTTCCAGTTTCGTCAATGCATCCTGCAATTTCAACGTACGCTCATGTACATTTTTTTCCAGTTCATCATTCTGCGCTTCCATCCTGCTATTCATTTCTGCAAGCGCAAGCCTTTGCTGCTTCAATTTTTTTTCTGTTTCCTTACGTGCACTGATATTACTGATAAAGGCAATGGAAAAAACGCCATTCTCATTGGCATAACTGCTCAGGCTGATTTCCAAAGGAATTTCCGAACCATCTTTTTTCATACCGAACAGATCGCGGCCTATGCCCATCGGCCTTGTGGCAGGATGTGCAATAAATTCATCGCGATCAGTTACATGCCTGGAATGAAACCTCGGCGGAATCAAAATTTCCAGTTTACAGCCAACAATTTCTTCTCTTTCATAACCAAACATGCTCAATAAAAAATCATTGGCCAACTCAATATTTCCCTCCTTATTGATAAGTAAAATGCCGAGCGAAGCATTTTGAAAAACCGCAGCAAATCTTTCCTGTTCATTTAAAAGGAGTTTATCCATAACATGATTTTCATTTACTCCGTGCGAAGTTCTTTTAATTTTATTAAAATAAAAATCCCATTTTCAATTTAATTCAAACCTGAAAAAGACAGGTAAATGATCTGAAATTTTCCCTGCATCTTCCATAGTTTGAAACTGTTTATAAAAATAAAAAGCCCACGTTGTATCAACATGTACATACCCGGGCATATAAAAAAAATTATCGAATGCCGAAGACAAACAATCATGCTGAATACATTTTTTCCTGAGTGTTGTTTTCTGATCTATTAATGCCGCCTTGTATCCCATAGCTTTTATGGGATTGAATACCGTATGCGTTTCCGGGCAATTAAAATCACCCAGGAATAATAAATTTTTTTCCGGGTATTCTGCCGGCAAAAATTTAAAATATTTTATTTCCGTTTCGGGTTGCATGTTTTTTGTGATTGCATGAAAATTTACTAATGTACATTCTTTGCTACCAAATGAAAAAGTAGCAAAATAAGGTTCACGGTCTATTTCAAGACTATATTTTTTCTCCAGCCAGGGTTTTTCTTTTAATTGCACACGAGCTGATTTCCATAAAAATGCATAGCGCTCGGTTTTATAGGAATTCCCGGAGGTTGGTGGACTTACAACATAAGCCCAGTACACATTTCCCTTGTTTAGTAAAGCCGCGAGTTTGGCCACAGTTTCCACGCCGCCATTTCCTGCTACCACTTCCTGGATCGCCAAAATGTCGCAATCGGTAACTGTTTTTGCAATATAATCCAGTGTAGCAGCCGATTTTGCAATGCCAAAATCCTTCAGGTTCCAGGAGCAAATCACATATTTTGCGGGAATATTTGTTATATAAATATTTTTGCGGGAAATATGCGCACCGCTTATATTTTCATGCTGCATCGGGAAGAAAATGGCAAGCAAAAAAATTATGGAAAACGATCTGAACAATTATTTTGTTTGTTTATGGGTTGAGTGATAAAACAACAGATTACAAATATATTTGCAATGAACATCATTTTTCCCTGCATATTTGTATTTATTATTTTATAAAAATAAAATCATGCGCATTTTACTGGTCACCTTTTTTACGCTTACCCTTTTTTACTCCTGCAAAAATGATGACGTCTCTCTTTCCGGAGATGCACAGGTTTCTATGGATGCTTTCAGCAAAGCTTTTCAGCCATTAAAATTGCCAATGCGTATAGCTGATACAAGTTTACAAAGTGTGGGTGATACAACAACGATCAGCTATGCAGCCATTTCCGGCATTGTGCCGGATTCTGTTTTTCAATCTTTTAAAAAAGGAAAAGAGAAATCACCAAAGATCACTTTTCATGCCATTGGAAAAAAAGAATCTGAAACAGATAATTTTTACCTGCTTTCTATGAAGAGTGGAAAAAATATTGACCTGGTCGTTTTTGTTTTTGATAAAGAAAAAAAGTTTGCCGCATACCAGGATTTATTGCAAAAAAATAACCCGGATGACTATGCTCATAATGTGCTGATCACTTCAGAACCTGCATTTATCATCAGCCGGGAAAAAAAGGGAAAAGACAACACCACTTTATATAGCCGGAATAGTTTAGCGTATTCGGCGGCTTCCCATTCATTTATAACGGTGATGAAAGATAGTAATGAAAACCCTGAAAACATTGCTGTCATTAATCCTTTGGATACACTCCCGCAAAAAAATAAATACAGCGGCAATTATACAGAAGATAAAAGAAATTACATTTCACTGCGGGATGGAAAAGATGAACACAGCTACCAGTTTTTTATCCATTTTGAAAAAAATGGCGGCGACTGTACCGGTGAATTAAAAGGCATTATGAAAATGACGGATGCAAAAAATGCCATTTACCAGCAAAACGGTGATGTCTGCGTGATTGATTTTCGTTTTGATGGAAAAAGAATTATCGTGAAAGAACGCGGCAATTGTGGCAATCACCGCGGCATTAAGTGTTTCTTTGATGATGAATATGTGAAGAAGAAAACAAATTAAATTTTACAAAAAATCTCGTTTATCTCTTTATTGAACCTACGGGGTTTCATTCACACAAACATTAGCTTTTTTTACATAAAGAAGTTCCCCCAATTAAAATCATTATTATAAATTTTATCCACCATTCCTGCAAATAAATGCAGAAGGTTTTTATGAATAATATTTATACCCTAAATTGCGCCGCAACAGAAAAAACAATCAATGAATTTCAATAAGTATGAAGTACCTTATAAACGCGATGACAGGTACACCAAAAAAGTGGCTTATTTTTCCATGGAATTTGCCGTACATCAACCTTTAAAAATATACAGTGGCGGCCTGGGGTTTTTGTCGGGTTCCCACATGCGCAGTGCATACGAACTTCGTCAAAATGTAATAGGCATCGGCATTTTATGGAAATATGGGTATTACGATCAAACGCGTAACCAGGACCAGACAATGCGTGTAACCTGGATGGAAAAAAACTACAGCTTTTTGGAGGATACCGGGATCAAATTTCAACTCACCATTCACGATCACCCGGTTTGGGTAAAAGCTTATTATCTCAATCCCGAAACGTTCAAGTCGGCGCCACTTTTTTTATTGTCAACCGACCTGCCGGAAAATGATTATGTATCACAAACCATTTGTCACCATTTGTATGATGCAAATGTGGCCAGTAAAGTGGCACAGTTTATTTTGCTCGGCGCCGGTGGTGCAAAATTAATTGATGAACTTGGTTTCAATCCGGACGTATATCATTTAAATGAAGCGCATGGCATTTCTTCCGCCTTTTATTTATACAATAAGTTTAAAGATATCAATAAAGTGCGTGAGCGCCTTGTTTTCACCACGCATACACCGGAAGAAGCCGGCAATGAAAAACATGATATTTTTCTATGCCATAAAATGAGTTATTTCTGCGGGCTTTCGATTGATGAAGTGAAAGATCTAACCGGCAATTACGAAGATGCTTTCAATCATTCTTTAGCCGCTTTACGTTTTGCAAGACTGGCAAATGGAGTATCTAAATTGCATGGCCATGTATCCAGGGAAATGTGGGGGAAATATGACAATATATGCCCGATCATTTCCATCACCAATGCACAGAATTTCCGCTATTGGGCAGATAAACAATTATATCATTTCATGGAGGAAGGGAATGATCTTTTATTTGAAGACCGGAAAAAACATTTGAAGAAAAGAGCATTTGAAATTGTTGCAGATCAAACCGGGAAAATTTTTGATCCAAATATTTTAACGATCGTTTGGGCGCGCAGGCTTGCAGGATATAAACGGGCGGATTTGTTGACACAGAATGAAGCTGCATTTAAAAAATTATTGACTGATACCAAATACCCTGTGCAAATTATTTGGGCCGGAAAGCCATATCCCGCGGATTACCCGGCGATTACTCAATTTGACAATTTAGTTCACCTGAGTAAAGAATATAAAAATGTAGCAGTGATGGTTGGTTATGAACTGGCATTGAGCAAACGCATGAAACAGGCTTCAGATGTTTGGTTGAATAATCCGCGTGTACCGCGCGAAGCTTCCGGTACAAGCGGCATGACGGCGGCCATGAATGGCGCTGTAAATTTCTCCACAGATGATGGCTGGATACCGGAATTTATAAATGACGGTAATAATGGATTCTTAATTCCAAAAACGGATTATGAAGCCATGTCCGTTCATGATCAGGATCAATATGACCTAAAACATTTGTATGACATTTTACTTAATAAGATCATACCCATGTTTTACGAAGAAAAAGATACCTGGCGGCAGATCACAAAAAATGGAATGCGTGATGTGCGTTTCCAGTTTGACAGCAACCGTATGGCGCATGAATATTATGAGTTATTGTATGAAACGAAGCCTTAAATTTGTAAGAAGAAAATAGAATTTTATTTTTTTGTAAATAAAACAGGATGGCGCGTTTTGATAAACTAAAAGAACTATTAAAGGAAAGTCCAAAAGATAATTTCCTGAGGCATGCGCTGGCGCTTGAATACATCAAATCGGGCGATGACTCAACCGCCAAAGATATTTTTGAAGAAATTTTATCTGAGTCGCCGGATTATATCGGTTCCTATTATCATTTAGCCAGGTTGCTCGAACGGTTGGATGAAACAGACCTCGCAGTGCAATGGTATAAAAAAGGCCTGGAAGCCACGCGGCTTGCGGGTGATACGCATGCATATAATGAATTGCATGCAGCTTATGAAGACCTTGTATTTTAAAATTAAGTAAGGAAATAAGCGGAAATAGCTCAGTTGGTAGAGCATCAGTTTCCCAAACTGAAGGCCGCGGGTTCGAGTCCCGTTTTCCGCTCTTTTTAAAAAAGAAAATCCAATAAAAAACATTATTTTTAATTGAATAATTTCAAAATCATTTTAGATTTTTTAAAAAAATCCGCGACTGTATGAGCGAAGAAAGATCATTAAATTTTATAGAAGAAATTGTGGAATCAGACCTTGCATCCGGTAAATATTCATATATCCATACACGATTTCCACCGGAGCCAAATGGCTATTTGCATATAGGCCATGCGAAAAGTATTTCACTCAATTTTGGTTTGGCAAAAAAATATGGCGGCAAAACCAACCTGCGTTTTGATGATACCAATCCCACGAAAGAAGAAACCGAATACGTGGACAGCATCAAAGAAGATGTGCATTGGCTGGGCTATAAATGGGACAATGAATTGTATGCCAGTGATTATTTTGAACAATTATATAATTTCGCTGAAACACTCATCAGCAAAGGGCTTGCGTATGTGGATGACAGCAGCGCGGAAACAATTGCGCTGGAAAAAGGTACGCCCACAACACCAGGAATTGCAGGAAAATTTCGCGGAAGAAGTATAGATGAAAATTTGGAATTATTCCGTGGTATGCGTGCAGGAAAATTTAAAGACGGCGAAAAAGTGTTGCGTGCAAAAATTGATATGGCTGCGCCAAACATGCACATGCGCGATCCCGTGATGTACCGCATCAAACATGCAACACATCACCGCACAGGAAATGACTGGTGCATTTATCCCATGTATGATTTTGCACATGGACAATCAGATTCACTCGAACACATTACACATTCTATTTGCACTTTGGAATTTATTCCGCATCGTGAATTGTATGACTGGTACATTGAAAAATTAGAAATTTTTCCTTCACATCAATTTGAATTTGCGCGATTAAATATGAGTTATACGGTAATGAGTAAAAGAAAATTACTGCAACTCGTACAAGATAAAATTGTAGATGGCTGGGATGATCCGCGCATGCCTACGATCAGTGGATTTCGCAGAAGAGGTTTTACACCGGAAAGTATTCGCGATTTTTGTGAACGGATTGGTGTGGCCAAAAGAGAGAACCTCATTGATTTTGGCTTACTTGAATTTTGTGTACGTGAACACCTGAATAAAATGGCACAGCGTCGCATGGTTATTTTTGAGCCTTTAAAAATTATTATCACCAATTTTAAAGAAGGCCATGTAGAATTATTGGAAAGTGAAAACAACCCCGAAAATCCTGCTGATGGCACAAGGAAAATTCCATTTACCAGGGAATTGTATATAGAGAAGGATGATTTTATGGAAGCGCCGTCGAAAAAATATTTTCGTCTTGCGCCAGGTAAAATGGTAAGGCTGAAAAGCGCCTTCATTATTCAATGTGATGAAGTGATTAAAAATGAACAAGGCGAAATCACCGAACTGCATTGCACTTATATCCCCGAAAGCCGCAGTGGGCATGACACTTCAAACCTGCAGGTAAAAGGCACTTTGCATTGGGTTAGCGCTTTTCATACGGCACCTTTGGAATTGCGCATTTATGACCGCTTATTTACAGAAGAAGAACCATTAAAAAAAGAAGATGATTTTTTGCTGTATATAAATCCACGCTCATTAAAAGTTTTAAAAAATGTATATGCAGAAGAATCCTTACTCAACGCAAAATTTGATGACAGGTATCAGTTTATCAGGAAGGGATATTTCTGTTTGGATAAAGACACGACAGCGGGGCATTTAGTTTTCAATCAAACGGTTGGACTCAAAGATTCCTGGGCAAAGGAGCTGAAAAAAACCTAAACTTTTTGTATGCAGTTCGCAGATGAATTTTTAATCCAATGGAAAAAATATTTTTCATCGCTTTTACCGCCGAATACAAAAGTGCTGCTCGCTGTAAGTGGTGGCATGGATAGCGTGGTGATGGCTGATCTTTTTCATACAACAAAAATTCCTGCTGTAATTGCGCATGCTAATTTTCATTTAAGAGGAGAAGAAAGTAACCGGGATGAACAATTTGTTGAAGCACTTGCTGCATTTTATCATTTGAAATTTATCGTGTGTGAATTTGATACGGCATTGTATGCGAAGGAAAATAAATTATCTATACAGGAAGCCGCACGGATACTGCGCTATAAATGGTTTAGCGAATTACTTGCAGGAAATAAAGAAGATGAAACCCTTTCACTTATTGCTACTGCACATCACGCGAATGACTCCATAGAAACCATGCTCATCAACTTTTTTCGCGGAACAGGTATTGCAGGACTGCATGGCATTTTACCCGTGCATGAAAAAATTATCCGGCCGCTAATTTTTTGGAAGCAGGAAAAATTAAAATTATATGCCATTGAAAATAACATTAGCTGGGTAGATGATTCTTCGAATGAATCTGATAAATACACACGCAATTATTTCCGGCATCAACTGATCCCATCCATACAAAAAGTATTTCCTGATGCCGAAGAAAATCTATTGGGAAATATTTCCAGATTTTCAGAAATTGAGACAATTTATAATGAAGCCATCCAGGCAAAAAAAAATAAATTACTCAAACAAAATGGGGAAGAATGGATATTGCATATAGCTGCTTTAAAAAAAAGCAAAGCGCTTTCTTCAATACTTTGGGAAATTTTAAAAGATTTTAATTTTACAGCTTCACAGGTATCTGAAGCCATTAAATTATTAGACTCAAATTATGGAGCGCATATTTCATCTTCCTCACACAGGTTGATTAAGCATAGAAATAAACTAATCATTGCGCCGCTACAGTCAAAGCTCTTGCAAAATATTTTTATTGAAAAAGGTGAAGAAAAATTGACGACTCCTGCGGGAAGTTTTTATTTTAAAATAAAAGATGCTCAGGATTTCAATATCCCGAAATCCGCGAAGGAAGCGGCGCTTGACCTTTCTAAAATTAAATTTCCTTTAGTGTTAAGGTCACGGAAACCCGGGGATTATTTTTACCCGTTGGGTATGAAAAAAAAGAAAAAAGTTGCACGCTTTTTAATAGACCAAAAATTAACATTGATTGAAAAAGAAAAATGTATGGTTCTTGAAAATGCGGAGAAACACATTCTTTGGATTGTAGGATTACGAATTGATGATCGGTTTAAAATCACTGATCAAACAAAAGAAATATTACTGATCACGGTGAAATAACAAACGATCAAACTTCATTCTTTTTATCAGAAATATAAATTTTATATTGCCATGCATTCAATGTTAGCGTTTTTGAAACATTGATTTTCTCCTGAACACCTGAGAAATATTCAATATAATTTCCTTTTAAATGTTCATGTGCAATATTTGCTTTGATCCTGTCAAATGCTGAAAGGTTCAACACGACAAGCATACTTTCATTTTTGTTTACCGATAAGAAGGAAAATATTTTATCATCTGCACCGGTTTCCAATAAGAAAATTTCTGCTTCATTTTGAACACAGGCATTTGATTTTCTCAAAGCATACAATTGCTGATAAAATTCTTCCATTTTTAATTCCTGTTCCCAGTTGATCGCATCTTTTTCAAAAAATAATAATCTTTTTTGCAAAAACATTTCCTGTCCACTATATAATAAAAAAATACCCGGCCACGCAGAAGTCAATACAGCAAAGGCTTCCAGGGCATCACCATATTTTTCTTTGTCAGTTCCATTCCAGCTATTTTCATCATGATTGCTGGTAAATAATAAATACCTGCCGGGAAAATCTGTATAATTCCGAAGCACATCGCGCATTTCATGCACCGTATTTTTTTGTTTTGCTACACCTTCACTGATATGCATCCATGCCCAGGCATATTCTGTATCAAACACTTCAAAATATTTTTTATCCTCACATTCCGCCAGCCAGTATAATGGTTTCAATGCATCACATTGACTGCGTGCTTCTTTCCAAAAATCCAATGGAACAAGATGCGCCATATCACAACGAAAACCATCTATGCTATAAGATTCAATCCAAAACCTCATTGCGCTGATCATGGCTTTGTGCAAATGTTTATTTGTATAATCTAAACCGATCACATCTTCCCAGCCATTTTTTTCGGTGAAATTTCCCAGCTCATCGCGCAAATAAAATTCGGGGTTCGACTTCGTCCATTCATGATCCCAGCCCGTGTGATTGGCCACCCAATCAATAATGACTTTCATACCAAGTGCATGAATTTCATTGACAACATTTTTAAAATCTTCAAAGTTTCCATACTCCGGATTTATTTTTACATAACTGCTACACGCATAATAACTGCCCAGCGAACCCTGTCTTTTTTCTTTACTGATAGGCGTAATGGGCATGAACCAAATAATTTCCACACCCATTTTTTTCAGCCTGGGCAAATGCTTTGCAAAAGCGGCGAAAGTCCCTTCGGGTGTATATTGCCGGATATTTACTTCATAAATATTCGAGCCATTACTCCATGCAACCTGTTTAAAATGCGCAGACATAATTTTATCAGTTTCCACAAAGAAATGGTATTATTGTAAACCATTCATGACTGAAAATAATTTACCCCGGAGAATTAGTTTGATGCAGGCAACCGCCATCAACATGATTGATATGGTGGGCATCGGGCCATTCGTCGTTTTAGGAATTGTGGCCAATACAATGGGCGGCCCCTGGTTTTTATATGCCTGGATACTCGGTGCACTTTTAGCTTTCGCCGATGCAACAATATGGAGTGAACTCGGCGCGGTATTTCCCAAAGCAGGCGGCAGTTATAATTTTTTAAAAGAAGGCTATGGCCCGCGCTGGGGAAAGCTCATGAGTTTTTTATTTGTCTGGCAAACGATGATACAAGCGCCCTTGGTCATCGCTTCCGCTGCCATTGGTTTTTCATTATACGCCGGATATATTTTTCCCTTTACAGCTATTGAGCATAAATTAATCAGCGGCGCCGTAGTGATTTTAATCGTGCTTTTATTGTATCGGAAAATTGAAACGATTGGTAAAATAAGTGTATTCCTTTGGATCGGTGTATTGCTCACGATGAGTTGCGTTATTGGTGGTGGTTTATTACATGGAAATTTTCTTGCACCTATAAAACATATCAATGACGGGCTAACATTCAATATGGTTTTTGTAACAGCTTTATCTGCAGCAAGTGTGAAAACGATTTATAGTTTTTTGGGTTATTATAATATTTGTCACCTTGGTGGTGAAATAAAAAATCCGCAAAAAAATATTCCTCGTAGCATGTATATTTCGATTGCGGGCATTACCATTTTTTATTTATTGATGAATATTAGTGTGGCATCCGTATTGCCACAAAACATTTTACAAAGTAGTTCTTTTGCCGTGAGTGATTTCATGGAAACCCTTGCAGGACGTGGTGCTGCCACGATCATTACCATTTTAATTTTATGGGTCGCCTTTGCATCTGTGTTTTCAGCCACGCTGGGTTACAGCCGTATTCCGTATGCCGCAGCGGAAGATGGCGCATTCTTTAAGGTCTTTGCAAAATTGCACCCGACTAAAAACTTTCCCTACATTTCTTTACTCGCGTTGGGCGCAGTGGCTTTTATTTTCAGTTTACTTTTCAGGATATCGGATGTTATTGATGCGATCATTGCCATGCGTATTCTCGTTCAATTTGTGGGACAAGGCGTTGGATTGTTATTATTGTCAAAAAGAAAAGGCAGGAATTTTTTTACCTGGAAAATGCCTTTTTTTCCCATACCGGCAATCATTGCCATGATTATCTGGCTGGCTATTTTTTATGCAACAGGCTGGAAAATGATGCTGGGTGGTTTGGCTGTTATTTTTTGTGGGATCATCGCCTATCTTATAAAAAGTAAGGTGAATGCTGAATGGCCATTCATCAAAAAACAAGTAATTTAAATTAATACATGTAATAAAACGATTGCCAAAAAAGATTCAATAGCCCAGAGTGGTAATTTTTTCCGCTGCGCGAATATCTTTCTAAAAACAAGGTCAATAAAAATAGTATTGATAATTAGAAACGGATAGATCAGCCAGGTTTCCCATGTATTAAAAATATCTACTTTTTTATGCAAAAGCATATACGGAAAAAGAAAAACGAGGAAAGTGAATAGAAAAGTGAATGGAGAAAAAAAGCCCATGGCTTTGCCAATAAATTTTGCTGTGTGTTCATTCAATGCATCCATGTTTTCTGTTGCCTGAACAGAAAGCGGTTTCTGATATTTATATTTGTACAACATTGTTTTTGTTTTTAAAATGTAAAATTAGAACGGCAGTTGTTAAGGCTTCGCCACTTGCTTGTTAATGGTTATTCAAATAACAAAGCATTAGAAAAGAGAAAAATCTTGAAGAATATTTTAAAAATCAAGCCTTCCTTAAAATAAAAAAAGTAAAAAAAAAACTTTCACTTTTAACTGTTTGTTATTATCTTAAAAAACTATTCCGGTAAAATAATACGTGATTTTGCGCCTTCTATTTCTACCAGTTCCAAATCAAACGTAAGGTCTTTTCCCGCGAGCGGGTGATTGGCATCCAATACCACCACATCCTCTTTCACTTCTTTAATAACTACCGGGAAAGATTGCCCATCCTGGTTGCTCATATTTAAAGACATTCCGATTTCTGGTTTCATATCTTCCGGGAAACGCTCTTTTGGAAATTCCATGATCATCTCATCCAGCGTTGGACCATAAGCTTCATTAGATGGAATTACAATAGTTTTCTTCTCCCCTTTTTCCATACCTGTAACACCTGCATCAAAACCAGGAATTACCATGCCACTGCCCACTTCAAAAGCCAATGGATCTCGGCCTTCAGAAGAATCGAATGTAGTGCCATCGTCTAATTTTCCATGATAATGGACTTTTATTTTGTCCCCTTTTTTTACCTGCATAACTGTAATTTTATTTTAAAAAATATAACCCATTTAAACGAAAAACATAGGTGAATCTTCCGGTATAGAATGAATTATTTTAAGCCTTGCAAGATACGCTGATTCACATTTATGACAAAAGCTTTAGATATAAAATTTTCTTATAAAACGACTATCAATGATGCAACCTGCTATCATTTTTTAAAAAATGTATTTTTCATTGCGCTAAATAGGTTGTTTTTTTGCCAATGATCACTGACAAAATAGATAATAAAGATTTCCCAATCATTTTCATGGGCACACCGGATTTTGCGGTAGCATCATTAAAGGCATTAGTGGAAAGAGGCTTTAATATTGCCGCAGTCGTTACTTCCCCGGATAAGCCCGCCGGGCGTGGTATGCAGCTTCAGAAAAGCGCCGTGAAAATTTATGCAGAAAAAAATAACCTATTAATCCTTCAGCCTGCAAACCTAAAAGCGCCGGAGTTTGCCAATGAATTAAAAAAAATCAATGCAGCATTGCAGGTGGTCGTGGCCTTTCGCATGTTACCGGAAATTATCTGGAATATGCCGCCATTGGGAACTATTAATTTACACGCATCTTTATTGCCACAATATCGGGGCGCGGCGCCTATCAACCACGCGATCATCAATGGAGAAAAAGAAACGGGTATTACTATTTTTAAATTACAACATGCCATTGATACCGGAAATATTTTAGCAACGGAAAAAGTAAAAATTGGCGAAAGTGAAACTGCCGGAGAATTATATGACCGGCTGAAAATTGCAGGAGCGAAATTGCTGGCTGATACGATTCTTGAAATACAAAAAAATTCGTTGAAAGAAATTCCGCAGGAAACACTCAGCGAGAATATTTCTTTAAAACCGGCGCCAAAAATTTTTAAAAAAGATACAGCAATTGATTGGCATAAAACAACAACTGAAGTTTATAATTTTATTCGCGGCCTTAGTCCTTATCCCGCGGCACATACTTTTTTGCAGGGAAAATCATTAAAAATTTTTACTGCAACCAAAGAATTTAATAAAAATACAGAGAAGCCGGGAGAAGTATTTACAGATGGAAAAACCTTCCTGAAATTTTCCTGCAAAGACGGATTTATCCACGTGCTGGAATTGCAATGGGAAGGTAAAAAAAGAATGAATGTTACAGAATTTCTAAAAGGCTTCCGCGCTTAAAAAACAATATTTTATTTATCAAAATACGTAATGGCCAACGCAAATTTTTGATCGTTGATTCCAAGCGCTTTTGCCGCAGCACTATTGATGCGAAAATCCAGGCCTTCATTGGATGGAATGGTTTCCAGCTTCCATAAAACTTTTGCATACGCAGTTTCTCCGGAAGCAGCAGTGATCTTCACGATCGTACCTGCCGGTAATTCATTCATTAAAATATAATTAGCACCTTCTGTATTATTTGCAGAAGATTCAAACGTCATCGCGTTTCCACTGATCACATGCAAATTTTTTCCTGAACCATTTTTAAAAAATATTTCCTGCATGGTCATGGGAACATCCGCCTCCGTTACCGGTTGAATATTTGTGTTTTCAGTGTTTTCTTTTTGCACGTTTTGTGAAGAATCAATAGCAGGAACGATCGTCACACTTGTAACTGCATCGCCTGACTGGCTCTGCTTTTCAGTGCTTTCCTTTACTTCATCTTTCACAACCGGCACAGTATCATCTGCCTCGAAACCTATGATCAATGTTTTACCATCAACAATTACATCTGAAGAAAGTTTATTCCAGCTTTTTAATTGTGCAACAGTGCTGCCAAACTTTTTGCTGAGCGAATATAATGTTTCTCCTTTCTTCACTGTATGCATAATTGGATGCGTTGTAATAATTACATTTTCCTCATTTTGCACTTTCGTTTCAACTGCTTTTTTAGCCGCAGGCACTTTTATTTTTTCACCAATTTTCAAAATACTTTTTGAATTAAAATTATTGATGCGCATCAGTTCGGAAGTAGTCGTATGAAATGTTTTAGCAATTCCCGAAAGCGTTTCCCCTTTTACAACAGTATGTGTTTCATAATTAGCCTGCGCCTGGGCAGGCATATTTGCAAAGCATAAAAAACTAAAAAATAGTATAAAATATAAAGCGGCTTTTTTCATTGTACTGATTTTTGGGAACAAAAAAAATGTTCCTGCAATTTTTTAAAAATAAGTGAGCAACTGTATGAACAATTATTCTTTTACTTTGGTTTTTGTAAAAAATAATCAAAGCGTTTCGCACTTACTTCATGCATATCCGGAATATCTTCTCTTTGATAAACGCCGTCATCCAGTTTTTGTTTTGTGAGACTAAATGCCTGTAATGTGCGTTCAATATCTTCATTTGTATGTGTGGCTGTTGGAATAAGCCTGTAAATGATATGGCCTTTGGGAATTACCGGATAAACTACGATAGAACAAAATATCCCATAATTTTCACGCAGGTCCATCACCATTGCCGTGGCTTCTTCCACACCGCCTTTCATATACACTGGCGTAACCACCGAATTCGTATTCCCAATATCAAAACCTCTTTCTTTCAACCCTTTTTGAAGCATCAATGCATTGCTCCAGAGTTTTTCTTTCATCTCCGGCTTTGTACGCAACAATTCCAGTCTTTTCAAATTCCCGATAACAATGGGCAAGGGCAGGCTTTTGGCGAAAATTTGTGAACGGCTATTATACCGGATATAACTGATAATATCTTTTTTACCCGCGATAAATGCACCAATTGATGCCATGGATTTTGCAAATGTGGAAAAGTATAAATCAATATCATCCTGGCAATCCTGGGCTTCACCGGCACCTGCTCCTGATTTTCCTAAAGTACCAAAACCATGTGCATCGTCCACCAATAACCTGAAGGAATATTTTGGCCGCAGTGCACAAATTTCTTTCAATTTTCCCTGGTCTCCGGCCATTCCAAAGACGCCTTCTGTGATCAATAAAATACCACCATTCTTTTGTTTCTCCAAAATTGCTGTAGCGCGCTCCAGTTGTTTTTCACAATCCTGGATATCATTGTGCTTAAATACAAAACGCTGGCCTGGATGCAAACGCAAACCGTCAATAATACACGCATGGCTTTCCGCATCATATACGATCACATCGCGCCGGTCACAGATACAATCAATCGCGCTCATGATGCCCTGGTATCCATAATTTAATAACACGCAATCTTCTTTCTTTTCAAAAATGGCCAGTTCCTGTTCTAATTGTTCATGGAAAGGCGTATTTCCACTCATCATACGGGAACCCATTGGCGCGGCAAGCCCATAATTTTTAGAAGCTTCTGCATCCACTTGACGAATTACCGGGTCATTGGCCAGGCCCAGGTAATTATTCAGGCTCCAGACGATCATATCTTTTCCGCGGAATTTCATTTTACTTCCAATTTCACCTTCCAGTTTTGGAAATGCAAAATAACCATGTGCACGATCCCTGTGCTGTCCGATTGGACCCTGGTTAGCGATGAGTTTTTCAAAAATATCTCTCATATAAATGTTTAGTTTATTGACTTATTGATGTTTGGTGAATTAGAAAATCAGCATTCAAAAATTCCTCTCATTTTTCTCAATCAAATTTGAAATAACTTTAAGAATTGCCGCAAAGTTAGTAGAATTAGGTTTTCGATTTGTTTTGTGATGAAAAATGCACACTTTTAATTCAATATGAACTTTTATTTCTATTGGAAGATCGTTATTTTTGAATAAAGCAAAATCAATTATGACTGCCCTAAAAAAAATAATACTCATCATTTTATTTCCCATCTCTGCATTTTGCCAGGGGAAAATAAATACAGGAAATAATACCAACCGGCCCAAATTGGTGGTAGGAATTGTAGTTGACCAAATGCGCTGGGATTACCTGTACAGGTATTACGACCGTTATGGTGAAGATGGTTTTAAACGATTATTGCAAAATGGTTTTTCCTGTGAAAATACACTGATTAATTACCTGCCTTCTTATACGGCTGTTGGCCATTCATGCATTTTCACGGGTTCAGTTCCGGCAATTAACGGTATTGCCGGAAATGACTGGATTGATAAAAAAACTGGTGCCGGCATTTATTGTACAGATGATAGTACAGTGATTGGTGTAGGTGCACCCGGCAAAGCAGGGAAAATGTCTCCGGCAAATTTGCTCACAACAACGATTACGGATGAACTCCGGCTGGCCACGAATTTTGCATCAAAAGTTGTAGGTGTTTCACTGAAAGACAGGGCCGCTATTTTACCTGCCGGTCATACAGCCAATGCGGCTTTCTGGCTGGATGATGCTTCAGGAAATTTTATCACTAGTACTTATTATATGGATCAATTGCCTGGCTGGGTAAATGCATTTAATCAACAGCAATACATTCAGCAATACATGCAAACGAGCTGGCAAACTTTATATCAAATCAATACATACAAACAAAGCGATGCAGATGATCAAAAATATGAAGGGAAATTTTCCGGCGAAACAAACTCCGTTTTTCCACACAATTTATCTGCTTCCTATGCAAAAAGTAAAAGCTCTTTTCGCAGTACGCCTTATGGAAATTCATTCATATTAAATTTTGCTAAAGAAGCACTGAAAGGTTATGATTTGGGTAAAGGGAAAAGCACAGATTTTCTAACCATCAATTGTGCTTCCACGGATTATGTAGGCCACATGTTTGGGCCAAATTCTATCGAAGTCGAAGACACCTACCTGAGGCTGGATAAGGACCTGGCTGCATTTTTCAAATATTTGGATTCGTCTGTTGGAAAAGGTCAATACCTTATTTTTCTTACAGCCGATCATGGCGCGGCACAGGCGATCGGGTTTAATGAAGTGCATCATATTCCGGCTGATTTATGGAATGACAGAAAAATAAGTGATAGCTTAAACAGTTTTTTAAAAACGGAATTTGGTATAGAAAAATTAGTGTTTCCCATTACCAATTACCAGGTGTTTTTGAATGAAGTAAAAATAAAAAATGAAAACCTGGACAGGGAAAAAATAAGAAATGCTGTCATGCTTTTTATGAAAAATATACCCGGTGTGATGTATGTTATTGATGTACCAAATATTGGAAATGCACCGATTCCCGAACCCATTAAAACAATGGTCATCAATGGTTATAACCCCGCGAGAAGTGGTGATATTCAAATTATTTTACAACCGGGCTGGTTTGAAGGTGGTGGCAGAACCGGCACCACGCATGGCACGTGGAATCCTTATGACACGCACATTCCATTGCTTTGGTATGGTTGGAATATTACACCAGGCCATACAAACAGGCTTGTACACATGGAAGATATTACACCTACTTTGGCGGCTTTATTGCACATTCAAATGCCCAATGGAAATGTAGGAAAAGTTATTACTGAAGTGGTGAAATAAATAACTGGTTTATTTCTTTTGTAATATATCCTGCATGATCATATCCGCATGGCAGCGTGAATTTTCAATAAACCATTTATGTGTATTCATACCACCACAAACCACGCCGGCAAGATAAATTCCAGGTTGATTTGTTTCCATCGTTACTTCATTATAAAACGGTTTTTTATCAGCATCGGCGGAAATTTTTATACCAAATTTTTCAAGCAATTCAAAATTTGGAAGATAGCCCGTCATAGCAATCACATAATCATTTTTGATGGTGATTATTTTTTCAGGTGTTTGAATATCTGCTTCATCTTCCCTGATCGCAACTAATTTTGAATTGTAATAAACTTTTATACTACCCTCTTCAATCCTGTTTATGATGTCAGGCCGTACCCAATATTTTACGCGCTGACCAATTTCAGCTCCACGAATAACCATCGTTACTTCCGCGCCTTTGCGCCAGGTTTCAAGGGCTGCATCAACGGCAGAATTTTGCGCGCCCAGGACGATCACTTTCTGAAATGCATATTTATGTGGATCTGTATAATAATGATCTACCTTTTTTAAATCTTCTCCGGGAATATTCAACAATTGTGGCCGGTCATAAAACCCTGTTGCGATCACAATATTTTGAGTAGAATATTCACTTTTGGAAGTTTTGAGTAAAAAGGTATCATCCTCATTTTTCCTGCATGTTTCTGCCTTTTCATTGTAATGAATATTGAGTGAAAATTTTTGCACCACTCTCCGGTAATATTCCAGCGCTTCCTGTTTTTTGGGTTTTGGGTGAAGGCTCATAAATGGCACATCACCAATTTCGAGTCGCTCTGAGGTGGAAAAAAATTGCATATTCACCGGGTAATGAAATAAACTATTTACCAGCACGCCTTTTTCAATGATGATGTAATCCAGGCCTGCATTTTTCGCAGCAATGCCACAGGCAATTCCAATTGGACCAGCCCCAAGTATAATCACATCATATTTTTCCATAGCTTGATTTTTCTATAAATATATTATCCATTTTCAAAAATTTCCAGCAAACCATCCGGCAATTGCACGGTGATCTCTTTCTTTTTCCGGTCAATTTTTAATACGGTTTCTGCATGCATAGGAATCAAAATTTCTTTGCCTTTATTATTTACCTGCAATAAAACCTGTTGCGGGTATTCAATGATATTTTCTATTTTACCCAATAATTTTTTCTCATTTATTACAGTATAACCTTCAATAGAGACCGGCGCTTTTTCAGCGATATTTTTTTCAAAATCAGCCGGCAATAAATAAGCATTTTTTTGGAGCAATGCTTTCGCCCCTTCCTTTGAATTCACTCCATCAAATTTCAACAAAGTTTTATCAATCGAATTCGCTTTTCCATTTTCGATGAAGTATGGGAGGTAACTATTGTTTTGCATTTCCAAAAAAATAGTCTTCACATTTTTGAAATTATTTTTTTTACCCAAAAAATGATGCAGGATAACATCCCCGTTTAAACCAGAAACGGCGATGATTTTACCGATAAGTTCATATTTCATTTCGTGGCCATTCATAATCTTCTGCAATTAAAGGCTTGTAAAATTAAAGTTTATAACACTTTTAAATAAACATAAAAAAATCCCTGCATACAAATACAGGGATTAAATATATAAATAGAAAAGTTATGTTTATGCTTCAGAAGTTTCGCCAGTCTGTGGCACATCTGCTGTTTCAGCAACAGGCTCCTCTGCCGGTTTTTCAGCAACAGGCGCTTTTACTTCTTCTACTTTTTGTACGATTGGCGCAACAGGTCTTTGTGCACGCTGATGTTTTTTATGATCATCAGAACGGCGCTTAGAATTTTTTTCATGTTCGTCGTGCCAGGCCTGGAATTTAACCATTGCTGTAGCTTCATCGAACAAGCCAAGTTTTACACCGCGCAACAAATGTTTGAGGAACAAAACACCTTTATAGGAAAGTATCCTGCGAACAGTATCTGTTGGTTGTGCACCTTTGTGCAACCATTCAAGCGCTTTCTGCCTGTCCAGTAAAATAGTTGCAGGAACAGTCAACGGATTGTACGTACCAATTTTCTGGATGAATTTACCATCACGTGGTGCTCTTGCGTCTGCAATTACAATAAAATAGAATGGTCTTTTCTTAGAACCATGTCTTTGTAGTCTGATTTTTACTGCCATGTTAAATAGAAATTTAAAGGCTTAATTAATAAGGTTAACAATAATTTGGAAGGCGAAGCTAAGACAAAAACTGAAACTAAAAAGAGAAATTCAATTTTTTTTAAAAATATTCTGCAAATAGGGTTTAACGCTTGAATCCCGGCATTTTCGGAATCGGCATTTTATTCATGTTTTTCATCATTTGGCGCATCTGCTCAAATTGTTTCATTAATGCATTTATGTCAGCAATATCTTTCCCCGCACCACGGGCCAAACGCTGCCGGCGACTTTGACTAATTACATCCGGATTTGCTCTTTCATAAGGTGTCATACTTTTTATAATTGCTTCAATACCTTTAAACGCATCATCCTTAATATCAATATCTTTCATAGCTTTTCCCATTCCGGGGATCATACCCATGATATCTTTCAAATTGCCCATTTTTTTGATCTGCTGCAATTGCTCCAGGAAATCCTGGAAATCAAACTGATTTCTGCGAATTTTCTTTTCAAGTTTTTTCGCCTGTTCCTCATCATAGTTTTCCTGTGCTTTTTCTACGAGGCTGGTAATATCGCCCATACCCAGGATCCGCTGAGCCATCCGTTCCGGGTAAAACTCATCCAGGGTTTCCATCTTTTCGCCACTGCTGATAAATTTGATGGGTTTTTCTACAGTATATTTTATGGATAATGCAGCTCCACCACGGGTATCACCGTCTAACTTCGTCAATACAACACCTGTAAAATCGAGCCGGTCATTAAAGGCTTTGGCCGTATTTACCGCATCCTGGCCGGTCATACTATCCACCACAAATAATATCTCAGCAGGGTTTACAGCCGATTTGATATTGGCCACTTCAGTCATCATAGCTTCATCTATTGCAAGGCGGCCCGCCGTGTCAATGATGACCACATTTTTGTTCAATTTTTTGGCTTCTTCAATGGCATTTTTGGCAATTTGAACTACATCCTTATTGTCAGGCTCACTGTAAACCTGCACACCAACCTGCTCGCCAAGTACATGCAATTGCTCAATGGCTGCCGGCCGGTAAACGTCCGCTGCAACCAATAAAGGACTCTTGCCTTTTTTGTTTTTGAGAAAATAAGCCAGTTTTCCGCTCAAAGTAGTTTTACCACTTCCCTGCAGGCCGGCAATTAAGATCACGGCGGGTTTACCGGATATATCGAACTCTGCCTGGCTGCCACCCATCAACTCAGTTAGTTCATCTTTTACAATCTTCACCATCAATTGGCCGGGACTGATGGCATTCAGCACTTTTTCGCCTGTCGCTTTTTCTTTCACCTTATCCGTAAATTCTTTCGCAATCTTATAATTTACGTCAGCATCTATCAAAGCGCGCCGGATATCTTTCAGTGTATTGGCAATATTTAATTCATTTATTCTGCCTTCTCCTTTTATATTTTTAAATGCCGATTCTAATTTATCTGTGAGATTATTGAACATGTATTCTTTCGTTTAAAAGTAAAAGCTGAAATCAAATTGCTTTCAGCGGGGGCAAAGATAATTTTTTTCAAAAAATATCACGCAAATTTTACCGGGAAGCCAGTTCTTTTTTATTTATTTTTACAATTCTAAAAATACGAAAATATGTTACAAAGAATACAAACTTTATGGTTATTACTTGCTTCTGCATGTGGTTTTTTTACACTCAACTTCGCGTTCTATTCAGGGAATATAGTTGAAAATAGTCAAAAGGTTTTTTCGGAATTAACAGGGAAAACAACTATTCCGCTCATCATTCTTACTGTTGCTGTAGCTATTGCAGCGCTTATTAGTATTTTTTTATTTAAAGACCGGAAAATGCAACTTCGTATTACCATTGCAACTTTGATCGTATCAATCGGATTGATCTTTTTATACTTTTCAGTTATAAAATCAAAATTCCTGGATGGCAATCTCACCATCACTTCTATGTTTACTTTTTTTATTCCATTCTTCCTGTTGCTGGCGGCAAGAGGCATTTACCTGGATCAGCGGCTGGTGAAAAGTGTGGACAGGCTGCGATAATCAGAATACGATCAATGGCTTTGATTGAGTACATTTTTCATTTTGTATTTTTAAAAAATACATGCCAGGAAGAAGCTGTTGATTAATTTTCCAGGTCACATTCATTGTATTATTTATAAAGAATTTTTTTTCTGAAATAATTTTCCCTTCCATATTTAATAAAAGAAAATTGTAATCACCCGGGGGCAAACCGTGATTTTGAATATGTATTTCAGGCAAATTTGAAGTTATCGGATTTGGATAAATTTCAAATTTTGAGAAATCCTTTTCCATCCAGACTTCCTGTATTTCAGAATAACTATATGCACCAGTTTCATCCCATATCTTTAACCTGTAATAATTTTTCCCTGCTAAAGGAACGCTATCTATAAAAAAATATTTATTTTCATTGATCGCGTTTTTCTGTGCAGGCATTTTTTTTATGCAGGTAAAACTTTTCCCATTGCCTGACCTTTCGATTTCATAAGCGAGAATATTTTTTTCTTCCAAGCTTTTCCATGAAATATTTACCTGGTCATTGAATTTAAAAACATGGAAATCAATAATTGTAACTGGCAAAATAATGCCCTGTGCATTGACAATAGAAAACCTGGAAAATGTATCAATGCCATCATTGTTACCATCCAGACCGTAGCTGATGCCGCGTGTATATTTTGCAAAAATTTCGCTGAGATCCGGTGCTGCCGTGTTTTGTACAATATCAGCACCATTGGAATTATGAATAAATTGATTCACATACGTTTCCTGTATCAAATGACAATCATCATAATCAAACCCGAATTCCACTTCATCTTCACTTACCGGGAAACCAGTTGTATTCGAATGTTTGGTAAAATATAAACGCATATCCGATGAAGAAGTTCCGGGATTCGCTTCATTGATATACCAAATTCTGTTGACTCTCGGTAATGGTGTATTACCAATATCACCAATAGCTACAGAAACTGTAAATGGGTTGTTAATTAATGTGCTGCCATTTTGCAGAAAGATTTTATTATAACTCACCAGGTTTGGACCGACGGGAAAATAAACAGGTAGTTCATTATTTACATTTAATATTCTTACGCCAACATTGCCTGAATAAGGAAATGGAAAATTTAATGGCGTACCTTTCTCATCGAGTTCATTTGCAACTGTGCAGGTTGCAAAATAACTGGTGGAATTTCCGGGAATTGTTGCACCGGAATTATTCCAGCTAATGAGGTTATTGCCGGTGATTATTTTCCCGGCAGTTAGAATAAAATTATTTGCTGTAAGATTACTTCCTAATATAATACGCGGCGTAGAAGTGCCGGTGCGATTGATGGTAAAATTATTCACGAAATTAAAACCCGTTGCAAAATTCAAAATGCCTGCATTTCCATTTGTGCCACCAATATCAATATTAATAGAATTAGTTGATGAACTCCCGGCAGAAAACGCTCCGGCACTCGCCCCATCAATTTTTCCATTCAGTATTAAATTTCCATATTGTAAATCAATATTAATACCGGCAGAAATATTTAAAGTACCATCTATTAAAAGCGTACTTCCGGAATTTGAAAAATTACCCACATGAACATTTGGATCGGATATCGTCACATTTGCGCCACTTGTAATTTCCAGTTCATTGGCATTTAAAGAATTATTTCTAAGTTGCAAATCAAGGTTCCCATCTATTACTGCATTTGCGCCGGTGATTTTAAAAGGACCGCATGGATTTGTGCCTGAGCTATGAATTAAAATACCTCCACCTCCAAAGCCATCCCTAAATGTTTTTTCTCCACCATTTTGAAATGTGAAAGTAAAACCCGTGGCAACTTCAAATTTACCGTTGAACGTGGTATTACCATTTCCACCTTGTGCATTTATCTTTGCAGTTATTCTAAATATCGGGTGATCATTAATTGTTGCAGTTGGAAAATAAACAAAATTGTTAGTTTGAAATTGCTGGCTCGTATTCCATTCCATAACTGCGCCAGTTTGGAAATAAACATTATTTTGCCTTGCAAAATCATCACTTTCGCCAGGATTTGATTTTGCCCGTGTGATACCACCATTTTCAATCACGACTGTTGGACCATTTGCATAAACAGGCTGTCGTCCATGTAATTCATACACACCACCATTTTGAATAAGAAAATCTGTAGCTGAAGTTCCATCATCTGAAAGTGTCAATATACCTGTACTTGTATGAATTAAAGTTCCACCATTTGCAATTACCAGTAAAGATGCAGTTTGATTCGTTCCTGCCTGAAGCGTAATAGAATGTTTTATTAGAATTCCCTGCGCACTGTTCGTCGGAAATGAAGTCGCCGGAATCGTCCATGGGCCGCTACTACTCACAGATGAAGATTTCCAGGAAGTAAGTGCATCCCAGTTGCCATCCGCATTGGATTCAAAAAAATCTGTTGGTGCTGTTAATTGCTTTTGTATAGCTGCAATAGCTTCTTTGTCATAAAGGGTTTTGAAACCTTTATAAAAATGAATTTCTTTTAAAGGCAAAAATGCAATCAAAGAAATGCACAGTAGCTGATACATATTTTTCATAAAACCCGCTTTAGGATGATACAATGAAATTTAGCGGGGTTATTGCTGACAGCTTATAAATCTAATATATTTTTATTCATTTTCATAGCTTTTTCCATATTTTTATGCATGAATTTTTATGTGCAAAAATGCGTTCATCACTGTTTATCCACATTCTATATTATCTAATTGTTAAGTGGTCTTCATTTGATTAAGCGGGTTGTATCTTTACCAACATAAAATTCTTTATGTACCCGCACATAAAACTTCGCCAGCAGGAAATGAATGATTATATCATTTACGAATCCTGTGCGCCTTCCGAAAAGCTTTTGGAATTTTCTTACACTGCATCCAGTCATACAGGCCACCTGAGTTTTTCTAATTCCAGCCGCGTATTTGTCATTGATAAAGAAGGCGTGAGGCATAATAAAATGGTCATCAAAAATGAACACGGTTATATTATTGGAAAATTAATTCCTTATTCGGGCAATGAATGGCAGGGCCTCGTGGATATTGAAGGAAAACATTTCGGGTATATTTTATCTAAAAAAGGCCTTGAAATAAAAATCTACAGCATCGAAAACGGCGAACTTTTACTCAATTGCGCCCTACCTGTTTCGGATAACGGGAATGTGCTCATCGAAGAAGATACTGCCGGCATTTCACTCGGACTTTGCTGGTATAGTTATTTACAGAATTCATAGTATTTCAAATTAATTTGCGTTCCTCGCATTTCCCTGCTTATTTTGTTGACAAACTGCAGCATTGGAAATTTTTATTACCATCATTTATTGCATACTCTTCACCTGGCTGGCCATTCATACAAAATTTTTTGTGGGGTCTGCGCTGGGAAAATGGTTTTTAGCCGCATTGTTTTTAATTAAAATAATGGCCGCTATTGCGTATGGCATTTATTTCTCACAACCCACTCTTTTGTCCACAAGCGATTCCTGGAATTATTTTCAACTAAGCAAAGGTGAAACCGACTGGCTTTTGCAGGATCCTTTCGCTTTTATAAAAGATATTTTCACATCCGGCTATCACCATAGCAGTAATCTTTTTTTGCAGGGCAATTCCTACTGGAATGATTTGAAAAGTAATGTGATGATCAAGCTGATGGCGCTTTGCAATCTGTTTACTTTTAAAAATTATTATGCCAATGCAGTGCTCCTGAATTATATTTATTTCTTTGGGCCTGTTGCAGTTTACCGCGTATTTTCTCCAAAGGCTCAAAAAAATATTCCCTCGGCAATTGCCGTTTTTTGTATTCCCTCTTTTTTATTCTGGTGCAGCGGCGCACATAAAGACGGCTTATTATTTACCTGCATCGGGCTGATCATATATTTTTTTTATACTCAATTAAGAAACAGGAAAATAAATTATGCTTACATTGTTTATAGTTTGTTCTTATTAATCATCATTTTTGCCTTGCGCAATTTTCTCGCATTTTTATTATTGCCCGCTTTGCTCGTTTGGGCATTATGTGATTTTTATCCAAAGAAAAAATGGCTGATCATTTTGCTTATTTATGGAACAGGTATTTTCTTGTTTTTTCTCACCGGTTTTTTAAAAGATGCAAATAATTTTCCTGAATATATTGTAAAAAAACAACAAGAATTTAAAGTCCTCGGTGGCGGTTCGCAAATTGATTTACCTGCGCTGC
The DNA here is from genome assembly GCA_038257845.1 of Chitinophagales bacterium. GTDB lineage: Bacteria > Bacteroidota > Bacteroidia > Chitinophagales > Chitinophagaceae > JAFDXJ01. Next base: position 62,826 of record JBBSQL010000008.1, read on the forward strand.
AACCCACTGCGATTAGCTATTTGAAATTTTTACCCAATGCTTTTGACATTTCATTTCTCCGGCCACATTTTTCAGAATGGAAAAGTATCTCAGCCATTTTCGCGACACTTGAATTATGTGCATTATGGCTTTTTGTTTTTTTATCCGTTTTTCGTTTGAAAAAAGACTCAATATTTCGTACCTCATTTTTTGTCTTTTGTTGTTGCTTTTCTATTTCAGTTTTATTGCTGTGCGGCTATACAGTTACATTATCAGGTGCCATTACAAGATATCGAAGTATCATTTTGCCATTTATTATTACGCCATTTGTAATGTGTTTATTTTATAAAAATAAAAGTGATGATGGCTCATATTAAATATTTTAATAATAATCATAATATCTACAATTTTTCCCCAAAAACAATTTGTTTTAAAAATATTTTTGATTTATTTGTAATCAGATATATAAATTTGCCTATTATTTATAAAATAAACTGCAAATTTTATGTCACTCCGTTTTGATGCAATCAAACACATCAGCCAAAAAACTAACAATCATCCGGAAATTAAATCCACTAAGATTACGTCCATTTTTGGCGAAAATGTATTCACCCTGGAAAAATCAAGGGTTTTTCTAAGTGATGAAGCCTATAAAAGTCTTTTACAAAGTATCAGGGCGGGTAAAAAAATTGAAAGATCCATTGCCACACAACTGGCAAACGGACTTCGTACCTGGGCGGAAAGCAAAGGAGTAACGCATTACACGCATTGGTTTCAACCTTTAAATGGCACAACTGCAGAAAAACACGATTCATTTTTTACAATCAAAAGTGATGGCAGCCCAATCGAAGAATTTGACGGCGCAGCTTTGATTCAACAGGAACCAGACGCATCCTCATTTCCAAGTGGTGGTTTGAGAGCGACTTTTGAAGCGCGTGGTTATACTGCCTGGGATCCATCTTCCCCGGCTTTTATTATGGAAATTGGTCAGGGCAAAACTTTGTGTATTCCTACAATATTCGTTTCTTATACCGGCGCATCCCTGGATTATAAAGCGCCATTATTAAAAGCGCTTGAATCTTTAAATAAAGCAGCACTCGAAGTTTGTAACTATTTTGATAAAAATATTAATAAAGTAACTGCCACACTTGGCTGGGAACAGGAATATTTTGTGATAGACGAATCGCTGGCTGATGCAAGGCCGGATATCACACTTTGCGATCGCACAGTATTTGGTGCGCCACCTGCAAAAGGGCAGCAATTGGATGATCATTATTTTGGTTCGATCCCCGAAAGAGTTTATGCGTTTATGCGGGATTTTGAAAATGAATCTTATAAGCTCGGCATTCCTCTTCGCACAAGACACAATGAAGTAGCACCCGGACAATATGAATGTGCGCCAATATATGAAGAAGTAAATATTGCCGTGGATCATAATATTCTTCTAATGGATGTAATGGAACGTGTGGCACATCGTCATAAATTAAAAGTGCTTTTGCATGAAAAACCTTTTGCAGGAATTAATGGTAGTGGTAAACATAATAACTGGAGCCTGGCAACAGATACCGGCGTGAATTTATTAATGCCGGGAAAAACACCGAAAACAAATCTTATGTTTTTGGCGTTTTTTGTAAATGCCATCAAAGCAGTGCATGACCACGCCGATTTATTGCGTGCCTGTATTAGTTCTGCCGGAAATGACCACCGCCTTGGAGCCAATGAAGCGCCGCCCGCAATTATTTCTGTTTTTATTGGTAAATATTTAAGCCGTGTGTTGAATGATATTGAAACACGTGTTGGCGAAGATTTTGATGAACAGGATGAAGCGATCTTAAAACTGGATCTGCACAAAAGTATTCCTGAACTCATGCTCGATAATACAGACAGGAACAGGACATCACCATTTGCATTTACAGGAAATAAATTTGAATTCCGTGCCGTTGGCTCTTCCGCGAATTGCGCAAATGCGATGATCACGCTGAACACAATTATGGCTGAAACGCTGAAGAATTTTAAAATCGAAGTGGACACATTGATTGATAAAGGTGAAAAAAAGGAAATTGCCATTTTGCATATCATTCAAAAAAATATCCTGGAATCTAAAAATGTGTTATTTGAAGGTGATGGTTATAGTGTGGAATGGCATCATGAAGCCGAAAGACGCGGTTTGCCAAACGTGCCCACAACGCCTCTTGCATTGGATGCCATGATGAGTGAAAAAGCCATGAAATTATTTGATGACAATAATGTGTATAAGCCCATTGAATTACTCGCCCGGCATGAAATAGAACTTGAAAATTATATTAAAAAAATTCAGATCGAAGGCCGCGTAATGGGTGATTTGGCCATCAATCAAATTTTGCCGCAGGCAGTAAATTACCAGCGCACCCTGGTTGAAAACATTAAAGGCTTAAAAGAACTTGGCCTGCCCGAAACTGCCTGGAAAAGCCAGTTGAAAATTGTAGAATCTCTTTCCACACATATTGAAACCGTTTATACTACCGTTCATGAAATGATCTTAAAAAGAAAAGAAGTGAATCAAATACAAAATTCACGCACAAAAGCGATTGCGTATTGCAGCCAGGTAAAAGAACCTTTTTTTGCTACCATCCGCTATCATATTGATAGATTGGAATTATTGGTAGATGATGCACATTGGCGTTTACCAAAATATCGTGAAATGCTATTTATACGTTAGTTAAAAAATTCATATTCATTTTCCCTGCAAACATTGTGGGGATTTTTTTTGAATAATAATCGGCACATAACTTTTAAGGCAAAATTTTCAACTTCTATTAATTACTTTTGTCCACCGTCGAAAATATTATGAAAGATTTTAAAAGACATCTCGTTACTGCTGCATTGCCTTATGCAAACGGGCCTGTTCATATCGGTCATTTAGCTGGCGTCTATTTGCCTGCTGACATTTATGTTCGTTTTTTAAGAGCACAAAAAAAAAATGTCATATTTGTTTGCGGAAGTGATGAACATGGCGTGCCCATTACCATTCGGGCGATGAAGGAAAATGTAAGCCCACAACAAATCGTGGACAAATTCCATAATATCATTAAAGAAAGCATGGCGGGCATGGGCATTTCATTTAATATTTATTCCCGCACTTCTAATCCGCTTCACCATGAAACTGCAGCAGATTTTTTTAAAAAATTATATGACGATGGTGTCTTCACAGAAAAAACAAGTGAACAATATTTTGATGAAAAAGCGAATACATTTTTAGCGGATCGTTACATCACAGGAACATGCCCTGTTTGTGGAAATGAAAATGCGTATGGCGATCAGTGTGAAAAATGTGGTTCCAGTCTTAGTCCCGAACAATTGATCAATCCCAAAAGTGCTTTGAGTGATTCTGTCCCTGTAAAAAGAAATACCAAACACTGGTATTTTCCATTACAGGATTATGAAGCCTGGCTCAAAGAATGGATTCTCGAAGATCATAAAGAATGGAAACCAAATGTGTATGGTCAGTGCAAAAGCTGGCTGGACAATGGTTTACAGCCACGTGCCATGACACGCGACAGTAACTGGGGCGTAAAAGTTCCGTTACCTGACGCAAAAGGAAAAGTTTTATACGTTTGGTTTGATGCACCCATTGGCTACATCAGCGCGACGAAAGAACTCACTGAGAACTGGAAAGATTTTTGGCAAAAAGATGATACAAAACTTGTCCATTTTATTGGAAAAGATAATATCGTTTTTCATTGCATCATTTTTCCTGCGATGCTAAAAGCGCATGGCAGTTTTATTTTTCCGGAAAATGTTCCGGCCAATGAGTTTTTAAATATTGAAGGAGAAAAAGTTTCCACCAGCCGCAACTGGGCCGTTTGGGTAAATGAATACCTGGAAGATTTTCCCGGCTGTGAAGATGTGCTGCGTTATGTGCTTTGCTCGAATGCGCCGGAAACCAAAGACAATGATTTTACCTGGAAAGATTTCCAGGATAGAAACAATAGTGAACTCGTCAGTATTTTTGGAAATTTCGTGAACCGCACTTTGGTGCTAATGCATAAATTATGCAATGGCAAAGTGCCTGTTTTTCATAATGATATCATTGATGAAAAAGACAAGCAATTGATTGCTGATATTCATGCGGCTAAAACAAAAGTCGAAAACAATATTGAACAATATAAATTTCGCGAAGCACTCTTTGAAGTAATTGACCTGGCGCGAAAAGGCAATAAATATATGCAGGAAAAAGAGCCCTGGATCCTGGCGAAAAAAATTGAAGAAAATCCTGGCTTGCAACAAACAATTGACAATTGCATTCATTTGTGCTTGCAGCTCACTGCCAATCTCGCCATTCTCATAAATCCTTTTTTACCTTTTACGGCAAAGAAATTATTGCACCAGTTAAAGATTGTAGAAAGAGTACTCGACTGGGAAAATGCAGGCAGTCTAAAATTGTTGAGCGTAGGCTATTCTTTGCGGCCGCCGGAATTGTTATTCCGTAAAATTGAAGATGAAGAAATTGAAAAACAAATTGCCAAACTAAAACAAGGACTTGTAAAAATGGAAAACCAGGAACAACCACCCATTGAAAAAAAGGAAGAAAAACCTATAAAGCCAACTATACAATTTGAAGATTTTGCAAAAATTGATATGCGTATAGGAACTATTGTTGAAGCTATAAAAGTGGAAAAAGCAGACAAACTTTTAAAGTTATCCATTGACCTTGGTACAGAAGTACGTACAATCGTTTCTGGCATTGCCTTACATTTTAAGCCGGAAGAAATTATTGGCAAGCAGGTAGTTGTAGTTGCCAATCTTGCGCCGCGTAAAATGCGCGGTATCGAAAGTAATGGAATGATCTTAATGGCGGAAGATGAAAATGGGAAACTTTTTTTCATCAGCCCGGAAACGATGATACCAGCAGGTTCCGGAGTTAGTTAAGCTGTAAAAAACAAGTTTTCATTATTCTTTCAATAAATACTTAACATTTTTCTGTGTACGCTTCCTGCTTCTCTATTAAAACTTATTGATACTTTTGATTTTAGTTGCATAACTAACTAATTTTGCTATGCAACTCAATCAATAAAGTAATTCATATGAACAGGAATATAAAAAAAGTAGCAGTATTAGGAAGCGGCGTAATGGGATCCCGCATTGCATGCCTTTTTGCAGGCATCGGTTTGGAAGTATTATTGCTGGATATTTTACCCAAAGATTTACCCGAAGGCGCAAATAAGGCACAAAGAAATAAATTGGTCAATGATGAATTGACTGCCGCTGTAAAAAGCAACCCCTCGCCTATTTATACAAAAGAAACATTGCAAAGAATTGCCACAGGAAATTTTGAAGATGACCTTTCAAAAATTAAAAATTGCGATTGGATCATCGAAGTAATTATAGAAAGGCTGGATATAAAAAAACAACTTTTCGAAAAAGTGGATGCGCTTCGCAAACCAGGCACACTTATTACTTCCAATACTTCAGGTATACCAATTCATTTGCTTTCAGAAGGAAGGTCACAAGATTTTAAAGAAAATTTCTGTGGCGCGCACTTTTTCAACCCGCCAAGATATTTAAGGTTGCTGGAAATAATCCCTAGTCCCGATACAAAAAAAGAAGTTGTAGATTTCTTATTGCATTACGGAGATTTATTTTTAGGAAAAACGACGGTGCTCTGTAAAGACACACCCGCATTTATCGCCAATCGTATTGGCGTTTTCAGTATGATGGCTGTCTTTAGTGCAATAGAAAAAACCGGGTTAACCATAGACGAACTGGATTTGCTCACTGGCCCGGTTTCAGGCAGGCCAAAATCTGCCACATTCCGTACCGCCGATGTAATTGGTATTGATACATTGGTAAAAGTCGCCAAAGGTGTATATGAAAATGTGCCGGATGATGAACAACGCGAACTTTTTCAAATTCCTGCATGGCTGAATAAAATGGTGGAGAATAATTGGCTGGGCGATAAATCCGGACAGGGTTTTTACAAAAAAATGCCGGCTTCCAAAGGAAGCAAAAAAGAAATCCAGGTGCTCAATCTTTCTACTTTTGAATACGAGCCGCGCAAAAAGTCTGCCTTTAAAACGCTGGAAGCCGCTCGTGTTGTGGAAGATGTGAATGCACGCATGAAAATAATGATGCAGGGAACAGATAAAGCGGGTGAATTTTATCGCCAGTTTAATTACTCTTTATTTTCATACGTTTCTTTTCGTGTTCCTGAAATCAGTGATGAATTATTCAGTATTGACGATGCCATTAAAGCTGGCTTTGGCTGGGAAATTGGCGTATTTGAAACCTGGGATGCTTTAGGTGTTTCAAAAACCGTGGAGAAAATGAAAGAGGCTGGTTTTAAAGTTGCATCCTGGGTGGAAGAGATGCTTGCTTCGGGTGTTTCCAGTTTTTATAAAAAAGAAAAAGGGAAACAATTTTATTATGATCTGCAATCAAAATCTTATAAAGAAAAACCGGGCTCATCTTCATTTATTATTCTCAACAATTATGCAGAAAATATAGTTTGGAAAAATGCCAACGCTGCATTGTATGATATTGGCGATGATGTACTGGCTTTGCAATGGCATACAAAAATGAATACCATTGGAAGCGAAGTGATCGAAGCAGTGAATAAAGGAATTACAATGGCTGAAGAAAAATTCAAAGGCCTGGTGATCGCGAATGATGGCCCCAATTTCAGTGCCGGAGCAAACGTAGGAATGATTTTTATGTATGCGATTGAACAGGATTTTGATGAATTAAATATGGCCATTAAAATTTTCCAGGATACCATGATGCGTTTGAGGTATTCTTCCATCCCGGTTATTGTTGCGCCACATGGACTCGCACTCGGCGGTGGTTGTGAAATGAGCCTGCACGCAGATAAAATTTTTGCGGCAGCAGAAACTTATATCGGCCTCGTAGAATTGGGTGTTGGCTTGATTCCCGGCGGCGGTGGCACCAAAGAATTTACTTTGCGCGCATCGGATGATATGCATGAAGATGAGCCGGAAACAATCACATTAAAAAACCGGTTTCTCACTATTGCAACGGCTAAGGTTGCGACATCAGCGTTTGAATCTTATGACATCGGTATTATGAGAAAGGGCCAGGATGAAGTGGTTATGAATATGGATCGTCGAATAATGGAAAGCAAAAATGCAGCTTTACAATTATATGAAAATGGCTATTCAATGCCAGTTCCCCGAACAGACATCCGTGTTTTGGGCCGTTCCGCACTCGGCGCTTTATATGCCGGGATTAATGGAATGATGCGCGGAAATTATGCGACCGAGCATGATGCACTCGTGGCCCGCAAACTTGCTTACGTAATGTGTGGTGGTGATCTCAGCGAAAAAACACTGGTGAATGAACAATATTTGCTGGACCTGGAACGCGAAACATTTCTAAGTTTATGCGGTGAAAAGAAAACCCTCGAACGCTTACAAAGTGTAATCAAAACTGGAAAACCTATCCGAAATTAGGACTGGAAATAAGTTTTCTTTTGTCAAAGCAATGCTAAATTGGCTGCCCGCTCATCCATTTCGTTTTAAAAAATGGCCTGATACAGGTAATTTCGCAGCATTCTCAATTTTATACAATTTATATATTATGAAAAAACTTGTCGGTTTCGTATGTGCCTTCCTTCTTATTAGTGGAAGTATTTTTGCCCAGGATCAGAAATCCGGGTCAAATTATGACCAGCACACTTTATTTAACCCTTTATTTTACCCAACAAATGGGAACGAATTCAGGTCTGCAGGCGGCCAGCCAGGCCCGAAATACTGGCAAAACCGTGCAGATTATACCATTAAAGTTACACTCGATACATTTGCGCATTCCGTGACAGGAAGTGCTATTATTAAATATACCAATAACAGTCCTGATGAACTGCCATTCCTCTGGATGCAGGTAGATCAGAATATTTATAAAAGTGATTCCCGTTCAGAATTGACCAGCCCGGTAACAGGCGGAAGATTTAGTAACCGCACATTTACAAATGGTAATGACCTGAAATCAGTGGAAGTAATTGCCAATGGAAAAACTACAGCCGCAGATTATTTGATCACGGATACGCGGATGCAGGTAAAATTGTCAAGTCCATTAAAACCCGGCGCAAGTATTCAAATAAAGATTGCGTATTCATTCACAGTTCCCGAATACGGCACAGATCGTATGGGAAGGTTGAATACCAAAAATGGCTGGATCTATGAAGTGGCTCAATGGTATCCGCGCATGGAAGTGTATGATGATATTCTTGGCTGGAACACATTGCCTTATCTGGGCGCAGGTGAATTTTACCTGGATTATGGTGATATAGATTACACGATCACAGCTCCGGGAAATTTATTGGTAGTTGGCTCAGGTGAATTATTAAATCCGACTGAAGTTTATACGCCAACACAAATTAGTCGCCTGGCGCAAGCGAAGAACAGTGATAAAACAGTAACTATTTTATCTGAATCAGAAATTGGAACTGCCGCAGCACATTTAAATAAATCTTCACTCACCTGGCATTTTAAATGTATCAACACACGTGATGTGGCATGGGCCGCGTCAAGGGCATTTATTTGGGATGCTGCAAAAATGAATTTACCAAGTGGAAAAAAATCTTACGCGCAATCTGTTTATCCAATAGAAAGTGCAGGTGATAGTGCCTGGAAAAGATCTACCGAATTTGTAAAAGGTTGTATTGAATTATATTCCAGCAAATGGTACGAATACACGTATCCTGTTGCGACAAATGTTGCCGGAATCGTTGGTGGCATGGAATATCCCGGGATTGTTTTCTGCGGTTACAAAGCGCAGAAAGGAGGACTTTGGGGCGTTACAGATCATGAGTTTGGACACAATTGGTTTCCGATGATTGTGGGTTCTAATGAACGGAAATATCCGTGGATGGATGAAGGTTTCAATACTTTTATCAATGGCATCAACAGCGCAAAATTTAATAATGGAGAGTTTATCCAAACGGAGGATGCACAGCAGTCTGCGAAATATTATTTTGGCAGGAATTCAGAAAGCATCATGACCATTCCTGATGTTTTGAATGCGCAGTTTTTAGGTGTGGCGGCTTATAGTAAGCCAGCTCTCGGTTTGAATATTTTAAGAAATTATGTTTTGGGGCAAAAAAGATTTGACTTTGCTTTTCAAACATATATCAATCGCTGGGCGTTCAAGCATCCAACTCCCTGGGATTTTTTCCGCACCATGGAAAATGCTTCCGGTGAAGATCTTTCCTGGTTTTGGAGAGAATGGTTCATTGAAAATTATAAACTTGACCAGGGCGTAAAAGAAGTAAAATATGTGAGCAATGATCCGCAAAAAGGCGCATTGATCACGATTGAAAACCTGGAGCAAATGGCATTGCCGGTTTCAATGGAAATTACGCAGGATAATGGTAAAAAAGAACTCGTGAATTTGCCGGTAGAAATATGGCAGCGCGGTGGTACCTGGACTTTCAACTATGCTTCCACTTCGAAGATCAAAAGTATAGTGATAGATCCGAAACATGATATGCCGGATGTAAATCCATCCAATAATACCTGGGATCTTTCTAAGATTTCTAAACCAATACCAGCAGGCGTTACAGCGCAAACGGTAATAGATAATTATATCAAAGCTGTGGGCGGAATGGATAAAATGAAAGCCATTACTGATATGAAATCTACCTCAACAGGTTCTTTGCAGGGACAGGATATTTTGGTAGTTAAAAAATACAAATCACCGGATAAATATTATTCTGAAGTAAGCCTGCCCGGAATGAATTTAGTAGCTGCAAAAGTGGTCATCAATGGAGACAGTATTTCAATGGTGCAAATGGGCCAGCCAGCGCCACCTTCAGATTCCAAAACAGTGAAATCTTTATTGGAAGAAAACAGGGTTTTCCCTGAATTGAATTACATGGATCAAGGTTATACAATCAAGCTCACTTCTATCAAAAACATTGACGGCAATGATGCGTATGAAATGGTTGTAAACTCACCTACAGGGAATACGAGTACGAATTATTATGATGTAAAAACAGGACTTAAAATACGGGAAATGCGGTCAATTCCTGTAATGGGTGCCAACCAGGATGTGGTTACAGATTATAGTAATTATAAGGATGTAAATGGACTTCAATTTCCATATAAAATTCACATGGACCAGGGCCAGTATGCGTATGATCTTGATGTAACATCACTCATGATCAATACAAATATTCCGGATTCAGAATTTAAATAAAATTGCATTTTTTATAAAAGACTTCACTCTTTTTTGGGTGAAGTTTTTTTTATGGGGAAAATTGATTGATGAATTAAGATTTATGATTTAAGATTTTTTGCTTGTCCATAATATGAAAATTTAAACATTGGATTTTGTTTTTCCTTTTTTTTATAATTAAAAAAAATAACCCATTTTTATTTATTGTTCCAACAAATAAAAATGAGTTGATAAAAATTAAAATTGCAAAAGAAAAAACAATCTCGCCAATGCTGGTCGCCTGACCAGCAATAACTCATGCTAATATTCCAAGCAAGTTCATGCATTTATATATTTACCTGGTGACATGAAAAAAAATAAAGGTTCGCCCCATCATTTGTTTTCTTAATTCCAGGCTAAGCCTGGCTTTTATTTTCTTACTTGGTGCGCTGCGCAACATTACGGAGAGCATGGTTAGCGGTAGCCCATTAGCTGTTTGTATCTCAAAGACCAAAATTGTTTGTAATCAAAGTCATATCCATTAATGTCTACTTTAAATTCTCTTGTTTTCTTGCCCCCTTGCTTTGTAAAGAATTATTTTTTTTATTCGCTCGTCATCTTTGTCACCTATAAAATTTAAGTAATACAGTACTTTTAGTGGTCCTTTGGCAAACGTATATAATTCAGAGCGTATATCGCTTATTTTATAAAGTTCCCAGTCATTACAAAATAGTTTGTGGCTTTTATCTATCTCGGCCCAATCAGGAACAATCTGGAAAGACGTGTCAATGAATTGATTTGTCGTTATATCAAAAATGTAAACGTCTGACATACGTTTCCAATTTAAAATGAAGTCAAAGTAACTGTCCCCATTAACATCCTTTGATATGTCATAACCATATTGTGTTATGTAACAAGAAAAATTTTTACTCCATTTATTTGATTTTAATTTTTCGACAATACAACAGTCTCCGTTTGCTGCTCTAATTCTGAATTTATTTTTTGATATTGAAAAAGTGTCCACGTAGCCTCTGTCGAAATTACTTATTGTGTCAAATGAACTATCAAATTGGTAGTAATAATTTTTAGGTTCAAATTTGAGCATATTCCCAATCATGGTATCTGTATTATTTCCACGATTTATTATTGATGTGTCATTTTTGTACGCTGCTGTATCTCTATTTTTCTGTAAAATAATTAAAGTGTCCTGCCCAAAAAGAGAGGATGAAAATAAAAGTATGATTATGGTTATATAGTTTCGCATTGGGTTACACCGATGTTGGCAACTGTAAGTGTCATTTAATAATTTCGTCAATATCATTTTGCGCTAAGAATTCAATTACAATGTCAAAGTAGCCAAGAGCAATCAGCAACACAAAACACAAAACAAGAAACAACAAACATTCCTATACTTTGATATAAATCTTTTTCCGGTCCATAAAATAAACGATCAGCCAGTAAAAAGCGATCATGCATAGCGCATAAAATTCTGAACCAATACGCGGATCGGCAGCAATGTTTTTACATACATGTTCATAAAACCAGCCGAAGGGTGTGATGAAACCGCTTACGCCATCTTCACCAATATGGGAAATGCGCACAATGCCGAGCAGTCGTGGCAGGAAACCGCTGAGTACAAAAATGAATAATGGATTTTTACCAAACACATCAAAGAATTTGCTCCAGGCGCCTTTGGCATTTTTAAACTCCAGTAAAAAAATAAATACAGAAAGCGCCAGCAAAGCCAGTCCGGATGTGTAGATCACGTAACTGCTTGTCCATATTTTTTTGGCAATGGGAAATTCAAGTCCCCATAAATAACCTATACATGCCATGATTACGCCGGCGGCAAAAAGGGTGGAAACCATTTCGAAGGTCTTGCCTTTTTTCAAAATAAAATTGCCCACCAAAAAACCCACCAGCACCTGCACGATCGCTGGCAATGTACTCATCAACCCTTCGGGATCAAATACAACCCCTTCGCCACGGTACATGTGTACGTCGCCAATAATGGCTTTGTCAATGGAAGTTCCGAAATAACCACTTAAACTATATGGGTCGCCGGGTGTGCCGAGGAAATGAGCCAGTCCCCAATACAATAATAAAATAAGAACTCCGATGAAGACAACTGTTTTTTGTTTAAAAAAATAAGCGATGAGCGAAGCGAAGAAATAACACAGTGCAATACGCTGCAATACGCCCAATGTGCGGATTCCGTGTATCATGCCATCATCGCCGATCCATTCCCAGGGTTTGAAAACGAGCCTGTTTTGCTGCCACATTAAAAACGGGCTCCAGTTTAAAAACAAGCCAATGAAAAAAATGAGTAAAGTTCTTTTAATAACTTTTTTAAAAAAAGCGCTGTTACCAGCCTCCCGCAAACGAGGCATTACGAAGGCCATGGCATTGCCTACGGCAAAAAGAAAAAATGGAAATACCAGGTCGGTGGGCGTGCAACCTTCCCAGGGCGCATGGTCCAGCGGCGCAAAAATATGATCCCATGAACCGGGATTATTTACCAATATCATGAGCGCAACAGTAGCGCCACGGAAAACATCGAGGGAATAATAACGTTGTTTCATGCGAAAGATATTAAACTGGGAACGCTAAAGTTAATGATACATTATAAAAATTCATTTTTTTTATCCAGTGTAAAGAAGATGTTTTATCCTAAAAATTTATACGTTCCTTCACTTTGCAAAATCATTATATTTGCCCCTTTAAATAAGCAGTCATATTTAAATAAGATCTATCGCCGGCACTTTTACTAAAATGGATGCCGGTATTTTTTTATTATATGTGACTGAGGTGGCGAAGCTTTGCTTTTTATACATTTGCAATAATTTTTGGTAACACAAAATTTTTCCACCTGATTATTAATGATTTTATTTGTTAACCCCGGACATTAATTTTACGTTTTTACAAGTATGAAAAAAATCCTGTTACTCGCCTTTCTTTTTCTCGCAGCGTACACACACGTAAGCGCACAAACCCTGATGACACAAGATCTCCGGGATATAAAAGTGGACCAGCTCAGCGATGCAGATATTTTATATTATTATAATAAAATGCAGGCTGCCAATGTTACGATGGACCAGGCAGCACAGATCGCCGCGGCGAAAGGCATGCCCGCAGAAGAAATTGCGAAACTGCAACTCCGCGTGAAAAATTTAATTGCCACACAAAATAATGGGGCATCAAACCGGGTTCCTTTAAATTATGATACAATATCCTCCGCACGGACACAGAACAAAGCGGCCCTTCTCACCCAGGAAAATAAAATAGATAAGCGAATTTTCGGCTCAGAGTTATTTTCAAATTCCACCATGGGCTTTGAGCCAAACCTGCGCATCGCTACTCCTGTTAATTATATTTTAGGCCCGGATGATGAACTGAGCGTAGATATATATGGCGTTTCTGAAACGCATTATAAATTGAAAATTTCACCCGAAGGTTCCGTGTATATTCCGAATGTAGGGCCGGTATTTGTAGCAGGACTTACAGTGGACCAGGCGAGCGCTAAAATCACAAATAAATTATCTTCCACTATTTATAAAGCCATCATCACCGGCAGTACCAAAGTACAGGTGAGCCTGGGAAATATCCGCAGCATACAGGTAACCATTATCGGGCAGGCAAAGCAACCGGGCACTTATACAATTTCTTCATTGGGAACAGTTTTCAACGCATTGTATTTATGCGGCGGGCCATCCAGGAATGGCACGTACCGGAAAATAGAATTGATACGCAACAATAAAGTCTTCCAGGTAATTGACCTATATGATTTTTTATTAAAGGGAAGTATGGAAGACAATGTTCGGTTGATGGACCAGGATGTGATACGCATTCCGTATTACGAAAGCCGCGTAGCAATTGGCGGACAGGTGAAGCGCGAAGGCATTTTTGAAATATTGCCTACAGATAATTTACAGGAAGTTTTAAATGCAGCAGGCGGTTTTACAGATTCAGCATATCGTTCTTCCATTAAAATCACCAGGCTTACAGATAAAGAAAAATCAGTGGTAGATGTAACCAGTGATAACTATTCAAATTATGTTTTAAAAGGCGGCGATTCTTTATCGGTCAATAAAATTTTGGACAGGTATTCAAACCGGGTTCAGATCACAGGCGCAGTGATGCGGCCGGGAGAATTTGAATTGTCACAAGGCCTTACTTTGAGTGGACTGATTCAGAAAGCAGATGGCTTAAAAGAAGATGCATTTTTAAAGAGAGGTATTATCCGCAGGCTAAAGCCCGACCTGAGTTTGGAAATGTTATCTTTTGATGTAAATGGGATTGTACAAAAAACGCAACCGGATATATTATTACAGCGGGAAGATTCCGTAGTGATTTCATCAATTTTTGATATGCGCGATCAATATACAATTAGTTTACAGGGGCAGGTAAGAAATCCCGGTATTTATGTATTTAAAGACAGCATGTCCTTAAAAGATGCCATTTTTGAAGCAGGCGGTTTTTCTGAAGCCTCCAATGGAAAAAGAATTGAAGTTGCCCGGCGTGTTACCAATGCCGACCCGAACTCCACAGAGATCGCAAAAACCTTTGAAATAGATACCGAGAAAGATTTGGATATACAAGGCAGTAATTTTTACCTGCGGCCTTTTGATGTAATCATTATCCGGAATAATCCGGGATATTTTGTTCAAAAATCTGTGACAGTAAGTGGTGAAGTATTATATCCCGGCGTGTATGTTATTAATTCCAACGATGAAAAATTAAGTGATGTTGTCAGGCGTGCCGGCGGCTTGAAATATACGGCAGACCCTGTTGCAACTTCATTGAAACGCATCAATAGAATTGATACACTTACCGCATTAAAAACACGCAATGTAGAAAAGCTGGCATTATTTGGATTAAGTGATACTACACTTGCAGATTCAATTCATAGAGAAGCGCTGAGGCCTTATGACCTGATCGGGATCAATTTAGAAGAAGTATTGAAGCAACCCGGTATTACCAATGATCTTATTCTCGAAGATGGCGATGTGATCTTTGTACCAAAGAAAAACCAGGCAGTGAAAGTGCGTGGCGAGGTTTTATTTCCCACACAATTTGCTTTCCAGGATGGGAAAAACATGAAATATTATATTAATAAAGCGGGTGGCTTTTCGGGCAATGCTGTAAGACGAAGAGCATTTGTATTGGCTGCAAATGGCAATGCAAAAGTGGTGCATCATTTTCTCTTTTTTAAAAACTACCCGGGGATCAATGCAGGTGATGAAATTTTTATTCCGGGCCAGGACAGGAGTCGTGGGAGGCTATCAACCGGCGAAGTGATTGGATTAACTACCGGCATCGTATCGCTGGTTTCCGTTTTATTATTGGTCATCAATAACCTGAAAAAATAAAATTTTCTTTTTATAAAATTGAAAAAAAAGTATGACTGAACATTCATCCACTCCAAAAGAAATTTCCCTTACCGGCGCTGTGGAAGGATTGAAAAAACTTTTCCGTTTTTTCTTTTCGAGATGGGTGATCATTTGTATCATAGGTTTTTCCGGAGCGGGTTTAGGTCTATTATATGGCTGGCTGGAAAAACCAAATTACCAGGCGATACTTACTTTTTCTACAGATGATGATAAAGATGCAACGTCCGGTATTATGGGCATTGCGGCACAATTTGGCATCAATCTCGGTGGTGTGGGTGGCGTGTTTTCGGGAGATAATATTTTATCTTTGATATCGTCTCAAAAAATAATGATGGAGGCTTTATTCACGCCTGCAAAAGTAAATGGCCAAACAGAAAATCTGCTGAGTTTATATTATGAAGCTTCGGGAATGAAAAAATCTTTTCGCAAGGATACCATATTGCAAAAAGTGTCATTTCCCATCAGCCAGGATCCTGCAAAATACAGCCGCGTGCAGGATAGTGTATTACAATTAATTTTAAAAGATATTTCGAAAAAAGTATTGGTCGCCGACAGGCCGGATAAAAGAGTACTGCTTTATAATGTTACAGTTATAAGTCCAAGTGAAACTTTTTCCAAAGAATTTACGGAAGAACTCATCAAAAGAGTGACTGAATTTTATGTCGAAAGCAGTACTAAAAGGTCCTACCAGACTGTGGAAATTTTGCAAAGCCGCGCGGATTCTATCAAGAGAGCGTATGACGCCGCATTAATGGGCAGGGCTGAATTATCAGATGCCAATCTTAATCCGGCTTTTCAATCTCCATTAGTTGGCATTCAAAAAAAGCAAACAGATATCACCGTACTTGCCACTGCTTATGGAGAATTATTAAAAAACCTTGAATTGTCTAAATTTAATTTATTGCGTGAAACGCCGTTGATACAAGTGATTGATGAACCAATGCTGCCATTGAAAGTTATTAAAACCGGCCGTTTACTCGGCATGATCTATGGTGGTTTACTCGCGGGGTTTTTGTGCCTTTGCTACCTCACTTTTATTTATATGCTGCGCAATGAAAAACTGCAGGCTCAACATCAATTGACCGACTAATTATTGCTTTCTATAAGACCTTACGAAAAAAACCTGAATGCCATTTTACTCTAAAATAGCTTCTACTTTTAGTACTATCAAGAAGAGCGCCATTGCTGAAAATTTTTTCATTCTTGGCAGCATTCAATCCATCAACATCTTACTGCCATTGGTGCTCACGCCTTATTTGATCCGCGTATTGGGTTTGCTCAATTTTGGTAAAATTACTTTCTCGCTCGCCGTTATCAACATTTTTGGTTTACTGATTGACTACGGTTTTAATCTTACCGGTACAAAAGAAATTGCATTAAATAAAAATAATAAAGAAGCCCTGGGAAAAATTGTTTCAGGTATTCTTACCACGAAATTTTTTTTAATGCTACTCACCTTTTTATTACTGAATATCGGTTTGCTAACCCCTTTTTTATCGGAAAATAAACCACTTTTTTTATTGTCATTTATCATTTGTATCGGGCAGTCCATGAATCCCGGCTGGATATTCCAGGGCATGGAAAAAATGCGTTTGTTTGCACTGGTGAATGTGATCTTTAAGATCAGTTATATGATCTTTATTTTTGTTTTTATTCATGACCCCAAAGATTTTTTATATGTGAATGCATTGTTTGGCTTATCCATTCTTTTCACGGGGATAGTATCCATCATTCTATTACGTACAAAATTTAAAATCCATTTTTCGCGGGTATCTTTTTCAGAAATATTAAGCTATTTGAAAAAGAGTTTTTATTATTTCATTTCCGGCTTTTTTGTTAATATTAGTGGTTATGCCGGCTCAGCCATCCTGGGCATTTTCACTAATTATCGTATTGTAGGTTTGTATGGAATTATTGAAAAAATATCGCAATTGGTGCGTCAACTATTGATCATTTATTCACAGGTATTATATCCTGCTGCCTGCAGGAAAGCACATGAATCCGTGCAAGCTTATACATTATTTATGAAAAGAGCGTTCACACCTTTTTTCATTTTTTTCTTTTTAATATGTACAGGCATTTTCATTTTTGCACCGCAGATTTCCTGGTATTTCAATAAATCAGATATTAATACATTAACGAATGGAATCAGGATCATTTTATTGGCTGCATTATGCACGTCATTAAATATTCCTGCATACCAATCTTTACTGGCTTATAATTTTTCAAAGTCATACACTTTTGTTTTGATCACAACGTCTGTGATCAGTGTATTACTCAACTTATTTCTCGCTTCGCATTATGGTTTATTTGGTTCCATCATCAACCTGCTGATCACTGAATTTATTATGATGGCCGGGCTTCATGCCATACTCCAGTTTTATCATTCAAGGCACGCATTATTCCAGTTCAAATGGCTGGGAAATGAAAATTGATATTGATCAATTTTTGTTAACTGAAAAAATTTTAGAATAAAAATTCATTGGAAAAAATAGGTTATGTGGCGGTTTTATTTAAACAGGAAAATTTATTGCCTGGTTTATTTAAAGGCATAGCTCTGCAAACCTGCCCAGCCTTTTGCATATACTTAATGGATAATGCGCCTTCCGCTGAAATGCGTACTATGATTGAATCTATGAAAAAAACTTATCCATTTCTTTTAATCAAACATATTGAAAACAGTAAAAATCTTGGAGCGGCTGAAGCAAATAATATTGGAATTAAAATGGCGATAGAAGATGGCTGTACGGCGTGCATTTTATCGAATACAGATATTACGTATGACGATCCCGGTTTGTTTTCTGAAATGACAAAATTATCAGGCGAAAAAAATGCGGCCATTGTGGCGCCTAAAATTTATTATTATAATATAAACAAAATCTGGTATGCCGGGGGAGATGTAGTGAAATGGAAAGGCGGCGTCATTCATTATCATGATAAAAAAGAAGATAATGCAGCTTCCCAATTAAGTTGCTACACGGGTTATTCACCCACCACTTTTGTGTATATAAAAACACTAGTTTTTAAAGATGCAGGTTTTTTGGATCAGCAATATTTTTTATATATGGAAGATACAGAGTGGATGTACCGCGCCAGGCTTTCAGGGTATAAGATCTGGTATGCGGCGAATATTCATTTGATGCATAAAGTGAGTATTACTACGGGTGGAATTTTTTCTGATCTTGGTATTTTTTACAATACACGAAACCGCTTATTTTTTATTCGCGAATACTTCAACCTTTTTTTGAAATGTTTGGCCGTTTTTTATACGATTGCCAGCACCGCTTTTTTTGTGATGAAAAAATGGAAGATGAGTGCCTGGCGAGCGTACTTTAAAGCAGTTGGAGCAGGCTTGTTCACCACTTTAAAACCACAGCGGGATTAAGCTTTTCAGCAGATGATCAGTAATGTTTTTATATTTAATATTTGCGTCTTTGCAGCGATCTTCCTGATCCTTTATTTCAATAAATTATTGTATGGCAGTTTCCTGAATGATTTTTTCAATCCATCATTTTCATTCATTCTTTTCCTGCTGATATTTTTTGTAAACCTCAATACAAGAGAAAATAATTTTGAGATTTATACGGGTGTGCTGGTTTTCGCTGGTTCCGTGGCCTGGATGCTGGGCTTTTACCTGAATGGGTTTAAATATATTAAGATCCATAAATGGATGCCGTCTGTAAAACTCAAAGGCATCACCCTCAGCCACTACATTATTTACCAGCTCATTTTTGTTATTCTTGCTTTTGGTATCACACTTTTCAAATTAAAAACATTTGGCTACAGCCTACAGGATTACCTGCTGAATATGCTGATCGTGGAAAATGAAAATGTAAAGGAAGGCGGAAATTTTTGGACACTTTTTTACCGTGTGATTAAAATTCCGATGATGGTAAATCACTTTCGGTTGTTGAAAGACACGAAAAATTTATACCTCAAAGTTTTCCTCATCACCATTACTGAAATTTTATTTTCACTCGCTGCATTATCTTCCAGCCGTCTTGGCTATTTGATGGGTTTTGTGTTTGCTTATTTTTTATACTGCCGTGCAAAAGAAAAAAAACCGGCGGTCAATTATTTTACTGTATCATTACTCATTCTCGCTTTCCCTGTTTTAAATATGTTGAACAGGTTGCGCAATGGTGATATAGAATGGCTTACAAATTTTCACATCAGCGATCTCTGGGATCTCGGTGAGCGTACGCTTTCAGCCGATTCAAACCCTGGTCAAAACTTTGATATACTCGTAAAATATCTTTCCAATTCGCATGATTATCACTGGGGATTTTTCTTTATCTCGCAGTTCTTTTTTCTCATACCCAGAATATTCTGGCCTAATAAACCTATCACTTCTTTTGAATTTGAATATACCATACGTGTGATGCATGAGCACCCAATCCAGGATGGCACTACTTATACATTTACGGCCTTCGATGCGTATGCTGGTTTTGGAATTCCGTCACTGATTATCGTGATGATATTATTTGGAATTATCACCAGGTATTTTTATGAGATGTTTTATAAAAAAGATGTCAATTGCCTCATCATAATTTATGGTGCAACCATTATTTTGTATTATATCAATTTGCTGAGAGCCAGCGTAATGGATCTTTCCGCGTATTATTTCCTGGACTTTGCACTGATCCTTATCTTTTATATTATTTACAGGAAGTTGAATATTTTCTACAAACCGGAAACGGAATCAGTACAGGCAGCATAAAATTTTATGGCTAAAATTGCAATTATTAATGCACGAAATATTTTCCCGCTGGATGGTGGCGATAAAATATTTTCCTTTAATTTATTGAAAATACTGGCAAGGCACAACGAGGTTTGTTATATCAATATCACTGATGAAGGCTTATATCATGAAAAAGAGAAAAAGGAAATATTGTCTTCAGGGAATATTTTATTGAAAATTATTCCAACGCATTTTTTAAATAATTTATACGCCATTATTAAAAGCAGCCTGTTGGGAATCCCCTATTTGTCGGCACGTCGTGCAGAAAAAGAGGAAATAAAAAAAAGGATTCAAAAATATTTTTCCGCATTTTCACCTGACCTAATCATTTGGGATCAAATCCGCTCTGCATCTTATTTTGTTTCATATCCTGGTGCAAAAATTTTCCTTGTAGAACACAATGATGAATCGGCTATTTACAGGCAAAGAGGCGCTTCAAAAAATGTCATGGCAAAATCTTTTTATAATTTCCAGGCAGGCATATTAGAAAAGTTTACTAAAAAGATTCACGATAAAGTTGATCAAATTATTTACCTGAATAAAGAAAATATTAAGAAAGGTTCTTCTACAGAAAAGTTTCGTTTCTTTCCAAAACTGTTTACTTCATTTATACATGGAACATATAATGTGAAAGAAGATACCGTTATAAAATTATTGTTTATTGGAGCTATGGACTGGTATCCAAATACAGGTGGCATAAAATGGTTCATTGAAAAAGTATTTCCTTTATTACCCGATAATTATGCACTTGACATTGTTGGGAGAAATGCTGCAAAAGCCTTTCGGGTTAATGATTCAGAGAGAATATATATTCATTCTGATGTAGCATCTGTGGAACCGTATTACCTTTCTTCCGACCTGTTTATTTCACCTGTGTTTTCCGGCTCAGGTATCAATATAAAAATTCTCGAAGCTGCGTCTTATGGAATTCCTTTCGTGGCAACACCA
Organism: Chitinophagales bacterium; assembly: GCA_038257845.1. GTDB lineage: Bacteria > Bacteroidota > Bacteroidia > Chitinophagales > Chitinophagaceae > JAFDXJ01. The sequence goes on from JBBSQL010000008.1 coordinate 84,030, forward strand.
TTTTCTCTGAGGGGATATAACGATTTGGAATTTATTCCGCAGGCGGAAAATGAAAAAGCATTTGCAGAGAAAATAATTGAAACCGCAGCATATAAAAAACGCCTTGATCTAAACACAAAGATCAATGCTTGGTATAATGAATATGTGAACGCAGCAGAAGCATCTGTTCAACAATTATTTGTCAAAAATTAATATGCCCGAAAAAAAAGATTGCTATTTTTTACTCACGCGCCTGCCCTACCCGCCTATTGGTGGCGATAGGTTGCGCTATTACAATTCCATTTTGGTGTTACAGAAATTTGTACAGCTCAGGCTCATTATTATAACAGATGAAAAGCCCGGGCCGGATGTGATTCGCTTTTTACAGAAAAATACCTATTCCTATAAAATATTTATTTACCCAAAGTATCGTTTTCGATTAAATGCATTGCAGGCAATTTTATCGCATTATCCCATCCAGGTTAAATATTATTATTTTAAAGAAGTGGAAAAATACTGCCGGGAAAATATACAACCCGAAGATTTAATTATTTCAAATCTTGTACGAACAGCGCTTTATGCAGTAAATTTTCCCAATAAAAAATGGCTCGACCTGATAGATTCTTTATACCTGAACTATTCCAGGAGTAAACTGAAAGTGTCATCCCTGTTTTGGAAATTGATGTATACAGTGGAAGCAAAAAGATTAAAAACTTTTGAACGGTTTTGTGTAGAGAAATTTGATGCAACACTTTTTACCAATTTCAATGAACAAAAGTTTTATGCTCCATTTGGGAAAGCAACCTGGTTGCCCAATGGTGTGAATGAAACACTATTTCACGCTGCATATAATTCTGAGCAAAATGAAAAACTGCCGACAGTTGTGTTTTTAGGCAAAATGGATTACCAGCCAAATATTGATGCAGCACTTTGGTTCGCAGAAAAAGTTTTGCCATTAGATCAAAGTATTCAACTCATTATTGCCGGCAGTTCCCCGGTGAAAAAAATAATTGAATTACAGGATCAATTCCCCGGAAGTGTGACTGTTACTGGCTTTGTGGAAGATCCATACACGCTTATGTATGCAGCGGATGCAGTAATAGCGCCAATGCAAACAGGCGGCGGTATTCAGAATAAAATACTGGAAGCCATGGCCATTGGATGTGTTGTACTGACAACTCAGCTAGGCGCACAACCAATCGTGGGCGCAGAGAATGGAAAGCATTTAATGATCTGTGAAACGCCTGTTGAATATGTGAATGCAATTCATGCTTTGCACAACATTGTGATCAATGCTGAAGCTATGAGAATTGCCGCAAAGCAACTCATGCAGGAAAAATATACCTGGGAATTATTTTCTCAAAAATGGAAGCAACTCATAGAAGATGCGAGTGAATAAACTTATACATTAGAAGTTGGATAAAAAACCAAACATCCTCATCATCATCAACCGGCTCGTTATAGGCGGGCAGGCAATTGATACAATACCATTGGCCTGGTACTTACAGGAAAATTTTTCTGTGCATCTGTTGTATGGTGAAAAAGAAAATGATGAAGAAGAAGCGCTTTTTTTACTGGACCTGTATCCCGGTTTGCAAATAGAAAAATTACCGCTTTTGCAAAGAAGCATTTCACCGGCAAAAGACCTGGCTGCATATCGTGCAATAAAAAAAATTTTAAAGAAAAATAAATTTGCAGTTGTACACACGCATGGATTTAAATCAGGCATGTTGGGCAGGCTTGCGGCGCGCGCTATACGCGTTCCATGTATTGTCCATACTTTTCACGGGCATCTTTTTCATTCCTATTATAATCGCTTTATTTCCACATCCATCGTTTATCTTGAAAGAATGCTGGGACGAATAACCAACAGGATAATAACCATCAGCCCGCAACAATTGGAGGAGATATCCGGAAAATTTTCAATTGCACCTATGTCAAAAACCAGGATGATCAGGCTGGGCATTGATGAAAAACATTTCTTCCGGAATGTAATGGAAGGCCAGCATCCATTTAAAGAAAAATTTAATTTACAAGATGCGGATATCCATATCGGCATCATTGGCCGCATTGTTCAAATAAAAAACTTTACCTTGTTCGCAGATATTGCAGAAAAAGTTTTAACTGCTTATCCTGTGCATGTAAAATTTTACATTGTGGGTGATGGAATACTTGCCGGGCATGTGCAGGATATCCTGGCATCGAAAAATATTTCTATCAGCACGCCTGCCCAAAAAAATGAACAAGCTGCCGTAATATTCACCTCCTGGGCGCCCGACATTGCCACAGTTATAATGGCTCTCGACATCGTGATACTTACTTCCTATAATGAAGGCACACCCATGAGCCTGATTGAAGCGCAACTTTGCGGGAAACCCGTTGTAGCAACAAACGTGGGCGGCGTAAGTGATACCTTTCTCGCTGACAGAACAGGATTTCTCATTCCGCCGGGAGATGCAACGTTATTTGCAAAAAAATTAATTTTGCTAATCGAAAATGAAAAGTTGAGAAAAGAAATGGGAAATGCAGCAGTGAATTTTGCCAAAGAAAATTTTTCTAAAATAACAGAAGTGCAAAAAGTTATTGAATTATATAATGAATGTTTGCAAAAAAATTAATGCATTTAAATGACTATTCTCGTCACCGGCACTGCAGGATTTATTGGCTACCATGTTGTTCAGCGCTTACTGGCAGATGGGCACCAGGTAACAGGGGTTGATAGTATCAATAATTATTATGACGTGTCTATTAAAATGAAACGCCTGGAACGATCCGGGATTAACAATCCGCAGGAAGCAACATTTGACAATGTGCTGAAAAGTGCAGATGGAAAATATATTTTTTATCGTGGTTTAATTGAAGATAAAAAAAGAATGGAAGAAGTTTTTCAGTCGGCTTCTTTCGATCGCGTTATACACCTGGCGGCACAAGCAGGCGTACGATATAGTTTGGAAAATCCGCAGGCCTATATCACCAGTAATATTGACGGCTTTGCCAATGTACTTGAATGTTGCAGGCATGCAAAAATCCCGCACCTGGTGTATGCGAGCAGTTCCAGTGTATATGGCATGAATGACCAGAATCCTTTTTCAGTCAATCAAAATGTAGATCACCCGGTTTCTTTATATGCGGCTTCTAAAAAGAGTAATGAATTAATGGCGCATGCATACAGCCATTTATTTCATTTACCCACTACGGGCTTACGTTTTTTTACTGCTTACGGGCCATGGGGCAGGCCGGACATGGCGCTATTTATTTTCACGCGTTCTATCCTGAAAGGCAAGCCCATACAGGTTTTCAATGAGGGTAATATGCTGCGTGATTTTACATTTATTGATGACATTGTGGAAGGAGTTGTGCGCGTAATGAACCATATTCCCAAAGGAGATCCTGCCTGGGAAAATAGTGTATCAGATAGCTCTTCTTCAAAAGCGCCATATAAAATTTATAATATTGGAAATAATTCCCCGGTGCGACTAATGGACTTTATTTCAGCGATCGAAAAAGAATTAGGCATGGAAGCAAAAAAAGAATTTTTACCATTACAGCCCGGCGATGTTCCGGAAACATTTGCAGATATCAGCAGCCTCGTAAATGATACAGGATATAAGCCCGGGACAAGTATTTCTGAAGGCATTAAAATATTTATTGACTGGTATAAAATGTATTATAACATCAATTAAATTTGATACAAAAATTAAAATAACTGAATGAAAAATATCCTGATTACCGGCGGCGCCGGTTTTATTGGTTCACATGTGATCCGGCTTTTTGTAAATAAGTATCCGCAGTACAAGATCATTAACCTGGATGCATTGACCTACGCCGGCAACCTGGAAAATTTGACAGATATTGATGATACGCAGAATTATTTTTTTGAAAAAGCAAATATCCTGGATGAGAAAAATTTACAAGTTATTTTTCAGAAATATAATATCACTGATATCATTCACCTGGCAGCCGAGTCGCATGTGGACAGGTCTATCCTTTCGCCCATGGATTTTATTTATACAAATATTATTGGTACTGTAAATTTATTGGAAGTGGCAAAAAAACACTGGAAAGAAAATTTGCAAGAACATATTTTTTATCATATTTCTACAGATGAAGTATATGGAACATTAGGTGCCACAGGTCTTTTCACAGAAAAAACCGCGTACTCACCCAATTCTCCATACTCTGCCAGTAAAGCTTCCTCAGATCATTTGGTGCGGGCATATAGTGAAACGTATGGGCTGAATTATATTATTTCTAATTGCTCTAATAATTATGGGCCGAATCAATTTCCTGAAAAACTCATCCCGCTTTTTATCCATAACATTTTCACAGAAAAAAAATTGCCATTGTATGGCAAAGGTGAAAATACACGTGACTGGTTGTATGTCCTGGATCATGCAAAAGCCATTGATTTGCTTTTTCATAAAGGCAAAATGAAAGAAACGTATAATATTGGCGGATTCAATGAATGGAAAAATGCTGATCTTGTAAAATTACTTTGCCGCATAATGGATGAAAAATTAAAAAGACCTGTTGGCAGTTCGGAAAAACTCATCGAGTTTGTAAAAGACAGGCCGGGACATGATCTCAGGTATGCCATAGATGCCACAAAAATAAATACAGAACTCGGCTGGAAACCATCAGTTAGTTTTGAAGAAGGTTTAAGTGCAACCATAGATTGGTATCTGCAAAATAATGAGTGGCTGAAAAATGTAACGAGTGGCGAATACATGAAATACTATGAACAACAATATCAAAACAGGATTTAAAAAAACAAACTCGACTTTTTTATGAAGATAGAAGAAGCAGAAATACCGGGTTGTTATATTTTGCAGGATGAAATATTTGAAGATTCAAGAGGTTATTTTTTTGAGTCATTCAATACAGAAACTTTTGCAAAGCTAACGGGGCTGGCAATTGATTTTGTGCAGGACAATCAATCATATTCTACAAAAAATGTTTTGCGTGGTTTACATTTTCAACGTGGCGATCATGCACAAGCGAAGCTCGTAAGGGTTTTGCAGGGACGTGTTTTAGATATAGCAGTTGATTTGAGAAAAGGTTCTGAGCATTTTGGAAAATATTTTAGTATTGAATTAAGTACTGAAAACCGGAAACAATTATTCATACCACGTGGCTTCGCGCATGGTTTTGTAGTGCTTTCTGAAAGCGCAGATTTTTTTTATAAATGTGATAATTATTATAATAAAGAATCGGAATGTGGTTTAAAATATAACGACACAGATGTAGCAATAGACTGGAAAATTGAAACCAATCATTTAATCATCAATGAAAAAGACAGGAATAATTTTTCTTTAAAAGAACTTTTGCAAAACAATTATTTATGAAAACAAGTTTCATAAATTACCTACAAACGAACTGAAAACATGAAAGGAATTATATTAGCCGGTGGTTCCGGCACACGCTTATATCCCATCACGAAAGCCATCAGCAAACAGATCATCCCGGTATATGATAAACCCATGATCTATTATCCATTATCGGTACTGATGCTTGCTGGCATAAGAGAAATCTTAATTATTACAACACCGGATGATGCATCCCAGTTTCGACGACTGCTTGGTGATGGAAATAATTTAGGTTGCAATTTTTCTTATGCAGTGCAACAGGTGCCAAATGGCCTTGCACAAGCATTTGTGATCGGAAAATCTTTTATTGGAAATGATAAAGTAGTGTTGATCTTAGGTGATAATATTTTTTATGGTTCAGGTTTCAGCAAACTGGTACAGTCTTTTAATGATGTAGAAGGCGCGGCCATTTTTGCGTATGAAGTCCGGGACCCGGAACGTTATGGTGTGGTTGCTTTTGATGAAAATTTACAAGCCATTTCACTCGAAGAGAAACCCGCAAAACCTGCATCCAATTATGCAGTTCCCGGCCTTTATTTTTATGATAATTCAGTCGTGGAAATCGCAGAAAATTTATCTCCATCTGCACGCGGTGAATATGAAATAACGGATGTAAATAAAATTTTCCTGCAACAAAAAAAATTAAAGGTTGGTTTAATGAACCGCGGAACCGCCTGGCTGGATACCGGCACCTTTGATTCTTTAAGTGAAGCCAGTGAATTTGTAAAAGTCATAGAAAAAAGGCAGGGCCAGAAAATAGGCTGCATAGAAGAAGTGGCTTTTCGCATGGGTTTTATTAATAAAGAAAAGTTATTAGAGTTGGCAGCAGAATATGAGAAGAGTGGGTATGGAGAATATTTACGAAAACTCATGTGAAATAAATTTTCGTTGTATAAAAAATATGCAGCAAGTCTTGATTCCCTCAAAAGAAAACACTTCCCTAAAAACGCTCCCTTCAAGTCGATTGATCAATATGTCAATTCAGTCATAGTTTATCCCGCTCCTAATCTCCTTCTTACGACTGAACCTCTAACTCCAAAAATCTTGCTTCAGGGCTATTTTAAAGCGCATTTAATCCTCAAATCTCTTCACTTATAAGAAATAAACACATTTCCTTTCTTAATGGTTTTTTAAAAAAAAATTAAAGTATTGATTTATCAAAAAACACTCGTACTTTTATTCACCCTCTTTAGTATTTAAAAAGCAAACAGTTCTTTTATTCATAACTTTTAAATTTTAAATCTTATGGTTCAAACAGATGTGCCTCAACACTCACTGGAATGTAGTCAATGGCGGGAAAAACTACATTCCTATCGGGAAGAATTCAACCAACTCAAATCCCGCCTCGAACAAGCAGCACTGAACGCTACTTCTCCCCAACAACTTTCGGAACTCGAACATTTTCAAAATCAATTACACATTCAGCTTATCAACATTCATGACCTGAAACAAGCGGTGAAGGCCAATGAAAAATTTGTAAGCAATGGTATGCAGAAAAATAACGGTGATTATTCTGGCTACAGTTTTGCAGATCACGACAACCTGGGAAAAGAATTCAATGGGCTGGAGCAAACTTTACATGAATTACGCGGCGGCCTTACAGATTTTTTGAATAAACTGCAATAAGCCAATGGCATTTTCCTGTAATTTTTTCAAATTGTCGGAAGTAAATCTCCCGGTAAGGATATATTATTTCCAAAACAACTAAATTCTTTTTCTATGGCTGAATTTGATACCTCGCATGTTAAAAGCATTGTCTTAATGGGACATGCCGGCTGCGGCAAAACGACGCTGGCTGAATGTATGCTTTTTGAAGCAGGCCTTATTTCCCGCAAGGGCAATATCGCCGACAATACAACTGTCAGTGATTTTCATACTCTGGAACAGGAAAGAGGAAATTCCATTTTTTCCACCCTGCTCCATACAAAATGGCGGGGTTATAAAATAAATATTATTGATACACCGGGATACAATGATTTCACGGGTGAAGTGGTTTCTGCATTGCGCGTTGCAGACACGGGAGTGATGCTTCTGAATGCAGGTGCAGGCGTAGAAGTAACGACCGATATTTTGTGGCAATACGCAGAAGATTTTAAAACGCCTTTGATTTTTGCGGTCAATAAATTGGATGATGAGCACGCGGATTTTGATAAAACAGTGCAGGAGGCAAAAAATCATTTTGGCAATAAAATTACGGTGGTACAATACCCTTTAAAACAGGGAAAAGGTTTTCACGACATCATTGATGTTTTGCGCATGACCATGTATCATTTTAAAGATAATGGAGGGAAGCCAGAAAAAATGCCGATACCAGAAAGTGAAAAAGCAAAAGCAGACAACCTGCACCGTGAATTAATAGAAACCGTTGCAGCAAATGACGAAACCCTGATGGAAAAATATTTTGACCAGGGCGAACTGGATGAAGATGATATGAAAACAGGCCTTAAAAAAGCCATGATCCAAAGAGATATTTTTCCCTTGTTTTGCTTATCTGCTGAACGGAATATGGGCAGTGGGCGATTGATGGGCTTTATTGATAACGTTTGTCCAAGCGCCAATGAAATGCCGGCGCAGTTTGCAAAAAATGGAGAGAAAGTGACGTGCGATGCAAATGAACCACCATGTATTTTTATTTTCAAAACCACCAATGAATCACATGTGGGCGAACTTTCATTTTTTAAGGTGTATTCCGGAATAGTTAAATCCGGGATGGAACTGGAAAATGAAAATACCGGTGTGACTGAAAAATTAAACCAGTTATTTTTAATTGAAGGAAATAAAAGAACGAATGTAAATGAACTGGTTGCCGGCGATATTGGAGCTACTTTGAAATTAAAAAATACACACGTTAATCATACGCTGCATGCCAAAGGCAAAAACCGGGAATTACCGCCCATTGAATTTCCAAATTCTAATATGACCATTGCCGTTGAATCTGTAAAAAAAGGTGAAGAAGAAAAATTGTCCCTTGCATTACATCAACTGCGCGATGAAGACCCGACATTAATTGTAGAATATTCCCCTGAGTTAAAGCAAATGCTCATTCACTGCCAGGGAGATATGCATTTGGCCGTGGCAAAATGGAAAATGGAAAACCAGTATAAAGTGGACGTAAAATTTTCCAGGCCAAAAATTCCTTATCGTGAAACCATTCGCCGGATGGCTGATGCCAATTATAAACATAAAAAACAAAGTGGTGGAGCAGGGCAATTTGGTGAAGTGTATATGCGCATAGAGCCTTGGTATGAGGGCATTCCGGAACCGCAGGGCTTAAATGTGCGTGCAAGAGATACCTATGATCTTGACTGGGGTGGAAAATTGGTTTTTTATAATTGTATAGTAGGTGGCGCAATTGATACACGTTTCCTTCCCTCCATTTTAAAAGGAGTCATGGAAAAAATGCACAATGGTCCGCTCACAGGGAGTTATGTTCGTGATGTGCGTGTATGCGTATATGATGGTAAAATGCATGCGGTGGACAGCAATGATATTTCTTTTAAAATTGCCGGTTTGCAGGCATTCAGGCAAGCATTTCAGTCTGCTGATCCCCAATTGTTAGAACCCGTTTCAAAAGTGGAAGTCTGGTGCCCGGAAGACCTCACCGGGGCTGTGATGGGAGATTTACAAAGCAGGCGTGCTTTGGTGGAAGGTATTGAAGCAGAAAGAAATTTTCAAAAGATCATTGCGAAAGTGCCCCAAGCGGAAATGGATGGTTATTGCTCTTCGTTGAGATCAATCACGCAGGGAAGGGCAAAGTTCAATACATCTTTTTTTGAGTATGCACCGGTGCCTTATGAATTACAGAAAAAACTGGTGGATGATTATAGTAAATTAAAAGCGGATGAAATAGAATAAGGTTTTAATTTTATTTGATTAAAAAATGCCGGGCTTCTTTTGAAAGACCGGCATTTTTATTTGGATAAAATGAACTTCGGAAAATTTAAAACAAAGAAAACCCCTGCATTTCTGCAAGGGCTTTGTAATAGCCACAAACTATTACCTGGATATCACAACTTTAGTGTTGTAAACATTTCCATCTTTGGTTGTTACCTGAAGTATATACATACCGTTTGGCAATTTACTTACATCCACATTCGTACTACTGATAGCGGATGTTTCGACATTTGTCGCAGTCCAAACAATTTTTCCATTGAGTGTTTTCAGGAAAATATCTGCAGTACCTGAAATTTTGCTGTCTAATTGAATCCTGAATGTTGAATTTGCTGGATTTGGATACGTCTTAATATTTCCTTTGACAGATTCATCATTTGGTATAGACTTGTTCAAACCGCCATTATTAAAGCCATTGAATGTACCTGATGATGTAGTGAATTCTGTTGATTCGCTGTATGCGCTTGTAATCACGAATGCTGCGTAAGTATCCACTGAAGCCACCTGCCATTCATAGGTTGTATTTGACATCAAACCTGAAATGCTGTACATACCCATATTATCCGGTGTTGTCATATTAGTCCATGATCCGCCACCTGTAGCTCTATACCTGATCTTGTAGTATTTCAGGCAATCTAAAGCTTTCCAATTGAGGGTGGCATTATCCGCGCCCACATTGGTTGTTGTGGTATGATCAGGGATTGGGATAATTGTATCCACCTGGCTGCTGCCATAGGCATTGCCAGTAGCGCCATCTCCATAACCTCTTGCATAATAAATGCCCGGAGGTAATTTGGTAAACAGGTATTTACTACTGTCATTGAGTATTCTCACCTTGCCGTCCTGGTATTTTTCACCATACCTGAAGATGCGGATATGGTAAGGCCCCGGTACTTGAGAGCATTTGTATAAAATAGCGCCGGAATTGCAATTATTCGTTACAGAATCTTTGAATTGATTAATTCTTACATGAGCTACCTGCACAAATACATCCTCTATAGAATAAGATGCAAATTCAGATGCATAATAAGTGAAAACCTTTACATAATAATAACCCTGCGTAAGATTTGAAAGATTGATTTGCCAATTTGCAGCAACGCTATACTGAGATGCAATGGGCGCTGTAAGTGTATCTTTATATACCTGAACATAATAATTGACAAGACCTGCGTTACTAATATGTGCTTCCTGTGACATGTTTAATGTAAGGTCGCCATCACCGGAATAATAGATCTTATGCCAGTCAACTGCATCGCGCTGGCCATCGTAGTAGAAATTGATATGGCCTGTTGTTACTTTATTTGCTTGCATGGTTACTGCCTGGTAAGGCGCATCATTCGCAGCCGTATCCGTTGCATTATTATATGGAGTATAAGTATTGGTTAGTGTATATGGGGCAAATTCAAAACCATAATATGTATTAATGCGTACAAAGTATGTACCCGCCTGCAAACCATCCACATTATAATTTTTATTTCCTGATGTATAGGTCGAATATAAAACTGTGGTGCCGTCATGATCATATAAGTTAGCATAAACATTCTGTCCGTTATGCGATGTAAAATTAATATTGATATTCCCATCATCCGGAATGGTTAGTTCATACCAGTCGTATGTATCTTTTAGAAGATTGTAATAATAATTGATGTGTCCTGTTACCGTGCTATTTGGCGCGAATACCACTGCCTGTTCTTTGCTATCATTGGGTTCCGGGTCATTTGCCTGGTCCGGTGTAAATAAACTATCATCCAGTGTGTAGGGGGCAAATTCATAATTATAATATGTATTTACGCGTATATAATAAGTACCTGCTGCAAGGCCGTCTTTATTAACCACAACCTTTGTTCCTGAAGTATAATCTGAAGCCAGTTGCGTAGTGCCATCATTGTCAAATAAAGTTGCATATACATTTTGACCATTACCGGAATGCATGGTCAGGCGCAGGCGGCCATCTGCATTGGTAGTGACTTTATACCAGTCAAAAGCATCCCGATTATTGTTGTAAAAATAATTAATATGGCCTTGTACACTGCCATTTAATGGCATCGTTAAAGCCTGGGCCGGGATATTATTTGGCTCTAAATCATTTGGTTCATCAGGCGTAAATAAACTGTCCTGAATTGTGTAGGGTGCAAATTCATAATTATAATATGTATTTACACGTA
>JBBSQL010000009.1:0-88822 GCA_038257845.1 Chitinophagales bacterium
ACTGCATATCAACTTATAATTATTTAATCCTTGAAGTTTAATGAAAAGATATCTTCCATTTTTATTGCTATTTATTTTCATGGAATTCTTTATTCAATCCTGTCAACCAGGAAAAAAATTAGTTGCCAAAGATACCCGCCCAAACATCATTTTTATCATGAGTGATGATCATGCTTACCAGGCCATCAGCGCTTATGGAGATAGTTTAAATTATACGCCGAATATAGATGTGCTTGCAAAAGAAGGCATGATATTTAATCGTGCATTTGTAAATAATTCATTGTGTGCGCCAAGTCGTGCTGCTATTCTCACAGGAAAATATAGCAACATGAATGGCATCAAAGGAAATGGCGATGAAGTGTTTGATGGTTCGCAGGAAACGTTTCCCAAATTATTACAGCAGGCGGGATATCAAACTGCTATGATTGGAAAATGGCATTTGGTTTCTAAGCCAACAGGTTTTGATTATTGGAATATTTTGCCCGGCCAGGGGGATTATTACAACCCGGATTTTGTTGATTCCACCGGAACAAAAAATGTAGAAGGATATGTGACGGATATTACCACTGATAAAGCAATCAACTGGCTGAATAACCGCGATACAACAAAACCTTTTTGTGTGCTGGTATGGCATAAAGCACCGCACCGCGACTGGATGCCGGCAATAAAATATTTGCATGAATTTGATAGTGTGAACATTCCTGTTCCTGCTACATTTTGGGATGATTACAGTACCCGCACCCGTGCAGCGAAAGAACAAAAAATGGAGATTTCCAAATGGCTGGCGCCTAATTATGATTTGAAAGAAAATTTGGGAATTTCAAAAGCTACAGAAAGGCTGGATGATAATTGGATGGCTATTTTTGGGCGGTTAAATCCGGGTGAACAAAAAGCATTTATAGAAGCTTATACGCCGAAAAATGATGCATTCAAAAAAGCTAATTTAACAGGAAAAGAATTGGCAATCTGGAAATATGAACGCTATATAAAAGATTATCTCAGAACCATTCAATCTGTAGATGATAATGTGGGCAGGTTGATGGAATATTTAAAAGAAAAAGGCCTGGATAAAAATACCATTGTTATTTATACTTCCGACCAGGGATTTTATCTGGGCGAACATGGTTGGTTTGATAAACGATTTATGTATGAACAATCATTTCGTACACCACTTATTGTTCGATGGCCGGATGTGATAAAATCGGGAAGTATAAATAATGATATGGTCATGAACCTTGATCTCGGGGAAACGTTGCTGGATGCGGCTCATGTAACAATTCCCGGTGACATGCAGGGGAGAAGTATGTTGCCTGTATGGGAAGGGAAAACCCCGGGTGACTGGAGGAAATATGTTTACTATCATTATTATGAATCAGGTGGCGAACATAATGTAGCAAAGCATATCGGCGTGAGGTCCGACCGTTATAAGCTCATATATTTTTATGAAAATAAAGAATGGGAATTGTATGATTTACAAAAGGATCCGGATGAGTTGAATAATGTGTATGATAAACCGGAGTATAAAAAAATCCAGGATTCATTAGAAAATGAATTGCAAATTCAGATGAAAAAATTCAACGATCATATTTAAATTTTACTATCAAATAAATTAATTACCCTTCTTCATCAATCGTTCTTAAAGGTAATAATAAATTATTTTATGCACTCCAATTTTAAACCAAAATGTAGAATTTTATTATTGATTGTTAGCCAACTTGCACTATCAGTTCATTTATTATTCGCTCAACAAAAAACGCTAAATCGTCCAAACATCATTTTCTTCCTTGTTGATGATATGGGATGGCAGGATACCTCTGTTCCTTTCTGGGACAGCATTACAGTTCAAAACAAAAAATTCCGAACACCTAATATGAAAAGACTGGCAAAGCAATCTGTGATGTTTACGAATGCGTATGCCAATTCTATTTGCACGCCATCAAGAGTAAGTCTTATGACAGGAATGAATGCTGCACAACACAGAGTTACTAATTGGACAGCGTTTAAGGATCAGGCTGTTGATGGATATGATAGCATTTTGAAAATACCGGATTGGAATGTAAACGGATTGTCGCCAATACCCAATCAGTCAAAAAGCATTTATGCCACACCATTCCCACAGATCCTGAAAGACAATGGTTATTATACGATTCAATGTGGTAAAGCGCATTTTGGAGCTTATGAAACCATAGGCGCAGATCCGTTGAATTTAGGTTTTGTAAAAAATATAGGTGGCAGTGCTGCGGGAAATCCTGCATCCTATTTTGCAGAAGATGATTTTGGTTATGATCCTGATGATTTTAGATTACAGGCAGACATACCCAATATGAAACAATATTGGGGAAGCCCAACATTTCTTACGGAAGATTTAACCCGGGAAGCCATGTTGGCAATGGATACAGCGCAAATCGACATGAAGCCATTCTTTTTATACATGGCACATTATGCGGTGCACCTGCCTTACAATGCTGATAAAAGATTTGTTCAAAAATATATTGATGAAGGATATACAAAACCCGAAGCAGCCTATTGCGCGTTGGTAGAAGGTATGGATCAAAGCCTCGGAGAACTGATGGATTACTTAGAGAAAAATAACCTGGCAAAAAATACAATCATTATTTTTATGTCCGATAACGGCGGATTTTCTCATCCCCCAAGGATGGGAAAAGACAATTCGCAAAATTATCCTTTACGTGGCGGTAAAGGTTCATTGTATGAAGGAGGCATCAGGGAACCGATGATGGTGTATTGGAAAGATGTTACTACACCCGGTAGCATTAGCAAACAATATCTGACTATCGAAGATTTTTATCCTACCATTTTGGAAATGGCAGGAATTAAAGATTATAAAACTGTTCAGCATGTTGATGGTGAAAGTATAGTTCCTTATTTAAAAAATCCTGATTTAGTGATTAACAAAAGAGCGTTGACTTGGAATTACCCAAATGATTGGACCGGCGGAGATCTTGGTGAAGACAATTCATTTATTACTGCTATCAGGCAAGGCGATTGGAAGTTAATTTACTTCGAGAAATACGCGAGATTAGAATTATATTATTTAAAAGATGATATAAAAGAACAGCACGATTTATCCAAACAATTTCCTCAGAAAACAAAAGAAATGGCCGGATTATTAACTCGAAAATTAAAATCGTATAAAGCTCAAATGCCTTCCTATAAATCCAGTGGAAAGCAAGTGCCATGGCCGGATGAGATAAATTAACCTGGTTTGAAACGCCTGGTTAATTTATCGTAGGTTAATGTCTCTATCTAATCATTATTTGTAGCTACTTTTACGTATTCGGTTATACTGAATTTCAACATAGAATTGGCTTTCTAAAATTTTACATTTTATGCTTAATTTTTTTAAATGAAAAAATATAATTTATTTTCTCTTGCATTTATTATTGCAGGACTTTTTATTTTGCAAACTTCATTTGCTCAATCAAACGCAGTAAGAAGAGCTGACTTCGACGCGAACTGGCATTTCCATTTAGGTGATTTACCAGGAGCAAATGAAATGAATTTTGTAGAAAATTCCTGGAGACAATTAAACCTCCCGCACGACTGGAGTATTGAAGGTGCTTTTAATAAAGACAATCCAGCGGGCGTGGATGGTGGCGCTTTACCCGGTGGTATTGGCTGGTACAGGAAAACATTTTTAATTCCTGAAGCCGATAAAAACAAATCTGTATTTATTGACTTTGACGGGGTTTATATGAATAGTGATGTTTGGTTAAACGGCCATTTTTTGGGCAACCGTCCTTATGGTTTTAGTTCTTTCGAATATGAGATGACGCAATTTTTAAATTATGGGAATAAACCAAACATAATTTCTGTACGAGTTGATAATTCTAAACAACCCAACTCACGCTGGTATTCGGGTTCCGGTATTTATAGAAATGTATGGCTGGTTACTACCAATAAAATTCATGTGGATCATTGGGGAACTTTTATTTCTACTCCTGTTGTAAATAACAAAGAAGCAACTGTATCCGTTGAGACCACCGTGCGTAATGAAACTACAACTGCTACACCCATTTCATTAACGACAATTCTCTATGATAAAAATGGAAAAGAAGTTGCACGGGCTTCTGTGAAAGAATCCATTGCAGGAAAGTTTTCCAAAACTTTTTCTCAGCAGTTGAAAGTTATGAATCCTGAATTATGGTCAACAAAAAATCCTGCTTTATATAAATCAGTTTCTATTATAGAGTCTGCTGGCAAAACACTTGATCGTTATGAAACTCCTTTCGGTATCCGCTCTTTTCGTTTTGATAGTCAAGCAGGATTTTTCCTAAATGGTGAATCATTAAAAATAAAAGGTGTGTGTGATCATCATGATCTCGGTTGTCTCGGCGCAGCCATCAACACGAGAGCATTGGAACGCCAGTTACAAATGCTGAAAGACATGGGATGCAATGCGATCAGGACATCGCACAACCCGCCTGCACCTGAGCTTTTAGAGTTAGCAGATAAAATGGGCATCCTCATTATGGATGAAGCATTTGATTGCTGGAAACAAGGAAAAAATGATTTTGACTATCATCTATATTGGGATGAATGGCATAAAAAAGATTTGTCAGATTTTATTCAAAGAGACCGCAATCATCCATCTGTAATTATCTGGAGTATTGGCAATGAAATTCCTGACCAGGATGACAGTGCCGGCACTGCGATTGCACTCGAGCTTGCAGGAATTGTACATTCATTAGATACAACAAGACCAATCACTTCCGCGATGAATGGACCGGAAGCAAAAGACAATTCAATTTCCCGTTCGGGTGCTATGGATTTGATTGGTCATAATTATGATCATGCGAATTATATAAATTTCTTTAAATTTTTTCCCGGCGGAAAATTCATTGCCACAGAAACAACCTCTGCTTTAGAAACACGTGGAGAATATACGATGCCATCCGACAGTATTTTTGTTTGGCCACACAAAGGCCCAATGGATGCAAATTTCTTTTGTTCCGCGTATGATAACTGCCGCGTTCCCTGGGGTTCTACGCATGAAGCAACTTTGAAAACTGTAATGAACGAAGATTTTATTTCGGGTATGTTTGTCTGGACAGGCTTTGATTATCTCGGCGAACCAACACCATATAAGTGGCCGGCGCGGAGTTCTTATTTTGGTATCATTGATTTGGCGGGATTTCCTAAAGATGCTTTTTATTTATATAAAAGTGTATGGACAAATACGCCTATACTGCATATTTTGCCGGATTGGAATGGTTGGAAAATCGGCGACTCTGTAGATGTTTGGGCTTACTTTAATAATGCTGATAAAGTAGAATTATTTTTAAATAATCAATCGCTTGGAATACAAAGCAAGCACAGTGATGATATGCATGTGATGTGGCGCGTTCCATATTATCCCGGAACTTTAAAATCAGTTTCATATAAGAATGGAAGCGTGGTTTTATCAAGTGAAATTAAGACTGCAGGCCCTGCTGCAAAAATGATTTTGGAAACTGATCGAAATCAAATTCATGCAGATGGAAAAGACCTTTCTTTTGTAACAATAAAAATTGTAGATGCAAATGGCAATCCTGTTCCACATGCGGATAACTTAATTAATTTTAAAGTAAGCGGTGCGGGCTTCATCGCTGGCGTGGATAATGGAAATGAAACAGATCATGATCCTTTCAAAGCAGATTATCATAAAGCATTTAACGGGCTTTGCCTGGCAGTTATTCAATCAAAAGGGGAGAAGGGAAAAATTATTGTGACGGCAACTTCAGCAGGACTTCCGCCAGTTATTACTACCATTTATGCAGGGAATGAATGATTGATTTTTATTTAGTCAATATGATTTTTTCTTATAGTTTGAAAAGAAAAAAAAGTAGATGATTTGATTTATTTGGCTGCTTTAATAAATAGTTTGTTTGCTGAAGGGGAGGTTTGCTAAATAAACTACATATTCATTTAAAAATGGCAAGAGCCTAAGAACAGTTTGATTGAATTCATATTATTGTAATTTTTACAAATCTGGTAGTGGACTACCTAATTTGCAAAGATTAATTATCTTTGCAAAATGATAAAGCGAATACTTTCTAAACAAATAAAACGTATGGCCACCAAGATGCCAATCATTTCCATTACTGGCCCGCGTCAATCAGGAAAGACGACTTTGGCAAAACAATGTTTTCCTGATTATGATTATATGAACTTAGAAAATCCTGATATTTTTGCAACTGCAAAATCAGATCCCAGGCTATTTCTCAGCCAGCATAAAAAAGGTTTAATAATTGATGAAGCACAATTGATGCCTGAATTGTTTTCTTATCTTCAAACCATAAGTGATGAAAATAATAAGCCGGGAGAATTTATTTTAACAGGCTCTCAAAACTTTTTAATGTCTGAGAAAATATCACAAAGCCTGGCAGGAAGAGTTTTTGTAACGCATCTCTTACCGTTTAGTATCGAAGAATTAAAAAAATCAGATCAGTGGAGCGACAATTTTAATCAATTTATATTCAAGGGATTCTATCCAAGAATTTATGATAAGGATATTCCCGCGGGCTTATTTTATCCTTCTTACATTCAAACATATACTGAACGCGATATACGCCAGATCATTAATGTTTCAAATTTAAGTTCCTTTCAAAGATTCATGCGCTTGGTTGCTGGTCGCACCGGGCAGTTGCTGAACTATAGTAGTATTGCTAATGAATTGGGGCACGAGTTGAAAACTATAAAATCGTGGTTTAATATTTTAGAGACAAGCTTTGTGATTTTTTTTCTTCAGCCACACCATAAAAATTATTCGAAGCGGTTAGTGAAAACACCAAAGTTGTATTTTTATGATACTGGCCTGGCATGTAGTTTATTAGGCATTAAAGATGAAGCCGATATCAATTTACATTGGGCAAAGGGAGCTTTATTTGAAAATATGATTATTGCAGATATCATTAAAAATTATTTAAACAAAGCGCGTATTCCGGCATTATTTTTTTGGCGGGATAGTACCGGGAACGAGCTGGATTGTCTTATAGAAGAAGCCTTGCGAATTAAATGCCTGGAAATTAAATCATCTACAACGATCAGTTCTAATTTTTTTAAGGGATTAAATTATTATAAAGATTTAAGTAATTCGGATGCAAAGGATTTGTATTTAATTTATGGTGGTGAAAAAAATGTGAAGCGTAAAGAAGCTACTGTTCTTAGTTGGAAAAATACAGTGGGTCTTATGTGAGTGTAATTTTAAAGTAGCATTCATTTAAAAAATAAAAAATTATGAAAGTCTCTGCCAAACGAAAAGTATATTTTTTCCTTTTATTTTTTTTCAGTTTTGTATCAACAGAAGCGCAACAAAAACCCAACATCGTTTACATTTTTGCAGATGACCTGGGTTATGGTGATCTCGGTTGTTATGGACAAACAAAAATTGAAACGCCAAATATTGATGCGCTGGCTAAAAAAGGAATGTTATTTACCCAGCATTATGATATGCCGGTATGCGCACCATCAAGATATTCTTTAATGACAGGAATCAATTCCGGCAAAGCATTCATTCGCGGTAATGATGAATGGGAGGAGCGTGGAAATGTTTGGAGTTTCAAAGCGATGGAAGAAAATCCTTCCTTGGAAGGACAGTTGCCCATTCCGGATTCTACGATTACGATTGCCAAATTATTAAAAGCCAACGGATATAAAACTGCGCTGGTCGGTAAATGGGGATTAGGCGGACCAATGACAGCAGGAGAACCCAACAACCAGGGCTTCGATTATTTTTATGGTTCCTTATGCCAGCGGCAGGATCATCAATATTATCCCGCGCACTTATGGGAAAATACTTTTCGTGTACCACTCAATAATAAAGTTCAGGATCCTAATATTAAATTTCCTGCCAGCCTTGATTCACAGGATCCGGAAAATTATAAGATGTATAGTCAAAAAGATTATTCGCCGGATTTCATGCTGGATGCGGCTTTGCGGTTCCTGGATTCTTCTAATGGCCAACCATTTTTTCTTTATTATCCAAGCCCGTTGCCACACGCCTCTATGCAGGCACCAGAAAAACTGGTAGAATATTATCATAAAAAATTTGGAGATGAAAAACCTTTTATGGGCGGTAGTTATGTTCCCTGCCGTTATCCGCGCGCCACGCGGGCAGCGATGATTACTTTATTAGATAACCAGGTTGGTGCGCTCATAAAAAAATTGAAAGAGCTGGGCGTTTATGAAAATACCATTATTATATTTTCCAGTGATAATGGTTCTTCCAATGAAGGCGGTGCGGACTGCGAATTTTTTGACAGCAATGGTCCTTTTAAAAATGAGTACGGTTGGGGTAAAGGATTTTTATATGATGGCGGTATTCGTATGCCGCTGATTGTAGCCTGGCCAGGAAAAATAAAAGCAGGAAGCCAAAGTGATTTGATGAATGCAAATTGGGATTTCATGCCGACAGCTTGTGAAATGACGAATATAAATTCTCCAAAAAATATTGACGGCATCAGTTATCTTCCTACTTTATTAGGCAAAAAAAATACACAAAAGAAACACGATTTTTTGTATTGGGAATTTCCTCAATATGGCGGCCAGCAGGCAGTCCGGCTCGGTGAATGGAAAGGGATTCGAATGAATATTTTGAAAGGAAATATGCAAATTCAATTGTATGATTTGGAGAATGACATCCAGGAGCAACATGATGTAGCAGCACAGCATCCTGACATTGTAAAAAAAATAGAAGACATCATGAAGCGGGAACACCATACCCCGGATGTAGATTCATTCAGGATGGAAGCGCTTGAAAAGTGATAAAGTTTTTTTGTAGAAAAAAAAATGAGAATTTGTTTTTAAGGGTTTTAAATTTCCTTAAAATAATATGTATAATTTTCAATGAAATCAATAAAATATATTTTTTTCTTTTTAGTGATTAATTCTTTTTTTGCCTGCAACAATAATGGCAAGAAGACCAATTCTCTTAATAAAGATACTTCCACCTCCTGCATGATGGTGCCATCAAGGTTTGGAGAAACATCTTCGGATGCTGCATTACTATTTAATGGAGATACTTCCACCAAAGGCATGGTATTAATAAAAGGTGGTTCTTTTATGATGGGCGGTGATAATGCACAGGCAAGTGCAGACGAATATCCCAAACATAAAGTTGAAGTAAATAGTTTTTGGATGGATGTTACTGAAGTTACAAATGCTGAGTTTGCAAAATTTGTAGAAGCGACACATTACATTACTACTGCCGAAAAAAAACCAGACTGGGATGAAATGAAACAAACACTTCCTCCCGAAACTCCAAAGCCGCCGGATAGCATGCTGGTAGCGGCTTCTCTGGTTTTTCATCAAACTTCGGGACCTGTTGATCTTCGTGATTATAATCAGTGGTGGAGTTGGGTAAAAGGTGCCAATTGGAAACATCCCGAAGGGCCGGGAAGTACTATTAAAGGAAGAGAAAATTTTCCGGTGGTGCAGGTAAGCTGGTACGATGCGATGGCGTATTGCAAATGGGCTGGAAAGCGTTTGCCAACAGAAGCGGAATGGGAATTTGCTGCAAGAGGTGGTTTGCAAAATGATATTTATCCCTGGGGCAATGAACCCATAAACGAGGGAAAAACCAAAGCCAATTCATGGGGTGGAAAGTTTCCTTATTATAATGATGATAAGGATGGTTTTGTGGGATTAGCTCCTGTCAAATCTTTTTCGGCTAATGGATATAAACTGTTTGATATGGCAGGCAATGTTTGGGAATGGTGCAGCGATTGGTATGATGCCAATTATTATAAATCTTTTGAAAATTCAGTAGCTGTAAATCCGCAAGGCCCGGCAAAAAGTGAGGACCCCATGGACTCTTATACGCCTAAAAGAAGTTTGCGCGGTGGAAGTTTTCTGTGCAATGATACTTACTGTAGCGGGTATCGTGTTGCACGCAGAATGAAAAGCAGTCCTGATACAGGTTTGGAGCATACCGGGTTCAGGTGTGTGAAAGATGCTAAATAGAAAAACTACAATGCTTTAGAAAAATTCGTTACAAATATATTATTGGTTGTTTATTCATGAGCAAGTCCAACAATTTCATTAAAATTATAACCCGCTCTCTGCAATGCCCGCCTGGCTGATTCTATGGCAATTGGCGCCGGGTTAGGTGGATGAACAGGCACATCTTCAGTACCTGCCAATTGGACTAAAAGTTCCTGCGTTTGGCCATGTGTCAAGGCCTCACAAACATCGTATAATCCTCCCGGCTCCTCTTCAGCCAAATCGTGTTTTTCTAAAACATGCCTGATCACTTTTACCAGGGACAAAGTGGGTGGAGGTACCATTAACGCAGTCAATGCTCCATGTTCGAGCCGATACCGTGGAATGAGTTTCTGCATGACTGCCTGATCCACTTTTTTTGCTGCCGGGAAAAGAGTTTTCTCTTCCATTTTAATATGGCGCAATAACCGTGTTCGAAATTGATTATAATAATTCATGTCAATTTCACCCTGTTGCTCTGTTGCCTGGGTCAGCAACTTATCAATGCGGTGATGATCTTCCGTGAAAAATTGATGTAAAGGTTTGTTCATAGGTTCTACATTTCCGGATTCAAGCCATTACTGTAACTATCGGGTTAAAAAATAATTTTCCACAACAAAGATAGAATTTTCGTAAAAAACTTCTTAGTATCCGAAGCTTTTCATAAAATAAAAAAGTAAATACGAAAGTTTATCACATGCTTTTTGTATTGATTGTGTCGCAAAAGAAATCTTTAGTTTGCTGTGATTTTTTATCCGGCATCAACCGCAATAGCGAACGATGCGTTAAATTGAAATTTTATTTGTTTTTACACAGATCAACTTAGCGGTAATTTTTTATAATCTCTCCAATGTAGTTCATCGCTTTGTCGTAGGTTTCAATGCCATGTCCAACATCATTAAATACTTTCACTTCTTTTAATGTCTTTATGTGTTTTTTCGCGTTATCAATACTTTTTGCAAACGGAAATAATAAATCTTTATCACCTTCAAGAAGATAAGTATCCGCCTGCACTTCATCCAATTGTTTATCCATATAATATGGCTTTTGCGTTTTGTCTTTATAGCGACTTATGGCAAATAATTCATAGTCAACTAACAGCTGCGTAGATGTTGCAGATAGCTGATGATTTGGTTTTGAAAAAATTGCTTTATTCAAAAATTTCCGCACGTTTTTTTCTGTAGGGTTTATTATTGGTAGAAGATTATAAAAAAGATTTTTTAGGGTTAAGGAAAAGGTTTGTAAGCAACCCGCGTTTAATAAAAATGCAGCTTTAATCCTTCCGGGATTTACAATTGCCAGTTTCATACAAATGAGTGCGCCAAACGAAGCGCCCGCTACAAATGCTTTTTCAATTTTTAAATTGTCCAATACTTCGGTTGCCCAAATGCCATAATCTAATGAATGTATATCAGGTGTTTCGCCACTACTCAAATTTGGCAGACCGTTCGTTTCTACTAAATAAATTTTTAATTGAATGTTTAAATTATCCAGGCCTTTATCAAAATCCCAGAACAATGCAGTCGTTCTTGCTCCCGGAAAAATAACAAGTGTTTCAAGATTTGGTTCATGCGTGTTTAGTCCCCAAACATGCGTTTTCCCCAATGAAGTTATCACATCAAATCGTTCGTATTTCCTGTTATTCGATGCCTCTAATTTTTCTACCCAATTTTCAAAGTAGGGAAGATCAAGTTGCTCATCTTTGAAGAATGAATTTTTGCTTATTTTCATTATATATTAAGTAACTTGATCTTCCAGTTATATATTTTTATTCTGCTGTTGTCGGGTCAATGATTGTAGTAACCTGGCTTACAGAATTTGCTGGAAAGCCTCCCTGCTTTGCATGTTCGCGAACCATTTCTTCATTCGGTGCAATGTACACGCAATAAATTTTATCACCCGTCACATAGCTTTGCAACCACTGAATTTGAGGCCCCATATTACTTAACACGCCACACGAAGTTTGTGAAATTCCTTTTAATTGTTCGGAAGTTAATTTACCTGCTCCGGGAATTTCCCGTTCAATGATAAACTTTGGCATAATTTAAAATTTTAATTTTCCTACTCGTATGGCTTTTCGGTGACGCCCCGTTTTTAAAGTGATGCTGGTCTCCACTTTTTGTTTATTGAAATTTTGGAACTGGTAAAAGTAACTTTTTCTCACAGCTAATATAAAATCTTATTTGATGTTTTACATAAACAAATTTCACAGCGGGAAAACCGTTCAGGCTTTCTTCCTTTTAGATTTTAGGTATTCTTCTCTTAAAGCACGAAGATCAATTTTCGAACAATCAGTAATTAACTCCTGTACAATTTTTAAGGGCATTTCATCTTTATTATTAAAATTAATGCAACCTTTTTGGAAACTTGCATCTTTCAACAACACTTTATATTTTTCGTAAATAACCGGGGATCCATACATCGGCAATACATGCAATGACATATATTTTTTCACGCTTGCAAGTCCATATTTGAATGTTCCCGGCGCATTATAAATGATCATCTCTTTCCCCATCATGGGTGCAATTATGGGTGTGACTGTTTTGTCTTTTTTGATAATAATTTCATGCAATTGAGACAATAATTCCTGCCGGTCTTCCGGTTGGGCTGATATGTATTCTGAGATTGTCATAGTTTGATATTTTTGATCAGCATCATCTCGACAGCGGACCATGCTTCACTAAAAATTATTCCCCTATCACAGAAAAGAAGACCATGCCTTCATAATTATCATCCCAATTACCACTCCAGTCTCTCAATCCAAATGTTGCATTTACAGTAACAGTGTTACCAGATATACTACTGCTTAACCGGATATCAAGATTTCCCAAATGATGATCATTTCCACCTGAAAACGAAGCACTGAAACCCTTCATAATTGCAGTAGCCTGCGATGGATTTCGGGTAAAAGTTACAGTTGTGGAAGATGTCCGGGGACCCGTTCCTGACAAGGGGCCAAAAGTTATTTGTCCGTTATGAATTTCCATAAAATTTTATTTAGATTGTTGTTTATTTGAAATTAATTTTTCTGAATTACTTATTAACTTTTTACAAGTAATTGCTTCCTTTGTTTTATTTGCCATTATATTTTCTTCATACTTTTTTCCATTATGCAAGACACTCACTTTAATAATACCTTCCCCGTTATTTACCTTTCCAGGATGTAATGATCTCCCTCTTCCAATTTCATTATCATTTTCTCCATACCAAAAAATATCAGAAGGAATAATCGTTTTATTAAAAGAAACAACTTTTATACTTATCAGGCCTGATTGTGGATTTT
This sequence comes from Chitinophagales bacterium, assembly GCA_038257845.1. GTDB lineage: Bacteria > Bacteroidota > Bacteroidia > Chitinophagales > Chitinophagaceae > JAFDXJ01. Next base: position 13,265 of record JBBSQL010000009.1, read on the forward strand.
CAGAAACAATAACATGAACATCATCTTCATTTTCATTTGCCAATTCAAGTGTATATTCCGTAATAGAAGTATAAATACCTGCAGAGCATAAAATGCGGATGGGCATTTTTTTCCTTTTTCCGAAAAGTGAGAATGGAACTAACGCTTCCGTATTTGTTGAGCGAATATCTAAGCCGCGCCATTGTCCATCAGTGTCCTGCCAATGGATGAGATACCATAAATCTTTTATATTATCATCCAAAGGCTTCCAGTGAACTTTTACCTGCTTCCTTTTTTCATCAATCCCTGATTCTATTTTTACTTTGGGTACTTCAATAATTTCTTCTTCATAAATTATATTTTCATCTTCATATACAACAAGTTTTTTCGACGTTTCGTAATAAGGAATAAACTGGCGAAACTTTTTTGGAAAACATGAACCTTTACATTCACTACAATCACAATAAAGTGTTTGACACGTTAATACGTTTCCGTCCTTATCCTGTATTTCTACTGTGAAATTTGTTTCATTCTCCTGTTCATTATTTCGTTGAGACGAAAAAACAAAAGATACTTCACGGGTAACCTTTCTTTCCCTGTCAATAGTTAACCATAAATAAAGTTGCATTGCATCTTTTCTCGTCCACATATTATTTGGATATGTAGAGATTTTTTGCAAAGGTTGAAATGTCGATTTTGTATTACTTTTTTCTTCCATTCTCATTGAAAAAGTTTCTGAACTTAACCCGGATGAAAGCGGGAATGAATTTAATAACCCCATGTAAGTATAAGGGCTTACCCAAATAGGGCCTGAGTAGCTCATGAAATCGAAATTTGTCTGTGGGGCAAAAACAACGCCTGTCCGCGGATTAAATCCATATTCACCAATACTATCAGAGGCAAACTCTGCATAATGCGGATAATTTGAATCCTGGTTAGCAGGGTTTCCGCACCGCGTGGAATTGTCGCAGGGAGCATGGTTTCGTCCGTAAGCATGTCCTGTTTCTTGTGTCAATACACCAAAGCCGGTAAATGGTCCTGCCGCCACTCCACCACCACCACATCCACCAACCTGGCCACCATCAAAACCATTCGGCATAAAACCAAAATAAGCATCACTCGACCCACCTCTGAGATCTCTCAACTTATCCAATAAATGCAAATAACCATCACCACATCCATCCTGGATATTTGCCTGCCTCATGTCTTCCGAATAATCAATAATTTGGTAGCCCGTAATCAAAACTTCAGGAACAGGATAGACAACTTCCATAAAGGAGAAAGCGGGATCGCCCGTTATTTGTTCCAGTGTTGGAGCTGCAAGATCGAGTGATTGTCCCGTGTAATGAACAGCTACTGCATGCATTCTTACAGGTTCGTGTTCCTGGAAAATAATTGTTCTTTCAAACATACGTGAAAGCAATACAGTATTTGCTGTATCAAACACTTTGCATTGTAAGGTTAGTTCTCCCTGGCATAAATTTTCCGGGATAGTAAAATTAAGTGTGTGATTTACCTGCCCCCTGTCTATTAAATTATCTCTCATCGGGGTAATACTATTCAATGGTATTTGTGTTTCAGAGGTAAAGCCGGAATTTACTGTAAGGAAACCTGAAAGTGAATTAATAAGCGGAAGTCCTGCATTTGCATCATAATCTATATACACCCTTACACCTGTATCTTTTCTCGCTATGAGCGGTATGGTATTATCGGGCATAACATTGGCAGCATCCAAATGTCTGTCACTTCTAAAATGTTGAGTTGCCTGGTTAAATTCCATTCCTGTAATTGAAAGATCTCCTCTCGGCCTGGGATCAGTCAGGGCTGCCAGTTCTGCAACTACCACAAACTGAATGGTGCCTTCATAATTATCATCCCAATCACCACTCCAGTCCCTGCAACCCAGCGTCCCGGTTACATTTACAAGATCGCCATCAATTGCTGTTTCTACTTTTATTTTTAAATTTCCCAGGTGATGATCTCCTGTGTCTTGTGAAAAACCAACAGTATAGCCAATTATGCCGGCGGTTGCCAGTGTTACTTCCCTGGGGAAATGTATACTTGTCGTTCTTATTTGAGGTCCGCTGCCCCTGACTTTTGAAAAATTTATAGAACTTGTACGTAACTCCATATTGCAGTTAATTTTAGTTGAGTTCGTAAATATATGATAAATTTATTTATTGTTGAGCAGAATATTTTTTGTGTAGTATAGTCACGCTTAGGTGGACTATGCACTGTAATTTTCAACTTTTTTCCGAATAATAAGAAAGTATTTTAACTGATATATTCATCGTTCCAGTGAGCGGAAGATGTTTGAAAGAAATTTATTTAATTGTCTTTGTATTAAAAATATAATTATTTCAGGCAACGCATCGCCTCGCCTAAAGGGGCATGCCCTTTAAAATCTTTATCGTTGCAGGTTTCATCAACACAAGAGCCTGGTAGAGCCTTCGGCTCGATTCATTTTGTAACAACGGATTTTAATCCGTTGAGTTAAACTTGATTTTTATGGAGAGCCGTAGGTTCGTGTCATGTTTTTAAATTTATTTCGGTAATTATATGTTTCGAACCAACGGTTCTCTTTTCACATTTTTATTTGAGCAACGGGTTGAAACCCATTGTTACAAAATGGTTCGATGCTACGCATCTTTTTATAAATGCGCTTATGAATGTTATTTGTGTCCGGTATCATCCCATCAATTACGTTCCTGCCTGGCAGTTTTTATCATTCTTCCTAATATATCCATACGAAGTTCATATTCATATTGGTCCCTGTTTGGAGTGCCTTTCAAACCGATGTATTTATCTTTCATTTCGGTAAGTGAGTAAGATTTCATTGCTGTTTTTGCCATATTTTTTAGGAATGATTTAGTCAATATATTTTTATGCTCACATACATATTTTACTTTGGCCTTGTCGTTGCAGGTACTTCCGGTCTGCTTGAATGCCGCTCGGCGATCACCCAGCCTTCATCTTCCTTTATCCAAATATCGGTGAGCATAAACTGGGCACTTCTGTCCTGGCCACGAACAATTGCTTTTTGTGTAAACAATAGCAAAGCGACTTCTGTGTTACCATTAACATTTACATGGATATCATCAATGGAAAATGATTCAGTCACATAGTCTTTTAACGTAGAAAGCCAATGTTCCCTGGAAACAATTTGAAGCGGCATTCCCTGTACACCAATTGCCAGGAAATAATTGCCGGATAAAAACTTTTTTGTTTGCATGGTATCCTGACTTTTGATTGCCAGTGCAAACGATTTCTCCAAATTAATAATTTCATCCTGTGATGTTTGAGCCATACTTATTGTTGTTAATAATGTTGTCGCAATAAGCAAAGGAATGAAATGTTTCATATGATGTTTAGCATCGCCTATTTATTTGAAACAATGCGAAGTAATTTCCAACAACTTTCCGAATAATATGAAAGTATTTTAACTGATTGATTCATCGTTACTATGAGCGCAAGATGTTTGAAATAATTTGATACACTTTAATTGTCTTTGTATTAAAATATAATTATTTCAGGAAACGTATCGTCTCCTTTGGGAGACGATGCTTCACTAAAAAAGTTTTCCCATACTTGAATATTCAGGTTTATCAACGGATCGAAGATTCCTTTTAAAAGTGCTTCTACCATTTTTTGGATGCGGTTATTTAAGATTGCTTATCATTGACAGGGCTTTCTGAAATACGATTTATTTTCTGCCTGTCCCGGAACGAATTAAGTTAGAAAAATTGATGCGTTTTAATAAAAATACTGTTATTGGTTAATGAAGATATTTCAGGAAACGCATTCTATGCTGCGGGAGAAAATACTTCATTAAAAAGGTATTTCGTTATTTTAAGCAAGCTGGTTTTGTCTTTTTACCTTTTTTGTTTTTTCGCTTTGTTTTTCTTTTAGCGCTCTTTTCGCTTTATCCGCTTTTATAAATTCACTGATTGCTAGTTTTTCTTCTTTTGTCAATGGCCTTGAGTCAATTACAAAATCAATGTCAAGAGGTTCTTTTTTTAGTTCCATAAGAGTATTTTTAAAAATATTTATTAATTAATTTTAATGCAGATTCTGTGTTAATTACCATTTGCTGTCCACCAAAACGAACAGCACCTAATGTTTCAATGTAATGTTCTATAAGTTTGGTTTTTGCAACAAAAGATAGATAACCTTCTCCTCCACGTTGAAATGAAAGTTTACAGGCAAAGGCAACTAAATTCCCGGGAACACCTAAATAAGTTTTGTGTTTCCCAATATTGAAAGGTGCACTTTCAATAAGATGCATATATACATGGTCAGGATTTATTTCTAAACTAACTATCCCTTGTATTATGTTTGGATTGTTGGATATAGTGAGTTTATAAATCTCCCTTTCAGGTATTTTAAACTCAGTGACCCAACTAAATCTCCAACCGCTTTTCTTGTTTATACTTTTCAATTCCAAATTTGTTAAAAGAGAAATCTCCGTAGGAAAACTATCTCCTGACTGAATATTTTCAATTGAATTCGTCAGCTTATCAATTTGGAAATCAAGTCCTGATGTCAGTTGTTTTTTCACTTAACGAATTTACGAAATAAAAAATTCTTGTTCAAATATCTTTTAAAATTTGCGAAGAGATTTGCACCGTTATCGTGCCTTAGAGATTACAGAAAAATTTTGTTCAGTATTAAAATATTACGCTGTTTTTTCAGGCTATCTTTTTTGGCTATTTAATGATCGTATTCAATTTACCCCAAAGCTCATTATCGAAACCGGATAGCGCTAATGAAAACCCGCCCGCTGAATCACCCATCCTGATGACGACTAAATTTTGTGAAGGCACTACATATATTTTCTGATCATTTTTACCCAGTGCCGCATATAGATCTGCGGGGGCATTCGGAATTATAAAACCGGGGAATATAATTTGAGAACCGGGCACCATAAAACTGGTTTTCCCATTAAGCCATGTGAGGTAGCCATAGCTCATATTTATATTTTGAGAAGTATTTGCCTGGCTGTTAAAATAATTGATATCGCTTAATATCGGCGTTTGATCCCATGTGCCTTTATTCAGCATCAGCAGGCCAAACCTCGCCATACTTCTTGCATTACTATAAAATACATTATCGGAATTCGGCGTTTGAATCCATGTTCCATTCATACCAATCGGGTTCCTTATTTTTTGTTGAAAATAGTTATTGTAAGATTCGCCGCTGGCGTTGGCAATCACTTTCGTGAGCAGGGTATATGCCGCATTGTGATATGCCCATCTTGTTCCTGCATCCGCCTTGTAAACGAGGCAGGCGGGTAATGTGCAACTGGCATCTGCCACACCATCATCCAGCCCGGTCGTCATGGTCAATTGATTTTTTATCGTAATCAATTTTTCTTTATCCGGTGTTTCTGATGTCCAGCCCGTGCCTAAATATTTTGAAGTGATATCATTGATATTCAGCAAGCCATCTTCCTGGGCAATCCCGGTTAAAAAGCCTGTCAGTGTCTTACCTGCAGAAGCCCAATACCAAAGGCTGTCAGCGGTAAAACTGCCAAAATATTTTTCTACGACGATCTTCCCGTTTTTAAGTATGATAAAAGCTTTAGTGTTTACACTGTCTAAATAATAATAAAGATTATTGAGTTCAATTTCATTCCAGCCAAGAGAGGCAGGGGAACTTGTCTGCCATTCAGTACCGGCAACAGGCGGAAAGTAAAGCGGATCGTTTGGCCCCGGGCCGGAAGGTGACGCTCCATTTTTTTTGCAGGAGAATACCAGGGTAACAGATAATAATATTATAAATCCAAATAGTATTTTTCTCATGATGTTTTCAGCCTGTGTTATTCTAAAAAAATTAATAGTTTGCTTTCATCTACCAAACGGTGCAGGCTGGATTTTTAGTATTTTCAAAAAATGAACGTCTTTCTTTTATGCAGTACATACAATTCAATCATCGTCATGTGAACGAAGATATTTGATATTGAAATTTTAATTGATTTTTTTCACTGTCCACTAAGCAGTTTGTGCTTATCATGCAGGCTGATTTGTCCTAGTCTTTTCCCGTGGTTTTGCGCTTTTTTTCTTCATAACTCGTTTTGACTTTTCAGACTTTATAAATTCACTGATCGCTTGTTCTTCTGCTTTTGTTAGTGGTCCCTGACCACCTATAAAATCAACATCAAGTTCATTTTTATTTTGTTTCATTTTCTTAATTTTTAAAATATTTGTCAATTAAATTTATTGCTGCTTTTGTTTCTATAATCATAAGTCGTCCACCAAAATGAATTGCCCCTAATGATTTAATATAATGGTCTATTAGTTGAGTTTTTGAAATAAAAGAAACGGTTCCTTCAAAACCACGTTGAAATGAAAGCCGGCATGCAAAAGCAACCAAATTACCGGGTACACCAGAATAAACTTTTGATCTTCCTTTATTAAATGGTGCGCTTTCCACTAAATGCATATAGATGTGGTCACTTTTTATTTCCAGGCTAATAAGCCCCTGGATTATTGAAATGTTATTGGGAATTGTTAGCTTGTACACTTCTCTCTCAGGCTGCTTTAATTCATACTTCCAATCAAATTGCCAACCACTTTTTTTAGTTATTGATCGCAACTCATTTGTTGAAAGTAAACTAACATTCGTAGGGAAACTATCACCTGTTTGTATGTTCTCAATTGAGTTGGTCAGTTTATCTATGAGAAAATCAAGAGGTATTTGTCTGCGTTTTTTCACTTAGCTAATGTACGAAAAGTTACTTGATATTTATTTAAATTTTTTTATCCGGCATCGCCCCGTCGTAGTAGTCGATGCGCTGTGCTTCATCAAAGTATTTTAGTGATAATGTTTTTGCTTATTTTACTTTGATACTTTTAATAAGGTCTTTCAATTCTTTGGACTTTCACGTAAAAAATCTTTTAAAGTTTGCAACTTTTTTCCTGATTTTTTTGAATCACGAACTTCGGCCAACCCTTCTTTTATTCCGGTTAAAATGTTTAGCTTTTTTTGAAGCTTTGTATTTTCCTGGATTATTTTTTCCCAGGTTTTGAAAGGAACTATAATAGAAGTCTTTTCACCATTTTCATTCACCATATATTTTAATGTGCTTTCCATAATATATATTTTTTCAAAGCTATAATATTTTTTTGAACTCAGTATATTACCTATAAGTGCTTTTAGTAATTTTTTTTCAGCATCGTTACGCCTTAGCGGCCGATACACTATAAAATCTTTATAATTACTGGTATCATCAACACAAGCGCCTGCCAGAGCCTTCGGCTCGGTTCATTTTGTAACAACGGATTTTAATCCGTTGAGTAAAACTTGATTTTTAAGGAGAGCCGTAGGTTCGTGCCATATTTTTTAAATTTTTTCTGTAATTATATGTTTCGAACCTACGGTTCTCTTTTCATATTTTTATTTATGCAACGGGTTAAAACCCGTTGTTACAAAATGGTTCGATGCTACGCATCTTATTTGTAAATGTGCTCCTAACTTTTTCATTAACTAAGTCTGGATTTTAATTAAAATACATAGAGTCATTTCGGAACTCTGTGTATAAATGAGTAGCAAATATTCTAAAGTCGATATGAAAAATCTGCTTTCATTTTAAATGTTTTAATATTAGTATTGCTTATAAACCTTTAGATCAATTTGAGTAGGTGGCACTTGTTCTTTTTGTATCAACCAATGATAAATTTTCCCTTCAGGATTGATAAAATACATTGTGTATTGCCAATAATTTTGTGAAGGAGTATTTGTACCAGGACTTGTGGAAATGCCCCCATTTGCATCCGGAGTTGCGACTCCACTGAAATGCATTGAAGGAATATAGACTTGTTTTGCATAAACTATAATCTCACCATTTGCACCATCATCTGCTGTTTTTGATGGCGGACCAAATTGCAATATCAAATCTCTTTTGGAATGTCCAATCCAAGTGTTCATTGTGTTTTGTGTACTTGCACATGCTATTAGATAAAGTGAAAAACAAACAGTAAATAAATATTTTGTCATGATTACGGTAATTTTTCAACTTATCGTAAATACAATATTATATGAAAATTTTCATAAAATGAAAAAAATATGAAGTGATAATCATCATTGGATATCGAGGATTTTATTTATCTGGGAATGCCAAACCCCTAAAAAAAAGAAGCATGAACCAAAGATAGCTAGCTTATAATTTTTTTTTTGTATAGTATATTTTATATTAAGCGGACGATGTGATATATTATTCTATCTTTCTCTCTAATTGTGTTTTATAAACTTCTATGTCAATTTTAGTAAATTGTTCTTCTGCAATGTGGGTTTCAATTATTACAAGATTTTGCCAAAGCAAAACCAACTAAGAAAATAATACCTATAAATATTTGAATAATAAACTGGCTTCCCGCTTCTTTTGCTGCTGCTTTTACACCGACATTAACCATACCTTTCAAATCTTCAATAGTTTGTTTCGCTAATTCAACTGCCTGTCTCTTTGCATTATTCATCCATTTATTTAGAATATCATCATCAACCTTATATTCATCATATTCATGAGCTTTATGGAATTGTCTTTTATCACTATTATCTTTTTGATGATAGTTTTCTTGACTTTCCTGTTGAAATTTTATGAAGCGTTGATATTCTTTATTGTATCTTGTTCTTGCATCTATATCTTTTAAAATTAGATAAGCTTCATTTATTTCTTGCATACGTTTAGTACTATCTAAATAAGGATTTCGGTCTGGATGCCATTTCAATGCTTGAGTTTTGAAAGCACTTTTTATTTCCTGTAATGTTGCGTTTTCTTCAATTTCAAGAATTGCATAGTAATCTACAAACATTTTTATTAATTCTTATCAAGATGATGATTGTCGGTTGAGGAGTTGCCATCTTTTTTATCTGGGTTATACTTCCAAATAGCTCGTGCTCCAGCTAAGAAGGCTAATAAGCAGATAATTCCAATGGGACCGCCTACTCCTGGCGTTCTGCTGTCTCCGCCTTTTAATGCAATTTGGATTACTGCATATACCAAAAAGGCAAGAATAATTAGAATGATTTTTACTCCCGTTCTCATATTTTAGTTATTATTTAATTTATAATTAAAGAACTCTGTTTTCAGCTTCCACACCTTTGTTTTGTTAATTGGGAAATAACGTTTAGATGATGGCAAGAGATTTCCGCATTATCGAATTACTTAAGTTGAAATTATTAACAAAAGGGAGTGATTTATTTATTAATCCTAGATTTTTATTATTCTCACTTTGTGGATGAATATGAAAAATAAGATAGATTACTTTCACTATTATAAATAAGCTTAATATACATAATTCCTCCTTCTTCTAAATAAGCTGTCCAAGTTGTATCAGATGTTATTACATATTTTTTATTATATGCTTCAACTTGGCCATTCATAGTTGCGTTGTTAAATGGTATTTGAATGCAATAGTCTGAAAGTTTAGTTTCTTTGTCAAAATAGTAACAGAAACTCCCATATGCCATGTCTGCAGAAATATATTTTACCCCTGACTTGGACGTATAATCAGTCGTCCACTTTTTTTCTGGATATGTAGATCTAATATAAGATTCAGTTCTTCCTAACACAGCTTGCCCTTTTGCTGCTCCAAATGTTAGTATTGCGATGTAAAGGGATACAATATACTTATTCATTTTATAAACTAATTAAATTAAATATACGTTTTTTTATGCGGAATTTGCAATCGCGATTTTCAAGTTTATTTTTATTGAAATTTCTCTAAATTAATTTTGTATACTACAATATTATCTAAACCCCTCCACAAATCAAAAAAATACTTGCCACAATCCTATTGCAAATCCCCTCCCCCCAAAAAATTCCCTATTTATACTTTTTTGTACAGATAAGATTTGTACCTTTGCTTCCATGAAAACAGATGTATTGCCTTTACCGCCAAAAGAAGTGGATATAGAACGTGCAATGATTGAAAAAACCGTTCAGTCGGAATATAAATATGGCTTTGTTACCGATATCGAAGCGGATGAAGCGCCCATGGGCCTTAGCGAGGAAATTGTGCGCTTTATCTCTGCGAAAAAAAATGAACCGCAATGGATGCTCGACTGGCGCTTAAAAGCCTATCATCTCTGGCTGAAAATGGAAACACCACACTGGGCAAATATCCATTTCCCTAAAATAAATTACCAGGATATCATCTATTATTCTGCACCCAAACAAAAAATAATTCCAAAAAGTTTGGATGAAATAGATCCCGAACTCCGCAGCACTTTTGAAAAATTAGGCATCTCATTGTCGGAACAAAAACGCCTCACCGGTGTGGCCGTGGATGCAGTGATTGACAGCGTTTCTATCGGCACATCTTTCCGCGAACAACTCGGAGAACTCGGCATTATTTTTTGCTCCATGAGTGAAGCGATTAAAGATCATCCGGAACTCGTACAAAAATATTTAAGCAGCGTAGTGCCGCCGACAGATAATTATTTCGCGGCATTGAATGCAGCCGTTTTTAGTGATGGCTCATTTTGTTATATTCCTAAAGATGTTCATTGCCCCATGGAATTGTCCACGTATTTCCGCATCAATGCAGAAAATACCGGGCAGTTTGAACGCACATTAATTATTGCCGAAGCGGGTAGTTATGTGAGTTACCTCGAAGGTTGCACAGCGCCGATGCGCGATGAAAATCAATTGCACGCGGCGGTGGTAGAACTCATTGCCATGGACAATGCAGAGATCAAATATTCAACGGTTCAAAACTGGTATCCCGGCGATAAAGATGGCGTTGGTGGTATTTATAATTTTGTCACCAAGCGTGGAATTTGCAAAGGCCATCATTCAAAAATTTCCTGGACACAAGTGGAGACGGGTTCTGCGATCACCTGGAAATATCCGAGTGTAATTTTAAAAGGTGATTATTCGATCGGCGAATTTTATTCTGTTGCTGTTACGAATAATTATCAGCAGGCCGATACCGGAACAAAAATGATGCACCTCGGAAAAAATACCAAGAGCCGCATTGTTTCAAAAGGTATTTCTGCAGGCTTTAGTAATAATAGTTATCGTGGTTTGGTGAGTGTAAATAAGAACGCGGAAAATGCACGCAATTATTCGCAATGCGATTCTTTATTGCTCGGCGATAAATGCGGCGCGCATACATTTCCATATATCGAAGTAAAAAATAAATCGGCCGTGGTGGAACATGAAGCGACCACATCAAAAATAGGAGAGGACCAAATTTTTTATTGCAACCAACGCGGCATCAGCACGGAAACCGCTGTAGCATTGATTGTGAACGGCTTTGCGCGGGAAGTGATGAACAAATTGCCGATGGAATTCGCCGTAGAAGCACAAAAATTATTGGCCATCAGTTTGGAAGGAAGTGTGGGTTAATTTTGGTTGCAAGCTGTAGTTCATTGAGCAGCTTCGTTGTGCCTGTCTCTACGACCGTAGAGATCGCTCATTGGAAAGTTTAAAATTTTAGCATCAATAAAAATCATCAAATCAAAAAAATAATAAATCGAAGATCACATGTTATCAATTAAAAATTTACACGCGGGAATTGAAGGGAATGAAATTCTCAGAGGGATCAATCTCGAAATAAAAGCCGGCGAAATTCACGCCATCATGGGACCGAATGGTTCCGGTAAAAGTACTTTGGCTTCTGTACTCGCGGGCAGGTCCGATTATGAAGTGACGGAAGGTTCTGTTACATTCCTGGGAAAAGATCTGCTAGATCTTGCTCCTGAAAAAAGAGCCGGTGAAGGTTTGTTTTTAGCATTTCAATATCCCATTGAGATCGCGGGTTTGAGCACGATTAATTTTATCAAAACTTCCGTGAATGAAGTCCGCAAATACCGCGGACTCGAACCATTGGATGCTGTATCATTTTTAAAAATGATGAAAGAAAAAATGGCGTTGATGAATATGGATAAAGCCTTGCTCAGCCGCGCATTGAATGAAGGTTTTTCCGGCGGTGAAAAAAAGCGCAATGAAGTTTTTCAAATGGCCATGCTCGAACCGAAATTATCTATTTTGGATGAAACCGATTCCGGCCTGGATATAGACGCCATCCGCATTGTAGCCAATGGCGTGAATATAATTAAAAAGGAAGACAACGCAATTTTAGTCGTAACGCATTACCAGCGTTTACTGGATTTCATTGTGCCTGATTTTGTACATGTTTTATATAAAGGCAGGATTGTAAAATCCGGCGGCAAAGAATTAGCGCTGGAACTGGAAGAACGCGGATATGATTTTATTAAAAATGAAAATGAAGTAGAAGCAACTGTTTGATGCAGTTGACTTTTTATAAAAAATAATACATGAGTACGATAGATCAGTTAAAGGAAAAAATGGAAAACCTGCAGCAAGGCGCGGCGGGCGGAAGCCTGCAAGCCTTGCGGCATGAAGCTTTCAGCGAATTTGAAAAGAAAGGAATTCCCACCACACGCAATGAAGAATGGAAATACACACGCATCGGTGGCGTGTTGAATAAAGACTATAATTTTTCATTGAATGCAGTGACTATTTCTGCAGAAGAATTAAATGCATACCGTTTGCCGGGTTTTGAAAATGCGAATGAACTTGTTTTTGTAAATGGTTTTTATTCGGATTCTTTATCAAAAATTATTTCGGAAGGCCTGGTTGTGTTGCCTTTGGAAACAGCAGCCAATAATGAATATGAAAATATTGTAACAGAATATTTAGGGCATAGCCGTAAATATTTAAATGATGGCATCAACGCCATGAACACGGCTGTTTTACAAGGAGGTGTTTTTGTTTTTTGCAAAAAAAGTATGGACACAGAACATCCTGTTTACATCTATAATATTATGGATGCGCGTTCCACAAATGTTTTTTCTCAACCGCGCAGCCTGGTTTATTTATCACAACATGCACGCCTACAAATTGTAGAAACATATATTACTATTGGCCAGTCAGAAAGTTTTACCAACCAGGTAATGGAAGTCGTAACCATGCTGGATGCGCAATTGGAATATTATAAAATTCAAAACGACAGTGCACAAACAAATGCGGTGAGCACCACGCATATTATCCAGGCAGAGCGCGGCTATGCGCATGCAGTAACTATTTCACTGGATGGCGGAATTGTGCGGAATAATTTAAATTTTATTATGTCCGCTGATAATGGTGAATCGCACATGTATGGTTTATATTTTCAGCATGGAAATTCGCATATTGATAACCATACCATCGTGGATAATATTCGCCCGAATTGCCTGAGCAATCAATTGTATAAAGGCATCATGACGGGAAATTCAACAGGCGTTTTCAACGGAAAAATATACGTGCAGCAAGCTGCACAAAAAACAAATGCCTATCAATCGAATAAAAATATTTTGATGTCGGATACAGCAACCATCAATGCCAAACCACAATTGGAAATTTTTGCAGATGATGTAAAATGTTCACATGGTTGTACGGTTGGCCGGCTCGATGAAGAAGGATTATTTTATTTACAATCACGCGGTATACCTGAATCAAAAGCACGCGCATTATTGATACACGCTTTTGCCATGGATATTTTAGAACATATCCGCCCGGAACCTATTCGTAAATATGTAGATGGACTGATCTCAAAAAGATTAGACACAGATTTAATATGAGTGCAACTTCTACCATAGAAAAAAAATTAGATATTGCCGCGATACGCAATTGCTTTCCCATACTTCAACGTGAAGTAAAAGGTAAGCCATTGATTTATTTTGATAATGCAGCGACTTCGCAAAAACCACAAGTGGTGATTGATGCGCTTGCAAATTATTACGAAGATTACAATGCGAATATTCACCGTGGCATTCATTCATTAGCGGAAGAAGCAACGGCCGCTTTCGAAGAAACACGCGATGCTGTACAAGCCTTTATTCATGCGGGTTTGCGCGAAGAAATTATTTTTACAAAAGGTACAACCGAGAGTATTAATTTAGTGGCTTATACCTGGGGCAGAAAAAATATTCATGCCGGAGATGAGATTATTATTTCCACGATGGAACATCATTCGAATATTGTACCCTGGCAAATTTTGTGCGAAGAAAAAAATGCGCACTTAAAAATTATTCCTGTGAATGATGCGGGAGAATTGGACATCGAAGCGTATAAAAAATTATTAAATCATAAAACAAAATTGGTTTCTATTGTGCATGTATCCAATGCGCTGGGAACAATTAACCCGGTTGAAGAAATAATTGAAGCGGCACATGAAGTTGGTGCGATTGTACTGGTTGATGGCGCGCAATCCGCCGTGCATTTGGATATCAATGTACAGGAAATGAATTGCGACTTCTTTGCTTTTTCCATGCATAAATTATTTGGCCCGACAGGCGTCGGTATTTTATATGGTAAAAAAGAAATATTGGAAGCGATGCCACCATTCCAGGGCGGCGGAGAAATGATCAAAGAAGTGCGTTTTGAAAAAACAACCTATGCAGCATTGCCGTATAAGTTTGAAGCAGGCACACCAAATATTGGAGATGTGATCGCCTGCAAAACTGCATTGGATTTTGTGCGGGAAACAGGTAAAGAAAATATTCGTCAGCAGGAAAATGAATTATTGAAATATGCAACTGCTGAATTAAATAAAATTGATGGACTGCGAATTATTGGCACAGCAAAAAATAAAGTGAGTGTGGTATCATTTGTTATTGACAAAACACATCCGCAGGATATTGGAATTTTATTAGATAATGCAGGCGTAGCGGTACGTACAGGCCATCATTGTACACAACCACTGATGGACAGATTTGGAATTCCGGGAACAGTGCGTGCGTCTTTTTCGGTATATAATACAAAAGAAGAAATTGATGCATTTATTATCGCGCTGAAAAAAGCGGTTAAAATGCTTGTATAAAAATGAGTGAAGAAAAAACCATAATGGAAATTGAAAATGAGATCATCGAAGATTTTTCTTTGTTTGATTCATGGGATGAAAAGTATGAATACATCATTGAGCTGGGAAAAAAGTTGCCACCGCTCAATCCAATTTATCGCACAGATTCACATAAAGTGAAAGGTTGCCAGTCAACAGTCTGGCTGGGTTCGGAATATAGAAGTGGAAAAGTTCTTTTTGAAGCAGACAGCGATGCGATCATAGTAAAAGGTTTGATAAGTATGCTGATCCGGATTTTAAGCGGGCATACACCGGACGAAATAATTGAAGCGCCATTAGATTGCATAAAAGTAATCGGCATGTCATCACATTTGGCTCAAACCCGCGCCAATGGGCTGCTTGCGATGGTGAAGCAAATGAAAAATGATGCATTGGCATATAAAATAAAAACTGAAATGAATGTGTAAGCTTAAAATACTACACATGGATTTTTGAAAAAAATATTTTAAAAAAAATGGACATGATGGAACCGGAAGCATTAAAAGAAAAAGTGTATGAAGTATTGCAAACAGTATTTGACCCGGAAATTCCGGTGAATATTTATGAGCTTGGTTTGATTTACCAGGTAGATATTTTACCTATGAATAATGTGCAAGTGCTTATGACTTTGACCGCGCCGAGTTGTCCTGCTGCACAATCATTGCCGGTGGAAGTGGATGAAAAAGTGCGGCAGATAGAAGGTGTCAATGATGTGCATGTAACGGTAACCTGGAATCCACCATGGGATAAAAGTATGATGTCTGAAGCGGCGCAACTTGAACTTGGTTTTATGTAAACATAATCAACCTTAAAAATTAAACGCATGAAAATAACAGCACAGGAAGAATATGGTTTACGCATACTCATTCGTATTGCAGCATGCAAGTCGGAAGATGGAATGAGTATTCCACAACTCAGTGAATCCGAAGGACTGAGCAGTCACTATGTGGCGAAACTTGCACGTACACTGCGTTTGGCGGGATTAATTAATAGTACGCCCGGGAATAAAGGCGGTTATATTTTAGCTAGGCCTGCCGAAGAAATCAATATCAACCTGGTATTGAAAGCATTGGGCGGTGCATTATTTGACAATGATTTTTGTGCAGGTCATTCAGGCGCTTTAAAACTTTGCACCAACTCCGTGGATTGTTCCGCGCGTTCCCTCTGGCAACTCATTCAATTTACGGTAGATAAATTACTTGATAAAGTAACTTTAGCCGATCTCGTGCAAAAGAAAAATAGGCCGGTGAATGTGTTGCAGGAATTGCTGTTGCAAATGTGAGAAAGGTAAATAATATTCAAAATAGTTATCTTTACAAGTAAACAATTTTGTTATATGTCAAGACAAGCCATCATAGATCGTACAATTAAAGCAATCAATATGCTTCCTGAAGAAAGAGCAGAAGAGATTTCCAATTTTGCTGAATTCATGTCAAAGCGTTATGAAGAATATTTGCTTTCAAAGGGGATGCTGCACATTCCTGCTGAAAATAAATCTTCTGCTTTTCTAAATGATGAAGAGGATATTTATACTTTAAAAGATTTAAAAGAAGTGTACAATAATTAAAGTGAAAAAGGATAAAATATCAAAAATTTCAATTGATCCACGATTAAACAAGTATCATGGGAAAATACTTTTCCCGGAAAAATTAGCCATTGCAGAAGAAAAAATAAAAGGACTTAAATTGCCCGTAAATAATAAGGATTATGAATAAATTTTTTATAAAAATTATATTTCTCCTTTTATTCGTGACATCATCAATTCTTGCAAATGGCCAATCTGATTCTATTTTTGTAACTATGGATTCAACGGTTGCACTGAATGCAAAAAATCAGGCTGAAAAAATGCTACATGCATTGGCAGATGATGATTATGAATCCTTTTTTAAGTTTTTAAACCCGGAAACATTTGTAAACGAAGACAGAAATAAACTGTTGGATGACATAAAAGAAGCTAAGCCGTTATTAGAAAGCTTGTATGGTAATATTGATAGTTATACAATTGGATATCCATTTTCTTTTGTTAAGTCAAATAACGAATTGCAATGTGTACTTGAAGAGAATGTTATTTATATAAAAGCGGCAAAAAAAATACAGCACAATAATTTATTAATAGGTATTTCAAAAGATAATGGAAAAACCTGGTTTTTTATGGAAACACAAGGAATGTCCCTCGATATACTTAGACAAATGGATCCGACTTTAAGTAATAATTTGAAACTCCCAAAAGTTGAAGTATATCAGAACCTGGATTAATCATTATATTAGTTTATGAACATCCAATTTCTCTCTATATTATTTTTTAGTTCCGCTGTTGTATTTGCAAATCAAAGCCATTCCCAAACTCAGGACACTACTTTTCATTTTATAAATTTATTTGAGAAAGACAGTTCACTTCATGGTGGCTGCTTTCGCATACCATCTTTGATAACCGCGCCCAATGGGGATTTGATCGTTGCAGTGGACGAACGGTATTCAACCTGTGGCGATTTAAAATGGAATAAAGACATCAACATTGTAATAAAACGCAGTATAGACAATGGCAAGACCTGGTTGCCTTTGCAAACAGTAGTGGATTATCCTTTAGGTCAATCGGCTTCAGATCCTTCCATGATCGTTGATCATGTCACCAATGAAATATTTTTGTTTTTTAATTATATGGATTTGAATAAAGAAAAAGATGTGTATTATTTCCGTGTTACGAGCAGTAAGGATAATGGAAAGTCATGGAGTGTACCGGTTGATATTACTTCACAAATTACAGAAACAGATTGGAAGAAGGATTTTAAATTCATCACTTCAGGTCGCGGCATACAAACTACTTCAGGAAAATTATTACATACCATTGTCAATTTACAAAAAGGCCTTTTTGTTTTTGGAAGTAATGATCATGGAAAAAATTGGTTCTTAATTGACAATCCTATTAAACCCGGCGATGAATCACAGATAACAGAATTAGCCAATGAAAGCTGGATGATCAACAGCCGGGTAAATGATGCAGGCATGCGCTATGTTCATACAACTTCCAACCAGGGAATGTCCTGGAACACTTACGCAGACTCATCCTTAGCGGATCCAGGTTGTAATGCGGGCATACTTCGGACTACTTATATAAAAGATGGCGAACAAAAATCTATGTTATTTTTCTCCAATGCCCATTCAAATAATGAACGTGAGAATATGACCATCAGTGTAAGTCTGGATGACGGTAAAACCTGGCCCATTCAAAAAACAATTTTTGCAGGAAGCGCTGCTTATTCATCCTTAACGCAATTGTCTAATGGAGAGATCGGGTTGGTTTTTGAAAAAGATGATTATGGAAAAATTGTGTTTGTGCAAGTTTCTATGGAATGGTTGCTAAATTAAATATATCATCAAGGAAGATGAATTTAAATTTCCGGAGAATGTTGAAATCAAACACAAGATGGATTTTATACCATAATTTTATTGTCCTCAAGCGCGGATGTTTATGACTAAAATTTCTAAAAAAATTGATCGATCCTTTTTAACCGGCATATTTATTTTATTTTTTCACATCTCATTTGCACAGGTTTACCAATCACAGGCATTGCAGAATATCAATGAAGAAAATGGGCTGAGTGATAATTCCGTGCAATGCATTTTCCAGGACAACAATCATTTTACCTGGATCGGTACTTCATCAGGATTGAACCTGGTGAATGGTTCCGATATTAAAATATTTAAAAATAATCCGGCACTAAAAAACAGCATTAGCAATAATTTTATTAAAGCCATCAGTCAAAAAAATGATAGCATGCTTTTGATTGGAACACTTGCCGGGCTTGAACTCTTTAATACACACACCAATGGTTTTACAAAATTGCTGTATGATAAAAAAGATATTTTCGAAACGGTTAATTGTATTTGTGCTGCAAAAAATAATACCTCTTTTTTTGGAACAGGATCAGGAGTGTATTTTTTAAATGAAAATAATATTCCTGCTAAAATTTCTTTGGATGATGATGCTTCCGATCATGCAAAGAATAATAATATTTCAGGAATGGCTTTTGCAAAAAATGGAATTCTTTGGATCACTACGTACAATGGTTTATGGAAATATGATGTTGAAAAGAAAAAAACGACACATGTTTTGAGTAAAAAAATGTTTCCGCAGTTGGCAGAATTTTTTACCTGTATTTGCCTGGATGATTCGGGTTATGCCTGGTTAGGCACATGGGACAAGGGTTTGATCAAATATAATATTGCCTCAAATACATTTATTGAATATCCAAATAAGAATAATATCACATCTCTTTCATTGATGGCTTTTCCACAGCATAAATATTTTTTGGCAATGAATGGTAATTGTGCGGGTTTTGATATTGCTGCAAATACATTTGTAGTATTGCCTATTCATCGATCTTTACCTGCTAACATTGATATTAAACAGGTATATGTTTCTGCCAATAACTGGACATGGCTTGCCACAGCGCATGGCGTTTATTTTTATAATCCGGTAAAGTCATTTTTTACAATTCGTTCATTTGCGCAATCAATTTCTTCGCAGGACATTGCATTACTTGAATGGCACGGATCGATACTCACGGGTGGCGGCGGACGGGATTTTTTGAAAGCATATTCAACAGATTTAAAAGATGTAAATAATTATGATCTGTCGTTTGCTGATAATGGCCCTACCAATCTTTCACTCGCTCAAGCAGGCAGCAATACAATTGAAGCCGGCACTAATTCAGGAACGGTAGAAATTAATTTAATATCAAAGAAAATTGTAGAAGACTCACTGAATTATTTAATTAGCAATGCACCCTCGAATAATTTTATTGCCAAAATACTGCACGCTACAGATGGCCAGTGGTGGATCTTTCCATGGAGAAATGGGATTTGGGTTAAAAAGCCCGGAGCAGAAAAATACCAGGAGCTTTTTAAAAATTTCATCAATGAAAATAATGTCTCAAAATCATTGGTGATCAATGATGCGGCGGAAGACAGCCATCAAAATATCTGGATGGCTGATCTGGATGAAGGCATTATTTTTTATGATCATAACAGTGGAAAATTTTCTAAACCATTTCAAAAAATACTGGGAGAAAGAGTTGTAACATCTCAAATTATTATTAAAAATGAAACCTGTTATTCCTTTTCAAATAATAAAATTCTTTACTGGAATATTGATGGGAGTAATTTTCATAGCGTAACGCTGCCGGCCAGCATGAATAAAAATATTAGTTCAATTGCATTGGATAATGCGTTGCATGTATGGCTTGCAACGCAGGGTGGTTTACTGGAATA
Organism: Chitinophagales bacterium; assembly: GCA_038257845.1. Taxonomy (GTDB): domain Bacteria; phylum Bacteroidota; class Bacteroidia; order Chitinophagales; family Chitinophagaceae; genus JAFDXJ01. The sequence goes on from JBBSQL010000009.1 coordinate 33,361, forward strand.
TGATTTTAAAAGTAATAAATTCCTTCAGTTCACTACATCAGATGGGTTGCCACAAAATAATTTAGAGGGAAAATTGTATTGCATGAAAAACGGCCAAATAATTTTTGCTAGTACATTTTTTCTTTTATCTTTTCAACCTGCGGATCTCATTGCTGCCATGAGTGTGCAACCAGCAATATTGCTGGACAAAGTGTATGCAAACGACAAAGCGATTCATTTGCAGGAAAAAAATACTTTTGATCATACAGTCAATCATTTTATTTTTCAATGGGTATTAACGGATTATAATAATCCTTTGCGAAATCGTTACTACTACAGGCTTACAGGCATTGATAGCGCCTGGCGCTTTGCAGGAAATAAAGGAGAAGTGGAATTTGTAAATCTTTCCCCGGGTAAATATTCTTTGCAGATGTATGGTGAAAATGCGAATGGTATTTCATCTGGTAAAATATTGACTTATAACTTTGAGATCAATAATCCCTTTTGGTTGTCTTGGTGGTTTATTACGTTGATGATATTGTGTATCGCAGCAATTTTTTATATGCTTTATCTTTTTCGCCTGCGGCAATTAAAACGGATTGAACTATTGCGAAATAAAATTTCCCTGGATTTGCATGATGATATTGGTTCTACGTTGAGTTCCATTTCCATACTAAGTGAAATGGCTTTGCAGGAGAAAGAAAACAAGGAGATGCTGAGTGAGATCAAAGAAAATTCGATTGACTTAATGGAACGCATGGATGATATTGTCTGGAGCATTAACCCGGTGAATGATTCCATGGAGATGTTGTTATTGCGTATCAAAACATTTTCTTCCAAACTTTTCGAAGCAAAAAATATCCGTTATGATTTCAATATCAGTGAACAAATTGGCCAATTGCACATAGATATGGAAAAACGCCGGCAAATATATTTACTTCTCAAAGAGGCGGTAAATAATATGGTGAAATATGCGCAATGTACGGAAGCAAAAATTACGGTGGACTATCATTCGCCGTCATTGAAAATTCATATTAGTGACAATGGCATTGGCTTTGATGAAAATAATATTGTTTACGGGAATGGTATCAATGGCATGAAGAAGCGCGCAAAATGGTTGAATGCCGATTTTCATATTCAATCAATGGTTAATGAAGGCACCCATATTTATTTAAACATGAAAATCAAATAAATATCCGATACGGTGAATGGAAAACATCTTTCATATTTGTGCTTATGATAAAAGTTGGCATCATAGAAGACAATAACACATTGCGTAATTCGCTCACCCATCTCATCAGTGCTACAGAAGATATGCAGTGCGTGGTGTCACTGTCTAACCTGATGAATGTAGTGAGTGAAGTTAAAAAAACGGAGCCGGAAATTTTATTAATGGATATTGGCCTGCCCAATATTTCAGGGATTGAAGGTGTGCAGATCATCAAAGAAAATTTCGAAAAAATTGAAGTGCTCATGTTCACTGTTTTTGATGATGATGAGAAAATATTTGAAGCCATTAAGGCCGGCGCTTCCGGGTATTTATTAAAAAAAACTCCACCTGCTGAAATTTTAGATGCCATTCGCAGCCTGCAAAATGGTGGCGCACCCATGAGCGCCGGCATCGCGCGAAAAGTCATTCAATCGTTTCATGATACCAAGCCGGGCGTACGGGAAACATTTAATCTCACACCACGTGAACATGAAATTTTAAGTTCGCTGGTGGATGGTTTGAGTTATAAAAAAATTATGGAAAAATATTTTATCAGTATCAGTACCGTGCGCACACATATCCGGCACATTTATGAAAAACTCCATGTCCATTCCAAATCACAGGCCGTTGCTAAAATGTTGAAGAGATAAAAACACTTTTTTAAACCACTAATTTTTTTTGTTGAATAAATATACCTGGACTACGGTAACATTGCCGGTGGCAATACTGAAAAATGCGGTACTTTAAAACTTGAAATAATATTTTTTGTTTTGAGTAACTCATTCAGTGTTCTTATTTTTCTCCAGGTATTCAATCATTATTTTTAAGCCTTCTTCCGGTTTCGTTGCAGTGATACCAAAGCGTTTTTCAAATTTACTACTGTCAAAGAAATAATCTGTTTCGTTTTGATACATCATTTCAGGAAATTCTTTTAAATCAGGCATAAAAATTCCTAAAATATAAATCATCCATTTAGGCACTTTTTGTATCCGGGCTTCAGTGCCAATTTCTTTGGCTGCCAGTTCAATCCATTGCCTGGTGGTAAGTTTTTCTTTGGTTGTGGGCAGATGCCAAACCTGGTTATACGCATCGTTGGTATTCCCCAGCAACGCGGTTGCTTTACCCGCATCAGTAGTAAAAGTATAGCTATGAATTTTATTGATGTCACCAAATGCCTGGGCCTTTTTTCCTTTCAATAAATTCTTCACGACTGTTTCACCAAGGACACTTTTATTTGTATCCGGTCCATAAAAATCTGCTGCTCTTACGATCATGGCCGTAAGATTATTTTGCTCCACTTCCTGCATGATCATCTCATCAACCAGCTTTCGCACTACTCCTTTTTTACTGGGAGGTTGCCAGGGAGCATCTTCTGTCATGTGTGGTATAGCTGACTTCGCGTATGGATACACATTATCAAAGAAAACCAATTTTGCATTATGCGCTTTGCATGCTTTAATAACAGCTTGTATAAAAGGAGGCCATGTTTGTTGCCAAACTTTTAGATTATAAGCAAATCCAATCGTGACATACACCACATCACTACCGGCAACTGCATTGTCAATCTGTGATAAATCATTTACATCCAAAGGAAATATTTCATCCGTTTCATTTACTTTTAAAGGGTGCCTGCTAACGAGACGAATCTTGTTGGTGTAAGTTGTTAATGCATTTGCTAAGGGCAGCGCTATTGAGCCACCTGAACCAATTATTGTTTGCATGTTACGTTGATTTTTTGATAGTTCTTGTTGCCTCAAATATTTATAATCAGCTAAAATATACTAATTTTTTTATGCAACAATTTTTTGGAAATTTGATCTGTGAGATTATTGATTGGAGAGATTTACCTGTGAAAAAACTGGAAAAGCCTTAAGGAGCAAAATTCTTCCTGAATAGAATGGGTATATTTTATTTTAGGTATTACATTTAATTATTAAAATTAGTACAATAATATCTCAATTTCAGATTTTAAGATTGGGATGTGTCGAATAACAATTCCCCAAATCACATCGTCTGAAACAGTATCATAGCCATGGATGATTCTATTTCTTGCATCAATAATTTTTCTTGAATTCGATATTTCAATAGTATCGTCACGTTTTAAAATTCGACTTAAGGCTTCTCCAATTATTTCAATATTTCTTTCTACAGCTCGCTTAGTTCGCATATCACTTTGATACTTAGTAAATTCTTTTGGGATACTATTAAAGAAACTTTCAACTTCCTTAATAGCATTCAGAATATCAAACAGCCATACTTTTATATCATTGTCCATATACAAGTCGTCTTTGTTGATCAACTGACTTCCTGAAATATGGATTTGTTATAGCTTTCTCTTCCAGCAAGTCAACAGGCCTTTTGAGAAGATCCTGTAATGAAAATTTGAAGTCAAAATAGTTGTCCGCATAATCTTCCAATGGTAAGTTTGAAAAATCAACGATCAGGTCAATATCACTTTCTTTGTCGAAACTGTCTGTCAAAACTGAACCGAAAGCATACAGGCTTTTAACTTTGTGGGATTTGCAAAGTTGAATAATTTCGGGTGCGTATGCTTCAAGTCTTTTCATTTGCGAAATGATATAATTCAAATTTATAAAATTAAATTGACAATTTTTTATTCAGTTTTTCCTTAAAATAAATAAGGCTGCATTTTTCAACACAGCCTTTGGGTTTTTGCAGTCAAACCCAGGGGGAATACGTAATTATTTTTTGTGCGTTAAAATCAAATGCAAACCCATACTCGTTACCGGCATCACGCCAACGCCCATGCCTTTTATAGGAATTTGTACGAATGGTTCTATGCGCAGGTTTAATTTTGAATTCAGTGGTTGCGCGAAACCCGCGCTGAGATTGATCTCTGCGCCAATATAATTTTTCATGGAGTTGTAAGAAGATTTCACTGCCTGTTCCTGTCCGCCGATAACCGCACGGTAATCATTTTTTTCATTGGTCATTATAAAAGAGGAAACACCTGCCGAAACAAAAGTTTTATTTTTTAAAATGGGCAACTGATATTTTACATTCAATGGAATTTCAATAAAGGAAGCCTGGCTTTCCAAACTTTTTACAAGCATATTTTCCGGCATGGTTCCGGGCTTTGGTTTGAAATATTCACCGTCACTTTTATATTGTTTTTTGGTAAATAAAATGCCACTCTCAATACTTAATGACGGAGTTGTTTGGTAGCCCGCGATCAATCCTGCATGAAAGCCCGGTCCCATAATGCCCTGGCTTTTTACCTGGCTGAATTCAATGCCTGTTAAAAGTCCGAAGTAAAAAGATGGTTTGAATGAAGTGTTTTTTGGAGCTTTATTTTTAATAAATAAACTCGAATCATTTATAACATATTTATGAGATTCTTCCACCACATTATTTATTTCATTTTCCTTCGATACATTTTGTAGTGTGTCTTTTTTTAAAAATGGATTCAATGAAGTATTTAATGGTAGATTATTTTTTTGCTCTAATGATTGTATTTGCTGGTTAGATTCCTGATTTGAATTAGTATTAGTAAAAGTTTGATTTCGGTTTGCCATTAAATTATCGGCAATCAATGAACTGTTTTTATCGGAAAAATTTTCTTCCTTTTGTAAGTACGATTGTTGAACATTTGATTTTTCAACAGTTGTATTTATTGCATTGTTTTCCATGACTGTTGAGACACCTGCATTATTATCCGGGACGATCTTTGGCGCATCCAGTATTGGTTTGATAACAGGCGTTGAAGAAATTGTTTTATCAACAGTGCCCGTTGATGGACGAAGAATGAAATAAGTCAATGCACTTCCTGAAAGAAAAAAAGCAAGCAATAATAAAAGCAATTTATAATTGATCTTCTTTTTCGCAACAGGCGGAAGTGGTTTGTCTTCATCCAATGCAGACGCTAACGCATCCCAGTTGCCTTTCTCTTCTTTCAAAGGGAAATTGCCCACTGCGCGGCGAAACAAATCATCCATATTTTCTTCCTGGTTCAACATACGATTGCGTCTTCAATTTTTTTAATGCCTTCCTGTAATATAGCCCTGGCGCGGGACAGGCAAGATTTAGAAGTTCCCGGCGCCATGCCCATCATGCCTGCAATTTCCACGTGGTTGTAGCCATGAATGGCATACAACAAAAATACGGAGCGGTATTGCGGAGTTAAGTTTTTGATCATGCTGATCAGTTCTTTATACATTATTTTTTGCTCACCATTTTCACTTTCATCCTTTAGATCCCAGATATGTTCCGGAATTCCACCAATCTCCGGGGACATTTTATTTTTTCTAAGTTCATCAATGGCGGTATTAATCATGATCTTTTTCAGCCAGGCCATGAAAATTTTATCATTATCCGCATCGGGGCCCATTTTAAAGCGGTCAATGGATTTGAAAAATTTAATAAAGCCGTCATTCACCAGGTCCACTGCCTTATCATAACGATAGATATATAGGAATACCGTTTTCATAGCAAAGCCGTAGAACCGCTCGTAGAGCGCTTTCTGGGCTTTCCTGTCTTGTTGCCGGCAGCCAAGTAATATACTGGTAATATCTTCCAAAAGATCTTTTAAAGCATTGTTGATTTAATTAAAAATAAGCAGTTTGATTTTTTTTGACTTGTTAAAAAAATGCTGCAAACCTTGCAGAACCCGGAAATCTAATCATATATACGATGGGAGAGAGAAAGGGTTGCAGGGAAATAAATGTGCTGGGCTTATCAATGTATCATTTTAATCTCTCTTGCAAGTTCTTCGTTGTCTGTAACCGTTAAATTGTCAAGCCCACCATAGACTTCTTTGTCTTCTGGTTCTATAAAACCAGCCGCACTTATAAAAATATTCTTACCGTTTGTGAGTGTAATTTTTATGTATTGAGGATATATAAACGCTATTACTTTCATAGTTTTTGCCTCTTTAGTTGTAACTGTTTCCCAGGTAATTTGTAAATCAGTAATAGTATTTCCTATAATAGTTTTCCACAGTTCGCTTTCTGATACATCCCATTTGATAAAATCAGGAAAGTCTGACTTTTCATTTATTTTTATTCCAATACCATATTGATAAAACTTACCGTCCCAATAAATCTCAATTAATTTGTTCTTAGTGGTATAAAGGAAAATTGATAAGTCAACTGAGTGCAAATTTTGAAACTGTGTTGGATAATAAGGTTTTGGATTTTTCGGCTCGGTATCAATTTCAGAATACTCAACTTTCGTTATTGTCAACCCAATGAGTTGTTGGCAAAATATTTCAAAGGCAATATGTTCTTTTGTCAATAACATTTAAATTACCGCAAAAATAAACCACTTTTTTTATAGAACAATTTTTATAAGCTTTGATTAAAATGTGTGAATATTATTGAGTGAAATTGCCGGTGACAACACCAGCAAAGGCGGGCAGTAGGTTGAAATTTTTATTTGGTATTTTGCAAAGTTCATGTTGCAGGCAGTAAAAGTTACTTTACGTAAAATAAAAATTCCTTTATAACCATTCTGTCCTTTGGCGGATGATTGAGCCTTGATAAAAATACTAATTTGTTTTCACCCTTTTTATAATTTTTAGTTTTGAAGTGTACAATCCCATCATTGTCAGGGAATAGCGTATCAATGATGTTGTCTTTTTGTATTGTATCATCACTACTAAGGCCTTTATTTACAAGATACCATTCGTTTTGATGGTATGCCTTAAAGGCATAAGTGGCGAGATCGAGTTGCAATTCCTCTCCTTCTTTTATTTCATTTTTTCCTGAAACCATTATTCCCCAACTATCGAAAGGAAGCAGTTTGTTGTTTAATAAAATTGCTACAAAATTGTTTTTTATAAAGAGCCTGATAATATCTACGTCGGAAACAGATTTGATAGGGATTTCCTGCAACTCTTTGAATGTCTTAATATCAGTTGCCGGATAATTGCCAAACGTTTTCTCAAACTTGTTTAAAAAGAATTCTTGTTCGTGTTTTGATATTAGATTTCCTTTTCTTATTTTTTCTTTAATCATTTCTGCTTTCTCATCTAGTTCAGCACTTAAATTATAATAATAACTCCCAGTATCAGAAATTCTTGCATAATTGAATAGCGTATTGTCAAGATATTGCAATTGAGCTTTATACTCGGTTGTTGCGATAGATGTCTCATAATTGAATTTATCACTCTTGTCTCTGCATGAGTTAAATGCTATAAGTACTATAAAGGATGCTATGAATTTCATGATTATTTAATACAGCTAACTTTTGTATTTGCACTAATGTACACCACTTTTTTTATGCAACAATTTTTATAAATTTTAATTTAATTGAGTATTCATTATTGCTTGAAATTTGCGGGGGACAACACCGGCAAAGGCGGGCAATTTTTATTTGGTTTGCACAGTTCATAAAATGTCGTTTTTATTTTTCAACTATAATTTCTATTTCATTGCTTGTGATGTCAACTTTGGGAACTTTTTTAAAAAATGAACTTATTTTTAATGAGTCAGAATTGTCCATTCTAAATGGTTTGTCACCAATAAAGTCAGAAATATTTTGAGCATTGGTTGAATAATGAAATTTGATTTTATAAACACCTGGATTTTTAAAAGTTTTTATGTCCGTAGTAGTATTATCTGTAAAAAAGCCGTAGTCGTCAACACTTTCATATGGATTGAATTTCTGTCCAACTTTTACCAACTTAAAATCAGCAACTCTTAGTGTATTCATATTTCCACATCTCACTAATTGTGTTATTACTGGTCTTGGTTTATCAATTGAATAATAGCAATATGGAAAACGCCATTTAACGTCTGAACCGTCCAATGAACCAATTAAATAAATATCATCTTTGCTATTATTAGAAATCTCCACTGTAAATTTTGGCAACTCCCCAACTTTATAAACAGTCTTATCTGATTTCAATAAACAACTTAAGTCAACTGAAGTTGTCAAATTGCTTTTATGTATAAAGGCTGACAATAAAAATCCTATGAATAATAATAGTGACTTCATATAGAATTGAATACAACTTTTTTATTTACGCTAAAATACACCACTTTTTTTGTACAACAATCTTTATAAGATTTGATTTAATTGTGTGATCCTTATCAGGTGGCAACACCTGTAAAGACTGGGATGTTACTTGCTACTTTTCAATTTTTGAATTTGATTTTTGGCATGACTATTTTGCGGATTTAATTTCAATGATTCTTCATAGTTTTTAATGGCCAGTTCTGTATCTCCGAGTTCCGCGTAAGTTTCTCCAAGACTATCAAAAGCATTCGCACTGGTAGGATTGAAGTAAACATTTAATTTAAATATTTCTAACGCATCGGTTATTTTATTTTGCTTAATAAGTGTATAGCCCCAACTATTTACATCTGCTTCCGGCAAATCAAAACCGCTGTTTATTTTTTTTATATTTTCAAATCCCTTAACCGCATTTTTATAACCTGATTTTTCTAATTCATTCCGAAGCAATTTAATGGAAGTGGAGAGACCAAAACCATTGGATGCTTTCATGGCGGGAATATAGAATCCTGCAAGCTCATCAATAAATGCATCGGGTGTGGCTCCTAATAAATTTGACAAAACAATAATGGAAAGATTGTCATTTAGATAAACGAAAACACCATTGCGGCCCCCACCTACTGGCGCTGCGGCAGGATGCTCTTCTCTTGTAATGATTGGCCAGCCTGCGGCATAGCCATTTAAGAGTTTCGTAAAACCACCAGTTTTTCCATTGTTTAATATTGCCGGTGTCCAAAGAGCTGTCATGCTTTCTTTTTCTTTTAAAAATTGATTGCTTTGCAAAGCAATAATCCACCTGGCCATTTCGGTTGCAGTTGAACTCATACCGGCTGCTGTTTGCAACGGATAATCAAAAGAAAAAAACGTATTATTAAGTTTGCCTTTCCGGTACTGGTATTGTTGTGCAGCATGCATTATCACATCTTTGGTAGCGCCAAATCCAGCCCTGATTGTATTGGGCATATTTGCTTTTTGCAACTGTTCTTTTGTAATAAATTCTGTAAAAGGCATACCACTAAGTGTATCAATAATCCTTCCCAGTAATAAATAATTCGTTTGATTATAACTAAATTTTTCACCGGGTTTAAAATCCATAGGAAGCTTTTGTATTTGTTGCCAGGATGCTTGCAGGCCTAAGGGTGATATTAAAACTGCTTCTTCTTCATCTACAATATCCGGAATCCCGGAAGTATGCGACAATAATTGTTGTATGGTAACCGGCCTCCAGTTCTCTGGTAAATTATCCAGGTAAGAAGATACTGGTGCCGAAAGATTTAATTTTCCAGTTTCTACAAGTTGCATAATAGCAATTCCCGTAAATGCTTTTGTAATTGAATTAATAGTAAAAAGCGTACGGCTATCCACCGGAATGGAATCCTGAACATTGGACAATCCGTAATTGCCTGTTTTTATGATTTTTCCGTTTTGAACGATCGCCACTTGTAAACCGGGAATTCCTCTTTTTTGCATTTCATTTTTTAAAAAAATATCTATGCTGTCCGTTTGAGCATTCATCTCTTGTACAAATAACATCCCAAATAAAAAACAAACGACTGTACTTATTTTAAATCTCATATTTTTCTTTTTTTTTCTTCAAACGGGGAGGTAACAAGAAAGTTACAAAACAAATTCGGAATAGGATTCTTTTTTGAAATATGCATGATACCACGGCTGGTTTTCTGAATTGACTGAAATGATAAATGATCGCATGTTGCGGGATGTTTTTCTCAACCGATAACTATTTGGATTTATTTTTCCTTAAGCACCAACAGTACCTGTCTTCACTTTTCCAGCACGCTTGTAATTGGCAATAATAACTCCGGTTGTTGTAACTATACTTTCTATTAATGTAAATGCTGACGGAATCGGCCCGTCGTTCAACAATTTTTTTCCTTTACCAAGAGTCAACGGGTGAATGAGAAGCCAGAGTTCATCCACTAAATCATTCTTTAGTAGCAACTGAATGAGTTCACCACTGCCCCATACCTGGATGTGAGCACCTTTTGAATTTTTGAACTTTTTAATACCTGCCAGGCTTTTGAGGAAAACTGAGTTTTTCCAATCAGATTTTTTCCTGGTTTTAGACATAATGTATTTGGTGCCATCATTGATGGCTGGCCAAAAGTCTGCATGCGCAGGCCAGTAGTCTTCCCAAATCTCAAATGTTTTTCTGCCCAGAAGATAATCTGCAGGTTGCATTAGTTTTTTCATGATCTTACCAGCAACTTCGTCACCATACGTTGCCGTCCAACCACCATATTTGAAACCGCCTGATGTATCTTCTCCAGGCCCACCGGGGGCTTGCATTACACCATCTAATGTGATCATTGATAAGACGATTATTTTTCTCATAATATTTATTTTTATTTATTTATTTCAAAACTTTGTATTGATAATTTTCTTTGATGAGCAGTTGAATTATTTTTTGGATCAAATATTTTCCCCGGTATCCTTAAAATTTTGTCGCAATTATTCAAGTCAAAATTTATTTTGTGTTTGGGAAACAGTTGAACAAGTTTAAGGAGAAGCATTTTTGCTTCTCCTTTTCTTTGCACATTTGTTTTGAATATTTCAATCATGCTGAATAACCAGTCCGATGTCAGCCAATTGTTATTTTTATTTTCCTGTTTGTCCATTATCCTTTGGGTCAAAATCAACCGTCCATTGAGTTCCAAATTTATCGGCAAGCATACCAAAGTAAGAACCCCAGGGACTGTCAGCAATAGGCATTTCAACATTTCCATCAACTGAAAGCGCATTAAATAATTTGTCGGCTTCTTCTTTGCTTTCTGCGCTGATTGCAATGTGAAAATTATCTCCAAAAGTAAATGTGTGCCCCTCGCGTTCCAGCATTGCGTCTGCACCCATTAAAATATTCCCTTTCCCTAATGGCAAAGCAATATGCATTATCTTATCAAGCCATGCATCAGGCATTTTATGTTCGCCAGATGGGGGCAGGTCTTTATAATGAACCACCCGAATGAATTCTCCGCCAAATACGGATTTGTAAAAATTAAATGCTTCTTTGGTGTTACCGGGGAAGTGTAAATACGGATTGAATGTTGCCATGATTTTGTTTTTTTTGTTTATAAAAATTTTTATTTTTTGGAAAAAAATATAGCTTATTTTTTAATAGGATATTTTGAAAACGAAAATTATTTTTGAGATAAAGTTGCCAACAGATTTTCCAGGTTGCTCAACGACATTTTCATTCCTTTTGTGAAGCCATCAAGTATTCTTTCTAATCTTTCCAATGATTCATTGTAAATAACGATGTTCACTATTGTTGTTCCGTTTTGTTCGCTGAAAGTATAATCCCATTCAGAGCCGGGCAATTCCGGATTTTCATCTTTATCTGCAAAAGCATTATACATTTTAAAGTTGGTTTTCGGAGTAATGGAAGTGTATTCCTGGATTCCCCAATGTTCTTGTCCTTCAGGACTTACCATTGCATAAAATCTTTTGCCGCCAACTTTGAAATCCATGTACTTGGTTTTACATGTCATGGGCTTAGGTGCCACCCATTGATCAAGAATTTCTTGTTTGGTAAAAGCATCCCATACCAGTGACAGTTCTGCATCGAATTCCCTGGTTATTGTTACCGTTTTTGTGGCTTTGTCAACGGTAAAATCAAATAGTCTACCGGATCCTGCGGGCAAATTGTTTGTCATTTTTTCTGTTTTTTAATTGTTGATAATACTTGGTCAAGTTGATTAAAACGGGCTTCCCAAATTTTTCTGAATTGGTTTAACCATTTATCAATTTCTTTCATTTTTGCAATTTCAAGTGAGTAATAAATTTCCCTGCCTTGTTGTTCCTGTTTCACCAGTTTACATTCTGTCAAAATGCGAAGGTGTTTAGAAACAGATTGCCTGGTCGTATTGAAATTTTCGGCAATGGCGTTCGGAGTCATTGCCTGTAATGCTATTAAGGTGATGATAGCCCGCCTTGTCGGGTCGGCTATTGCCTGGAAAATATCTCTTCTCATATTGTTTACATTTATATTTAAGAAGTCAATCGGTTGCAAATATATGTGCAACTTTTCGGTTTCGCAAAATTTATTTTTTTATTTTTTCAAAATATTGAAAAATCAATTGAATTTGCCGATATGGCGACTAACCTTTTTACAATAACCACAAAGACCATAGCCTGGCTTTGTGCCTGCATTTGAAAATCCTCAAATGCACTTATTGGCGGTTCGTTTTTTATTTACGTTTTATTTGAGCTTATAAATAAATTCTTCTATCTCTGTTTGTCGCGCATTTGCAAAACCTTTGTCCGTGCCGATTTTTACAAAACCACATTTTTCTAAAACTTTCTGCGAACCTACATTGTCAAATGCAACTCTTCCAAAAATAGGCCTTGAATTTTCAATAGTGAGAAGCTTTTTGAGTGCTGTTGTTGCAATTCCCTTTCCCCAAAAGTTTCTGTCTAACCAATAAGTAATTTCAGCATCACCTTCTATTTCAAATTTCGCAATGCTGCCTGCGATAGTTTCATCAACCAAAATGGTTTGCATATTTATTGTGGGGTCATTCATATGTTTTGTATATTTTTCAAGATATGCTTCTTTGTCGGTAGGATCTTTTGAAGTAAATGCAGCTAAATAATTAGCCTCTTTATCCAATTGAAATTGAAAGAAAAGTTCTAAGTCGGGTTTTTCTGTTTGCCTAAGTTTTAATTGTATATTCTGCATTGTAATATTTCGGTAACCAAATTTATAAATGATTGTTCATTGTTATTTTTATTGCTCAATAGTGTTGCATCAGATAAAGTAATCTGCGAAACTTGCACTCATGCTGCTTGTTAGCAGGTTTGCCCTGCTTTTGGATATTGCTTGTAGCCTGCATGTGGTCCTTCATTTTATAGCTGTTACTAAAATTGAAACTGTCAAAATACCAAGAAGGAGAAATGCAATGGTTCTTATCCAATTGGTTGAAAGCAGCAGTTTAATCTTTGCTTCGTCATATCCTTTGTTTGCCATATCTGAATGTAGTTTTCGTTGCCATTTGAATGTTGAAATAAATGCGATGATGTTTAAAGTAAGAGAGGCTATAGCAAAATTGGTTGTCATGAAAGCGGGGCGGATAAACATTAAAATGATACTTAAAATAAGCATCAAAATACCGGGTAAAACAGCCGGAATAAACGCTGCCTTATTATTTGCATTCATGTAAGTTTTGAAATTCTCTTTGCCTACAAACGGGTAAATGCCATAATGTTGTATTTGCAAACTCATCATGTTGCCTGCATTGTATGCAGCAAGAAATGTATAAACCCCGTAAATGATTAATTCCATTTAAGTTTTTTGAAATGATGATTTAAAATTCATTTCTATCCAGCTTTTAAGGCTTAGCTGGTTTGGAAATTCTTTTCTGGTTAACGCCACATTTTCCATTTGAAAAACGCTTTTTTCATTCATCCACTTAAACATTTTATATAGGCCATTGCCCAGGAATAATCTGGTAATAAGTACGGGTAGTTTTTGATATATAATTTTTTTGTTCAGTACATCAGAAAAGAAATCAGCTACTTCCTGGGTGCTCAATTGTTCTGTTGCCAAAGGAATGGTTTTACCCAAATAGGTATCGGTATTTTGAAATATTTTCGCAGCAGCTTTCCCGATATCTTCTGCCGCCAAATATTGTTGTACTGTTTCCCTGTTAATGGGTTGTACCAACTTTCCTTTTAGTATTTCTTTTTTTACCTGCGGTATTAAAAAATTTTCATACAATGAAGTAGGTCTGATAATGGTAAATGGTAACCCTATTTGTTTAATATAATTTTCAACTTTGAATTTGCTATCCATATGAGGAACACCGGTATTTTGGTCAGCCCCAAAAACGGAAGAGTACAAAAAATGATTTACGCCATACTCTTTTCCCAGTGTTGCTAATGAAATACCCTGGCTTATTTCTTTTTCAACACCGTTTTCAAAACTTTGAACACTAAATATTCCATATACATCTTTCAAATGTCGCTGAAAAGTATCCGCATTGTTTAAGTCACCATTTATTAACTCAATGTTTAGCTTTTTTAGATTTTGTGTTTTAGGTGAATTTGTATTTCTGGTAAGCACTTTTACAGTAAAACCTTGCTGCAATAAATTTCTTGCAACCGCACCTCCCTGATTGCCGGTTCCACCTGTTACAAATATTATTTTGTTATTTGTCAAAACGCTTTCATTTTCTTATAACGAATTTTGCCTGTCAGCATTGCAGGCAACAGCATTGCTTCGGCTAAAATACGCTACATTTTTTATGTAACAATTTTTTTTCTACAAATTGACTTTTAAATATTTATGTAAAAATGCATTGTTTCAATCATATAGCACAAATACAAACCCGGGTACATTCTCGGTTCTGAAAAAGCGCTAACCAATTCGCAAATTAATATGCGTTTTATTTTTTTAATAGAAGTATATTTCGCACGCAACTTTAATATAAAATCAAAAGCACATCACTTGTTTCAGAATTGCCTTACATAGAGTTGCATATTGGAATTGCTAAACCGAATTGAGAAGTATTAGTATTTCCATGGAAATAAAAGAATTTTTTTACCTAAAAAATAATTCATGCAATCACTTTCATTTGCTGATATTCCTTTGCTCCCATAATCAGCAACCACAAGCAAGTGCCTATTTCTCCAATGCTGGCCGGCAAAATTATATAATTGGAAATCGCAGTTTCATTATATGCGGGAAAAAGAAAGCCACCAAAGAAATCTATCAAATAACCAAAGCAACCGAGCATTAGAAAGATACCTAAGATCTTCGGCAGGAGTCGGGATTTGAAAATTAAATATCCAAAAGGAAAAAGCCAGAGTCCGGAAAATATCGAGATGATTTGATTGCCATTTCTATACGCATTTAAATACAACATCACTTCTGTTTGTAATTGGACTGAATCGAATGTTGTAAGAAAATCTTTTTTACTGATCAGTGTCAATACTTGCATTTCATTTCCAAAATTGATGAAGGCGATGGGCACACTTACTACGGCAAATGCAACCATTAAAACGGCCCATGTTTTATCAACGGGTTTGAATAATGTATATAAAACAAATGGCAATAATAAAAAAGCAATATAACAAACGAAACCCGCGGCAATGCCCAGCCTAAAAGGAATTTCATTCGCAGAAATATTTCGAAAAGTTGTTTCGGCATTATCCCATACAATTAATTTTGACGGCACATACATTAAATAAAATATCCCGGTGAGTACTACGACGAGGTATAATAATCCCGCGAGTCTTGCAGTTTTGGCGTTTGAATTCATTTTGTAGAAAAATTGATTTTTCTAAAACGTATCATGCGATGAAAGGTTACAAGTAAGATTGTTTTTGTGAAATTAAATATTCTTTTGAAAACACCTGAATAGAAGATAAATAATAAGATTAAGTATCAATATTTTCATTGTTTGGTCTCCATCTCCATGCCCGCCGAAAGCCTAAATTTTCAGCTTCTTTTACAGTTTTCACCCAAAATTCTCCTTTTGTAATATCAATCTTAGTTCTATCATATTGTTGATCAAAAGGTAAATGATAAATACGTTCATTTGTTTGAAAATTAATATTACATTTTATACATGGATATGACTTATCCATTTTTATAGTATCAACTCTGATGCCTAAGATGGATGCAAATTCTTTTGCTGTATCAGATAGCTCTGCAGTTGTTACAAGGACTGGTGATATATTACTTTGTTTCAAAAGTTCAGGGAATATATCGAATTGAGTTTTCTGATCTTTTCTTATTCGATCTAAATAAAATTTAATTGTTGTACCATATAATTGGGTTATATGATTTTCTCTAATAGGATATCCTTTTTCAGCACTCCAATATTTGCATTGAATTACTTTGAAATGGTTAACATTACTACAAATTAAATCTATACCTAGATCATTTTTTAATTTCTCTATACCATGGTATTCTACACAAAACCCTAAAGTTTCATATATGTATCCAATATATCTTTCATAATCTCTCCCGATTTTCCAGGAAACTTTATCTCTTTTCCAATAGTTTTCTAATGCTCTCTGATTTCTTTCTGTTGTAGATAAATTTTCAAATTCAGATTTTGTGATATAAAATGAAACTGGGTCTTCTTCAGTATCAACTTCCTTATAAATAGATTGAATTAATTCGTCAGAACTGAAACCTACATATTCTCTTAACCAAGGAAATAAAGTTTCATAATATTCAATTATGTATTTGGTCATTAAAAATTCTTTTTTGAAAAGCTTTTTCTCTTTAGCAATTACTTTAATTTTTTCTGCTTGTTTATAAGCAGGTCTTGGTTTACTTTCTAAGTAATATGCAAAAATCATATCATAATTCTCATAGAAATCTGCAATTGCCGTTGCAAGCGAAGGGAATCCTTGGGTTTTTTCTTTTACTAAAATATCTAACGATTTTTTTACAACTTTTTTATATTCAATAAAAAGATTTTTTTGCTCAAATTGTAGTTTCTCATGAGCAAAAATTACTTGTTCTTTTTGAAGTTTTTTCTCTTTTATGTTTTTAATACTTTGAAGAGTAACATTTAGAAATGACCATAAGAAAAAAATCACTATGACTATAACCCAAAAATGCATACAGTTTTATTAAGTTTTAGTTTAGAAATATTATATAGCGAACACAATTTACTGTTCACTTTGTATAAATCAAAATATTTTCACCCCACCACCCATCCCACCCAAAACCCATCATGTGAAAGCGAAACTGCCATATTAGATTTTTTTCCATCTAAAAAAACTTCAGGATAACCGGCCACATTTTTTTCAATCACAATTTCTCCGGTGATATATTTCTCTAAATCTTTTTTTAAAAACTCTTTTGCAGCAGCAGATTGATCCGCATACTTTTCACTTTGAATTTCTGCGATACCGCTGCGGACATTGTCAAAATTATTTTCATCATGCACGATCGTATGTATGCGTGCTTCATTGTAATCAGATAAAAAATACAATGTATGTTTTTGAAAAGTTACGCGGCCCGTAAAAAATGTATTTGCAGAAGAAGCTTTTTCTTGTCGAAAATTAATTTCAATGACAATAAATTTTAAAGGAGAAAAAAGTATTGCCGGCTCCAATCTTTTAAAATATTTATACGCGGCTTCTTTTACAGACCACAACAACCACACATAATGTTCAAATGAAATTGGCATTAGCGCATGATCAAAAAGCTCGCGCTCGGCTGACCCTAAAATTTTAGAATAAAAACGATATTGTGCAGTACGCTCTTTGTCAATTTTTTGTAGCGATACAATATCATTGCCCGCACTGGTCAACTCGTGGCCTTCATTTTTTCATTGATCACATCAATGATGTTTCCCACCTGGAACATTTTCTCTGCTGAGTCCATATCTATCTCAATATTGTACTTTGATTCGGCGTCTATGATCACATCCACGAGATTCGCAGAGTTTATTTTTAAATCTTTAATCAGATCCGTTTCTTCATTGATGTTATTCAGCAACCCTTTGTCTTCTGTATAAGGTGCCAGCACTTTCTTTAACTCAGCTAAAATACTTTTTCTATCCATTCTGTTTATATTTTGATATTATCAAACAAGCATTAATATCTCCAAAGCCAAAATTAGCTTTTGCAACGACATTAATTTCCTTTTCCAACTTTTTTGTGGGTAAATTCTTTTCACCCACGAGTTCCACAATTTCCGGGTTCGGGTCTTCAAGGTTGATATTCGGATGCACAAAACCATGTTTTAATTGCAATACCGCGGCCACCGTTTCGATGGATCCCGCTGCGCTCAAACAATGGCCTGTCATGGATTTCAAAGAATTCACCGGGGGAAAATCTTTTTTATCCAACGCCAATGCATTCACCCAGTTTTCTATTTCTAATTTATCAACAGTCGTGCCCGTTAAATGGCCACAAATCAAATCAATTTCTTTTGGTTTAATGCCCGATTCTTGAACCGCTTCGCGGATACAGCGGACAACACCTTCAGCACTTGGAGCAGTCATCGTACCCCCATTTCTTTGCCCCCCTGAATTATTACAGGCCCCTTTTATTTCTGCATAAATCGGTGCATTCCGTGCCAGGGCAAATTCCAAATCTTCCAGGATCATTGCACCTGCACCGGAACCTGGCACAAAACCCCCGGCTGTATTGCTCATTGGCCTCGAAGCTTTTCCGGGTTCGTCATTGAATTTACGTGATAAAATGCGCATTGAATCAAATGCGCCAAAAATATAAGAATCCACGTATTCACTGCTGCCCACAACCATTCTTTTTGCCTTGCCGGATTTTATATAATCATAACCCATGATAATGGCTTGTGTTCCCGTGGCACAGGCAGAGGAATTACTGATGATTTTATTCCCCAATCCCAGCCGCCCGGAAATATAAGCCGTGATGCCGCTGTTCATGATCTGTTCCACCACGCGCGAACCTAATTTTTTAGATTCCCTGGCATCCACCCTCGTGATCGCATTTTTGATAACAGCCGTATCTGCTACACTACTACCAAAAACACAGCCTGTTTCCCAAAGTGTATCCTTCGATGAGATCTCATTACCCGCATCCATCCAGGCATCTAAGGCAACTTTGATGCCGAGTGCAATTGCTTGCCCTTTGAGACCGTATAAACTGGTCTCTGAAATGTAATTCTTTAATTGCTCGAGTTTAAAATCGGGCAGGCCACAAACCTGGCAATAAAATTTTAAATCTTCATATTCAGGAATAAATTTAATCCCTGAAATTCCCTGTTCAATTGCATTTAAAAATTTGGGTATGCCATTCCCGTTGGGGGAAATAACACCTAAACCTGTTATGACTACACGACGATTCATCTTTGTAATTTTTTTAAATCAGCTTGTTGTATAATCCCGGAAAAATTTCCTTTGGCGATCGTTTCGCCATATTGATCCTGCATTTCTACAAAGCATTTTAATTTATTAAAACGAAAATATATTTTTTTAGAAATGACCACGACTTTTTCACCCGGTAAAACCATTTTTAAAAATGAAATATCCACGGAAGTGAGCAGGGGAAAATAGTTACTTTCCTGCAATTTCATTTCTTTTTTTTCATTTTTCAAAAGGTAAATACCAAATGCCACGAGGCCGCACTGCGCCATGATCTCCGTGATGATCGCGCCGGGCGTTACAGGATTATTTACAAAATGATCTTCATAAAAAAATGCATTATCCCTTAAAGTATATTCCGCTGTAATGCCATCAGCACTAAGCGCTGAAATATGATCAACGAATAAAAAACTGGATTTATAAGGCAAAAATTCTATGATGTCATCGTGCATGTCAAGCTACTGTTTTATTCATCAATTCTTTTACCGGCAATGTTCACCGCCATCCACATGAATCAATGAACCATTGATCCAGGCTGCTTCTTTTTTACATAAAAGATAGATCACATCGGCCACATCAGTGGTGAGTGTGACCCTGCCAAGCGGGTTTCTTTTTTTGGCAATCGCCAGTAATTTTTCGCTGCCCGGAATTCTGTTCAGCGAAGGCGTTTCTGTAACTCCTGCCTGTATCAAATTTGTTCTTAATCCATAACTTCCAAGCTCTACGGCCATGTACGTAACAAGACTTTCCAGCGATGATTTAGCAATGGACACGGCTGCATAACCATCCCAGAATTTATGTGCGCCTTCACTGGTTAAACCAATTATGCGTGCATCTTTTTCAAATAATTCTGCTTCCATCAAAGCCCTTGTCCAATCCAGTAAACTGGTGGACATAGCATACGTTGTAAGCTGTATATCTTCCACAGATAAAAGGTCATGATTTTTGGAAAGATGTTTATCATTTGACACAAGCGGTTTTAAATTTCCTCTTGCGATCGAATGAAGTAACAGGCGAACTTTATTTTTCTCGTGTAATTTTTTTTGCAGGCTTTTTATAAATTGTTTTCGAGCCGCTTCGTCCAATGCATTGATATTATGTGCATCAATGATCACATTATGCGTTATGGACAGCGCTTCAAAATGAGCTTTTAATTTTTTTTCAGAAATGGTTGTTTCCCGGTAAAGCGCGGAAATGTTCATGCCATGTGCGACCAGTTTTTCCACAGTTGCCAGGCCAAAACCACTGGAGCCACCCAGGACGATCGCCCATGATCCCTCGAACTCCATATTATTTGCCTTCACCAGTATTGAATTTTCTGTTTTGCAAATTAAGTTAAATAAAAGCCAATGCCAACGATTTATATTTTTTAAAGACTGAAGATGTTTGAAGGATCAATAAATAATCTTCATCTTTAGATAGAATTGGAAGGCTGGAATAAACCACAATTCAATCCTTATATCGAAAGTTCCGGAGGAACTTTTTGTGGGTAGGAAATTATGCATAGAATGCGTCGCGTTCCGGAGGAACGCTTTGTGCACGATTCCTACGGGAAAAAAGATGTGTTTTAAAGGAAGTGCAACTAATAATTTAAAAAAAATAATTGAACCTGTCATAAAAAAAGGTGGAATTTTCATCCATGAAAATTCCACCTTTTTAAAATTCTTTAAGGCATTTTAATGACCATTGCACTTGCTCCACCGCCGCCATTACAGATCCCGGCAGCACCAGTTTTCCCTTTATTTTGTTTCAATACATTGATCAGCGTTACAATAATTCTCGCACCACTACAGCCAAGCGGATGACCGATAGAAACAGCGCCTCCATGCACATTTACCTTCGCTGCATCCAATCCCATCTTTGCAATATTTGCCAGTCCCACAACAGAAAAAGCTTCATTCAATTCAAAGAAATCAACCTCATTCATTTGCATACCTGCTTTCTTTACCGCTTTGGGAACTGCCAGTGATGGGGTAGTGGTAAACCATTCAGGTGCTTGTTCTGCATCCGCATAACTGGCAATAATTGCCAAAGGGTTCAGTCCAAGTTCCTTGGCTTTTTCGCTGCTCATTAAAACCAGTGCTGCCGCGCCATCATTCATGGTACTTGCATTTGCGGCAGTTACGGTACCGTCTTTGACAAAGGCAGGTCTCAGCCCTGCGATCTTATCAAACTTCACATTAAATGGTTCTTCGTCTTTTTTGAATTGTATGGGATCACCTTTGCGTTGTGGAATTTCTACAGGTATAACTTCATCGTTGAATTTTCCATCTTCCCAGGCTTTCTGGCTGCGTTGATAGCTTTCAATAGCAAAACCATCCTGGTCTTCGCGGGAAAAATTACATTCTTTCGCACAAAGTTCAGCGGCATTGCCCATCGCATAATTATTATATACATCGGTCAGGCCATCTTTTGCCAGGCCATCAATCATTGGAGCATTTCCATATTTATTTCCCCAACGCATATTGCTTACATAAAAAGGTACATTGCTCATACTTTCCATGCCTCCCGCAACAACGATATCAGCATCTCCCAGTAAAATACTTTGCGCACCCTGGGCAATTGCTTTCATTCCACTCGCGCACACTTTATTGATCGTAGTGCAAATTACGCCATCCGGCAAACCTGCAAATTTGGATGCTTGTCGGGCAGGAGACTGACCGAGATTGGCCTGCATCACACAGCCCATCAGCACTTCATCTACTTGTTCCGGTTTAATGCCAGCTTTTTCAACAGCGGCTTTTATAGCAGTTGCACCCAATTGTGTGGCAGCAATGTCTTTCAAACTACCTCCAAAACTTCCAATCGGCGTACGAACGGCGGAAATTATATATACTTGTTTTTCACTCATGATCTGTTTATTTAAAAATTAAGGATGCAAAGATAACGAAAGTGTTTTATGCTTTTATTCATATAGGTTTTTGACTTCGCTATTTACAAGAAAATATTTGTGAATGAATCAAAGCAATTTTTTGCCTTTTCAATCCAGTTGGCCAGGCGACCAACAGAGGATGTATATTCTGCGCAAATCTGCGTCATCTCCGGGAATTATTCAAAATCTAACAATTTGCTTTATTTTATTTTGCAATGGCATTATGATAAACATCATCCCATGCATTTAATTTATTAAAAATGATTGATTAATTTTGCAACTTCTACAAACGTATTCATAATTATATTTTCAAGAAATATGATTTCACCTTTTAAATAAATTCAAATGAGCCTTGGTTATTTTTCTTATCCTGCACCACCGAATGAACCTGTATTGAACTATGCGCCCGGATCTCCTGAAAGAGCAGCATTAAAAAATGCTTTGCAAAAATTGAAATCAAAGCAATTAGATATCCCGATGTATATCGGAAGCCGGGCTGTAAAAACCGGTAAAAAAGTGGCTTTGCATCCGCCACATGAAACTTCATTTACCCTCGGGCATTTTCATGCAGGTGATGAAAAACATGTCCACATGGCTATTGATGCCGCATTGAAAGCCAAAGATGCCTGGGCGGATATGCCCTGGGAAGACCGGGCACACATTTTTTTAAAAGCTGCAGATCTTATTGCTACAAAATATCGATTTGTATTGAATGGTTGCACCATGCTCGGACAAAGTAAAAATGCATACCAGGCAGAAATAGACAGCGCCTGTGAACTGATCGATTTTTTAAGATTTAATGTGCATTTCCTGAGTGAAATTTACAAACAACAACCGGTTTCTGCACCGGGCATGCATAACAGAATGGAATGGCGGCCTTTGGAAGGTTTTGTGCTGGCCATAACGCCATTTAATTTTACGGCAATTGCTGGAAACCTGCCAACAAGTGCTGCTATGTGTGGAAATGTAGTGGTATGGAAACCAGCGAATTCACAGGTATATGCTGCGCAAATGATCATGCGGATTTTAAAAGAAGCCGGCTTGCCGGATGGTGTGATTAATTTGATTTACGTGGACGGCCCAACTTTGGGAAATACCTGTTTCGCTCATCCTGATTTTGCTGGTGTACATTTTACCGGCAGCACGGGTGTATTCAATAGTATGTGGAAGAGTATTGGTGAAAATATTGGTACGTATAAATCTTACCCGCGCATCGTTGGCGAAACCGGCGGAAAAGATTTTGTGATGATTCATAAAAGTGCCGATGTGGATGTTGCAGCAACTGCACTGGCAAGAGGTTCTTTTGAATACCAGGGACAAAAATGTTCTGCGGCTTCAAGAGCATACCTGCCATCCAATCTTGCAGATGCCATTAAGAAAAAGTTGCTGGCGCAAATGGCTACTATGAAAATGGGCACTGTAGAAGATTTCAGTAATTATATAAATGCAGTGATTGATGAGAAAGCATTTAACAGCATTACGAAATATATTGATGCTGCGAAAAAAGATAAGAAGGCAACGATTCTTGCCGGTGGAAATTATTCTAAAAAGAATGGCTATTTTATTGAGCCGACAGTTATTGAAGTAAAGGATCCAAAGTACAGGTCAATGTGTGAAGAAATCTTCGGTCCGGTACTTTCCATTTATGTATATGATGAAAATAAATTTGAAGAAACACTTGAAATTTTAGATACATCCTCACCTTATGCGCTTACAGGCGCAATCATCGCGCAGGACAGGGAAGCTATTGTTACAGCCACTTCAAGGCTTCGGAATTCAGCAGGAAATTTTTATGTAAATGACAAACCGACCGGCGCCGTGGTTGGTCAGCAACCTTTTGGCGGTGCACGTAAAAGTGGTACAAATGATAAGGCAGGAAGTATGATTAATTTATACAGGTGGCTTAGTGCCCGCACAGTAAAAGAAACGTTCAATCCTGCAACGGATTTTCCATACCCGTTTTTGAAAGAAGCTTAATTCTACTTTTAAATATTGCAGAATTGCAATGGCATTTTGAAAAAAGAAGATGTATAAAAAATCCCCGAACCGGGGATTTTTTTATGAAGTTGCCTGAAACTTTTATTACTTATTCATTGGCATCATGTTGCCACTTGCATCCATCATGTGTCCGTCTGCATCAATCATTTCACCTTCTTTCAGCGTTGCTTTTTTACCGTCTTTCATCTTTACCTCACCATTTACCATAACTTTACAACCATCTGTACAAGTCATAGTTTCTGTCATTGCAACCCATGCACCAGCTTTCATCACCATCATTTTACCATCTTTCATAGTCATGGTGCCATCTTTGGGAGCCATTGTAGCAGGCGTGTTCATAGTTGTAGTATCGGGCATTACAGGAGCTGCACTTGTAGTGTCTGTCATCATTGTAGAATCTGTAGTTGTACCAGTAGAAGTACCACTGTTACATGCGCCTAAAATTACAGCCATTGCTACAATTGAAAATAATTTTTTCATGTGTTTGTTTTTTTAATTTAAAGGTTGCAAAATTACGAAATCAAGCATCTTTAATCAAATATTCTTCCCATTATAAATATGAAAAATCAAGTTTTAAGCTATCTCTATATTTGCCTTAACATTTTATTAATAAAATAGCTCATGCCAAAACACAAAAGGCAGTCCAAAATAAAAAACCAGAATTGCCTTCAATTGGAAAAGCCATTTAATTATAAAGTAGCCTGATTTACCGCAACAGAAATTTGTGAGGGCTGCATGCAAAAGGCTTTGGCCTTTTATATGAATTAAAAAAACAGGGATATATTGCCCGGTATTTTATATAAAAAATTGAAGTGCAATTTATTTCCTGCCTGCAAACCTGCTGAGTAATTTTAAAATTTCTATATACAGCCATACGATCGTAACAAGCAGTCCGAATGCGCCATACCATTCCATAAACTTTGGTGCACCACCTGCAGCACCGCGTTCGATCATATCAAAATCCAATAAAAGATTTAATGCTGCAATGGCAACTATGAATAAGGAAATACCGATTCCCAATAAACTAGAATCGTAAGTGAAGCCAACATTTACATGAAAGAGACGAAGCACCATCGAAATTACATAAAATAAAAAAATACCCATGGTTGCAGATATAATCACGGAACGTAATTTATCTGTCACTTTTATAATCCTGAAATTATATAAAAGAAACATTGCAATGGCTACGCCAAATGTAAGTCCTACCGCCTGCATGATCAGGCCGGGATATTTTTCTGCAAACATCGTATTAAACATCACTGAAATTCCGCCCAGGAAAAAGCCTTCGAGGATGGCATATAAAGGTGCCAGGAATGGTGCCAGGGTTGGTTTAAATGAAATAGCAATCGCCACGATGAGCCCACCAAAAATCCCTACCATCATTAAGGTATTCATGGTATTATCTGCAAACTGCGCATGCAGATTCCAGGTATAAACGGCCGCGCCTACAACGAGTAATAATAAAAAGCCGAATTTATTGATTGCGCCACGCACCGTCATTGTTTCGGTACCAATGGCTTGCACATTCCCATCTGCCCTGTTCCACATTTTTTCTGATAGGGTGGGATTAGATGATTTAAGTATAGACATATCAATTCGTTTTTTTTAAATAAAAATTAAAAGTACAATTATTTTGAAATCTGTATGTTTTTCAAACCAGGATAATGATCCAGTGTTTCAAAAACATAACGCGGATCTTTCTTTAAAGTGGAAATAAATTTGATGAGCGAGTCTGTATAGTTTGGTTTTGCAAACATCCGGTCATGTGCCAGGATCACTACATTATTGGGTGTATTTACAGCGATTCGGTTATCATAAGCGTCATTCACTGCTTTCAGCATTTGATCCACACTTTGCACCGGCACGGATCCGCCCTGGTTTTTAAAACGCCACTCGATATCCCAGCCAAACACATTATATCCCAGTGAATCCAGCCTGTCACAAACTGCGCGAACAGATTTTGCGCTTTTTACCTGGTGGTCATTTACCCAGGCACTGTTGCCCGGCAGGCGGATTATTTTCACCGGCACTTTAAACATTTCCTGCACTTTCATGAAATCCGCAATGGCACTATCCGGGTGCGTATAAAAGGTAGAATAATGATCCCGGAATGCGTGCGAATAACTGTGGTTGGCTAATAAAAATTGAGGGTAACTATTTCTTACAGAATCTACAATCGCCATCCTGTTGTCATCAAATGCATGCATGCCCACCATAAAAAAAGTAGCTTTCACACCCAGGTCTTCGAAAACTTTTTTACAAATATTTGTTCCCGGAGGCTGAGGGCCATCATCCCAGGTTAAATAGATATATCTTTTAGAAGGATCGTAAGTAAATGGCGCGCTGATAAAACCACCATTTGCAACAAAAACAGAGTCAGCTTTTTTCTTAGCTGCAATAGAATCTGCCTTGGGATCACTTTTTTCTTTTCCACTATTACAAGATAAAATGAATAATGAAAAAACCAGTAAAAGCAGGGTCATTGATCTTGAAAAAACGGGGGAATCTTTTTTGAACATGTAGTGTTTTTTTTAACCTACAAATATAACTAAGTGAAGTGAGAAGATGCCAACACAGTTTTGTTATTAAATGATTTTTAACGCTTCAAAAATATTTCTATCTTCATATCCATTTTTAATTAAAGCGTAACTTTGCCTGCTCTTATTTTTTTACCTGATATTCCATTTACATGAATACAAATGAAACCATCCTTAAAAATGTTGTCATAAAATTTGCTGGTGATAGTGGTGATGGCATGCAGTTTACCGGCGCACAATTTACAGAAAACACAGCCCTCATGGGCATTGACCTCGCAACGTTCCCGGATTTCCCCGCGGAAATACGCGCGCCATTAGGAACTGTTCCCGGCGTGAGTGGTTTTCAATTACGTTTCTCTTCAGATCCGGTTTATACGCCCGGTGATCTTTGTGATGTGCTGGTTGCAATGAATGCAGCGGCATTAAAAGTAAACCTGCGTGGCTTAAAATATGGAGCCAAAATCATTGTCAATAAAGATGGTTTTGATGCCAAAAATTTACGGCTTGCTAAATATCCGGATGGCGTGAATCCATTAGAAGACGGAAGCCTGGATGGTTATGAGGTCATTGAAATGGACGTGACCAAGATGACAAGGGAAGCGCTGAAAGATTTTACGACCTTAGGAACAAAAGAAAAGGACCGTGCGAAAAATATGTTCGTACTGGGATTTTTATATTGGATGTATAACAGGGAATTGGAAAATACGATTCGTTTCATCCAGCAAAAATTTAAAAACAAACCGGATATTCTTGAAAGTAACCTGGCCGTTTTAAAAGCAGGCTACAATTATGGAGATACCACGGAAACTTTTACCTCGCGGTATAAAGTTGAAAAGGCAAAATTGCCACCGGGAAAATACAGGAGTATCATGGGCAACCAGGCGCTGGTCTATGGATTGATTGCTGCTTCGCAAAAAAGTGGCCTGCCTATTTTCCTGGGAACTTACCCAATCACACCAGCCTCAGATATTTTACATGAATTGAGTAAAAGTAAATCTTTTGGTATCCGCACTTTCCAGGCAGAAGATGAAATCGCTGGAATCTCCGCAGCAATCGGCGCTTCCTATGGCGGCAGCCTTGGTGTAACTTCCACTTCAGGACCTGGGCTTGCATTAAAAGCAGAAGCAATGGGTCTGGCAGTGATGCTCGAAATCCCTTTATTGATCATAGATGTACAGCGTGGCGGGCCTTCTACGGGTTTGCCTACCAAAACTGAACAGAGCGATTTGCTCCAGGCATATTATGGAAGAAATGGAGAATGCCCGATGCCGGTGATTGCTTCATCCACACCGAGTGATTGTTTTTTTGCCGTTTATGAAGCTGTGCGAATTGCCGTGCAACACATGACTCCTGTCATATTTTTAAGTGATGGTTATATAGCCAATGGCGCTGAGCCATGGCGTTTTCCACAAACAAAAGATCTTCCTGAAATAGAAGTACATTTTCAAACAGACTTGCAGAAAGGCCGGGAAAAATTTCTGCCTTACTTACGCGATGAAAAACTGGTAAGAAAATGGGTTGTTCCCGGAACACCGGGATTGGAACATCGCATTGGTGGCTTAGAAAAAGAAGATGTAACGGGTAATGTAAGTTATGATGCGGACAACCACCAGCACATGGTGAAAACCCGCCAGGCAAAAGTAGATAATATTGCACATTTTATTCCACTACAAACTTTGGACAGCGGCCCGGAAAAAGGAAAAGTGTTGGTACTCGGTTGGGGAAGCACTTATGGTGCTATTAAAAGTGCAGCACTGGAATTGCAGGCAGAAGGCCACGCTGTGAGTCATGCGCATATCCGCTACCTGCGGCCATTTCCTTCAAACCTTGGTGATATACTGAAAAATTTTGAGCATGTACTTATTCCTGAAATTAATAATGGACAGTTGATCAAAATTATCCGTGATGTATTTTTTATTGATGCAAAAGGGTATCATAAAATAATGGGCATCCCGATTACACGCACGGAGTTAGTTCAGGAGATTAAGAAGTTACTTTGAGGTATATAGACTAATGAACTGAAATGAAAGTTATAAAATGATTTATGATCATTGGGAATTACATAATTGAAAAAAGCACCGGAGAAAGATAGGTGTTTGCCGAAACATTCACTTTTATTTTTCCGATGCCTCTAAACTAATCTTCCTGTGAAGGAAGTAGTAGAAAGTATCGCTCTTGCAAAACCAACCGAGATTGATAAAACTCCTGCGAACTTTAGTAATACAAATATACACTTTTCAGAACCCCTTTTCCAAATTTCAGGGGCTTAATTTTTGCACCTGGTTTGCACAAGGTTATGCACAGGTTTTCAGGGTTATCCACCTCTGTTTTTCCCCGTTATAAGTTGTCTAAAAGCTACTTCAAATTAAAAAAGTTCATAAAATTAAACATTTGTTTGATTTATTCAAACATTTGTTTAGTTTTGCTTTTTTTGCAACATGACCTTAACGGATAAACATAATCACATAATTGAAAAAGCGGAAGAATTGTTCGCCACCAAAGGCTATTCCGGCACTACCATCCGGGATATTGCGAAAGCAGCAAATGTGAACCTGGCCATGGTTTCCTATTATTTTGGCTCCAAAGAAAAATTGATGGAAACTTTATTCAGGGAACGCATTTCCCTCATGCAGTTAAAAATCGAAACGCTTTTGAAGAATGAAACCATTTCCCCGTTTCAGAAAGTGGAGATCATGATTGATGAATACATTTCTAAAGTTTTGGACAAGCAATCCTTTTATAAAATTATGCTGTGTGAAATGGCACAGCGAAAGAATAAAGTAGTTGTAAAATTTATTAGTGAAATTAAATTGAATTATGCGAATATGATGCGCGACCTCGTAGAAGAAGGCCAGCAAAAAAAAATATTTAAAAAGCATATAGATATTATGTTACTCATGAATACTATGACAGGAACCGTCACGCAAATGATCATGAATAAAGAAGTTTACCGGGAGTTTAATTCCTTAAAAAAAGTATCAGAAACTGAGTATGATCTATGGCTTAAAAAATTACTCGGGGATCACATTAAAAAGATTTTTAAAACATTACTTGAATATGAATCTTAAACCAAAGCATCTTTTTTTACTCTTCTTTTTATTTTCTGCATATAGCTCGATAGCTCAGGAAACGAGGGCACTCAGTCTCGATGAAGCCGTGAACACCGGCCTTCTGAACAGCAAGAGGCTGATGATATCACGCGCAAAAATTGATGAGGCCAACGCGATGCTGGCAGAAGCAAAAAACAGGCAATTACCGGATCTAAAGATCAGCGGAAGTTACATTCGCCTCAACAGTGCGAATATTGTTTTGAAAAACCCGGGTAGCGGTTCTGCCAATATGCCGAAAATTTCTTCAGCTCTATATGGCATTGCCAGCGCTTCTCTTCCCATATATGCCGGCGGTAAAATCCGGTATGGTATTGAGTCTTCAAAATATTTGCTGGAAGCATCCAGGCTTGAAAATGAAAATGACAGCAATGCCATTGCCTACAACATTATAGAAGCATACATCAATTTATATAAATCCCGTGAAGCCATAAAAATTGTACAGGAAAATTTACAAGTTTCCCGCTCACGTGATACGACTTTTTCCAACCTGGAAAAAAACGGATTACTCGCCAGGAATGATTTACTAAAATCAGAATTGCAAACCACGCAAACTGAATTGTCTTTGCTGGATGCAGAAAATGATTCCAGGATTGCCAACGTAAATATGGATTTGCTTTTGGGTTTTCCTGAAAGCAATATCATTGAAACACAAACAGATTTTTTTAATAATCTACCTGCCATTCCAACTTTTGAAGACTATGAAATACAAGCGCTGCAAAACAGGAAAGATTTACAGGCTTCCAGCTTACGCATTCAATCTGCCAACATCGGTATAAAATCTGCACATGCAGAAACTTTGCCTTCACTGGCATTGACAGGCGGATACATTGCGGGTGTTATTCCCAATTTTGTGACAGTGACAAACGTTGCGAATATTGGTCTTGGCATTCAATATAATTTGGCGAACCTGTGGAAATCAAATTCAAAATTAGCAACTGCAAAAGCACAATTTGCAGAAGCAAATGCAGCGGAAGGAATATTACAGGATGACATAAAACTCCAGGCCAATCGCAATTACCAGGATTTTATTTTAGCAAAAAATAAAATTGACGTGTATGATAAAGCGCTGGCACAGGCACAGGAAAATTATCGCATTACGAATAATAAATATTTAAACAGCCTCGCCACGATCACAGATTTGCTGGAAGCAAATGCTTCTTTGTTGCAGGCAAAATTAAATGTGCCTTTTGCAAAAGCAGATGCATTCATGGCGTATAAAAAATTATTATTGACTGCGGGAAAAATGAATGAAAAATAAAATAAGAAAAATCTATGGCAGAGAATATAAACGAAACAACAACCCCGGAAAAAAAGAACGTGGAAAATGCACCAAAGAAAAAAAGTAAATTCTTTATCATTGTGCTTACATTACTTGTAGTTGTGGGCGGCTGGTTTGGTATTTCAAAATACGTGTACAGCCTGCATCATGAAGAAACAGATGATGCACAAGTGGAAGCGAATATCAGTCCCGTGATTTCAAAAATTCCTGGATATGTTACCAAGGTATTTGTGGACGATAATCAATTAGTACATAGGGGCGACACCTTGCTCACATTGGATCAGCGGGATTTGCAAATCGTGCTGGCGCAGGCTGAAGCAGCTTTGGCAACTGCAAAAAGCAATCTTTCAGCAGCGACTGCAAATAGTAATGCTGCCAATAAAAATATTAGTACAACAAGAGCTGCTATCACTACCGCGAATGCACAAATAGAAACAGCTAAAGTAAATGTTTGGCGTGCTTCACAGGATTATGAACGCTATGCAAACCTGATAAAAGATCATTCCATTACACAACAACAATATGAACAGGCGCTGGCTGCAAAGCAACTTGCCGAACGCCAGTTGCAGGTATTGATTGATCAAAAGAACCAGGTTTCCACGCAAACAGGTATTGTGTCTTCACAAAGTGAAGCGACTGCCTCACAGATCGGCGTTGCTGAATCAATCGTGAAGCAAAGAGAAGTGGATGTAGAGAATGCAAAACTCAATTTATCCTATACCACTTTAACCGCATCTGAAAGCGGTATTGTTTCAAAAGTCAGTTTGCAGGAAGGACAATTTTTGCAGGCGGGGCAATTAACTTTCAGTATCGTTTTAAATAATGATAAATGGGTTGTTGCCAATTTCAAAGAAACACAATACGATGATATGCATGTTGGCCAAAAAGTGATCGTGCATGCAGACGCATTTCCCAAACACGATTTTGATGCAGTACTCAGTTCATTCTCTCCTGCTACCGGGAGTAAGTTTGCCTTGCTGCCACCTGATAATGCCAGTGGAAATTTTGTAAAAGTGGTGCAGCGCCTTCCTGTAAAAATAGATTTCACTAACAAACAGGATTCACTTATTCAGAAGCTCCGTCCGGGGATGAATGTGGATGTGATTGTAGAATTGGATAAATAAAAATTTTCAGAAAGCGATTTATTATGGCGAAAGTAATGATGCAGGAAAACCTGGTAGAATATGGCGCGAAAAGAGCCATCATTACCATCACAGCGATCCTCTGCGCTTTATTGGAAATTGTAGATACGACTATTGTCAATGTTGCCTTGAATGATATGCGTGGAAACCTGGGTGCAACGCTTACCGAAGTAGGCTGGGTGATCACGGCATACGCTATTGGAAACGTAATCATCGTGCCAATGACGAGCTGGCTTTCACAGCAGTTTGGCAGAAGAAATTATTTTGCTGCATCTATCATATTATTTACAACATGTTCATTTCTTTGCGGTAATGCAAATGGTATTTGGGAACTCGTTGCATTTCGATTTTTACAAGGGCTTGGTGGTGGCGCATTACTGGTGACATCTCAGACAATCATTACAGAAAGTTATCCCATTGAAAAAAGAGGAATGGCGCAGGCGATTTATGGTCTGGGTGTAATTATCGGCCCAACATTAGGCCCGCCACTGGGAGGCTATATTGTGGATCATTTTAGCTGGCCCTATATATTTTATATCAATATCCCAATTGGTGTGATCGCCACATTACTCACATTGCAATTTGTGCGCAGCCCAAAATATGGAGAAAAAAAATCAAGCAATGAAATTGACTGGATCGGTATCGCTTTATTGGCCATAACAGTTGGTTCATTACAATATGTTTTGGAGCGCGGCCATGAAGATGATTGGTTTAACAGCAATCTTATAATAGGCCTGACTGTGACCGCTGTTTTAGGAATTGTTTTTTTCCTCTGGCGTGAATTGACTTATTCCAATCCAATCGTGGAGCTCAGGGTTTTGAAAAATGGAAACCTGCGCATTGGCACATTCATGTCATTTATTTTAGGATTTGGATTATATGGGTCAACATTTATTATCCCACTATATACTCAAAGTACTTTGGGTTGGACGGCTATGCAGGCAGGTATGCTCATGATCCCTTCTGCTGTTACCACAGCATTCATGATGCCCATTATCGGTAAACTTTTGCAAAAGGGGATTAAGCAACAATACCTGGTGGCCATTGGTTTGTTTATCTTTTTTATCTACAGTTTTTGGGGCTACAAGATCATTTCCCCGGACACTTCCAGTGAAGCTTTTTTCTGGATGCTGATTGTAAGAGGTATGGGTTTAGGTTTATTATTTATTCCTATAACAACACTTGCGCTGTCTACATTAAAAGGGCAGGAGATTGGCCAGGGCGCTGCGTTTACAGGGATGATGCGCCAATTGGGCGGTTCATTTGGGGTGGCTTCAATTACCACATTTATTTCCAGGGAAAATATGGTGCACCGAAGCGCTTTGGTGAGTCATTTGGATGTCCATGATCCGCTTGTTCAACAAAAGGTAAGCGCATTGCAGCACGGTTTTATGGTAAAAGGAATGACGTTTGATGTGGCTTTACAATCAGCATATAAAGCTATTGATTTTTCTGTATCGAAACAGGCAGTTGTACTTTCCTATATGGATGTATTTCTTTATTTGGGCGTGATGTTTCTAATATGTATTCCCATTATTCTGCTTGCCAAAAGAAGGAAATCAAATATGAAACTGGATCTTAGTGAAGCAATGCACTAAAGAGTGAATAATTTAATTTTCTACGTGGAACAGTTTATTCAGGCTGATAGAGCCAAATACATTCAGGCTGAAATTTTTACCATTTATACCCGGCCTTCCCCCCGGAACAACATTTTGAAGATAGGCATTCGACAGGGAACCGTCCATAAATAAACCAAGTGTAATGGTCTTATGAAATGTATAACCTGTTTTTAATTGTAAGCCTACATCAATTCTTTTCCATTCATTTCCATAAGGAACATTTATTTTACTGCTATCTGTTTTAATTTTCCCGGTAATTCCACCACCAATAAATAAACCAGCATTCACAAATACATCATCATTATTTTGAAGCGGAAAATTGCGAACAACTGCTGCATTTCCTTCAAGATAACCAAGATGCACGCGTGGATTTCCGAATGTATTATTGAATTTTCCACCTTTTTGAATAAAATTTAAACCGCCTTCCCAGCCCCATTGGCTGGCATAAACTGTATGGAGGTTCATGCCAAAAGAATAACCATACACATAGCCAAAAGAATTTGCTACAGACCTGTTTGTTTTTATTAAAGTGGATGTATTCAGGGATCCCTGTGCACGAATGGTTGTTTCGGTTTTTTCCTGTGCATGCAGTGAAAGCGAGAACAATATTACTATTGATAGAAAAAGAATTTTCCGCATAAAGTTAGAATAGATTATTAGAATTGAATTTAATGCTGCAATATTATTAATTTAAATTGGTATCAAAATAAACATT
Source organism: Chitinophagales bacterium (assembly GCA_038257845.1). GTDB lineage: Bacteria > Bacteroidota > Bacteroidia > Chitinophagales > Chitinophagaceae > JAFDXJ01. Next base: position 67,626 of record JBBSQL010000009.1, read on the forward strand.
CAGGAAGATTGTGTAAATTATATAAGCAAAAACATGTAAGGTTTTGGAAAGATGTAAAAAGACCTGCCATGTTCAAAAGTTATAGATAAGACCTATAAGGTTTGAAAAGATATAAAAAGACCTATAAGGTTTTAAAAACCTTATAGGTCTGTCCTGTTTTTATAAAGTTTCTTTAAGCCAACCAAAAAATTCCCTTTGCCACACCATGGCATTTTGTGGTTTTAAAACCCAGTGATTCTCTTCCGGCAAATACACAAATTTACTTTTAATACCGCGTAACTGCGCTGCCTGGAATGCTTGCTGGCCCTGCTCAATCGGCACACGGTAATCCCGGCCACCCTGAACAATCATGATGGGTGTATCCCATTTATCCACAAAATTACTCGGCGACTGGCTAAAGGATTTTTGCGCCACGGCATTATTTTTATCCCAATATGCGCCGCCTTTTTCCCAGTTTTCAAACCACATTTCATCTGTTGTGCCATACATACTTCTAAAATCAAATACGCCATCATGGGCGATAAAAGTTTTAAATCTTTTATTGTGCATGCCAGCTAATTCAAATACGGAAAAACCTCCATAGCTCGCGCCCACACAACCCAGGCGATTTTTATCTACAAAAGGTTCTTTTGATACATCATCAATTGCACTGAGATAATCTTTCATGGCCTGGCCACCCCAGTCTTTGCTGATCTCTTCATTCCAGGCTGTGCCAAATCCTGGCATACCGCGGCGTGATGGCGCAACAATGATATAACCCTGCGAAGCCATCAATTGAAAATTCCAGCGGAAGGAATAAAACTGTGTGAGCGCCGACTGTGGTCCACCCTGGCAATATAATAGAGTCGGATATTTTTTAGCCGGGTCAAAGGAAGGCGGATAAATTACCCACACAAGCATTTTTTTATTATCAGTTGTGGTTACAAACCTTCTTTCAGTTTTGCATAGAGCAATATTTTTATATGCCTGGTCATTTACATGTGACAACTGCGCCATTGTGCCATCAGCGAGTGCAACCGAATAAATTTCTGCTGCGTGGTTCATGTCAGTCCTGGTGACGATCAGTTTATTGCCCACTTGTGCGGTGATGCCTGTAATATCAAAATCACCTTTTGTAATCTGTACTATTGTAAATCTTGAATTGGCATCAGGTGTCCAGGCAACTGAAAATAATTGCAAAGTGCCATTTACAGGTGCAATGAAATAAATTGTTTTACCATCATTTCCCCACATAAAACTTTCTACATGTAAATCATCTCTATTAGCAGTAAGATTAATTGTTTTATCATCATGCATTACTTTCAGATCCTGTTTGTCAGATTCATATCCTTCTCTTTTCATGCTCAGCCAGGCAAGCCAGCCTTTTGCATTATATGCAGGTGCCACGTCATACCCATTATTATCTTTTGTGAGATTTTTGGTATTGCCATTGACAATATTGTATTGATATAAATCGGTATTTGTACTAATGGCATAATCAGTTCCATACTTTTTCTTGGTAACATATACCACATGTTTGCCATCCGGATTCCAGATAAAATCTTCATCGCCGCCAAAAGGTTTTTGAGGGCAGTCATAAGGTTCATCCTTCATGAGATCAATACTGCCACCTACAGTTTCAGCTCCTGTTGGCTCAAGAAAAACATGGTCAAATTTTCCATCTTCCCAGGTATCCCAGTGACGGTAGTCCAGTGATGTGTACACATATACATCGGATTTTGGCAGGTCAGGGAAAATGTCGGCACCAGTCACTTTTAAAATTTGAACTGGTTTGCTCAAGAGTTTATATTTCCCGTCAGGGGAAATTTTACTATCTGTCATCATCCCATCCGTATTGTCAATCAACACACCATCGCCACCTCCAATAGGCATTTTATATGTTTTGTGATTGATCCTATTATTTTCCATGTTCGGCGTAGCCACATCAAATAAAATAAAATTTTTATCGGTGGAAATACCTAAAGGGCTTACCCGGCCAAGTTTCCAAAGCATTTCGGGAGATAGATTATTTTGCGCAAATGCAAATATCCCGCTCAAAGCGGCGAATAGCAACAGGCTTATTTTTTTTACCATTATTGAAGTTTTAATTTTTAAAGTTTTATTTTTTTATAAAAATATATGGGTCATAATCCAGGAATTCATTAACCCTGAGTTCAACAGAAACCACTTTGTTATTTTCTATTTTAAATTGTATGGGTAAAATGCCAAAATCAATATTGCTATAAGTTAATAACCATTTACCATTATCCATATACTGCAATTTTGCTGTAAGATCATACGTATTGTTCATTTTAATTTCCAGTCCATTTCCCTTTTCTGTAATTTGAATGGGGCCATATAAAGAATTATCATAAGTACCGGTATATGCACTCAATGATAATGCAGGTTTTTCCCCCTTTACACGTGCTTGTAATGCTTTTACATCTGCAACACTTTGTACAAAGGCAGGCATGGAAGCAGCCAGATCTTCTTTGCTATGATTTTTGTAGGGAACTCCTAAATATGCGTCTAATATTTGATAACGCAGATCTTCAAAAAATGCCTGGTTATCCTGGTTGGTGAGAATGACTATAGCTAAATTTTCTTCAGGTACGAAACAGGTATTTGTTACAAAACCCATTGCACCACCAGTATGCCAGAAAACTTGTTTACCTGCATAATCTGTTTCAAAAATACCCATTCCATATCCTGTGAAATGTGTTGGAGAACGGGATGATTTCCTGCTGGAAATAATGGTTTGCATATCCCGCGTCCGCTGAAGTGCCCGCCAGGGAACGATTTGCTTGCCATTATATTTTCCGGAATCCAATTGCATGGTCAGCCATTTCGCCATATCTTTTACATTGCTCACGATACTGCCGGCCGGCGCGAGGTTATCAACCCGGTCATAAGGCAATTCAGTGATCTTGCCGGTATATAAATTTGTATAAGGTTTGGAAGCATTGTCCATGTTTCCCATATTCAAACCGAGTGCATGTGTATTGTCCATGCCCAACGGTAAAAATATACTGTCATACACATACACCGCCCAGGGCTTACCGGTAACAACAGGAATAATTTCTCCCGCTGTAAGAAAACAACTATTGCAATACCCAAATGACTGGCGAAAATTTTGAGATGGTTTCAGCAACTTCATTCTATTCATGATTTGTACAGAAGAAAGTTTGCTATCCCAAAAAATAAAATCGCCCTGGAAAGTGCGTGTTCCAAGGTGATGGCTGAGCATATCACGGATTGTTACTAACTGTGATGTCAATGTATCATACACTGAGTATGCCGGAAAATATTTAGTGATTTTATCATCAAGGGATATTTTTTTATTGTATTCAAGCTGGGCGAGTGCGGTTGCAGTAAATAGTTTACTGTTGCTTGCAATCATGAACAACGTGTTTTCATCCACGGGTTCGTTTGTTTGCAGGTCGCGGACACCATAACCTTTTATGACAACCGTTTTGCCATCTTTAATCACGGCAATGGCGAGGCCGGGAATAGCCCAGTCTTTCATGCCTTCATTGATGTAATTATCTAAACTGTCTTTAATAAAAGATGGCGATTGTGCCTGAATAAAAAAAGATAAAAAAATGAGTGGTAAAATCAGCAGAAAAATTTTCTTCATAAATATTATTGAAGCGGAAAGTTAAGTAAATCAAATTAATTTTAAGTGCTTTGAATGTTATGCAAAAAAAAATGCCACCTTTTAACAGCGGCATTTTTTTATTTGTTTTAATTATTCAGATTTCAAATACTGCGTAAATGCATAGCCTTCAACGCCATCATCCGTGCGGATCAGCCACCATTGATCATTCGTTTTACTGATCAAAGTCACCATTTCATTGTGTGCTGCTTTTCCCAGGATGGGCTGGTCTGTACCCGGCCCCTGGCGGATATTCAGGTTTGAACTTTCCGTAACTACTTTTAGTTTCGAACCTTGTATAATCCCGGAAACATTGATGTTCAGGATTAAATCACCAGCACGAAAATCAGGGTCGATCTGTCCATAAATTGTCCATAACTGGTCCTTTACAGCACCGGATGGCGCATTGCCATCAATGTATAAAACACCGTCCTGTTCGCGTACCTGTAAATCTGTAACGCCTGCAGCATTTGCCGCGTCTGTGAGTTGTTTGTATTTTTCCTGTAATGCCATTTTTATTATTTTAATTTAATAACTAAATTGTTTTGAATTTTTTTCGGCTTCATAGAGTTCAGTGTCATCATCAGTTTGGGTAAATCATCTTTTTTAATTTCTCCATTTAATGTGATCACACCGTCAGTTATTGTCGCTTTTACACCACTAAAATCTTTGGTAGCATCCATCACCATTTTTGTCAGGGCATCATCCGGGGCAATAGTTACAACAGGTGCGGGTGGCGGAGCTGCAATAGTTGCCTGGTCATCTACTGATTTTACACCATTGATCTCTTTAATGGCTGCTTCTGTTTTGCTTTTTTGATCTTCACTTTTATACTCGCCCATAATGGTCACTGCGCCATCTTTTACTGTAGTATTAATGCCATCCATATCAGGCATCAACTGTAATTTTTGGGTAATACCTGCCTGAATATCGTCATCTTTCGGGCCGCTTTTACAACCCGGCATGGCAAATAAAATCACCGCTGCAAGTGGTAAGAAAAGGAATAAAAACCTGGTTCTTTTTTTCATGCTTGTTTTTTTTTGAATTTTTGGAAATGTAGTTGAAAATAATGAAAAACAAAAACCATGCAGGAAATCAACTATTCCTCCTGCAACTGCATGATTGCTTCAAATAATGTTTCATATTTTTCATTGCCTGATTTTATCTCATCAATTAGAACTGCATATTTTGTTTCCAGTTTGCGGAATTTTTCCTGGTTATTAAAATTTTCAGGCAGGGATAATTCTTTTTCCATGTTTAATTTTTCACTATTCCATGTATTGATTTCTTCTTCGAGTTTGGAGAATTGTTTTTGTAATTTTTGTAACTCCTTTTTTTGTTCTCTTGAATTTTGTGCAATTGTTTCTACAGGAATATTCTTTTTCACTTCAGCTACAACCACTGGCGGATTATTTGCTGATTCATTTTTTTTATTTTTTGCTTCAGCAGCTTTTTTCTTTTCATCGCGTTGTTTCCAATCTGCCCATTCTTCATAATCGCCTTTAAATTCCCTGATGATATGATCATCTATTTCCCAGATTTTATTCGCAGTTTTTGAAATAAAATACCTGTCGTGGCTAACGAGGATCATAGTGCCTTCATACTTTTTCAAAGACTCGATCAATAGTTCCACGCTGTGAATATCGAGGTGATTTGTTGGTTCATCAAGCATTAAGAAATTGGCTTTGCCGGTTATGACCTTAGCCAATGCAACGCGTGCTTTTTCTCCACCGCTGAGGATTTTAATTTTCTTTTCTACATCTTCCCCCGAAAAAAGAAAACAACCGAGTAATGAACGCAACTCCAGTTCAGTTTTACCACTACCGGCATTTTTCATTTCTTCCAAAATATCCAAGTTCATATTCAGCGCCTCCAACTGGTGCTGTGCATAAAAACTTTCTTCTACATTATGGCCCCAAACTCTTTCCCCATCAAACTCTTCAGTGCCGGCAATCATACGGAGCAAAGTTGATTTTCCTTTTCCATTAGCGCCAATTAACGCGATCTTGTCACCGCGGTTTATTTCCGCATGTGCATTTTTTACAATTGTCAAGTCCCCAAATTTTTTAGTGGCGTGTTTGAGCGTGGCAATAATTTTCCCAGGTTGTTTTTCTACCTGGAAATTGATGCGCAAATTTGGTCTTTCCAGTGTTACATTTTCCACGCGATCGAGCCTGTTCAACCGCTTTTGAATGCTTTGTGCCTGTGCTGCTTTACTGGCTTTCGCTTTAAAACGTTCTACAAATCTTTCCTGCTGCCGGATATAATCCTGCTGGTTTTCAAAAGCCTTTTGCTGCATATCAATGCGGATGGCTTTTTCCGTTTCATAAAAATCATAATTGCCGGAATAAATATGCAATTGCTGCTGGTATAATTCCACAATTTTTGTCACCATCCTGTTAAGAAAATATTTATCATGGCTCACGATCACCACACTTCCCTGGTAATGCGTCAAATATTTTTCCAGCCATTCAATAGATGGCAGGTCGAGGTGGTTTGTTGGTTCATCCAGCAATAAAATATCCGGTTGCTGCAGGATCATTTTTGCAAGTAGCACGCGCATGCGCCAACCACCGCTGAATTCACGGTAGGCTCTTTGCAGGTCGGTATTTGCAAAGCCCAGGCCTTGTAATACTTCTTCTGTTTTATGGTGAATTTCATAGCCTCCGCTTACTTCCAAATCATGCAAGAGATCGGTATATTTCTCTAATAATTTTTCATCCGTTTTTTTCTCCAGGAATTTTCCCAGGTCTTCAATTTCTTTTTCCAGCTCTTTAATTTTTTCAAATGCGCCCATCGCTACTTCGAGAATAGAATCTTTTGTATCAAAACTTAAAAGATCCTGGTGGAGATAACCGATCGTGGTTTCGCGGCTTTTTTCTACAGTACCAACAGAAGGTGCATATTCTCCCACAAAGAGTTTTAACAAAGTAGATTTACCTGTACCGTTATAACCGATCAGGCCAATGCGCTCGCCCGGTTGTATATGCCAGGTCGCATCTTCCACGATTGTCCGCGCGCCAAATTCAAATGTTACATTATTAAGTCCTGCTAGCATAAAAAAAAATTGGAGCGCAAAATTAATTCAAAGAATCTGAACGCCTGCGCTTATTTAGGGGAAATGAAATGTATTGGTTAATTTTGCCTTTTGCAAATTTTAATTTGAATGACATGAAAAAAGGATTTTTGATTTTAGCGATTGTCGTAGCTGCCATTGCGGTTTACTTTTTATTTTTCTATAAACATCCCAATGAAACTAAAAATGAGGAAAAGCAAACTGCTTTGCAGGTGAGCGCACATACGGATGAATTCAATAAAAATTTTTCTAATATCATGCAAACATATTATGCAATGAAGGATGCTTTTATCAATTGGGATACTGTTAAAGCAAGTGCTGCGGCTATGCAGATGTCCACTGAAATGGCTTTGCTTCCTTTAAAAGAAATGAAGGCAGACAGCTTACTGATCAATACTGCACTGGGATATTCATTCAACGTAGCGGGCCAGGCCAAGGTAGTTGCTGCCGAAGGTACTATCGAAGCAAAGCGCCAGGCATTTAGTACTTTGTCCGAAAATTTGTACAACTTATTAAGGACAGTCAGTTATGATCAAAACACCATTTACCATGATAAATGCCCCATGGCATTCAGGGATTCTATTGCTGCCTACTGGCTCAGCGATCAACGTGAAATAGTGAATCCTTACCTGGGAAATAACCATCCGAAATACCATTCCGGAATGTTGCATTGCGGCAATATTGAAGACAGTATTGGTTTAGCAAATAATTAAACCGTTTGTCATTTTCTTTGTTGTATCATTGATTGTTTTTTGATCAATTTGAAAGACTCTTCATTGCTATGTGAAATTTATTTTCAATTAGCAAAAAGCTAATCAGGACATCCATGAAATTTTTGATTCTCCCGATACTTTTTTTTATTTCGTTCATTTCTTTTGCGCAGCAAAAACATACAATCAATGGGTATGTAAAAGATTCACTAAGTGGCGAAACACTTAGAGGAGCAACAGTTTCAGAGCTTGGAAGCAGCAGCGCTATACAGACAAATAATTATGGCTATTTTTCATTGACCTTGCCTGAAAATATTTTTAATATCCAGGTTTCCTTTATCGGTTATGAAACAAAAATTATTCATATAGATTCTTTTTCTGAACATACTTTCACCATTTTTTTAACGCCTGTGTCTTACAACCTGGAACAGGTAATTATTTCAGCTAAAAAAAGAGAAAGCAATGTGCAAACTGCGCAAATGGGAAAAGTGGATTTAAGCATTGCTGAAATCAAAGCGCTCCCATCTTTTTTGGGGGAAACGGATATTTTAAAAGCACTTCAGTTATTGCCTGGTGTGCGAAATGCGGGTGAAGGAAATTCCGGTTTTTATGTACGCGGTGGCGGCCCCGATCAAAATTTAGTTTTATTGGATGATGCTGTGGTTTATAATACAGGTCATCTCTTTGGTTTCTTTTCTGTCTTTAACGCGGATGCAGTGAAGTCGGTCTCTTTGATTAAAGGTGGTTTTCCTGCGCAATACGGAGGGCGTTTATCAAGCGTGATTGATATTGTAATGAAAGATGGAAACATTAATAAAACAGAAGTGGATGCAGGGATTGGATTGATCGCTTCACGCTTGTCCATACAAGGGCCATTGGTAAAAAATAAAGCTTCCTATATGCTGTCAGCACGTCGTACGTATATTGATGCGCTGACGAAACCATTTCTTGGGAAAAGCAATAACTACCATGGTTCCGGATATTATTTTTATGACCTGAATGCAAAAGCCAACTACCAGTTTTCAAACAATGACCGTTTATTTCTTAGTGGTTATTTTGGCCGGGATCAGTTTGATTTTAATAATGAAAAACGCTCTTTTACAACCAGTATTCCATGGGGAAACAGCACGGCTACTTTAAGGTGGAATCATGTATTTAATAAAAAACTTTTTGCAAATACATCACTCATTTACAACGATTATAAATTTGATTTTAATGGCGCGCAAAATAATTTTAATATCAATGTTTCTTCCGGTATCAAAGATTTAAATGTCAAATCTGATTTTGACTTTTATCCTGTACCGGAACATAAATTAAAAATGGGCGCTCAATATACATATCATACTTTTTTGCCAAGCCTGGTGAGTGGCAACCAGGATACAACTGTGTTCGAGCCTTTGAATGTGCAGAAAAAATATGCCGGTGAATTTGCCTTATATATACAAGACGACTGGGCCATAACGAAAGGGCTGAAAGTAAACTATGGCCTGCGTTACAGCAGTTTCACCCAACTGGGGCCTTATACTGCATACGCGAGTGATGCCAATGGAAATCATATTGATAGCACCATTTACAGATCGAATCAACCCATAAAAACGTATGGCGGTTTAGAACCACGCATGACCTGGCGGATTGATATAGATTCATTCAGTTCAATCAAAGCAGCCGTGTCACGAAACCTTCAATATATACACCTGGTAAGCAATGCCGGAACTACTTTACCAACTGATATCTGGGTGCCAAGTACTTATAGGGTACGGCCACAAATCGCCTGGCAATATGCTTTGGGTTATTTCAGGAATTTTCAAAACAACACGTATGAAACTTCACTGGAATTATATTATAAAACCATGGACAATCAAATCGAATACCGCGAAGGTTATACGCCCAATACACTGAAAGATCCGGAAGAAGATTTTGTGTTTGGAAAAGGCTGGAGTTATGGCTCGGAATTATTTATTCATAAAGTGAAAGGCCGTTTTACAGGCTGGATTGGTTATACTTTATCCTGGACATGGCGCAAGTTTCCGTCATTAAATAGCGGTGATAAATTCCCGGGCAAATATGACCGCCGTCATGATCTTTCTGTAGTTGGTTCTTATCAACTGAATTCAAAATGGACATACTCATCAGTGTTTGTTTTTGGTACAGGTAATGCCATTTCTTTGCCGGAAAGATTCTATTTTATTGATGGTGTTTTAACCCAGGAATTCAGTCGTGTCAATGCTTACCGCATGGCACCATATCACCGGCTCGATATATCTGCTACCTATACACCGGTTCAAAAGAAGAAAAGATGGTACAAAGGAAGCTGGGTCTTTAGCGTGTATAATGTGTATAGCAGACTCAATCCATATTTCCTGTATTTTGACCAGGAAGGGAGCGCTGCAAATGGCACATTAACTGTAACAACAAAACAGGTTTCTTTATTTCCAGTCATTCCATCAGTGACCTGGAATGTTCATTTTTAAATTTCGTTTTACCTGGTCAGCAATTGAATTTTTCTCTTTTGACCCCCGGGTTTTTTTAAAATATTTTTTTATATCAGCTAATTTTCATTCCTTTGTTAACTATTTGGTTAAACAATATGGTTAAATTAAAATTAGAAAAAAGCACGGAAGAAAAAATCCTTTCAGCCGCTAAAAAAGTTTTTATTCAAAAAGGCATGAGTGGCGCGCGCATGCAGGACATTGCAGATGAAGCAGGAATCAATAAAGCGTTGCTGCATTATTATTTCAGGAATAAGCAAAAATTGTTTGAAGTGATTTTCCTGGAGGCTGCTGAGAAATTATTCCCGGCTGTTAACGAGGTCTTTGAATCGGATACGCCGCTTTTTGAAAAGATCGAAAATTTTTGCGACAGATATATTAGTATTATGAGTGAAAACCCTTTCCTGCCTTTATTTGTGCTGAATGAGATCAGCCGTGATCCGGCTACTTTTTTTTCCAAAATTTGGGGGAAACAAACTGTTCCCAGGCCACATAAATTTTTAGATCAAATTGACAAAGAAGTAAAGAAAGGAAATATTACTAGGATCAGCCCAATACAATTATTAATGAACCTGATCTCCATGACGATTTTTCCATTCGTCGCCAAAGAAATGTTCAAATTCAACATGCAGATAGATGAATTGCAATTTCGCGCCATTATGGAACAAAGAAAAAAAGAGATTCCTAAATTTATTATTCAATCAATAAAAAAGTAAAAAATTTATGCCTGAATTAACTAAATGGTTAAATATGTTGGTTAAGAAATATTTTATTTTTATCCTACTTCTTTTCGGATCAAGTTTGCATGCACAGGATTACCGGGTAATTACGCTTGAAAAAGCAAATGAACTGGCATTCAAAAATTATCCGCTGATACAGCAAAAAGATTTGATCCGGCAAACTGCAGATTTTACAATAGCCAATTTGAATAAAAAATTCCTGCCACAACTTTCTGCAAACGGACAGGCTTCCTACCAGTCTGATGTTACAGCAATTAATATTCCTATTGCAGGATTTTCTATAGAAGGACCGGCAAAAGATCAGTATAAAATTTATGGAGATGCCAGTGTACTTTTATTTGATGGAGGTGTAATAAATGAACAGAAAAAAACTGCACAATTAAAATCTGAAATAGATGCACAAAAAATTGATGTGGAATTATATAAAATCCGTGAAAGAGTGGACCAGATTTTTACAAGTATTTTATTTTTTGAAGGACAAATGAGGCAGGTCAGCCTGAAGCAGAAAGATATACAAATTGGCATTGATAAAATGGAAGCGAGGTTGCAAAATGGTTTGGCATTCAGATCGAATGTAAACGAACTCAAGGCAGAATATCTTCAATCTGAACAACGAAAAATTGAATTGAATGCGGGCAGGAAAGGTTTAATTAAAACGCTGGAATTATTTATGAATGTGCATTTCAGCGATTCAGTTGTTTTTGAAATGCCCGTCATTAAAAATATTTCTAATGATATCTCGAGGCCTGAAATAAAACTATATGCTGATCAGAATATTTTATTGGAACAACAAAAATCACTGGTCCGGGCAGGCAATATGCCAAAAGCCAGTTTATTTATGCAGGTCGGTTATGGCAGGCCAACATTTAATTTTTTAAAAAATGATTTTGATTTTTTTTATATAGGTGGCATTCGTCTTACGTGGCCACTCAGTGGCTTATACACCAGGAAAAATGACCTGCAATTAATTGACATTGATAAAAAATCTAACTCGATACAGGAAGCTACATTTTTATTAAATGTGCAAACACAATTGACTCAGCAACAAGCAGAGATTGATAAAATGATAGCATTGGTTGAAAGCGATCATGCAATCATTGAATTGCGCGAAAGTGTAAAGGAAGCTGCGAAAGCGCAACTTGAAAACGGGGTTATTACCAGTGGTGATTATTTAAGGGAAGTAAATGCAGAGGACCAGTCAAGACAAGCGTTGATAACGCACGAGGTTCAATTATTACAGGCAAAAATTTATTATCAAACTATACAAGGAAAAATTTATGAATAAAAAAATTTATAGTGTAGCATTGCTTGCCTTTTTTGCAATTGCATGCAATAATAATCAACAACCGTTTGATGCGTCAGGAACTTTTGAAGCAGATGAAGTAGTTGTATCGGCTGAAGTACCCGGGCAATTAATATCTTTTGATGTGCAGGAAGGGGATTCAATTGCGCTTAATAAAATTGTTGGCGAAATAGATGCGGAAAACCTGTCGCTTCAAAAAGAACAAGTACAGGCAAGTATCAAAGCGCTTGGTGAAAAAACAGTGGATACAGAACCCCAGGTTTTGTTACTGCAAAAACAATTGTCAGTGCAGCAATCTGAATTGCAAAACACTTTATATGAAACAACAAGGCTTGAAAATTTATTCAGGCAGGATGCAGCCACAGGAAAACAGGTAGATGATATTCACGCAAAAGCGGATGTGCTGAAAAAACAAATTGCTGTAACGCAGCAACAAATTAATGTATTGCGAAATAATGTTGCTGCGCAAAACAGGGGTGTGCTAAGTGAAACAAAACCTTTGGAAAAAAAAGTAGCACAATTAAATGAACAAATTACAAAAGCAAATATTGTCAATCCTGTCCAGGGCATTGTACTTACAAAATATGCGGAAGCCGGGGAGTTTGTAACAGCCGGAAAAGCATTGTATGAAATCGCCAATCTTTCTGAAATGACTTTGCGGGCTTACATTTCAGGAGATCAACTTTCGCAAGTAGCGTTGGGCCAGCAAGTAAAAGTGCGGGTGGATAATGGCGCTAATGCATTTAAAGAATTTCCCGGCATCATTAGTTGGATTGCGGATAAGGCGGAGTTTACCCCCAAAACAATTCAGACAAAAGATGAACGGGCCAACCTGGTGTATGCCATTAAAGTAAAAGTAAAAAATGATGGCTTTTTAAAAATTGGCATGTATGGAGAAGTGATTTTGAAAACGCAACCTTAAAAAATAATTGAGCATGCCTGCAATTATTGCAAAAAATATTGTGAAGTTTTATGGTATAAAAAAAGACCGGATAAAAGCCTTGTCGGGTGTTTCTATCGAGGTCAGTAAAGGAGAATTATTTGGCATGATCGGTCCTGATGGTGCAGGCAAAACTTCTTTGATCAGAATATTGACGACTTTATTACTGGCCGATGAAGGAGAAGGATCTGTTGATGGTGTTGACCTCGTGAAAAATTTTAAAGACATCAGGAAAAGTGTAGGCTATATGCCGGGAAAATTTTCTTTATACCCTGATTTAACCGTTGAAGAAAACCTGAATTTTTTTGCAACAATTTTTTCTACAACTATCCGGGAAAATTATGATTTAATAAAAGATATCTATATACAATTAGAGCCTTTCAAAAATAGGAAAGCCGGTAATTTATCCGGTGGCATGAAACAAAAGCTGGCACTGTGTTGTGCACTAATACATAAGCCATCTGTGTTATTTTTAGATGAGCCAACAACAGGTGTGGATGCCGTTTCGAGGAAAGAATTTTGGGACATGTTGATACGTTTAAAAGTACAGGGCATAACTATTTTGGTAAGTACACCTTATATGGATGAAGCAGAAATGTGTGACAGAGTTGCGTTGATGCAGTTGGGGAAAATATTATCTGTAGATACACCGGCAGCAATTTTAAAGCAATTTAAAAATGATGTTTTTGAAGTGCGTGCTGAAAAGATGTTGCCGTTATTAAAGGAACTGCAACAATATGATGGAGCAGCGGATGCATATTTTTTTGGTGCAGCACACCATGTTGTGATGAAAACAAAAAATAATGAAAACGATCTTAAAAATTATTTATCAAAATTCACACACGATGATCTGGAGATACATAAAATACAACCGGACATTGAAGATTGCTTTATAGCCCTCATGAAAAATGTGTCAGAATAAAATATATGAATAATGACATAGCCATATCAGCAGATCAACTCACAAAAAAATTTGGTGATTTTATCGCTGTGGACCATATTTCTTTTAATGTAAAAAAAGGAGAGATATTTGGTTTCCTTGGTGCGAATGGTGCGGGAAAAACGACTGCCATCCGGATGCTATGCGGTTTATCGCGTCCAAGCTCGGGGAAGGCTTCTGTGGCAGGTTTTGATGTGTTTACCAAAACAGAAAAAATCAAAAAAAATATTGGTTATATGAGCCAAAAATTTTCCTTGTATGAAGACCTGACGGTAAAAGAAAACATCCGGTTTTTTGCGGGAATTTATGGGATGAGCGCAGCTTTTATAAAAACAAATTCGGAGGCTGTGATTAAGAAGCTGCACCTCGAAGGGGAAGGGGATAAACTGGTCAAATATTTACCAACAGGTTGGAAACAAAAACTGGCTTTTTCAGTGGCCATATTTCATGAGCCACAAATTGTTTTCCTGGATGAACCCACCGGCGGAGTGGATCCTGTAACAAGAAGAGAATTTTGGGAAATGATCTATGAAGCGGCAGAAAAAGGGATCACCATTTTTGTAACAACACATTATATGGATGAAGCAGAATATTGTAATCGCGTATGTATAATGGTTGATGGTAAAATTGAAGCATTGGATACGCCAAAGGAATTAAAAAATATATACCAGGTAGAATCAATGGAAGAGGTGTTTTTAAAACTGGCCCGGAAAGCAGTCAGGGTGGATAATTAAAATGCGCTTTCAAAAAAAAGTATGAAACAATTTTTATCATTTATAAAAAAAGAATTTTATCACATTCTTCGTGACAGGCGGACGATGCTAATCCTGCTGGGAATGCCCATTGTGCAAATTATCATTTTTGGTTTTGCTTTGACCAATGAAGTAAAAAATTCAAAGATTGCTGTGCTTGATTTTTCACATGATGCAGCTACACAAGCGATCATACAATCGCTCGATGCCAGTAATTATTTTGATATCCAAAAAAATCTCACTGGGTTTAATGAAATAGATGCTGCATTCAAAGAAGGGGCAATTAAATTGGCCATCATTTTTCCTCAGAATTTTGATGCAGATCTCGGGCATTTTAATAAGGCCAGTTTGCAGATCATTGCGGATGCATCAGATCCAAATGTTGCAAACACTTTGACTAATAATGCGACGGTTATCATTAAAGATTACCAGCAAAAGATCAATGCACCACGGAAAATTCCTTATACGATTACGACAGAAATAAGAATGCTGTACAATCCTCAATTAAAAGGTGCTTATAGTTTTGTGCCCGGTGTAATGGCGATGGTGCTCATGCTTATCTGCACCATGATGACTGCAATAACTATTGTGCGGGAAAAAGAAACGGGTACCATGGAAGTGCTGCTTGTGTCACCTGTTTCACCCATTAAAATAATCATTTCAAAAGCAATTCCTTACCTGTTATTGTCCATCATTAATATCATTAGTATTTTATTGTTAAGTGTATTTGTATTGGATGTGCCCATCAATGGCAGCCTGGCATTATTGCTGGCGGTTAGTATTTTATTTACACTCACTTCGCTGGCATTGGGTTTACTCATTTCATCTGTAACCGATTCACAACAAACGGCTATGTTTATTTCTTTAGTTGGATTGTTTTTACCTACTGTTATGCTGAGTGGTTTTATGTTTCCCATTGAAAATATGCCCTTGCCACTACGCATTTTTTCAAATGCCGTACCTGCAAAATGGTATTATACAATTGTAAAATCGGTGATGATAAAAGGAGTTGGGGTGTCAATTATCTGGAAAGATATTTTGGTCCTAACGGGAATGTTATTCCTATTCCTGGCAATAAGTATCCGGACTTTTAAAATAAGGCTTGCATGAAAGTGTTGAAATATTTATTGGAAAAAGAGTTCAGGCAAATATTCCGTAACAAATCAATTTTACGCATCATTTTTTTAATGCCGATTGTGCAATTGATCGTATTGCCGTGGGCTGCGGATTATGAAATGAAAAATATTAATATAACGGTTATTGATCATGATCATTCTCCTGTTTCACGCGAGCTCATTTCGAAGATCACTGCTTCCGGTTATTTTATTTTACAGGATTACAGCAATTCCTACAAATCATCATTAAGTGATATTGAAACGGATAAAGCGGATTTGATTTTAGAAATCCCTGCTTCATTCGCAGAAAATTTAATCAAAAAAAATGAGGCAAATTTATTTATTGCTGTCAATGCAATCAATGGCGTAAAAGCCGGACTGGGCGGCGCTTACCTGCAAAAGATCATTCAAAATTATAACAGTGATATCCGCGCAAAATATATGCAATCCTCACGATTCAGTCCCGAAAAAAATATTGATATCATATCTTCCAACTGGTACAATCCGCAGATGAATTATAAAAATTTCATGGTGCCCGGTATCCTGGTAATTTTAGTGACACTGGTCGGATCATTTTTGGCTTCTTTAAATATTGTGAAAGAAAAAGAGATTGGAACAATTGAACAGATCAATGTGACGCCCATTAAAAAATGGCAATTCATCGCGGGCAAACTTATTCCGTTCTGGATATTGGGATTATTAGTTCTATTAATCGGCCTCCTGATTTCCCGGCTTTTTTATGGTATCATCCCGCAGGGAAATTTATTCGTGTTATTAATTTTTGCGGCAGTTTATATGCTGGCGGTTTTAGGATTGGGCTTATTAATTTCTACCTACACATCCACACAGCAACAGGCCATGCTGATCTCATTTTTCCTGATCATGGTTTTTGTTTTACTGGGTGGTTTATATACTTCAATTGACAGTATGCCGCACTGGGCGCAGGTTCTGACAAAATTTAACCCGGTCACTTATTTCGTGGAAGTGATCCGCATGGTTATTTTAAAAGGCAGCGGTTTTGCGGATATTGAAAATCAATTGCTGATTATTTCTGGCTTTGCTGTTTTCTTAAATGGCTGGGCAGTTTTTAATTACAGGAAGCGGTATTGAGTTTTAAGAAATATTTCATTTTTAAAATTGAAAATATTCAACTATCTTTGTTCTCTAAAAAAACATTGAATGCAGGGAAACTTAATTAAAAATAAATTCAAAGATTTGGAATTTATAGATAATCGTTCGATCGTACTTTCAGCAAAAGAAGGCTTAAAAGCTAAAGTGTTTTACGATTTTGCGGAAGCCATAAAAATGCCTGAAAAATACCTGGCTTCGCTTATCAATTTATCGGCGCGTACGATCAGTAATTATAAAGAGAAAAGAAAAAATCTCGCTCCTTTGTATAGTGAACATTTGCTGAAATTGATTGCATTATATGAAAAGGGTGAGACCATCTTCGGAAATGTTGACGAATTTACATATTGGCTAAACAAACCATTTTGGAAATCTTCTCAAAAGCCCATTGACCTCATTGGAACATCCGGCGGTGTTGATCTTGTGATGCATGAAATAGACCAGTTAGCACAAGGTTATCCCGTTTAATTATTTACGATGCTTATTTATAGAATCGTACATAAATTATTTAGCAAGAAATTGTTGGCTTCCGGAATGGAAGGAAGATGGAATAGCGCCGGGAAAAAAGTCATCTATTCAGCAGAATCCATACCGCTTGCTTTTTTGGAAAATATGATCAGGCGGCAGGGTGTGGGATTTAATGATGATTTTAAAATTATGATCCTGGAAATTCCCCTCAAGCAAGCTATTACTATTCTTGACGTTTCTTTATTAAAAGATAATTGGCGTGACATGAATAATTATGCCACTTGTCAAACTTTAGGAAATGCATGGTTTGATGCCGGTAAAACACTCGTATTAAAAGTGCCGTCTGCAGTTTTGCCGGAAGCGTTCAATTATGTAATGAATGCAACCCATGCTGATTTTAAATTAGTGAAAATTGTTGCAGTTACAGATTTAGTTCCGGATAAAAGGATAGAAGATATTTTGAAAAATTATACGAGTAAAAATTAGTTTATTGAATGTTGAAAAGTGCTAATTTTTAAACATTAATATTCCAATTAAAAATCAATTAATCATTTTAAATATCCTGTTCCATCTTGGCCCGTCTTTCCAGCTAAACCAGATTAACGAAGCGCGGCCAACAATATTTGTTTCAGGTACAAACCCCCAGAAACGGCTGTCCTGGCTGCGATGACGGTTATCACCCATCATCCAGTAATAATTATAAATGGGTGTATAAGTTGTTGTTTCTTTTCCGTTGATGATGAATTTTCCGTTCTGGATTTCAAAAGTATTATGCTCATAATTTGTAATGAGCCGTTCATATTCAGCAATATTTTGTGGTGTCAATTGAATAGCTTGTCCTTTTTTTGGTATTTGTATTGGGCCATAATTATCCCTGCTCCAACTTGCACTCATTTCATTGTATGGAAATACCAGCGTTGATTCCTGTTTGTATGCGGCGATCGTACATTTTACTTTCAGTGCATTTTCCACAGTTGTTTTTTCAACCGGTGTCATATTCATAATGATACTTGCACTGTCGGGTAACAAATCGCCCAAACCTTCTGTGGCATCAATTCCTAATTGTTCATTCAATGCATCCACAGTAAAAGTTTTTCCATTCAGCGGGACATTATAATCTATTTGTGAATTAGGTGAAACGTAAGCGGGCTGCCCATTTACAAACAATACACCTTCTTTCACCTGGATCACATCACCGGGCATTCCCGTACAACGTTTAATATAATTATCTGTCTTATCCATTGGGTGAACGAGTAGTGGAAAATCTGCTTTTAACTTTTCACGGTCACCATGATATTGCTCACGCAAGACATCATAATAAGGCCGCATGGATCCAAAGCCAACTACATTAATAATGGTATCGCCTGCGGGGAAATTAAAAACAACTACATCATTTCTTTTTATTTCATCATATCCCGCCAAACGCGAATAGGGGAGTTGTATCCATTTCAAATAAGACGGTGTGGTAGGCATTCCCGGCAACGTATTATGCACGAAAGGAAAACTGATTGGTGTTTGCGGAATACGTGGCCCGTAAGCCAATTTATTTACAAACAAAAAATCATCCACCATCAAAGTCTTTTCCATACTTTCCGTGGGAATGGTATATGCTTCAAAAATAAATGTGCGGATCAATGTTGCTGCAACGATTGCAAAAACCGCGGCATCAATCCATTCGCGTGAGCCAGGTTTTTTATAGCGCTTAAACATTTCCCGGCCGCCCCATCTTACACTATCAGAGAAGCCGAGATAGGGCAAATAAATAAAAGGCACAAAAACAGTGAGTGTATGATCTATCAAATTTACTTTCCCAAAATGCATCACGAAAATGATGGTGATCCAGATGGTTATAAATTGCCCTGCGATGGGAATGAGTTGAAGCCAGAACCAAATTTTTTTGATACCGCATTTTTCAACAATCAGCCAGGTGTTGTAAAATGGAATGAAAGCAGCCCATTCAGGCCTGATGCCCGCTTTTTTAAACATGCCATACAAGCCGATCATCCAGCCAATGACAAAAATGAGAAATATGATCCAGCCCATACAGTTATTTTTAATTGGCAACAAAAATAGGTATTGATTATGGCTGGCAATGGCTTTGCTCAAAAAGTTTTCTTAAATAGGAAGTACGGAAAATCATAAAACGTTTAACATCATTGCGCAGCACTGGCATAGAATTCGCTCTAATTGATTATTATTGCAAACCCAAAAATTTGATTTAAATTGATATGAAACAAATATTCTCATTTTTATTTTTATTGCCTTTTACATTTTCACCTTTACTTAAAAAGACTGTACAGGATTTCGACAGGGCCGGTTTTTATGCAGCCATGAAAGCCGGTGAAATGAACCAGTTGAACAATGAAATTGACCTTGTGCAAAAAAGTTCTTTTGCCCAGCAAAAGGCATTTGAAGGTGCTTTGCTCATGCGTAAAAGTGGCCTGGAAAAAAAAGCTTCAGACAAATTAAAGTTTTTTAAAGAAGGCAGGATTAAATTGGAAACAGCAATCTTAAATGAACCGTCAAATGCCGAATACAGGTTTCTCCGCTTGACCATCCAGGAAAATGCACCTAAACAAGTGAAATATAAAGCCAATATTGATGATGATAAAAAGATGATCATCAAATCGTATAAAAATTTATTGCCAGCGGTGCAAACTGCTGTTCTTGATTATAGTAAAAATTCTGACATTTTAAAGCCGGGAGATTTTAATTAAAGCATACATGCAAAAAAAGATCCTCGCCATTTATTACTCTCAATCGGGGCAGTTGGGTGAAATCATTGATTCATTTACTGCTCCTTTTTTGAAGGCAGGAATGGATATCGAAAAAGTAAAGATTGTTCCTCAAAATGATTACCCATTTCCCTGGACTCCAAAAAGTTTTTTTGGCGTAATGCCGGATTGCGTTTTGGGAAATACAATTCCACTCACACCTTTTATTTTCAAAGAAGATAAATACGATTTGATTATCCTCGGCTACCAGGCCTGGTTTTTATCACCATCCATTCCAGTTAATTCATTGTTGCACAATAATAATTTTGAAAATATTTTACTGGACACACCGGTTATCACTATCACTGGTGCGCGGAATATGTGGCTGAATGCTTTTGGTAAAATAAAAAATCGTTTAAATGCAACAGGCGCAAAGCTTTCGGGCAATATTGCTTTGGTAGATACACACGCGAATCCGCTGAGTTTCGTAACCATTTTTCACTGGATGTTGTCAGGGAGAAAAGACCGTTACCTGGGCATTTTTCCATTGCCCGGAGTTTCTGAAAAGGATATCCAACATTGCGCTATATTTGGGGCTACAGTTTTGAAACGATTGGAAAAAAATGACTGGAAAAATGTTCAGGCAGAATTGGTGGAGCAGGGTGCTGTGAAAATAAATTATCCTTTACTGATTATAGAAACAGTGGCAGGAAAATTATTTAAAGCCTGGGCAAATTTTATCAGTAAAAGAAAAAATAAAAGCGGCTGGCTTGTGGTCTTTAAATATTATTTGTTGTTTGCTTTTTTTATTGGCGCACCAATTATGCTGACACTGGATTTTATTTTTGTAAAACCATTTTCTACTAAAAAGATCGCAAGAAGAAAAAACTTTTTTTTACATTTAGATTAAACGCATAAAATGGCTGAAGTTTATATTAACAAGACATCTCATTTTTTTCCAAACAATCCTGTGCCGAATGAGGACATGGAATTATACCTTGGGTATATCAATGGGCTTCCATCAAAATCAAAACCGATTGTGTTGCGGAATAATGGCATTATTAACCGGTATTATGCATTGGATAAAAACAGGAAATCTACGCATACCAATGCACAAATGACGGCTAGTGCAGTAAAGGCCTTATTTGAAAATGAACCGGAAAAAATAAAAGACATTGAATTGCTTTC
>JBBSQL010000010.1:0-80397 GCA_038257845.1 Chitinophagales bacterium
AGTTAATCTACATTAACCCTGGCGAAGTTTCTTCTTTAAACTACTTAAAAATTGAGGTGTAATGCCGAGATAGGAGGCAATATCTTTCTGGGTAAAACGCTTTTCAGCATAGGGTTTTTTTTGTAAAAACAAATGGTATCTATTTGTGGCATCAGAAGACAATGCTGAATTGATTTGTTCCCTTTGTGTGATATATGCATTTTGAAAAAGTACCCGGAAAAAGCGTTCAAACTTTGGAATTTTCTGATACAATATTTCTAAATCTTTTTTACTTATTTGCAAAACTTTCGTGTCTTCCAGGGCTGTGATATTTGATGTGGAAGCAGTTTGTGTTAAGAGACTGTATAAATCACTTGCCCACCATTCTTCAATGGCAAAATCAATGATATGTTCAAAGCCATTTTCATCCAGGAAATATATTTTTAGTAAACCTTTCACAACAAAACTTTCATATTTACACACATCTCCTTCGCGCAGTAAAAATTCTCCTTTTTTCAAAAATTTTGAAAATAGTTTTGTGATAAAAAAATCTTTCTCTTCAGGGCTTAAAGAAATGTGTTTTGATATGTTGGTTAGTAAAAGGTCGCAGTTCATATTTGGCTTGTTGTATTAATTCACAGTGTACTTAAAAATTGCTGTTAGTTATTGTCCTAATTTTTTATGTAAGTCAAATAGGGATTAAATTTTTTCTAATCAATTCCTTGTGGTGTTGCACATGATAAATTGTAAAATATAGCATCTCCCTGTTCGTCAACTTTCCTAAAAGGGGATGTGGTAAAATATATGTATCCAATTCTTCTTCACTAAATCGGTTCACCTTTGAACATAGTTGATTCACCTCTTTGGATAATGCTACTTTTAATTTTATTTTTTCTTCAACACGAACAATTTTTGGAATATACCTTCGGGAAGATTTTCCACCATTTTCCAATTTATTTAAATACTTCTGTACGAGATCTTCATAATTTTTGCCCAGCTTGTTTGAAACGCCCCAAATACTTTTCGCAAAAAATTTAGGAAGGGTCAATGCTTGCCTTACTGCTTTTACACTGATATAAATGTGTTCGAGTTGCTGGCCTGCTGTCCACTTATTATTACGATCATTTAAAAAATCTTCATCCGGGAGTTGTACCACATATTCAATAAATGAATCATGACTTGCATGCAATTTATTTTTTATTTCACTTTTATTCATGATGCAATTGGATATGCTGTTTAATTAAAATAACTTTTATTTTAACTCGTTTCCGCAATTTCTTTCAGCATTTTCAATACCGGGTTTTCTTCTCCCTGTGGCTCTTCCTGCACTGCACCCGGCCGGTTATCTTCCTGGATGATTTCCAATTTTGTTTGATCATTTTCTGCTGTCAAAATGTATGACATTATAAAGTAATTTTCTGGTTTGTCTTCCAGGTCGGGCCGTGGAGCAAACAAACTATACTTTAATAATTCTGTTGGACGAACTTCTAAAATTTTTCCCCATTGCTCAAATACTTTCCCTTCCCATTCGGTTCGAAAGCGAATACCACTGCCCAGTTCCCAATTTGTAACCAGTTCACTACCGTATTGCCAAAGCTTTACAAGCTCCGGTTTTGTGAGCGTGTCCCATACTTTACTTTTTGTAGCATCAATACTGATTGTTGAAATATTTGTTGCCATAATCTTTATTTTTTTCAGTCCAAATTGCAAGAAGATTTATTTCAGCAATTTTATTTTTAATGTCTTTTATTTCCGGGTCAAAGTTAAATCCAAAAAGTCCTTTATAGAATGAAACAATGACAGTATCTGTCGCATTGATATTTTTATAACCGGTTGTTTGTAAAAGTTGGTCAGCCTGGATACTTCTTTCTGAATGGAAATCCCAAAGAAGTAAATTATTATTATTTCTATCTACGTCTATCGCAATATATGTTTTGTCTATTGTTTTATTATTGGAAAGTGTATTTAAACATAATGTTGCTGATAGAAATATTGTTTGAAATATAAAAAATAATGAAATGCTGAAAATACTTAATCCCAAAATGAAATACAAAACATCCATGGCTTTTGTTATTTTCCGAAGCCCAAACACAAGCAGCAAAATAACAATAATACCCAACACCCAAAATGCGATGGAATTAGAATTGCTTTCAATTAAATGAATATCAGGTTGCAAATAGCGCCGTTCCTCATTTGGAATAAAAAACAATAAAAGTCCTATAAAAATCAGGAAACTTAAAATATTATATTTATATTTTTTTAGCTGTTCAATCATGTGTTATTTAATCTGGACAGTTGAGTAGTAGTGGTTTCAAGAGGTTTTTTATAAATTAAGGAAAAATATATAGCCCCAATACACTTTTTATTTTTTACATTTTTTAATTAAAAGTAAATACACCATTTATTATTTTAAAGCTATACAATTTGGATGTATCCACTTCTTTTTTATTGAGTTTACCTGCTTTCCAGGTACCTAAAGAATTAAAGACCACTTCAATTTGTTGATCTAATTCCGGGCTCTTCGTTTTATTATCCATTTTACATTGCACCACTGCACCTTTACAATTAATGATTATTCCCATCATGCCTTTATCAGTATATGTTGGGTTTTCTTTTACAAAGGAAACTTCTGTATTTAATCTTTTTAAAATTGAATCTTCCTTAACCGGGCAAACAGCTTCTACCTGCCCTTTGAAAGAAGGTAAGAGTGCATATACATTATTCTTATCACAAAGGCCTGGGATGTCTTCTTTCACTTCCATTCGTGCAACAAATTGAGAAAATCCATTCAACCAAAAAGTTGTAATTAATAAAATTAAAATTGTTCTTTTCATAATAATATTTTTCAAGTTTTGATGAATTCAAAATTATACTCTTACGCCAAAAATATAACCGACGAATGCAGATAAACCCATAGCAATTGTACCCCAAATCGTAATTCGTAAAATGGCTTTCGGAATACTTGACCCTCCTGTTTTTGCTGCTATGCCTCCTAAGATAATTAGAAAAATAATTGTTGCGCCATACAACCAATATTCCATACTTTTTACAGGTGCAAAAAGCACCACCAACAGCGGCATAAAACCGCCCACTGTAAATGAAGCGCCTGAAGCTAATGCAGCTTGCAATGGATTTGCCTGGTTGATTTCATTAATACCTAATTCATCTCTCATGTGTGTTCCCAATGCATCTTTCTCTGTCATTTCAATAGCTGCCTGCATGGCTGTTTCTTTTTTTAATCCTCTCCGCTCATAGATTTGAGCCAATATATTTAACTCTTCTTCCGGCATTTCTTTAAGCTCCTGTGCTTCTCTTTCTATGTCTGCTTTTTCAATGTCTGTTTGAGAACTTACAGAAACATATTCACCCGCAGCCATGGATAAAGCACCGGCCACAAGTCCTGCGACTGTTGCTAAGATGATTGGCTGCATTGTAGTGCTTGCAGCAGCGACACCAATGGCCAAACTTGAAATAGAAATGATGCCATCATTTGCACCTAAAACTGCAGCTCTTAACCAATTGCTTCTGTGTATATAATGACTGTCTAAATAATTGTCAATGGTGAGCATTTTTTTTATTAATTTTTAAAATTATTCTAAATGATATTCCTTATTCAAAATTTATAGTATTGATTTTAAAAATGAAATTTGCTGACCTTTAATGACCATAAGAATATATTAATAAGTCAAACTATCATTTACAATGTTTCCATAAGCACTAATCCTTCGGCTCCCACAATTCAATTTTGTTTCCTTCAATGTCCATGATATGCACAAACTTTCCGTAATCATAACTTTCAATATTATCAACAATTGTTACACCTTCTTTTTTTAGTTCTTCTACAAGCGCTTCAAGATTTTCAACACGATAATTGATCATAAAATCTTTTGTGGAAGGTTCGAAATATTTTGTTGTTTCGGGAAAAGGGTTCCATGTTGTAGAACCTTTTTTCGTAGTGTCATCAGCTTCTCTCCACTCAAAAGTTGTCCCATATTCGCTGGTGTTGAAACCAAGATGCGTTTTATACCATTCATTCATTTTTTTTGGGTCTTTACATTTAAAAAAGACGCCACCAATACCTGTAACTTTTTTCATTTGATGATTGTTTTTTGTTGTTATTGTTTTGAATGAATAACCAAGAAAAAATGTTGCTGCAAATGCCCCGGTGATTAATATTTTTTTTTTCATTGTTGTCTAATTTGAATGTAGAAGAATGATGTTACCTGGGTAAGCCCAATAAAATTACCAAAGATTTGCCATTGTTATCCATTCGGAAAATAAATTCTTATCAAGTCCGGCAACCTGAAAAAGGTTGACTAATGAATAATAAAAATCCTTTTTTAGTTGTCTAAGATAATGTATCCAGAAATAGGTTGATAAAAAAGTTGATTGTGGATTGGCAAACTATATAAACTAAAAAGTCTCAAGTCTCTTATGCGTTTAGTTTGTACGCTAATATGTCGCTATGCTGTAACCATGAACATTAGAATACATTGACCATGATTCTTAGAATGTTATAATATTTGTAAACAATCAAAAGCAAGTCTGCAGGCTGTTTCAGCGGATATTGAACACCTGCATAAATTCTCCTTTTTTTCTCCGCGCCACATCAACGATGGAATTATCACTCATGATCACGTAACCGCCATCTCCTTTTACATATTTTTTTATGTGTGCAAGGTTTACAAGATGCGAGTTGTGCACGCGGAAAAATGCTGCAGGGTCAAGCATGGTTTCCATATCGCCAAGCGTTTTGGTGATGAGTATTTTTTCTTTACCTGCCTGGTAAATGAATACATAATTTCCTTCTGCTTCGCAGCGGATAATATCCTGTGTTTTTATAAAGAGCAACCCGTCACCCGTGGGTATAGCCACAGATCCTGAAGCGTTCGTATTGCTCCTGATGTTTTCATACAGTGATTTGTATTGCCAGTTGGTGTGCCTGTTATTTTTTTTCTCTTCGGCTTTTTTCACGGCGCCCATCAGCTCATCCAACTGTATGGGTTTTAATAAATAATCAAGTGCACTAAATTTAATGGCCTTTATGGCATAGTGGTCATGTGCAGTAATAAACACAATCTCAAAATCTATTTCTGCAAAATGAGATAAGAGATCGAAGCCACTCATGCCGGGCATTTGAACATCTAAGAAAACCAGGTCCGGCTTGTGTGTCAGAATGGATTCAATTCCCTTTTGAGGTGTTTCGGCAATGGCCATTATTTTTACAGAAGGACAATATTCGGTAAGTGCTGTTTGTAGCGCCTTACGGCTCGGTGCTTCATCATCAATAATAATTACTTTCAAAATATTTTGCGGCTCCGCATTTTCATTACCGCAATCTACTGAATCCATTTTGAATTTATTTTGAAAAGAAAAATATATTGTTTCAAAAGTTATTGAAATTTTCTCCAGTCAAATTGATAGAATATTATTCCTTTATTAAGATGTGTGACCATTTCTGTTTACTTCCTGTAATTGCATCACAAAGGAATAGTGAAAGCATACATTCACCTACTACAATAATATTTCCATTGGGTGCAACTTTCACATCTAAAAATTTAGTATTGCCAGGGTATGAACCACTATAATTTTTTGACCACAATAAATTTCCATTCATATCCATTTTAATCAGCAGCCCAATAAGGTAAGAGCCATTATCCGAATTGCCCACTCCATAAATTGAAGGGATACTCGCATCACATGAAAATTCTGCAAGATGATCATTTAATGGTGAGGCATAACCTCCTGTCCACAACAGGTTTCCATCAAGATCGTAGTTTTTAATTTCAATATCATTTAAAGTGCCGGTATTAAATACATTGCCGCCAACCATTATATTATTGCCTTCCACTTCAAGGGCGACAGCGGAATCATTACTATGTGCTGTGCCGTCTGTGAAGCGCTGCCAGTTAAGGTAAGCTTGTGCATGAATGGATGATGCAATTACACAAAGTGTAAACAAAGAAAGTAATAACTTTTTCATATAAATTAATTTTGAATGCAATAGTTTTATTTCAAAATTTTTTAAAATATTATTTGGCTGTAGCAGGTGGCAGGCTAGTATTCCAAATGTCTGAATATACTTTCCATTCGTCATTCACTTTTCTCCAAACGCATATATATTTTCCCTTGTCAATGGTATTGCCCTTGCCATCGCCCATAAACAAATTGCCTTCTTCTATTATATTATCCCCATTTCCGTAAAGCGCTGTTGTTTCATCTTTAAATTCTTTTATACCATATTTTAAATATTGGGATACCACTGCTGCTATTGCATCTCTGCCAATAACTTCGTCAGTGTTTGGTGGAAACAGTTTAGCATCTGTTGTATAATGGTTAACCATAACTGCACTATCGCCGCTTACAAAAGCTTTTGCGAATTCATTATTTTTTTCATCAACAATCTTTCGCATGGCCGGCAAATCAAACGTTGCCATACTGTCTTCATTGTTTTTATTTGCGGCGTCAGAATTGTTATTACTACAGCCTGTAATTAAAAATGCAGAAGATGCAAGAGTGAACAGGGTAAAGAACATTTTTTTTATCATGACTTGTGGTTTTATTTTTTTTTAATTTTTTTTATTATTTTGTGAGCACCATCTTTTTTGTATCTATTAATTTTCCATCAACAATTAATGAATAATTGTACGTGCCGGAACTAAGATCACCTGCATTCATATTCAATATTCCTTTGCCTGCAGTGGAAATATTTATTTGTTTTAATGTTTTACCTGAATAATCTGTAATTACAATTTGTGCGGAATTAAATTTTGATGGCAGGTTGTAATGAATAGAAGTTGACTGGTTAAATGGATTTGGAATGTTTTGTTCGAGAGAAGCTGATGAGATGTTTATAGTTTGTTGTTTGTTGTTTGTGGTTGTTGATTGTTGTACATTTAACATCGCTTCAAGTCTTACCAGCCGTGTTTCAAGCTCATTAATTTTTGCATCTTTATCATCATTAATTTTCGAAAGTTCCTGCACAGCTTTTACAAGTGGCACTACAAATTCTGCGTAACGCAAACCATATAAATCTGTATTATTTTTTGCAGCATCTACTCCGTCAAAATCATACCCTATTTTTTTTGCAGTAGCTTCTACATCCTGCGCAATAAATCCTGTGCAAACAACCATTTGCTGTGCTTTGCGTGCAGTTATTGCTTCCTGGGAAAGCTGTATAGGTTTGCCGTTCTTGTCTTTTATAACTGGTCGTTGTACTATTTTATCTGCTTCATCCAGATCAAGATTATAGGTAATTGGTTTTAGTAAATTAATGAAAGCAAGTCCAGGCACATTTTCTTTAATATTTTTCTTTACACGACCATCAGAAAGATTGGTCCAGCCCCGATATCCACCAATACTCAAAACAGATGCATCGCCTATGCGAACCTGGTTGCTTGCTGTGATGTAGGAACTATAACCAAAAGCACTGCTATTGCTCCAATCACTACTGAAATCGGCTCCATATCCTACGGCAGTATTGTTATTGCCGCTGATATTGTTAGCCAAGGCAGTAGCTCCAAAACCTGTATTTCCATTTCCATTATTATAAAATAAAGCACCATAACCTGAACCAGTATTATCATGTCCTGTCTCATTTGCATATAAGGCAGTTATACCGGTGGCGGTATTCAGAAATCCGTTAGAGTTGCTGTATAAAGCTTTGAAACCAACAGCTACATTACCATAATTAGCAGATGGGTCAACGCTTTGATTATATAAAGCAGAATCTCCTATGGCAACAAGATGGTTACCAATAGTATTATTAAATAAAGCGTTGCTTCCTATTGCAACGTTGCCATAGCCCGTCGTATTATAAAATAAGGTATTTGCTCCGGCGGCCGTGTTGTCGCTGCCATGTGTATTAAACCGAAGGGCAGATATACCATTTGCCGTATTGCCGATACCATCTGAATTCGTGTATAATGAATAGCCGCCGGTAGCCGTATTATAATAACCCGTTGTATTTGTAACAAGCGACCAAAAACCGGTAGCCGTATTATCGTGCCCGGTATTATTTGCATATAATGCCTGTACACCATTTCCAGTATTATAAGATCCTGAAGTGTTTGTGTTTAATGACTGAAAACCATTTGCTGTATTGGAAACACCGGTAGTATTTGTATTTAAAGTTTGATAGCCAAATCCGGTATTCGTTGTTAATGAAGTACCTATATATCCAGCCTTTTGATTATTCACTTTGAATGTGAGCGGTTGATAATCTGTTGTGCCAATGAAATTCACAGCAGGGTCTGTGGCGGCATTGCCTGTTAATGACCAACCTTTTGCTTTTGGCGTTACTGCTGTCCAGGCACTGCCATTATAATAATAAAACCCGGGCGTGTTGGTTGTTTGATAGATTAATAATCCGGTAGCAGGTGTTGCTATTGCATCACGATTATTTTTCGTCATACGTGGCACCAGCATACCTTTTGATGTAGAAACCATTTCCAGAATGGAAGATGCATTTGGTGTAATGGTGCCAATACCTGCACTGCCTGTTGAGGGAAATGTATTTGTTTGGGCGTGAACATAAGTATTTAAAAATAACAGAGCAATGCAAAATGCAAAGTTTTGTTTTAGCAGGTAATTTTTTTTCATGATGATTAGTTTTACAATTAATAGAATTATTCAAAGCAACAGGCAATTTACCGAAGCAAAAAATTCTGCGTAAAGCTCAGCTCACCATGAACAAAAAAAAAGTAAGACTGTATTATTGGCGGATTTTTCGGTGCACCTGGCGGAAAAAATTGTATAGCTGGCGCAATTAAATGAATTACAGCGGAATGATTATCTCAACGTTTGTTCCACATGGCTCATTGTTATTGTTAAACAAATCAACGATTTTTACAGAAGGTCTTTCCATATTAAGTTGATTGAGAATTTTGAGCCGGTCTTCTGTCACTTTCATGCCCATGCTCTCGTGTTTGATCAGCAGTTGTTGTTGAAGCTTTGCTGCACTGGCACGACCAATGCCGTTATCTTCAATAACACAAATGAGCGCATTCAATTCTTTGCGGATATTGATATGGATATTTCCTTTTTCGCTTTTGTTCGCAAGTCCATGCCATATCGCATTTTCAATAAAAGGCTGAAGAATGAGGGAAGGAATTTCCACGGTGGCTGTTTTGATAAAAGGATCAACATGTATGCTGTAATCAAATTTATTATCAAGACGGTTTTGTTCTAATTGAATATAGGTTTCAAGCATCGCTAATTCATCAGCGAGATTTAGTTTTGGTTTGTCTGAATTTTCAAGTATCAGCCGGATAAGTGTAGAAAATTTGGTCAAATAATCCGACGCCATTTTTTTATCATTCTGTAAAATATAACTGTTGATGGAATTCATACAATTGAAAATGAAATGCGGATTCATTTGTGCTTTTAATGCTTTCATTTCTATTTGCGCCAATTGCTTGTTGAAAATGGTTTTCTTTTCTTCTTCTTTCCTTATATCCGCAATTCTTCTGCGATACAATACATAAACGGCGGAGAAAATTAAAGTGATTATCAATGTTCGGAACCACCATGTCATCCAAAATGGCGGCGTGATATGAATAAAAATTGATTTACCCGCTTCATTCCACACCCCGTCATTATTAGCGGCTTTCACATGAAAAATATAATCGCCACCACTTAGGTTATTGTACGTTGCCTGCCTTCCTGATCCGCTGTACGTCCAGTCTTTATCAGCACCTTCCAATTTATATGCATATTGATTTTTTTGCGGCACCGTATAATTAAGCGCAGCGAATTCAAAAGATAACATGTTTTGTTTATAACTGAGTTGCAGGGGAAATTGATCCGAATTATTTTCGGGTAACAATATTTCCTTTCCAAAAATTTTGAAAGAAGTGAAAGCCACAGGCGGAGGCAACTCATTCTTTATAATATTATCCGGATCAAAAAAATTATAGCTGTTATTAAATCCGAGATAAAATTTTCCATCTGCACCTTTATCAAATGAAACATCCAGGTTATTAGCTAACAATCCATCATTGGTGGAATAATTTTGAAAACTTTTTTTTGAAGGATCAAAAAAAGCTAAACCATTTAGGGTAGTGATCCATAAAAAATGATGTTCATCTTCTATCAATTTATAGCAAACATTGTTACACAAACCATCATTCGTTGTGTAATGTATAATTTTTTTTGTTTGTAAATTAAAGTTCCAAAGCCCGTTGTAAGTGGCAATCCAAAAAGTTTTATCATCCGTTTCTACAATAGAATAAACTGTTTGATTGGAGAAACCATTTTTCAGATTATAGATAATAAATTTCTCAGTCTTCGGATTGAATATAAATATCCCGCCAAACTGTGTTCCGCCCCAGATATTTTCTTCAGCATCTTTGGTTATACAAAAAACAGACTTATTAATACTGTCATTGTTTTCATCAAAAATTTTATTATACATTTGAAATTGTTTGGTATTTGGATCAAATGAACAAAAACCATTTCCTTTTACAATCATCCATAATTTGCCATCCTGTGTTTGGGTTAGTTTTCCAACCCGGTTCAATGGCAAAGAATTTTTTCCGGGAATATTTTTATAAGCAATAAATGATTTTCTTTCCGGATCAAATTGATAAAATCCATGCTCAGTAGTTATCCAGATTTTACCCTTCTTGTCTTTGGCAAAATCATTTACATCTTCATTGCCATGCGGGTTTTCTGTATTTGGAATATATGAAGCATAACTTCCTGTTTGCGGGTCATACCGAACGAGTCCGCTGCCATAAGTGCCGATCCACATTATATGATGTACCGAAGTCGTATCAATAATAATTTTTGTGACATACCAACTGCGAACAGATGATGTTGAAGGGTCAAATTTGTTTACCTGGAATTGCTGCAAATAACTGTTGAGCTTTACAACGCCTTTGTCTGTGGCAAACCATAATGTGCCGAAGTGATCATCAAAAATCTGGTAAACTGCGTAAGCATTGAAAGCATGCGGATCATTGCCGTTGATTGTTGCAAAATCAAAGGTTTTTGTTTTCTTATCAAAAATTCCAAGCCCGGCTTCACCTGTTCCAATCCATAACTTATCACTGTCATTTGAGGATTCATAAATGCTCAGAACAATGTTGGCTCTTGAACGCGTATCGGGTGATTTATTGTACGTGTACATTTCAATTGTTCCGGTATGCTTGTTTAACTTCCCCAAACCACGACCCCATGTCCCCACCCAAATATTATTTTCATGATCACGGAAAACATTCATGATCGTATTATCCTGGTCCGGAAATTTTTCAAAAACAAATCGATGAAATTCATGCGTGCTTTTATTAATGCTGTAGAGACCTTGTTGGGTTCCCACCCACATTATTCCTTCGTTATCTTCAATAATGGAACTAATTATTAATTTGTTCAGTAAATGTTTAATGGGAAATGTTTCAATTTTTCCTTCAGCATTCAGGCTTTGCAATCCGTCATCATCTCCAAACCAAACAATATCCTGTGCATCAATATAAAGAGCATCTATGGAAGTTATTTTTGATTTGGTTGTTACCGGAAACTTTTTGAAGTTGCCTGTTACCGGGAAATATTCTATAAGCCCGTCAGCAGATGCCATCCATATATTTCCTTTACTATCAAGTGCCATTTTACCGAATTCATTACTAGCAGGAGCGTTTAAATTACGCTCATCATGATGATAAATTTTAAAATTAATGCCATCGTATTTATTAAGTCCATCTTGTGTGGAAATCCAAATGAACCCTTGTTTATCTTTTACTATCCATCTTGTTCCGTCAAAAGATAATCCATTACTGAAGTTGAGATGATCGAAGTGAAGACTGGAAAAATAAGTGCGCGGAGCAGCCTGTTGCGCACTCATAATTCCCGGGTAAAAGATTACGAAGAAACAAAAATTAATTAAAATTTTTATTGACACATAATGATTATAAAACCTGGAATAATTCATGATGCATTGGTTATATCATTAAATTTAAGTCTTCGCGGGCAGGGCTTTGTGCAAGTGTGGAATGCATTGAAAGCCTCCTTCCTGAACAGATGCTGATTAAAATTGAACCGTCCTGCAAAAAGTTGATATATTATTTTGTTTTTTACACAGTTCATATATGTACATAATGTTGATGAGCCTTTAAATATTCATATTTAGAAAATCGTTTTGTCAATTAGAATATGTAGCATTATTGCACCAGTAATATAAGTGTTTGTAAATTTACAAACCAGGACAAGGCAAATTAAAACAATACAATCCCCGGTTTGATATCAGCATTTTCAAATGCTATATCAAATTTATTTTTTATGACTTTGGCGGCTGCAGTTTTTTTCTGTTGCTGTAATGCCTGGTAAAGTCCAAATAACGACCAATGATTATTAGGATTCTCTTTCAGGTCTTCTTCAAAAATGTTTGCTGCTTTTGATGCATTGCCTGATTGTAATAAAACAGTACCCAAATATTCTCTTGCCGGCAGTAACCAGTCCTTTGGTTCATTATAGATCATCTTATCCTCATATACAACGGCTTCACTCAATAAGCGGATAGCTTTTGTAAAGTCATTTTGTTTTGCTGAAATAATTCCCGCTAATATTTTGGCTCCTACATTAGCGGCATCTGCAGGTGCATTATAAGGTGCCATCACCAACAACATATCCGGCGAAGTCATTTTTTCTTGTACAATCTTTAATTCATTTTCAGCCTCTGTAAATTTATTCTTTCCTGCAAAAGCCATACCCCTGGCCCAATGCCATAAAGTGGAAGAATAAACATAGTTTTCATTAACCGGCGGATCATTTAAAATAGCATCCCATTTGCCAAAGCGAACATTATTAATTGTTGGCGTCATATAAAGGTATTGCATGTAAGTACCTTCCGGTGCAGGCACGGACTGGTAACTGCTATCAAAACTGTTGCGGGTTGCCCAAGCAGATTTATTGCTGTAACTATAGTTCGCTTTCATCATGGCACAGTTAGTCTGCATGTGCAAATTATGTACAAGGTAAAGACCGACATTGTTTTGAACAGTAGGATATATGGCGAGGTAATTATCATATCCTTTTACCGCCATCTCATTTACGATTATGCCTTTTTTGTATTCCCCGTTGCGTATGTAAATATGTGATGGCATGTGTATCATGTGAGCAACACCAGGCATTAATTTACCTACTCTGTCTGCACTTGCCATGGCTCTTTTAGAATTTTTAGATGCTTCCACTGCATGTATATAATAATGATTGGCACCAGGATGGTTGCTGTTTATTTTTATTGCGCCTTCCAGCACGCTCAGTAGTTCGGGTGTCCATGGTTCTGCGTCACCATTATGTTTCCAGTAATCCCAGGGGTGCTGGAGCATGAGTGCATCCGCATATAAAGTAGCTACATCCGCATCTTGTTTAAAGTTGTTGTAGGCATTTTTCATGGCCGTTGCATACAATTGATTCAATGCTACCCTGCTTATGGTACTGTCCGGGGAATATCTTACTGCCATGGCAGCTATGAGTGCTTTTTCTTTCGGGCTGCAATTATTTTGCAGAGAAACAGCTTTTTGCGCTGCAGCAAAAGCTTCAGGTGTAGCAGCGTATTCAAAGTCGTTAATATTTGGACCATAGGCCAGTGCCTGTGCCCAATAGATCATGGCATTGTTAGGATCAAAACGTTCAGCTTTTTTAAAAGAAGCCATAGCCTCAATTATGTGAAAGGCATAATACATATTAATGCCCTGGTTGAAATAAAAACGGGCACTGTCATCTTGTGTAGTAATATTCCAACGGTAATTACCCCAGCCGGGCAAAACGCCGATGCCGTTGGCAAGACTGTCGGCATTAAGCTCTGTCCAGTCAGGAGAACAAGACATCACGAGACGGTGTTTATATACTTCTTCTCTTGAAATCAGCCTGGGCTTGTCATTTATTTTTGAATACCGGAAACCTGCAATTAGCAATAAACCAATAAGGGTTCCTGCTATAAATAATTTTGATCTCATTACTAATTGTTTTAAAATTGAAGAGAACACATTCCGGGTATCAAATAAATATAGGAAAACTAATAAGAAAAGCCTGGTATTACTTGTTTATTATTGTTGTGTTAGCAGAAAATGCACAAGACAATTTCGGTCCGCCCGAATTTTTGCCATGTCTTTCGTTGAACTAAACCTAAGGTAGCCTTCCGCAACAATCCGTACATTTAGCGTACACTAAAAAACCTTTAGATTATGACAACGAAAAAAATCGCCGGAAGCATTAAGGTATAACAAGTACCTTAACCGTGCCTGTCGCGAAGTTAGCGGTTTTGTAGAACTTCTTCAACGTTTTGAGCGCAATATTTCCATTCTTGGCAGAAGTCAAAGAACCTTTGATAATTATAATTGGCATGTTGCTGTGATGGCTCTTCATTTTCAATGCCTTCCTACAGAACTCGATCCAGAGCAGGTTAAGGATTATCTTTACGAACTGCAACAGCGCAGCAAAATGCCTTCTCAAACTTATTTTAAACATACCGTTTACGGCCTTCGTTTTTTAAGCAAGGGCGAAGGAAATGCCAATTCTCTGTCAGTATAATAATCAAGGAAATCTTTTTTGACAAATCCATAACGTAAATCTATCCGGTTTCGTTCAACTATGGTTTCATTTCTTGCCCGTTGGGCAAAACGAAACCTTAGTTATTGCACGCCGTTTTAGTCTCGTTCTAAATCGTCAAGCAATAAAGATAATTCTGATGTCAAAATAATATCCTTGAAGCGCTTAGTTTTCAGTCCATTATAAAGTTGTAAATCGCCTGTCCACAATTTTCCTTCCAAATGTTTTGTCAATGCAACAAACACAGTATCGTTTGGGTCTATTGTTTTCAATAGTGTCTCAGTTTTGATTAATAGGTCTTGTGGAATAAGACGTTCATCAATGAATGTAATGTTTTGGGTTATAAGTTCTTCAAGTTCGGATAACTGGTCTTCTGTGAGTTTCGTAATTTTCAAGAGTTTATTACGATGTCTATGAATTTCAATCCGAAGATAATTACAAGTGAAAAACTGGAAGTGCTCTTTGGAGTTTAAAAGTATTTTCCCGATACGACTGTTGGAATTAAGAATGGCACTAAAGACAATGTTTGTGTCAACAATGATTTTCATTTAATCAATTTGGTTTTGTTTTTAGTCCACCATTTTGCGTTTATGTCGTTGGCAAGTTTATCCACTTCTTTTTGGTCAGTCTTGAAGGTGGAGGTTAATTCTTTATAACGTGCATAATTCAAAAAGTCCTGTAAGTCTTCAGTGTCCACCGAAGCAGACAGCCTAATTATTACTTCTTTGCTTGTTCTTTCTACTAACATTGCTTAAATATTGTTTGTCCGAAGTTACGACTTTTATTAACTGCCTCAACTGTAAGGGCTGTTAAAGAAAATTGCAGCCAACGAACCAGTATTGGCGAAGGTTGGGAAATAGAATTCCGTCTGCCCACAACCGATGATGATTGAAAATATTTTGTTGAAGTTAACAATAAAAAGTTCAGTGTTGCTTGTCTTGCCCAAACCAAAGCTGAAAAATGAAAAACCGATGATTGGACTTCCGTCTGCCCAACTTTTGCCAATATTTTTGTTGGCTGCAGAGCTACTTTTATTGTCAATCTTCTAAATTCGCACAAATTAATTTGCCATTGGCATTATAGGCAAAAGACCAATAGCTTGGTTTGTCTGCTTCAATTTTGTAGTAGAAAACTTCAGTAATAGATGTGCCAAATAATTGTCTTGGATTAGATTTTAGAAATACTTTGCCAAGTAACACAGTTTTCTTAAATCCTCTTAATAAATCCTCTAATTCATCGGGGTCAAAGCCAGAAATATTAATTTGTTGATACAGCTGCCCACGATTATATTTCTTAATTGATAAATCGTGAAATAAGTTCTCAATTCCCTTCGTCTTATAATCTGCTTTACTTTTTTCTTTTTTTACTTCTGAAATCTTTTTAAAGGTTTTATCATAGTATGATGCCAGTTGATAAGTCAAGTCAGATAAATCTGATTTCCATTTGTTACATAATACGATTATATCTAAACCTGTTTCAGGAATTTTGGTAATTCTTGAATTGAAGCCTGTTCTAAATGCTCCGCCATGTTCAAAAAGTACCTTATTCCTGTAGTAATAAATATACCATCCATAGCCATAGGGTATGACAATGCCCGTTTTTAGCTTTCCTGCTGTGAACATTGCCTGTTTACTTTCTACTTTCAAAAAGTTATTGTCATTGAGGGCATTGTTCCATTTTATCATGTCGTCAATAGTAGTTAGAATGCCAACATCAGCCCTAGCTTCAGCGGCTGAGGGTATATCTATACCAATTTCATACTTGTTATTGTTCCAATGATATCCGGTTGCAAGATTGTTAGTTAGAGAGGTTGAGTCATAAACGCATGTTGATGACATTTCCAGAGGTTTGAAAATTCTATCTTTCAAAAAATATGAGTAGTTCCTTCCAGTGATTTTTTCAATAACTAAACCCAGAAAAAAAGGCCCACTGCTATAGTTAAATCCTTCCCCTGGTTTAAAAAATAGGGGCATTTGTTTCTGTGCGTCAAGCATTTTTTCATCAGTGTTGTTTCTGAAAAAATAGGAAGTTGGCTCATCCCAGTCATCTCTTAAACCGGATGTGTGATTCATTAACTGCTCCAGAGTAATATCTCTCCATGTTAAGGGCAGATTAGATAAATATTTTGAAAGCAAATCATGAACAGAAAGTTTTCCGTCTTCTTGCAATAATAAAATTGCGGCACAGGTAATTTGCTTTGTCATTGAGGCAATTTCAAAAACAGTATTATCTGTTACCGGAATATTATATTCAATATTTGAAACTCCATAACTAGATTTCTTTATTACCTGACCATTTTTAATGACTGCTAAAGTTAATCCCGGGATATGCTTTTCATCCATATGTTTTGATATGACCGAATCAATCAGCTGATTAGGAATTGACTTTTGTGAGTATGCTGTACTGAATGAAGCGATTAGGATGCAAAAGAGGAAAATGAAATATTTCACTTGCGTTAAAACGATTAATTTTTTAATAAACGACTGTTACTAAAGCTTTGCAGCCAACGTCCACGGCTTGCTGCTGTGCTGGCATTTTATAATGTCGAGCCGGTAACTGAAGCCGATTAAAATTAATAATGTTGAAGATAACAACAAATGCTCAAATGAATTCCGTCCGCCGGATAATAGCTGATAGTACCTAAATGCTCATTGTTATTCCGTCGCCCCAGCATAGTAGCAAACCGAATGTTGTGCGTTCGTGCTTCATCTTAATCATTTTAAATGATATTCCTTTTCCAAAAATTGTATGATTGCTGGAATCCTATTTTGTAAATTTATCATCTGTCCTATATAATTTTTAATAACATCCCTTTTGAATTTTGCAAGATTAGCATATTCCTTAATTAATTTGCTGTCATTAGAAAGCAGTTCGAATTTTTTGGTTGAGGTTAAGATTAAATTTGATTGGTCAAGCCCGAAAACAAGTTCGCTGTCAAATATTTTGACAGAAACATCAAGAAGTTTTTGTCCAGAAAAATCCACTCCTTCTCCCTGCTTTTCAATCCTCTCGGAAAAGGCCTCATAACTAAGAATGCTGTCAGCTACTTCTCTTTTCCTGATTAACCGTAGGCCTCCAGCGTTCTTCAATTGCGAAATCGTTCCTTT
The DNA here is from genome assembly GCA_038257845.1 of Chitinophagales bacterium. Taxonomy (GTDB): domain Bacteria; phylum Bacteroidota; class Bacteroidia; order Chitinophagales; family Chitinophagaceae; genus JAFDXJ01. Next base: position 17,631 of record JBBSQL010000010.1, read on the forward strand.
TGCAAAATACATTCTATAAAGAATAAGGGCATGCTTTTCTTTCAAGTAATACAAGGTTCTTGTGCTACTGTCAGTATACGGGGTGTGATAAATATTTTGTAAGAGACTGTCAAATCCAGAAACCTGTTGTTTATTAAAATTAATAATCCTTTCGAATCGAATGCTATCATTTTTCAAATCATCTACCATTGATTCAATATATTGCTTCTCTTTGTTGTGTTCAACTACATGCTCCAATTGATACTCTGCCAAAAAACCGCAGAACACGGCAAGGAATAACATTAAAAATTCCCATAAGTATGATTTCCAGTTTTTCTTTCCTTCGTGATGTGCATGATGATGTACTTCCATATTTTCAGTTACTTGATTCGGGTTAAAAGTCTCTGAGTCAGCAGTAGGAGTAATTTCGTCAGTGGGATTTTCCGATTGAGTATTTGTCGAATTATTTAAATGTTCCTCGTCTGTATTGTCTGTCATTTAGTTTTGGTTCTTAAATTTATTAGAGTGTTCAATCGCATGACGCACAACACTCAGAAAAGTATCCGCAAAGCCCCCTAAAAAAGTCCCACAATAAAAATAGTTTACGGGGCTTTGCGGTATACTTTTGCGTTGACCGATGTCGCCGTAAGGTTTGCTATTGGGAACAAAGTATCAACTGGTCCTTTTCTTCGTAATTGATTTTTAAATTAAGATTCAGTTTCCAAAACACTTTTTGATCATTATCTGATGTCGTCTTGTGTTTTGCTACTTTAAAAGTAGTAATTATATTTTTCATTTAATAGTTTTTTGCATCATTTTTTTATTTCAATGATATATTTTTCCTGCTACGTCTTTAAAACGTTACCATTTTTTGGCTGTAAAAATGAACGCTCTATAAATTTTATCCATCATCTGCCTGTTTCCAGGGATAAAATACTTTTATCATTTGCAATGTTTTTTTTTTACAACATGGGCATTGCTCCATATCAATACCAAACTGTTCGAGCATGCGGATCTGCAAAGGGATTTTTATTAATCCTTTGTGCAAGGGCAGCTTCATTTTTTTTAGTACGTCATTAATACGCTGATGTCGATTCCTGTTTGCCAGGTAGCCGTAGGTTCTAATTTTACAGAATCTTTCCGGTAAGATGTGTTGCTCAAAACGGCGGATAAATTCACTACTGGCAAGAGTCATTTGCTTTTGCTTATTTTCATCTGCGTAGTCTTTGTAGTTAAACGTTACGGTGCCCTGTTCATTATTAATACTACTGATTCTGTGATTGCTTATGGCCACCTTGTGGGTGTATCTTCCAAGGTATTCAATCACCGCATGAGGGCCGCCAAACGGTGCTTTGGCATACACTACCCAATCTTTTTGATAAAGCAAATTAAAGAGTTGTTTGCTGTCTGTATTTTCGGGTAATACCACTTCTCCTTTTGCAATCATTTCTTGTAATGCCTGTAAAAATTTTGCCCTGTAAACAATGCTCATGGCTTTCACCGGAAACAAAAAAAGATATGTATTTTTCTTTGCTCCTTTCCATTCATTATCTGTTGTTATTCCGCCACCGCTTACAATGCAATGGATGTGGGGATGGAAACTCAACTGCTGTCCCCAGGTGTGCAGCACACTGATAATTCCGGGTGTAGCGTTAAGGTATTTTACATCTTTTGCAAAAGTGAGAAAGGTCTGCGCAGAAGCATCAAAGAGAAGTTTAAATAAAATCTTACGATGTCCCATTATTACAGCATTGAGTTCGTGCGGTAAGGTGAACACTACATGATAATATTTTACAGGAAGTAGTTCTTGTCTTCTTGCCTCTATCCATTCCTGCTTTTTTACTGCGCCGCAATTAGGGCAATGACGATCCCTGCAACTATGATATTGATATTTTATATGTCCGCACTCATCATCGCTGCATTGATACACATGATAGCCTAGTGCAGAAGTGCGGCAAGTTTTTATACGCTGCAATACCTTTTGTACATGTAAGTTTTTATTTACAGGTGGCGGATGTTTTTGCAGCAACTGTTGAATGGTTGCCCGTGGTGATGTATAAGATAACATGTTTCCTCATTTTAAACGGGCGTTAAGAATGTTGTTATCTTTTGCCAACAGTAAGGCATCATAAGGATTGGTGATCTCGTCTATACGCCGGGAGGTCAGGTGCATATATCTCATTGTAGTTTGAAGATTATTATGGCCCAGCAGTTCTTTAATTGTAAAGAGATCTGTTCCGTTATCTAAAAGATGGGTGGCAAAACTATGGCGTATGGTATGTATCGTATAGTTCTTGCTTTCAAGGCCCACTTTTATTAATGCTTTTTGCATCAGGTGTTGTATAGAGCGCACACTGTATCTTTTGCCGGGCCTGAACCCATTGAAGAGATATTCTTTGGGTTTATAAATAAGATAGTAAGCTCTCAGTTCCAGCAATACCTGTTGCGACATAATCGTATAGCGGTCTTTAGCTCCTTTGCCCTGAACTACTTTGATGCGCATATTCTTTGAATCAATATCCGCTATTTTGCAATTAGCTATTTCACTTACCCGCATACCGGTAGAGTACAGCAACATCAGAATAGTGCGATGCTTAATATTTTGCACACCATCAATCAACTTCATGATTTCTTCTGTTGACATTACTGAAGGAAGCGTAGTGGAAGGCCGGGGATAAATAATGGTAGGAATTACATAAGGGCGCTTTGCTACATGGCGCATAAAGAAGGAAATACTTTGGGCAGCCATTTTACATTTTACCCGGCTGCAGCCAAGCGTTTTACTGAGGTACAGCAAATAGCCCATAAGCATATCTTCTGTAAAATCCATCGGATCAACATGGGGATAATACACAAAAATAAAACGAAGTTCTGCCAGGTAATTACGAATGGTGAGAGGACTGTAATGGCCAATAGATAAATACTGATTAGCTTTTTCCAATGCCGCAACGGCTTGCGGACTTAATGATTTTTTTTTCCATGACTTAATAGTTTTATTAGATTAAAAAATAAACTACAAGTTAGGAAAGAATCCAAACTCATCGCCTGGATAGGCGATGTTGGTTCAACGTTTACGGCTTTGTGCAGGCGGGGTTTTAGAATTCCTTCTGCCCGGAACCGTTGCCAAATTTATAATAAAAAGTTCATTGTTACTACTATCGCTCAATAAAGATTTTTCAGCCCGGACTATGGCTGAGATATGCACCAATGCTCATTGTTCGCACTTCAGCCCCGCTTGCACAAAACCGATGTTAGTGGCATGCCGTTCTAGTCTTCGTCGTCGTACTCTACCTTGTTTCTTGTCCATTGTCCACCTTTAAATTCCCGTTCTGCTTCTTCGCCGTAATCAAGGTCAAAAATTTCATTTAATGTCTTGTCTCTTAGAACCAATTCTTCTAACGCAACGATTTTAATATCTTCTGGTAATTGGTCTCCTGTCAGGAATTGCCAATCTCCGTCATTGTCATGAACTACACGCAATATTGGTTTTTGTTGCTCAATCCATTGTCTTGTTGTGAAAGTTGCAAGATTTTTTACTTCTCTAAATTTGAAATCAGCGTTTCTGTCAAGCAAAGGCTGTTTGTAAATAAATTCTATTTCAAAACCTGTCTCCCAGGGAAATTTATCTTCTCGGTCTGTCCAAATAAGTTGAAGAGCCGGAAATTCTTTTGAGTTATAAAATTCGATGGCTGTCCCGAAATAATTATCTAAATTTCTTGCATCCACATTTATAAATTCTGCTTTACTATTTTCAAAAAGTTCATTGTAGACCTTATTTGGCTCAATTGTTTGACCGCTTTTTACAAGTTCTGCAGCATCATTAATTATTGAGTGCAAAGTCTGATTTCTTAAACCGAAGCATATTATTTCTGGATGTTTGAATTTCTGCCAAAGTCCGATGCTATATGCAAATGAAGGTAAATAGTCTGTTGCTTCAATAATAATTACTGAAAGTCCAAACTTCTCAATATCGGATGCTGTTCGATTGTCGTCTCTACAGTTATGTTCTTGCTCTGTCGTCATAAGGTGTTGCGGTTCGGTTGCCACTAACGTTAGGGCTTGGCGATGGGCTGGAAATTTATAATGTCAAGCCCGGAACTGTTGCTCAATAGAATTACTAAAGATGAAGATAACAACAAAAGCTGATTACAGAATGTCAAGCTGGAACTACTGCTGATATTGGTTTGTAGCCGATTGCTCTTCCGTCAGCCAGCCTATTGCCAAACCCCATGTAAGCTGCCGTTTTACTTCTTTGAACTGAATTTTCTTGTGTCTTCATAACTGTCATATTTAATTTCAGCCTTAATTTGTTTTGATAATACTTTAGTGTCCATTAATATTTTTACTATGTCGTGTCGGTGTATGCCGCAAGTTAATTTTTCATAAACAGCTTCTAATGGTTCTTTGCATTCTTTTGCCTTGTTAGCCTTATAAATATTTATGAAGCCATAAACGATTGCATGAATATCATCTTCGTTTTTACAGTTCCTTGCAATAGTTGTCAATAATTTGCTATCACCTTTTTTATAATTAGAAACCAATAAGTCTAAATAATCGGAAGGTACTTTTGTTTTTCTTAAAATTTCAATAGCAAATTCACGAATGTCGTTGCCCGAAAAATGTTTTAATGCACCTGCTGCATATTCAACAAGCCTGTCATTCTTTTCATTCTTACTCTTTACAATTTCTAAAATAGGAGAATATTGATATGGATATTTTATTCTGTCAAAAATGCGCATATACTTCTCCCGTTTTTGTCTATTTGTTTCCTTTAAGAAATCGTCAGCAAGTTTTTTAATGTCCTTCTTTGTTAGTCGCTGTGCTTCAAAAGGATGAATTGGAACTCTTCTTTTTTCATCATTTATTCTTTCTTTTACGGTTTCATAATTAATACTAACAACTGGCCTTTGATAATTTTCTCTACCATCTTCCGTTCGCTTAACGTTGTCAAGATAAAATTTAATAAAGTGATTTTCTTTACTTGCTTCTTCAAGTTCCTGCATAGCATTTATTGAAGAATTATCCGTTTGGAAGTGTTGAATAATACTGCTGTCTTGCCAATCTTCTATATTTCTTTCTAATGATTTTCCAATTGTCGTTGCAATATATTTTAATCCGGCTAAGCCATCAAGTTCGATTATTGAAGCATAGCCACACCAATCAGAGCCGTCAATTATTTTTCTAAAGAAGCGTTTATAAATTGCTTTCTTTGCTTCGACGTCACCATTTTTTGCAAAAATTGTTGCCAGTTCAAAAAGTTGAACTAAAGCCCATGTGTCTTTTTGTTCGGTGGCAAGTCCCTGAAGAATTGCATTGCGAATTTTGTCTTGCTTTGCCGAAAGTGAAATGAGTTGTGAAATATATAAAGCTCTACTTCCTTCTGATTGTCCATCGTAGGCGTAATTCTTTAAAGAGGCTTTAATAATGTCAGCAGTAAAGTCAACCGTTGGGTTGCTCTTAATAATTAGATGAGCTTCACCCGTGCCTCGTCTTATTGAACTTTTAAATCTTTGTTTGATTATTTTATTATCAGGCATTTATTGTATCCCGTTGAAGTTTGAGTTGTCACAACTAATGGCAGCTTACGTTTACGCATTGGCGATGGCTTGGGCATTCAAAGAATTTTCAGCCGGAACACCAATATGAAATTTTCATAAAATCCCGGGCTAACTTTGATCAAAGATACAATGTTTTACAAGTCCTGCTTTAGAATGGTGCATAAAAGCCCCTCCGGAACACTGGCAAAATTGTATAAATGAAGGAGCATTTTTTGTTGGCAACTTCAGTTGGAAAATCAATTGGTGATCCCGTCCCGATAGTTATCGGGATCGGGAATCCCGTATGAAACAATATTTCAGCTAAGAGATACAATTTAGGACATTGTTTCTATTTTATTTTTTAACCTAAAATTTTAAACATGGAAAAGAAAACAAAAAGTGCTGGCACAGTTTCTATGAGTGTCGTCAATGCCCACGCCGCTGGTATTGATGTAGGCTCCAGGGAACATTATGTTGCTATCGGTCAGCAGCCCCAAGACGTAAGTAAATTTGGTGTTTACAGCAAAGACAATGCGAAATTGGTTCTTTTTTTACAGCAACAGAATATTGCCACTGTAGCTATGGAAAGCACCGGCACCTATTGGCAACCCTTATTTGCCTGCATACAAGCAGCCGGTATAGAAGTAGTGCTGAGCAATAATTATATTAAAGATCCTGAAAAGAAAACAGATGCAAAAGATGCCCGCTGGCTACAGCGCTTGCATACGCTGGGTCTTTTGAAGACATCTTTTATACCTGCAGTACAAATAGAGCAGATACGCACTTATCACCGCCACCGCAGCAGCCTGGTGGCGCAGGCCGCCACGTGTATACAAAAAATGCAGAAGGCTTTGCGGCTGATGAATATCCGGCTGGATATTGCTCTTAACGATATTACTGGCGTAAGTGGTATGGCTATTCTGCAGGCCATAGTAGCAGGGCAGAGAGATGGAAAAGCGCTGTCATTGATAGTGGATAACAGAGTAAGAAAAAGTAAAGATGAAATAGCAGATGCACTACAAGGACAATGGAAAGAAGAGCAATTGTACATCTTAAAAGATGAACTGGAAAGTTACCAGCATTATCAAAAAAGGATGGCCAGTTGTGACAAAGAAATAGAAGTTCTTCTAAAGCAAATAACGGCCGGTATGGCAACGAAAAACACCAGTCAGGTAGCGGCAATAAAAAAAGTGCCGGGGAAAAACCGAAAGCAAAAAAACGGTGCTGCTTATGATGTATCCAAACTGAGCATGGAATATTTTGGGGTTGATCTATTGGAAATAGAAGGAGTAGGAGAAGCAACAGTAATGACATTTATAGCCGAGGTGGGAAGCGATATAATAAAGTTCCCCGGCAAAAAAAACTTTACAAGTTGGTTACGATTATCGCCCAATAATAAAATAACGGGCGGCAAAGTATTTAGCAGCCGTACACCGAAAGGGAAAAATATTCTCTCAAATGCTTTCCGCCTTGCAGCCAATACAATTGCACAACGAAAAGATGGTGTATTAAAAAAAATATTCAGCCGCATTGCATTTAAAAAAGGAAGAGCTGCGGCCATTACCGCGCTGGCCAGAAGGCTGGCAGAAATATTTTGGATAATGACGGTAAAGAAAGTTTCCTACAAAGCACAAAATGAAAAAGAATATGAAGAAAAAACAAAAAACAATGTCATCAAAAACATACAGCACAAAATGAGAAGGCTGAATTTAACCGCTGAAGATATAGGAATGAAAGGCTTTGTAGCAGGATAGGGATTTACTAATTCTATTTAGTTAGATGAAACAAAAGTACAGTAAACGAACAAATAGTTGAGATTAAGATTCATAGCTCATCAGAGAATTTTCAGCCCGGAACTAGAGCACAATAGCGAACAAAAAGTTGATGGAATGCACGTCAGCCCAAGCTCTCGCCAATGCGATGTAAGCAGTAGTGGAGTTGTGGTCAATTATTTTCCATGAATTATTTTTAAAACTCTACAATTTCTGTCGTCCATTATTATTAAAAATGTCCCTCCTTTCCAACCTTTTGGTAATGTTCCTGTCAAAACCCAATAGTTGTCAATATGATAGATTTCATAAGGCTTTTGTTTGATGATATTTTTCTCGCCATAAATCCCGAACAAAATTGGTTCTGCTACGGCAACTGCTGTAGAACTGTCTTTTAGGATAACTGTTTTATTGTTGATTACATTATTAGTTTTATTATCCTTCAGTGTAGATGTAAGTTCGCTTTTTGCATACTCTTTACCAAGAATTATTCGGTCTGAATTTGTCTGTCCGAAAGACGCAAGGCAGAGAGTTAATGCGCTTAGTCCAAATAGAAATTTTAAATATTTCATAATCAAGAAGTTTTCTAAATATGTGATTAAATTTTAAATTTTGATATTAAAGAACTGGTCAGCATTTTATAGTTTGTAAGGTCTTTAAAGATTATTTGATTCGCTGACTGATTAAAGTGCAGGGTCTGTTCCATTACTGCTTACACGCAAATTTATGTTATAAGACGTTACCTAACAAAAAAAATCGTACCTGAAAATCAAGCATTTATCGTTATACATTTTTAATTGTTGTTAGTACAATCCAATCGCAAATTATTTATAATATGTTCCTTCTTCAACTACCAGTCTATATCTTCTTTTTCCCATAAATCATCAAACGGACTTTTGATGTTTACTAACTTTTCTTTGCTTACATGCAAATAGCGTTCAGTAGTTTTTATATTAAAATGAACCAGTAAATCTTTTATATATTTTATATCTGTTCCCTTATCTAAGAGATGCGTGGCAAAGCTATGGCGCAGGCTATGGATGCCTACCTCTTTTTTGATGCCAGCTTTGTTTTTAGCATTTGTGAATATTTGCTGTATTGTTCGTGTGGGATAAGCTAAAAAAGTTTGCTCAGATTCAAATAAATATTCATTTGGCTTAGGCGAATATTCTGTTAGGTAATTCCTTAAAATGTCCAGGAGTATGGGGCTAAGGTTTACGTAACGGTCTTTTTTGCCTTTGGCCCGTTCAATAAATATCTGCATCCGCTGACTGTCGATATGCGCTATTTTTAAATTCGCCACTTCACTCACCCGCAAGCCGGCACTATATGCTGTGAATAACATGGCCTTGTGTTTTTTGTTCGTTAATGCATTGAAGAGCTTTTTTAATTCTATTTCATTTAATAATTTGGGAAGCAATAAAGGTTTTTTTGGCCGGGGTATTTCAAAAAACATTTTCTCTTTATTCAAAATCTGTTCATAATAAAATTTGACCCCGTAGGATTAAAAAAATTGGACATTCTATTTCTTAAATAAATTTTTCCATTTCCGGATTTCAAGTATTTCTCTCTTCTGAGTGCATCTTTCTGATTAAGACAACCTTCCCAATAAATAAGTTTTAATGGTCGGCGGTTCTTTGTAGATATAACTCTTCCATCATTATGAAACAATAACCTTTTTGTTATATCCGAAGTATATCCGGTATAAAAATTATTATCTTTTTCACTTATTAAAACATACACATAATAATACATCTTCTTATTTTTTAATCCAACGGGGTTATCCTGCTATGCACCGTATTTTCTTTTAGTTTTAAATCATGAATGCAATACAAAATATACCGCTGCAACTGGGCAGGTGTAATATCTTTTGCCGCATTATTCTTTATAGTTTGTAAATAGATTTGAAATTCATTGCAATACGTGCGAACCGTACTTGAACTGTAACCTTTCAATATTAAACGATTTTTATATTCAGCAAATGCATGCTGATTTTCTTTGCTTATGACGATACTTTTTTTTGTTGTGTGCGCATTTTTTAATTGAGCAGGTATTGGTGCGCTCGGCTTTTGTGTTTTAATAAATGGTTGTGCTGGATGGCTTTTCTTTTCTGATAAATATGCTTTCAACGCATCAGTTTTTACAACTGCTTTTCCTTTTAATGTATGAGCAAGTTGCTGATAATTATTTTCGGATAATGGAGTATACCAGCATTGATGTGTCCTGCTCCAACGGGCATTTAATTCTTTTTGAAGAAAGTTTTGTATCATTAAATTTTTTGGAAAATATATACCAATACATGCCTGGTTTTTATGCAACAATGATTTTAAAAAAATAACTTCCATAAATTATAAATGTTTCGTTTGCCCGGTATAAAATTCAGTTGAGAATAAAAAATTTCCCATCTTTCTTGCATGCTTCCGCCCCCTGAGTCACAGTGAAAGAGGGCATTTTATTCACCAATATAAAGACTTTTTTACTGGTTGACTGCATGTTTCGAGAAAAATATTTTTCCGTCATTCCTGCATATTGTGCGATTAACATTTCTCTATCTTAAAAAAAACTTAAAACCTTTTTTGCAAACCCTGCGTAAATCTATAGGAAGCCCTCAAAGGTTTCAGGACTGATCACCCTTTTTTACAACACTATTTTCTTTAACAACAAAACATTTACACATGCTACAATTGAAACTTAGAAAGTGGCGGCTACCTGCCGTTACAGCTTTGTTTGCATCAGCAGTCGTTCTTATGTCATCCAGCCATCGTGAGGCACCGATGATTTCCAATGACCCGCTCGCAGACAATACCGATGTATATGCCTTCCGTTGTCCTGATAAACCGGGCAATATCTGCATCATCGCGAATTACATTCCGGGACAACTGCCTTTCGGCGGCCCTAACTATTATCATTTCGGTGAAAACATCCGTTATGAAATTCACATTGACAATGATATCAATACCGCCGGTGATGATATCGTTTACCGTTTTACTTTTCACCAAACAAATGAAGATCCAACTACTTTTTTCAACATCAGGCTGGGAAAAGAAAATTTGAAGACTACCTATACAATGGAAAAAAGTACAGATGGCGGACAGTCTTTTCAAACCGTGCTGAGCAATGGTTACGTGCCTCCATATAATATTGGCGAACGTTCTATTACGTCGAGTACAGGTTTGGGCGCTTCTTCTTATGAGCAGTTGTTCAACAATGGAATTCTTACTGCAAGCTCCGGAGAAAAAGTTTTCTGCGGTCCTGTAGATGATCCTTTCTATGTGGATCTTGGCGGTATCTTCGATCTTGGTGATGCACCACGTCAAACAACACCTTCTTCTGATGGACTTGCCTGCAAAAACGTTTCAACAATTGCATTACAAATTCCAATCAATGAATTACAAAAAGACCATAAGTCTGCTGCGAAAGCAACAACGATTTTGGATCCTGATTTTGTAATTGGTGTGTGGGCTTCTGCAAGTCGTCAGAGCATGCGCGTATTAAATGGCGATGGTACAGAAACTAATTCAGGCAACTGGGTGCAGGTTTCCCGTCTCGGAATGCCATTGACCAACGAAGCAGTTATTCCAATTGGTTATAAAGACAAATGGAATTCTATGACTCCGTATGAAGACCTTGCAAACCTGGCAACTTTTGGAAATTTTTTCTACAATCCTGAATTGGCTTTATACATGGATGATGCTCAATTTGGAACAGCAATTCCTGCTTTACAAAAACTGCGCATTCAGAAAAATTCATTGGGTGCTTATGGTTTTGGAAATGGACAGGATGGTTTGTATGCTTTAAAAGGTACAGCCGCTGTTGAAGGAACTGCTTTGGCAGAAGATGCTTTCGGCGGTTTATTATTACCTGGCCCTGCATCTCCAAGATCTGTTGATCTCTGGCCTATATTCCATACAGGTGTTCCAAACCTCGCGCCATACCAATTGGCCACCGGTAAAAATGGTAATCCATTGGCTGTAGGTAAACCATTTATTAATAATTTTCTTCCAAATGGTGGTGATATGCTGCGTTTAAATATGGCAGTTCCGCCAACACAAAGGGATAATAAAGATTTTAATCCCGATGGTTTAATACGTGCAGCAGTATTGGGTTTGCTGGATCCGCGGTTTAATAAAAATACCGATATCCAAAACATTCCAAATATGGATGGCTTCCCGAACGGACGTCGCCTGGAAGATGATGTTACACGTATAGAATTGCAGGCAGTTGCCGGCGTAGCGCTTGCTGCGATTGGTCTTCCTTACGATGATTTTAAAGGAAACCTGGTAACTCCTCAGTTGCTGAAAGTATTGATTTATCATACTGGTGTAAATAAAAATGATACAGCTTTCAGAACATCATTCCCTTATGAGCAATTGCCATGGAGTGGTACAAGCCCAACTTGCGGTTGCAATGTTGCCCAGCAAAATAATCCGGGTGATGATGCATTACCTGCTCAAAATTTCTCCAACACAATTACAGGATCTGAAGTAAGTGCGCCATCATTCGTGGCATCCGCTTCACCAAATCCTTTTGTGTCCAGCAGTACTATAAAATATCGCATTGAAACTTCATCAGCAGTACAGATTAATGTATTGGATGTAAACGGAAAAGTGATCACTACATTAGTGCAGGGAAATCAAAAAGCAGGAACATACACTGTCAATTGGAATTCAGGAAATGCGGCACATGGTATTTATTATATCAATGCTGTCATCAATGGACAACTTACACAGAGTTTGAAAATTGCTAAACAATAAAAATGAAAATTGCGGGCCACCCAAAACATGGACTGGCCTGCATTTTTTATCATACCGGGAAGAAATTTCCCAAAAATTTATTTCGATGAAAAAGAAAAATATTTACATAGTCTTAGTGATTGTTTTCGCGGCTTCTGTTGCTGCAATTATTTACAATTATTCTGTAAAAAATAAAACGACGAATCCTGAAACCTATGCATTTTTACCACGCACAGGTGAAGCCGCTAAAAGTCCTGAATATCAAAAAGTAAAAGAAGATTCGTATAAACTTTTTGCAAAATTAAAAGCAGATCCCAATGATAGTAAATCGCTGGCATCGCTTGCTACAATGTATATCCGCGAAGCACGCGTGACGGCTAATTATGCGTACTATGATAAAGCAGCATTGGCAACTATTAATAAGGCTCTGAATATAAATCCACAGGATTTTGAAGCGCTCACTTTGCAATCATTGGTGTATTTGTCACAACATCATTTCCAGGATGGATTGTCCATTGCTGAAAAAGCAAAAGCGATTAATCCATATAATTCATTTGTCTATGGTTTATGTGTGGATGGAAATGTAGAAACCGGAAATTATAAAGAAGCCGTATCAAATGCTGACCAGATGCTGACTATCCGACCGGACATGCGCTCTTATGCAAGAGCATCTTACCTGCGTGAAATTTATGGCGATTATCCTGGTGCAATAAAAGCCATGCAAATGGCAGTGGAAGCTGGTTCACCCGGCGATGAAGGCACAGAATGGTCACGCGTAGAATTGGGCCAGTTGTATGAAAATACGGGCGATATGCTCAATGCTAAAATGCATTATAGTATTGCACTGGAACGCAGGCCCGGATACCCTTACGCCCTTGCAGGCTTAGCGCGTATCGCTGCCTCAGAAAAAAATTATGGCCAGGCAATGAATTATTACAAACAAGCAGATACTGCCGTTACAGATTTTAAAATAAAAGATGGCATGGTGAATTTATATATGGAAATGGGTGAGCCACAAAATGCCATTTCTTTAGAGAAAAAAATTATTGAAGCAATGACCAAAGAATCTCAAAGCGCCAACAATGATCAGAATATCGGGCACTATGTGGATAAGGAACTTGCGTATGCTTACCTCAAAATAAATGATTATGACAATGCACTTTCACATGCATTACTTGAATATAACCGCCGCCCGGATAACATTGATGTGAACGAATGTGTGGCCTGGGTATATTTTTCCAAAGGGGATTATGAAAAAGCATTGCCATATATCAAAGTGGCTTTGAAAACAAATTCTAAAAACCCGGTATTGCTTTGTCGCGCTGGATTGATTTATGCAAAGGCAGGGGAGAAGTCACTGGCTAAAACTGTGTTGCAGCAAGGACTTCAGACAAATGCAAACATAGAACCATTATTGCGCAATCAAAGTACAACTACTTTACAATCATTATAATTTTTATATTGAAATTAAAATTTTAAAAAAAGTGCAACCAATTTTTTCCCATAAAAACAGTGTACGATGCATAGCCGGTATCATCATTTTAATGCTGGCTGCATTACCTGTTTTTGCGCACCCAATTAATATTTCCATGGAGCGCGCACCGACAGGCAGTGTTGTTTGGTTTTATTTTAAAATGGGCGTTACGCATATCATACCTTATGGTTTTGATCATATTCTTTTTGTGACGAGTTTATGTTTATTGAGCAATAAAATCAAAACTATTCTCTGGCAGGCATCTGCATTTACGGTTGCTCATTCTATTGCACTTGCATTAAGTATGAAAGGAATTATAGTAGCGCCCGGTGCGGTTGTGGAGCCGCTGATCTCTTTATCCATCGTATTTGTAGCGATTGAAAACATTTTGCTCAGTGAATTAAAACCCTGGCGGATATTAATTGTTTTCTTTTTTGGCCTTGTTCATGGCCTGGGCTTTGCCTCAGCTTTAAGTGAAGTAGGTATTCCGCGAAATAATTTTTTTACATCCATTCTTGCATTTAATCTTGGTGTAGAAATTGGGCAGATAGGCATCATATTATTGGTATTTGGTTTGTTCATTTTGCCATTGGGAAAACGGCCCGGGTTCAAAAATAAATTTGTTTATCCCTTGTCCATTCTCATCGCCATCATCGCATCCTATTGGACCGTGGAGCGGTTGATGAATTAAAAATATATTGACAAATATTTATCGAAGCAAATGTTCCGGAGGAACATCATGTGGGTAGAAACAGCATGTTATATAAAACCGCATGTTCCGGAGGAACGCTTTGTGCCGCAATGATAAAAAACCAGACTTTCAATATTCATGAAAAATATTAGCACTCTTCAATTTCATTAATACATACACAAAACGTTCCTACGGAACGAAACCTCAACATCGAATTTCTCTCAAACTTTTAAAATGTGTATATTGTTGGAAGTTTTTTCATTTTGCCTTTGAATTTGTTTGACTAAAAAATAGGCAACGATTATATTAGGCACCCAACAAAGCCACGCTACTAATAAATAAGCTTTAATAAAATCATGAAATAGTATAGTCAGAATAGGAAGATATATTCTAAGCGTTACTGCAGAAAAACAAGCAGCATAACTATATATCATCATCTTTCGATGGTTCTCAATTCGTCCGTTTCTTATATTAATGTAAGCGCTTAATGTAATGTAAAACCAGGTAAGACCTAAACAAATAAATCCCAATGAAGCAATTATTCCACCAGTTGCATATAATGCAATATACATAGATGCCAATGAACTTATCAAAGCTGCAATAACATAAACTTTGCCTATCAGCCTGTGTACTTTCAATCTTTTATTTCTCAACTTTACATTAAATTGAGTCCAGCCGATTAGCAAAGCAATTCCTCCTAAAGTGATGTGCATATAAAAACCAATATTCCAAAAAACATTGGTCAGTATAACATCACTTTTTGATTGTAACAATCCAAATTTCCGATTCACAAAAAAATAAATAAATGGATATAGGCCAACGAATGACGCCAAAATAGCTGTTATTACAACGAGTACTTTTTTAGTCATCATTTTGATTTGAATAAATTTCTCCCAACACAGGAACATCTTGTGTTAGTACAAGCCGGAAGATAGAAAAGCGAAGTGAAGGATCGCTTTGAGAACAACTAAATTGATAGAAATATTATTTTCAATTTTGTTGAAAATAATATTTATAAATCTGCATTTTATTTATTTCTGCATAAAACTTTCCTTCGGAATATACTATTGAATAAATGAAAAATTTATTGCGGCACACTGATCTTATTATTCACTCTGTTCACATCCGCCATTCGCTGGCTTGGATCAATTTCAATTTCTTTAATATCTCCAACCGAATGATTTAATATGACCTGGTATTCCGGCGCTACCCACTGCCATTCTTTTTCAATGACCCTCGGATAATTGTCTTCCGCCGGCTTATCACCGTACATTAAATTCATCGGTATATAATGCATTTCTTTCGTGCCATCTTTATAAGTCACTAACAAGTCCACCGGCATAGGCATATAACCAATTCTTTTCAGTGTGATATTTGCTTTGCCATCTTTTTCATTTACATCACCAATACCATAATCAATGGTCTTGGTGGTATAAATCCAATACTCTTTATACCATTGCAATTCTATGCCACTCACTTTTTCCGCAACACGGATAAAATCATTTGGATTGGGATGTTTAAAGCGCCACTCACGATAATATTCCAATAAAATTTTATCCAATACAGCATCACTTACAATATAACCTAATTGTGCCAGGAAAATTTCTCCTTTTGAATAGGCATCTATCGAATAAGCATAGTTCGTATTATAATGATCGGCATGCGTACTCATGGGCTCTTCAAAACCGCTTTTCACCAAACCAAAATAACCTGCGTAAGCACCGCGGTAAGGGAATGTCGTATCATTATGCAGCCATGCGGTGATTCGTGATTCAGCATACGATGTAAAGCCTTCATCCATCCATGCATAGAGACTTTCATTCGTGCCCATCATACCCTGGTACCAACTGTGCATCCATTCATGTGTTGCTGTGCCAACACTCGCCGATTTGATCAACGTTGCCATGGGATATTCCATACCACCATCGCCACCCTGGATAAATGAATAATTTTTATACGGGTAAGCGCCAAAAGTTTTTTCCATAAATGGATATATTTTGACCATAGTATTTGCAAGGTCCTGCCATTTTTGTTCAAGAGAATCTACTTTTTTATACACGACATATAACAATGGCCCACCGGGAATTTGTTTTTTGATCATGGTATAAGTTGGATCAGCGGCCCATACAAAATCATGTACATTTTGTGCAACGAATTTCCATGTGCGGTTTGCGCCAGTAACCGGTATTGGAGCGGTTCCGTTTTTTTGATAACCAAAACCAATTTCTTCCGGGTTTTGTAAAGTGCCGGATGCCGCCAGCATATATGTTTTATCTATATTAATATTGACGTTGTAATCACCCCATACACCATAAAATTCACGCGCTACATAAGGATTTGCATTCCATCCCTGGTAATCGTATTCCACCATTTTCGGATACCATTGACTCATGCTGTAACGGATGCCTTCTTCATTGTCTCGCCCGCTGCGCCTGATTTGTAGCGGCACTTGTGCGGAAAATGAAAGTTCAATAGAAGATTTTGAATTTGGTAAAATGGGCGTGCTCAGTTGCACTTCCAATATGGTTTCATGATCAATTAATTTTACAGTTTGGCCGTTCACTTTCATGGAAGAAATTCTTTGATAACCAATTTCATCTGGCGTTAATTTAGAAATACGGTCACGCACCCGGCCATCCCAGTCGCGCATAGACTCACCTTTTTTATTTGTGCCAAAAATAGTTTTTCCCAATTCCCGGCTGCGTATATCCATCATACTGTTTGGTTGAAATGCATTCCAGTATGTATGAAAGAAAATGCGCGTAAGTGTATCCGGTGAATTATTCCAGTAATTGATTTTTTCAGTACCGGTAAACTGGTTGGTACTAACATTCATATTCACATCTATCTGGTAAGAAATGCGTTGTTGCCAGCGGTCCGGTTGAGCGTGTACGAGTTCTCCCAGAAAGAGGCAGATGATCAGTGACAGGTATTTCATGATATTCATTTTTATGAAAAATTATAGAGTTGCAAATATAAGTTTTAAAAAAAAGAATTTATTACTGTTCAAATATTGAAACCGTATATATTTTAAAATATAATGGCTAAAAGTATCAAACATTTTTGCAGCTCAAAAAATTTCCTGCATGAGGAAATAAAAAACAATCAATTAATTGAGTTTGATTTTTGGAAAAATAAAGTGTTAGAAAAATATTAGCGAGCCACCTGGAATTTACCGGCTTCAATGAGTTTACCGGTTTTATCATGCAGTTGGAAAATATAAATTCCCCGGTAAAAATCATCTGATAAAATGATGGAAAGTTTCGAAGAACTAACAGGAATATCTTTCATTTTTCTACCGGAAAAACTGTAAATGGAAATAGAGTAGGTTCTGTCAATATTGACAGGAAATTCAAAATTGATATATGATGTAGCGGGGTTGGGATAAAACTTGACGATTTTTACCTGCACATCTGTTGGGACAAAAGCATTACCTGTATTTGCAAAAATCCAGCCGCTTGCTATAAGCAAAACTGCGAGCAGGATTCTTTTAAAAGTACCGGAAGTGTTTAGTAAAAATTGTTTCATCGCTTAAATTACATCGTAAAAATAAGTAATATTATTTATTGTGCCAAAAAATATCTTTAAGGTTTTATTAAAATATCAATGCTTTTTATCCAAAATATCTTTTATTGCTTTAAAATTTGGCAGGTCTCCGGCGCTTTCCAATACTTCTGCATATTGAAGTACGCCTGTTTCATCAATTAAAAAAGCAGCTCTCTTTGATACACCTTTCATCCAGCCTTTAAAAGCACCATAAATACATTTATATTTTTCAGAAACCTCTTTATTGAAATCACTCAGTAATGGAAAATTTAAATGCTGTTCTTCTTTAAATTTTGCCAGGGCATTTGGCGAATCCACAGAAATGCCAAAAACATTTGCGTTTACCTTGTCATACATGCTGATGTCATCCCGCACACTGCATAATTCCGTGGTGCATACGCCCGTAAATGCCAATGGAAAAAAAAGTAATAAAACTTTTTTCCCTTTTAAACCTGTAAGGGCAACTTCATTTTTTTCAGTGTCATACAACGTAAACTCCGGCGCTAAATCTCCTGCTTTTAATGGCATCATCAATATTTTTCTGCAAAGTTAAGATTTAATAAAAGTAAAATTTGTCTATACGATATTTTTTATGTTTTAAAATTTCGGGCAAAGCACCGCATCTTTTGTGGAGTAACCGGTATTATCAAATCCAATATATGCGATGGAAAGTTCAAAGCCGCCGCGATATTGGCTTGCTGTTTTCAATGCTGATGTATTTACATCATAACTAAATGAAATGGAAAATGGATTGTAATCCAGTTTTAACACGGGAATGATCGCATCTTTCCAGCGCACATAAGCGCCGAGATGGAGTGTGTATAAAGGATTGTCCAGGTCTTCCCCAATTTTTCGTGAGTACATACCACCACCAATGAATTCTTTATTATTTCCCTGCGTGGAAATATCTGCCTGGAAACTAACATAGGAAAAATCATTCACAAATAATTTTACACCACCTGATACCACCACTTTTGGATTTAATTCAACCGGGGGATTTGTATAAAAAGAATTCATCGGCCTGTTGAAATGATGATAGGCCAGCCCAATAAAATAATTACTGACATCACTTTCACCCAATGATGAATTGTAGGAAACACCAAAACTTCCGTCCCAGTATTTATAATTTGATGTAGGAAAAGTTTCTCCATCCGGTAGGGCAGGGTTATAACCAAAACCATCAAAATGGTTATTGGTAGTCACTTTGGAGCGGTCTATTTTTCGTTGAACGAGTCCACCCATAAATCCCAGGGAAAGAAATTTTCTTTTATCGCCATTGAGGGATTTGTGGTAATTTACTGCTGGTAAAATATTAGTGGTGGTAAAATTAATATCTCCCGCACGGTCATATAGAATTTGCATGCCGAGGGTGATGAAATCATTTGCCCTGCCAATTGGTTTTTTAACTTCTACATCAAAAGAACCTGTTTGGTAAGGAGTTGTAACGCTGCCCCATTGACTGCGATAAACACCCTGGGCGCGCACATCACCGTTAAAGATTCCTGCCAGGGAAGGATTGCGCAATAATGGCGCATCGAAGAACTGTGAAAAGTGCACATCCTGGCCTTGCACAATTTCTGCCATACAGCAGATGCCGATGATAAAAAACCTTTTTAGATTTTTCATTTTGGATATTGGATTTATGTAAAAAAATAAAAACTACAACGTCAACGCTCCCTTAGCATTACCTGATCAATGTTACATTTCCTTTCACGGAAATTACTTTACTATTCTCACAAACTATTTCCATTACATATACATATACATCTGATGGTGCCGGCTTTCCTTTATACGTTCCATCCCAGCCATCACCGACAACATTTGGTTTCACATCATTATTACTATAAACTATTTCTCCCCAACGATTGAATATCCTAATAGATTTGATGCTGAATAATCCTGTACCCCTGGGGTAAAATGCGTCATTCATGCCATCATTATTCGGAGAAAAAGTATTTGGTATAAAAATATTATTCTTGTCACATAGAATATGCACGGTCACCAGATCACGGGCTATACAACCACCACCATTGATGGCCACACAGGTATAAGTTGTGGTTTGAATGGGACTGGCAATTGGATTCGGGGAATTGGGATTATCCAGGCCTGTGGCGGGTTCCCATTTCCATTGCGTAATATCCGGTGTGGCTGTAGTTTCCAGCTTCACACTTTGTCCTGCCTGCAAAGTGTAATTATCTTTCAGAATTTGCATTCCCGGTATAGGGTAAACTTTTATCCGAACAATTCCAGTATCCACAAAACAGTTTTTCCTGTCTGTTCCCGTCACCTGGTAATTGATCACGGTATCCTTTGTCGCATGCATAATAGGGTTTGCAATAAATGGATTATCCAGGAAAGTGGATGGTGTCCAATTATATGTTGCTGAACCTTCTGCATGTAATTGTACAGTGCCGCCGATGCAGAGTGAATCGCTGCCTGATGTAGTAATTGTTACTGGTTGAATGACTTGAACTGTAATAGAATCTGCAGCGCTACAGCCAAAAGCATTTGTGCCATGCACAATGAAAGTTGTCGTGGAATCCGGTGCTACGATTGGATTGGTACAGTTGGTGCAACTGATGTAAAGGTTATCATCCCAAACATAGTTCGATGCGCCGCTGGGCTGTAATACATAAGTACCAAATTTACAGATAGTCGTATCCAAGCCCGCATTCACATTGGGCGGCGCCAATAAATTGAGCTGCTTATGGGCAGTATCGGCGCAGCCAGAACTATTAAAAGCAATAGCTGTAACTGTGTATTGGTTTGGTAATAAATAAGTGACCGGTGGTGGGTTTTGAAGGTTAGAAACGGCGCCGTTCCCAAAGTTCCAGTTCCAGTTGAGAACGGTTGTATCAGAAGATTTTATATTTCCATTAAATGTAAGTGCAAGTGGTGTGCAACCCGTGCTGTCACCCAGTATGCTGATCTTTGGTGAAGTGGAAATTTCTATAGGTGTTACTAATTCAGCCGTATCCATACACCCGTATTTTGTTGTTACAATTAAAGTGACCTGGTATGAACCGCCTGCAGTAAATAAATGAGAAACCTGTTTGCCATCTGCAGTGCTCTTGTCCGGGAAAACCCAATGATAATTTTTAATGGAATCATTGGAATAAGAAGAATCTGTAAAGACAAGTGTTCCGGAATCACAAAACTGTTTATTCATTACTGTCGGCACGGCTGTAATATCATAAACATGAATGGTATCAAGTCCTTTAATTGGAACCTGGCAACCAAAAGCATCACTGAGAATTATTTTGGGCAAATAGAAGCCGGGCTGATAGGTGTGCGTTACCGTTCCGGTACTTGTTGCTATCGTAGTTCCGTCACTAAAATCCCACAGATATTGCGCGGTATTTTGAGCTTTAGAAGTGAATGTGATCTCTCCGGGGTAACAAACATTGATGGGATCATAAACAATATTTCCAGTTGGCCCTTTTATCTCCACATTCCTGGTGATTGAATCTATACAACCACCATTACCAGTCACTTTCAGTGTTACTGGAAAAATACCGGCATTATTATACAAATGGGTAGGTGATAAAATGATAGAAGTATTGCCATCACCAAAATCCCATGTGAAAGTGGAATAGTTTTGAGATTTATTAGTAAAAGTTACATTCAATGGGGGGCAGGTAGAAAATGAATCACTCATTGCGAATTTTGGCAAAGGAATAGAAACGACAATGGGGGTAAGTGTCGTGATTGAATCCGGGCAATTATTTGCATCTGTCACCCAAAGCTGCGGGAAGTATTTTCCCTGCACCGTATAAATATGTGATGGATTTTGATTAGAAGCACCAGAGCCATCTTTAAAATTCCATGAATAATTTAATTGAATGCCATCAGAAGTACTGGTGAAATCTATTTTTTTACCCGGGCAAACCACTGAATCTGACATAGTGAATGATGCTGTGGGTTTTGTGATATTAATATATGTTTTTTTGCGGATACTGTCGCTGCAACCATATTCATCATTGATCGTTAATTTCACATCATAGTACCCCGCAGCCAGGTATGCATGCTGGAATGGCGCTGAATTGTAGGTTGTTACTGTATTATCACCAAAATCCCATGTCCATGTTTTAATAGGATGTGTGCCATCTGTTGTGGAAATATCAGTAAAGTCAAATACTTCCTTAATGCAACCGGTTGTTTTGGGCGCGGTGAATTTTGCCGTAGGGCCAAAAATACTCACAATCGTTGTTTCTTTAAGTGTATCTGTACATCCCAGTATATCTCGCACTACTACCGATACTTGGTAAGAACCGGCTTTATTATAACTATGCATAGTGGTAATACCATTTATAACCTGGCTGTTGCCATCCCCAAAATCCCAGGTCGTATTTAAAATATTTTTTGCATCTACATTTTTCACCTCAAAAGAAAGATTCACATTGCGGCAATTTGCAAAAGGTATAATAGATAATTTGGGTTTTTCATTCACCACTTGTATGGTTTTCCTGGATGTATCCACACAGGTGTTATTAGATACAGAAAGTACCACATCAAAAGCTCCTGTATTTGCATACACATGCACCGGGTTTTGTATCGTGGAAAAACTTCCATCACCAAAATCCCATTTCCAGGTTTTATCATCAATAGATTTATCCGTAAAAGTAACTGACTGCCTGTTCGTACAATTATTTTCAAATGCATATTTAGCGACGGGCGCTTTAATATGGACCATATCAATTATTTCAAGCGTATCCGAACAGCCATTATTAAAGGCGATCAGCGTTACAGTGAAGTAGCCGGTGTCAGTGTATTTATGCGTAGCTACGGGATTTGCATAAGAAATGCCACCATCCCCGAAATGCCACTCTAACTGTGTGATCGGGCCATTTGTACTTGTGCTGGTAAATGTAATTGGGGTTTTTGCACACACATCCAATGGGTCTGCTGTAAAACTTGCTGTTGGTTTATGCCCTACAATAACTGCATGTTTCAATGCAAATGTTGTCTTACATCCCTCAGCAGATGTAAGAGTTAACGTCACAGTATAATCACCATCCTGTGAATAAGTATGAGAGGGGTTCGGCGAAGTAGAAGTTGTACCATCTCCAAAATCCCATAAATAAATAGCGTTCGTTAAACTGATGCTCGTAATGGGTTTGGGATGAATTGTATATGGAGTGCAACCTGTTACGGGCAAATTTTCAAAGCCACTGATTGAAAGTTGATGCAATTTTATACAATCAACAATTTTGAAAACTGTCTGGCAGCCATTGGAATTTGTGGCTGTAAGTGTAACCGTATAATTCCCGTAATTTGTGTATGTATAGACCGGATCCACTTCTGAAGAAGTAGTTCCATCCCCGAAATTCCAGAGGAAATTAATGGCATTTCCTTTCGTTGTATTTTTAAAATGAACAGTATATGGCACCGAACAACTGGCCGTATCTGTAACGGTAAAAGCTGCCGCCGGCCCATCTAAAACTTCAACCACTTTTGTGATGGAATCTTTACAGGCAGTAGAAAATTCATTCACCAGTTTAATCTGGTAAGTACCCGCTTTGGTGTATGTTTTAACCGGGCTGAAAATTGTTGAAGTAGTACCATCTCCAAAAGTCCAGAATACAGAAACCGGAACTGGTGTGGTGTTATTGGTTATAAGTTGTGCTTGGTTGGCGCAAATTGTCGGTGGAATGTAAAAGAGAGATTTTGGAAAGCTAAAATCAATTGTTACTGAAGCTGTATCCGTACAGCCTGATGCGGAAGTGGAGGTTAATAAAATTGTATATGTCCCTGGATTATTAAAGCTGTGTTTTGGAGAAGCTGCAGTAGATGTGCCGCCATCTCCAAACTGCCAGTAATAGGTCAAATTGCCGGTACCTGTACTTTGATTGGTGAAAGTATATACAGCAGGTGCCTGGCAAATATCCGCCGAACTAACCGTGAAAGCTGCTGTTACACCCTGTGCTATATTGATTAAATTATTTTTGGTAAGTGTTTTAGTACAACCAAAGCTATTGGAAGCCATCAGGCTTACGCCAAATGATCCGGGCGATGTATATGTGTGAAAAGGTTTTGGAACATTTGCAGTACTACCATCACCAAAATCCCATAACCAGGAACTAATATTTCCTGAACCGGTTGTGCTTTTATCTATAAAACTAACATCAAGCGGATAACAGCCACTTATAGGCGAGGCGTCAAACTCCACATCCGGCAATCCATAAACATTGATATAGCCGGTTTTTGTAATTGAATCGGTTTGTGTGGCGGTTGAAACGATCAGCTTAATAGTATATGCACCGGTCTCAAAATAAGTGCTTGAAGGAAATTGTGCCGTAGAAATAACACCATTGCCTAAATCCCATTTCCAACTGGTGGGTTTGCCCGTTGATTTGTCTGTAAAGCCCACTATTAAAGGGGAACAACCGGAAGTAGGGCTTGCGGAAAAGTCGGCTTTTAATTGTGCCTGCGATTGAATGGCGGGTAAAATTAAAGCATAAATCAAGAGTGCATGTAAAAGCACTTTTTGAACAGCTTTCATGGACTTGGTTTCTCTTTTAGGAAAATAGGATATTGTTTTCTGTCGTTAAACAGAATGTTAAAATAAGAGTAATCAATTCAAAGTACCAAATCTTTTTTTGTATATGTTGAGTTTCTGTATTGAAAAATATACTTTTTTTAATATTATTTTAAAATTATGGATTGCTTCTTTTATATAATTATATGGCTGAAGCTGGTTTCTTTAAAAATATTTTTTCGGTATTTTGTGTCCAGTGAATTTCTTCAATCAAAAGAAATCAAAAGGAATTTGATAAAATTGAATGACACCCAAAGAATGTGTATAAGAAATGCATACTAAAACTTTATCCACAATTCTGCCATGGAGTTTCTGTTTGCATCTGCTGCATCTTATCTTTAGCGCGTTTTTACGTTTTATTATAAAACTTTCTAAAATATTTAAATCACTCATCCGTTCACCTCAATATGCATATATATACAAAAAAATCCGGCCTTTTATTTCTTGCCGTATGCTTATCTTTTTCTTTATCCGCACAGTTTACAAAAAGGAATGATGATCCCGATGAAGCATTCAAACTGGCAAAAGATCTTTATCAAAAAGCAGATTTCAGCCTGGCTTACCCGCTTTTTAAAACCCTGTATAATACGCCTGACAATAAAGGAAATATACCAGTTAGTATCCGCGAAGAATCAAAATATTACGCCATCATCAGCGGCCTTCAACTGAATGATGAAACAGCCGAGACGGAAGCCACCGCATTCATTGCACTCGAGCATAATACACCTCGAATTGAAATGATGTCTTATTTCCTGGCAGAATATTATTATCGTAAAATTGATTTTTCTGATGCCTTGAATTATTATGAGAAAGCTGGTTTATCCAATCTCGATAACAACCAGATCGCTCAAATGAAATTCCATGAAGGCTATGCTTATTTTACTATGCAGCGCTTCAATGATGCCAAAGCCTTATTTGATGCCGTACGGCAAATCCCCGGTGATCCGAATTATGTGGCTGCCAATTATTATTATGGTTTCATTTTATTCAGTGAAAAAAAATATACGGAAGCACTCGGTAGTTTTAAGATTAGCGAAGGCCAGGCGCCTTACCAAAATGTAGTTCCCTATTATATCGCCGAAATTTATTATTTCAATAATGACCGCGACCAGGCACTGAGTTACGCGGAAAATATTTTGAAAAAATCCGGCGATCAGTACTATGACCTCCAGTTGAAACAGTTGGTCGGTCATATTTATTTTGAGAAAAAAGATTTCAAAAATGCTTTACCTTATCTTGAAGCATTTGTAAGTAATACGAAAAAAGTGAGCCGCGCTGATTTATATGAATTGTCCTTTTGCTATTACCAGGCAGGACAGTATAATAAAGCAGTAACCGGCTTTAAAGAATTGGGTGGCCAACAGGATTCGCTTGCACAAAACAGTATGTACCTGCTTGCAAAATCCTACCTGGAACTGGATATGAAACCCAGCGCGCGCAGTGCATTTTTATTTTGTTCCTTAAACAGCAGCAATCTTGCTCAAAAGGAAATTTCAAAATTCAATTATGGGAAACTTTCATTTGAACTCGGCTATTCCGATGTTGCCCTGAATGAATTGAAAGAATTTGTGACTACTTATCCCCGTGCTGAAAATATCAGTGAAGCCAAAGAATTGCTGGTGCGGGTAATGGCAACCACTAATAATTTTAAAGATGCGCTTGACCTCCTTCAATCAACAGGTTTACTATCGGAGCCTGTAAAAAAAGTGTATCCAAAAATTTTGCTCGGCCGTGCCGAAGAATTGATCAATGACCAGCAAATCATACAGGCGGACGATTTACTCGACCAGGCAATCAATGCAGCATACAACACAAAAGAATTGCCATATATAGATTTCTGGAAAGGCGAGATCGCTTTTCGTACCAATCAATTTGATTCCGTAAATTTTTTCCTTTCGCAATATCTTAAAAACCCCGTTTCTTATGAAGAGGTAACACCTGTAAATGCTTATTACACTTTGGGATATAGTAATATGCGGCAGGAGAATTATACGTATGCTTTGCAAAATTTTTTACAGGTAGTCAATAACATTAGCGCAGTAAGTACGCCTTTACAACAGGATGCTTATACGCGCATTGCGGATTGCTATTTTATGCAAAAAAATTATTCCAAATCGGTGCAGATGTATGATAATATTATCAGCCAGAATTTTCCTGCATCAGATTATGCTTTATTTCAGAAGGCCATTATCAGTGGGGGCTCCGGAAACTATGCACAAAAAATTGAGTACCTGCAAGCTCTTTCAAAAAGATACCCTAAATCAAACCTGGTAACAGATGCCAACCTCGAAATTGCCAATACCTATTTAGCGGAAGAAAATTATGGCGCTTCCATTGCGCCTTTAAATGCGCTGTTGGGAAACAGCTCTGCAAATGCACTGAAACCGCAGGTTTACCTCAAATTGGGGATCGCTTATTTTAACCAGGGAAATACAGATGAAGCATTGAATAACTTTCAACAACTCATCAAAAATTACCCAAATGCAGATGAAAGCAATGAAGCAGTTGGTTATGTAAGAAACATTTTTTTACAAAGACAAAAGCCGGGAGATTTCGTGGCTTTTATGCAAAAAAATGGCAAAGCGGTGAGTTATTCGGAAGCAGATTCACTTACATTTATTTCTGCCAACAATGCGTATGAAAATAAAATGTTTGATAATGCTTTAGCAGGCTTCAATGATTATCTTAATAAATTTCCGAATGGCCAATATGCAGTAGAAGCTGCTTATGATGCAGCTTTGATTTATAATGATAAAAAAGATTTTGCCAATGCCATAAAAAATTATGGCCTGGTCATTACAAAAGCACCTAACAAATACGCGGAAATTGCATCATTACAGGCAGCAAGAATTGCTTATTTTGAACTGAAAAATTATATGCTGTCCGAGCAATACTTTGCCCAACTAAAATCAATTGCAACTACACCGGAAAATAAATTAGAAAGTATGCGTGGCCTTTTGCGAAGCCAGTATAAGCTGGAAAAATGGGCAGATGCCGTTTCGAATGCACAGGAATTATTGGCGCAAAAAGGTATCGCAACAGATGATAAAATGATGGCCAATATGGCGATCGCTAAAAGTGCTCAATTAAATAACCAGGTATTTGAAGCGTTGGATGCATATAAAATTGTTATTGGTTTAGGTAAATCCGAATATGCAGCAGAAGCGCGCTACCAGGTTGCGGCTATTTTATTTTCGCAGCAAAAATATGCCGAGTCAGAAAAAGCTGCTTTTGATGTGATCAATAAAGCCGGTTCATATAATTACTGGATCACTAAATCTTATATTTTGCTGGGTGATATTTATTTTGCAGAAAAAGATTATTTCAATGCGGAAGCAACTTTAAAAAGTGTCGTGGAAAATGGTGCTATACCAGAATTGCAGACGGAAGCCCAGAAAAAATTAGACATGGTGATCGCCGTAAAAAATCAGAACAGTAAAATAGCTGAGCCGGATAAAAACACCAATCAATAAAAAAGTTTCAACTCAAAAAAAAACAGATGAAAAAATATAGTTCACTTTTTTTATTTCTTTTTATATCTTCTTTTTCTTTTGCACAAAACCGTTCGCGTACCGGTTCACAGCCGGAGAATAAAAAAGTGGTGGATACCATTCCACAAAAAACGGTGATCGTGACTTCTGCATTTACACCAACATTAAAAAAATCTGCTAAAATTAATTTTATTGCAGGTACACCATTGGCAGATTCTGAAAGGCCAACATTACAATATAATGTGCCTGTGCAAAATTTATTTTTTACTTATGAATCACCTGCATTGAAACCGCTTGCAGCTTCTATTGATTCAATGGTGCATTGGGAGAATTCAAATTTTGTAAAAGTTGGATATGGAAATTTCACTACACCATTTTTACAAGCGGGTATCTCTTTAGGTGATGGTGTTCATTCCGTATTAAATGTTTTCGGAAAATACTCATCTTCAAAAGGTCCGATTCCTTTTCAACAATTCAGCCAAACGGGTTTGAAGGCGATTGGTATTTTCAACAATGAAAAAAATACGCAGGAATGGATGGGAAGCCTGCATTATGATGGCAGCACACAATATGAATATGGTTTTCAACCGGACACGCTCGTCTTCACGAAAGACCAGCTCCGCCAGCGCTTCAGCAGTTTTGGAGGTAAAATTGGTGTCCGCAATAAAACTATTAATGCTGCCAATATTTCTTATAACCCTTCGCTTTCCCTTGGCTTATTTTCAGATAACCATAGTGGTACCGAAACGAATTTTATTTTGGATGCCCCACTTTCAAAATCCTTTGGAAAAATATTTGCTTTTGATCTTGGTCTTACTGCGGATATCACTTCTTTTAAAGGAGATACAGGTACGATCAACAATAATTTGTATTACCTCACACCATCTGTAACATTCAAAACGCCGAATTTTATTTTAAATGCAGGCTTAAGGCCATCCTGGGATAACCAGGTTTTTTCCATGCTCCCCAACTTCAGTGCAGAAGCAAAGATCCAGGATGAAAAATTAATTTTGGTTGCCGGCTGGGTCGGTTATTTTAATAAAACCACGTATGAATATTTGGCCGGCCTGAATCCCTGGATACAGCAGCCACTAAGTTTATTGAATACGAGGATGACAGAGCAATATGCCGGTTTTAAAGGTTCTGCCGGAAGCCATTTTACCTACAATGCAAAAGTTTCTTTTATCAAATATAATAACCAACCATTATTTTTAAATGACAGTCTCACCGGGAGATCATTTAATGTGGTGAATGAACCCACGATGAAAGGCATTCGTTTACATGGAGAATTGGGTTACACATGGCAGGAAAAATTATCCCTGCTGGCATCCGCTACTTTTAATCAATACAGTGGTTTGGAAATAAATGATAAAGCCTGGGGCCTGGTTCCCCTTCAATTATCCGGAACATTGAGGTGGCAAGTATTCAAAGATTTTTTGGTGAAGGGGGATGTATTTTTCTGGGATGGAGCGCCGTATCGTGATCCAATGAAAGAAAGCCATAAACTGGATCCCGCAATAGATTTGAATGCGGGAGTAGAATTCACTATTTTGCCAAAATTAAACGCATGGGTGCAGTTAAATAATTTATTTAATAATAAATACCAACGCTGGAAACAATATCCTGTACTGGGTTTTAATGTGCAGGCCGGCGTTATTTATTCTTTTTCACAATTAGGCTTAACAAAATAAAATGCACGAAATTTTAATCCGTTATTTGGGTAAAAACAAAAATTTTAATTTACCGGGCATTGGTAGTTTTGAACTCGTTTCAGAAATAGCCAACCTGGACTTTATCAATAAAACAATTTACCCGCCGATAGAGCAGATTGTTTTTCATCCTGAAGTGAAAGTAAAAACTGTCAGTGTAGTCCAGGATGCTGATTATGAAAAAAAAGATTCATCAACCGGCAATAATAATAATTTCCCCGCATTCTTATCCCGTCACCTAAACAAACCTGAAAGTATTGCCCTGTCAGAGTTTGAGCATTATGCAGGGTTCGTAAGGATTACGCTTGAAAAAAATGGGTTTTATGAAATGAATGGCATTGGCACCTTACAACAAAATGAAAAAGGGATTCATTTAGATAATGCATTTTCAACAGAAAATTTTTTCGCACCATTACATGCAGAGCAGGTTATCCGGGAGAATGCCTCCCATTCGGTGCGTGTAGGTGAAGATGAAAAAACTTCGGAACAAATGAAGGAATTCCTGCACCGCGAAGTTAAAAAAGACACTTGGTGGATCGCAGCGGTAATCCTTGCTGTGATTGGTGTCGCGGCGATTGCTTATTATTATTTTGAGATGGTATAGGCGCAATACACTGCGCCTATAAAAAACATATTGCGGTACAAAATGTTGTGCCTCTGCACAACTTATTTGCGTTTTCAACATAAAAAAAGAGATGCAAAATATTGTGTCTCTTTGCACCCTATTTTCGGATTCTCATAAAATCTAGAGACGCAAAATATTGTGTTTCTTTACAACCTATTCGCGTATTCTCATAAAATGTAGAGATACAAAATATTGTGTTTCTTTACAACCAATTTGCGTATTCTCATAAAATATAGAGATGCAAAATATTGTGTCTCTACGGTACAATTCCGCACAATACCTGTATCAAATCCGAACACTTACAAAATTGAATGATGGCTGAAACCCTTTGCTGGTATGGGTTATTGGTTTGGCACGCATTTGAATAATAAATGCAGAACAGGAATTAAACAAAATAAAAAATAAAGAAATCCTGTAACAAAAAGTTGAAAGCGACGTATAAGCAATCATCAAATTTTAAAAAAAATAAAATAAACTATCATGAAATTCAAAACAAACTTCTCCGTACTTGCAAACTTAAATGCAAATGAGATCAACCAGCTTACTGCAGAAGTAAAAGAAACAATTGCCTTTCATTTCACCCGGCCAATGACTAAACAATTTTGCGCAGCAGACTTGTGGAATATCCAAAAGAATAAAAGATATACTGTAAGGTCAAGACGTTTTTTATAAAATACTATGGCTGGTACATTGTATCATTTGCGCACGCAAATTGTATCGTTACCGCACACTTTGTATTCATATTAAATGATCAAAGACCTGAAAAGCAAGTATTTAAGTAATGGCATGAATTTGCTGATAAATGCTGTAATTCCGGCTAAAGTTTTGCCTTAAAATAAAAAGAAAGTATGGACAGGGTTATCAAAAAAAGTAAATGGAATAGGAAAAGGATTTTAACGATCACGGGGATTGCACTTTTAGTGATCCTGGTTGCCGGGAGTTACTATTATACTTCCGGAAGCAGTAAACTAAATGTGGATACAGAACGCATTACGATCAGTGAAATCAAAAAAGGAACTTTCCAGGAATTTATCCCGGTGAATGGAATTGTTTTACCACAAACAACGATATACCTGGATGCCATTGAAGGTGGAAGAGTGGAAGAAAAATATGTGGATGATGGCGCTGTCATGAAAAAAGGCCTGCCTATCCTTCGTTTATCCAATACAGATTTACAACTCGGCCTGGTAACGCAGCAAACAAACGTGTATAACCTGCTTACACAAATGCAAATTTCCAAAAATGCCGCTCAGCAAAATACTGTGAGTAAGTTGAATCAAATGACTGATGTTGAAAGTGAATTGAAAGAAGCCGGGCGAATTTATAATTTGGATAAAAAGTTATATGAACAAAAAGCGATCGGTTCACAGGAATATCAAAAAGCAGTGAATGATTATAATTATTATTTGCAAAAGAAAAAACTTTCTGATCAAATTTTACAACAGGATTCTGTATCAACCGAACAACAATTAATACAATCCCGGCAGTCATTCGAAGGCTCTCAAAATGCATTGAATGTAATGCGGCAAAAAGTAGGCGACCTGGTTGTGCGCGCACCAGTGGACGGGCAATTGACTTCTTTGGATGCAGAGATCGGCCAGTCAAAAAATAAAGGAGAACGCCTGGGCCAGATTGATGTGCTGGATGGTTTTAAAGTTCGTGTAAACATTGATGAACACTACATCTCAAGAATTTATACCGGCCTCAAAGGTGATTTTACTTTTGCTGATTCAACATATCAATTACAAATTAAAAAAGTATATACACAAGTTGCAAATGGAACATTCCAGGTGGATATGGAATTCACCGGCAAAGTGCCTTCCGGGATTCGCCGTGGTCAAAATTTACAGATCCGTTTGGCATTGAGTGATGAAACACAGGCATTGCTTTTACCAAGAGGTGGATTTTATGAAAAGACCGGTGGCAACTGGATTTTCAAAGTTTCCAAAGATGGAACGAAAGCTTTTAAAACAGATATACAACTGGGCAGGCAAAACCCGGATTATTATGAAATTCTTTCCGGCTTGCAACCTGGTGATAAAGTAGTCACAAGCAGTTATGAAAATTATGGCGATATGGATGAGTTGGTGTTGAAGGAGCCGTGAGGAATAGATATCAGGTGTCAGGTATGAGTTGTCAGGTATTGAATGCACACTGCGAATTAAGAAGGAATATTTTTTATAAATGCGAAGATCATTTTTCTTATTTCTGTAATTTCTTTTGAAAGTTCCTGATATTTTTCTTCAGTGATTAATTTCAAGTCTTTGCAAAGTATAAATTGATATTCCAATTCTGAAGCAGAACCGGCAGCAATTGATAGGTAACGTTTAAAATCAGGATTAGAATTTCTGCCACATCCTTCAGCAATGTGGGTGGGTACAGATGAGGCAGAGCGGCGCATTTGAGCAGTTTAACCAAAAATTTCTTCTTGGGGAAAGTTTTTGGTTATTAAATAAGTTTCCAATGCAAGCAGATGGCTACGTTGCCAGGTTAAAAGCGATTGAAAATTTCTCATAAAAGAGAATTTAAATAATGAATACAGGTAATAAATATAATAATAATATGGTACAAATTATAATGCTCAAAACTCACAGCGCTTAAAACATTTAATATGAAAACTTCATTGATCTTACTATTCAGTTTATTGATAACCGCATTATTTATTTCATTAAATAATAAAAATGAAACCTGTCCCAAAACATGTTCCTTAAAAAAAGAAAATAAAATGGAATCGCCCAAAGAAGTTATTCCCTACTCACCAATTCTAACAAGAATGTACAATATCTAAATTCATTAAATTTTAAAACAACAATCACATGATAAAAATCAAAGACCTGGAAAAAATTTACCGCACTGAAGAAGTAGAAACAGTGGCATTGAATAAATTAACCTTTTCGGTAAATGACGGGGAATTTGTTGCCGTAATGGGCCCATCAGGCTGCGGAAAATCAACCCTCTTAAACATCCTGGGTTTACTGGATGATCCGGATAGCGGAAGCTTTTTATTCAATGGTATTGAAGTGGCGCATTTTAATGAAAGAAAAAGAGCAGATTTGCGCAAGCGAAATATTGGTTTTGTTTTTCAAAGCTTTAACCTGATTGACGAATTGACCGTGTTTGAAAATGTTGAATTACCACTCATTTACCTGGGCGTAAAAGGCGATGAACGGAAAGAACGCGTGGAAAAAGTATTGGATAAAATGCAGATCATGCATCGCCGGAACCATTACCCGCAGCAACTTTCAGGCGGCCAGCAACAACGTGTTGCCGTGGCACGCGCGGTTGTAAATAATCCAAAATTAATTTTAGCGGATGAACCAACAGGTAACCTGGATTCATCCAATGGTAATGAAGTGATGCAATTATTAACAGAACTGAATGAACAGGGAACAACCATCATTATGGTTACCCACAGTGAACATGATGCCCGATACAGTCATCGCATTATTCGTATGCTGGATGGACAAACTGTGACGGAGAATATATTGGTGTAACAGCATTTGGAAAGTTTTTAAATTCATGTGCTGCATATAATTGAAACCGGGACAAACAGAATTATTTTATACCTCCCAATTATTTTAAACAATTCAGTCCGGGTTTAAAACAGTTTTTGATTGCACCGCGGCGATATAAAATGCCGGTTATAATCTGCTGCAATTCTAAATAGAAGGAAAGAAATTTTTCACATCAAATGGAGACTTATGTTTAAAAATTATTTCAAAACAGCCTGGCGGAATTTGATGAAGAATAAAGTTTTTTCATTCATTAATATTTTTGGATTAACAATTGGGATTACAGTTTGTATGATGATCTTTCTTTTCATCATGAATGAATTCAGCGTTGATAATTTTCATACAAATGGGAAAAATATTTACCGCGTGATGCGCAGCTTCAGTGCAACCAATGAAGCGGTTCCATATTTATCAGGTCCTTACGCACCGGCAATGCACAACGATTTTCCGGCTGATATAAAAGAGGCAGTTCGTGTAATGCCCTCAAATGATTTGTTTGTAGTGGGCAATACTTCCTTCAATGAAAAGAAAGTATATATCACTGATTCTGGATTCTTCAGCCTATTTTCATTTCCATTATTAAGAGGGAATGCGGCAACCGTTTTAAAAGATCCGAATAGTGTTGTACTTACTGAGACAAGTGCTAAAAAATATTTTGGCTCCATTGATAATGCCATGGGAAAAGTGATGGACATGGATAAAAAGTATCATTTAAAAGTGACAGGTATTGCCAAAGATGTTCCATCAAATTCACACCTGGATTTTGATATTGTCGTACCGATAGAAAATTTTACACACAGTACTGGTTTTAATGGCTGGATGAATAACCGTTTATTCGTGTACGTTTTATTAAATGAACATACAAATGTTGTCCAACTCGAAAAGAAGTTTGTACCCTTCATGACAAAATATTTGGGTGATGATATGAAACAAAATGGCGCTACTTTTTCTTTGTCACTAACACCTTTGAAGGATATTTATTTTGAACCGGCTTCATCTTTTGATAATGTGAAACATGGTGATAAAACTGTGGTATATATTTTTCTTTCAATTGCCATATTAATATTGCTTATAGCATGTATCAATTTCATGAATCTTTCAACTATTCGGGCAGTTGAACGTTCTAAAGAAGTTGGTTTGCGAAAAGTTTTAGGCGCATTGCGCAATAACCTGGTTTGGCAATTTATTGGCGAGTCTATTTTATTAACTACTATTTCCTGCATTTTATCTATTGGGTTATTATTATTATGTATGCCCTGGTATAATCAAATACTTGGTTACTCTTTAACAGTTTCCTGGAATACTTTACCAATATATTTTTTCCTTATTGGTGTAATAATTATTGTCGGGTTTTTAGCCGGCAGTTACCCGGCATTTTTTCTTTCAGCATTCTCGCCGATACAGGCATTAAAAGGGAAATTAAGGCTGGGTAAAGGCGGTTCCACATTCAGGCAGGCATTGGTTGTCGTGCAGTTTACAATAACTGTTTTTTTAATTGTAAGCACAATTATTATTGTCAATCAAATGAGTTATGTGAAGAATAAAAAATTAGGTTATAATAAGGAGCAAACTATTGTGGTGCGTGATGATAATAATGATTTTGATCAGAATAAATATGTTTTCAAAAATCAATTGCAAAACAACAATAGTATTGCATCCGTGTCTTTAATGTCCGGTGAGCCTGGTGGTTTTTTTGATGATTTTAATTTTGATGTGGAAGGTCAAAATGAAGTTTGGAAAGCCAGGACAGAGTTCGCTGATTTTGAATATGTAAAAACTTTGGGTTTAAAAATAATTGCCGGCAGAGATT
The DNA here is from genome assembly GCA_038257845.1 of Chitinophagales bacterium. Classification (GTDB taxonomy): domain Bacteria; phylum Bacteroidota; class Bacteroidia; order Chitinophagales; family Chitinophagaceae; genus JAFDXJ01. Next base: position 53,045 of record JBBSQL010000010.1, read on the forward strand.
TTTCACCGCAGTTTCATACCGATACGACAGAGGCTGCTATTATTAACAGGACTGCTGCTGCGAAACTTGGCTGGACTCCGCAACAAGCTATTGGAAAATGGATACAAAATAAATTCCAGGATGATAACAAACGCAGAATAATTGGCGTAGTGGAAGATTTTAATTTTTTATCACTCAAAGAAAATATGGATGCATTAGTGATCGCGCCAAATGAAGACTGGCGTGTAGCGTTGATAAAATTGAAACCCGGTAATGTACAGGCAGGAATTGCCGCTATAAAAGTTGCATATAATAAAGTTGCTCCTGCTTATCCATTTGAATATAGTTTTTTAGATCAGCAATTTGATGAACTGTATAAGAACGATTTACGGCAGCAAACAATACTAACCGTGTTTGCTTGTTTAGCCATCTTTGTTGCTTGTCTTGGTTTGTTTGGCCTGGCATCATTCACTGCAACAAAACGTTTCAAGGAAATTGGAATTAGAAAAGTTTTGGGCTCATCTGTGAAGGGCATTGTGGTTTTGTTATCAAAAGATTTGTTGAAGCCTGTTTTAATTGCAACTTGTATTGCACTGCCGGTTGGATATTATGCAATGAATAAATGGTTACAAAATTTTGCTTATAAAACAACCATCCACTGGTGGATTTTTTTACTGGCAGCATTCATCACTTTTGGAATCGCATTTTTAACGGTAAGTATTAAAGCTATAAAAGCAGCCATGTCAAACCCGGCGGAGAGTTTGAAAACTGAATGACATCAACATATAAAAGCCTGAAAATATGTTTAAAAATTATTTCAAAACCGCATGGAGAAATTTAATGAAGTACAAGCTGTACTCCTTTTTAAATATTGCCGGGCTTACCATTGGTATTTTATGTTCCTGTTTAATTTTTTTGTATGTAACAAATGAACTGAGTTACGATAATTACAACCCGCTTGCAAGCCGCACATACCGCATAAATTTTTTTGGGAAATTGGGTGAACGTGCTGTAAACTCTGCCCAAACACCTGCGCCTGCAGGACCACTTTTCAAAACCGAAATGCCGCAGGTTGAAGAAATGTGCAGGTTGAAATCGAATGGTCGCTCCATTGTGAAATATGAAAACAATTCATATAACGAAAGCAACGTGTTATTTGCTGACAGCAGTTTGTTCCGTGTGTTTAATTTTCCTTTACTGCAGGGCAATGCAGCCAACGCTTTAACGGAACCCAACTCGGCGGTGATGAGTGTAACGATGGCGAAAAAATATTTTGGAAACAATGATGCTATTGGCCGTTCCATAAAACTGGATAATGATAAGTTGTACAAAGTAACTGCGGTAATGAAAGATATTCCGGCCAACACACATTTTAAATCCGATATGTTTTTATCTATGTCTTCATTGGAAGACAGCCGTGAAGATAATTGGGGAAGTGCCAACTATTCTACTTATATCGTTTTAAAACCGGGAGCAAATATTGAACAATTGTCAAAAACGATTACGCAAAGTTTTATAAAACATTTTTCTGCTGTACTTAAACAATATTTGAATACCACATGGGAAGAATTTACAAAGAGCGGCAACTATGCAAGGCTTGAATTATTTCCGCTGCAGAAAATTCATTTGTATTCACAGATAGAAGATGAACTTGACGTAAACGGTGATATAAAATACGTGTATATTTTTTCTATAGTTGGTATACTTATATTAGCCCTGGCCTGTATCAATTTTATAAACCTCACTACAGCACGAGCATCAAAGCGGGGCAAAGAAGTGGGCATTCGCAAAGTGGCCGGTGCCACGCGCTCCGGGCTTGCCAAACAATTTTTGGGTGAATGTTTTTTCATCAGCATACTGTCCTGGATTTTAGCTTTGGCGCTTGCATGGTTGTTGCTTCCATTATTCAACCAGTTATCGGGTAAACAGTTTTCAACTGGTGACATTTTTTCTTTTCAGTTTCTTCCTGTGTCTTTCTTAATTACAATTGTTACTGGTTTTCTTGCGGGATTATACCCCGCATTATTTCTTTCATCATTCACGCCTGTAAAAGTTTTAAAAGGTGCAAAAGAAACTTCGCACAGCAAAAGTTTATTAAGAAATGGTTTGGTTGTGTTTCAATTTTTTATCACTACTGTTTTGCTTATTTCCGCATTTGTGGTGTACCAGCAATTGGAATATATCCGCAATAAAAATATTGGCTTTAATAAAGAACAGGTGCTTGTAGTGAATGATGCTTATTTACTCAATAATAATGTACAGGCTTTTAAACAGCGGCTGCTGCAATTCCCTGCGGTAACGAATGTTTCAGTAGCCAATAGTCTTGCTATAAGTAAAGAAGTTAACACTACTTCTATCATAAAAGGAAGAAACCTATCAACAGAAAATACCATACTGATAAATAATATCTGGACAGATGCTGACTTTGTAAAAACAATGGGTATCACTATTGTGCAGGGCCGGGATGTTTCAAATACAAATGTGAGCGACAGCAGCGCTGTTTTAATAAACGAACAATTGGCCAAATCATTTGGCTATCCTTCAAAGCCAGTAATTGGCCAGGAGATTGGTATGCCGGAGGATGAAGGCAAATTAACAATGTACAATATTGTAGGTGTAATGAAGGATTTCAACTACGGAAGTTTGCATAGTAAAATTGGCCCGCTGGTTATATTTCCTAATGGTTATCCCAACTACATTAATATAAAATGCAAAACTACACATATCGCTTCACTGTTAAGTTCGCTGCAAACTACATGGAAAGAAATGGCGCCGGATCAGCCGTTCTCCTATTATTTTTTAGATGAAAAATTTGCGCAGCTATATGAAACAGAAAACCGCATTGGAAAAATTACCGGCGTGTTTACAGTTATTGCTATCATCATTGCATGTATGGGTTTACTTGGCCTGGTAACCTTTATGGCTGAACAACGGCGCAAAGAAATCGGCATAAGAAAAGTTTTGGGTGCAGGCATATTTACCATCACAAGTTTAATGGCAAAAGATTTTATAAAACTCGTACTCATTTCTGTAGTGATTGCATTTCCTGTAGCATGGTTTGGCATGAGCAAATGGCTCAACGATTTTGCCTACCGTATAGAAATGGAGTGGTGGATGTTTGCCCTCATTGCTTTGGCTGCATTAGTAATTGCATTGCTGACAGTAAGTTTCCAGGCAATAAAAGCAGCCATAGCAAACCCGGTGGAAAGTTTGAAAACTGAATGATTTGTTTATAAAAACGTTCTAATAATATGTTTAAAAATTATTTTAAAACCGCCTGGCGAAATTTATACAAGAATAAATTTTATACCATTATCAATATCGGTGGCCTTACCATCGGTTTGGCTATCGGTATATTAATATTATTATGGGTACAGGATGAATATAGTTTTGACACCTTTCATAGCCAGGAGAAAAATATTTACCGCGTTGAAAATATGGTGGGCACTGGCAGCAGCCGCCAACTCTGGCAACAAACGGCTTCTGCAATTGGCGTAATGGCAAAGAAAAATATCCCCGGGGTTGAAGATGAAGTGCGCATGTCTTATAATGGTAATTATGGTTTGTATAAATATGGCAATAAGACTTTCACCGGCCAACGTACATTTTATACTGATCCCTCATTGTTTTCAGTATTTGATTTTAAATTAATAGAAGGCAATGTAATCAAACCTTTTCCCAATTATAATTCCATTGTCATTACGCAGTCCATTGCAAAAAAATATTTTGGAAATGCCGATGCAATTGGTAAAATAATTTCTGCTGATAATAAAATGAACCTTCAGGTAACCGGCGTAGTAAATGATTTTCCAAAAAATTCTTCCATCCAGGCGGATATGCTTTTTTCGATGGATTTATTATCAAAAAATATGTATGAAGGAAATACAGAAGGGAAAAATTTGAGCAATGATTTTATTCAATATAGTTATACCACATTTTTATTAATTAAACCCGGCACTTCATTAAAAGAGCTGCCTGCAAAGCTAAGACAGTTGCATCTTTCCGTAAAATCTGATGACACAGATGTGGGTTATTTATTACAACCACTTTCGGAAATGCATTTGCAAAATGCGGATGGAAGTGATAATGGATTATCAAGTGTACACACTTTTATCATCATTGCATTATTGATATTATTAATTGCTTGTATTAATTATGTAAACCTTTCTACATCTCGTTCCATGTTGCGTGCAAAAGAAGTAAGCCTGCGTAAAATAGTTGGTGCTGCTAAATTCCAGTTGTTTATGCAATTTATGATTGAAACATTTGTGCTTTTTGTAGTTGCTGCTCTACTTGCTTTGATACTCTCTTATTTTTTAATGCCTTTTTTCAACCAGGTTTCAGGAAAAGAACTCGATATAAATTTATCGGATTATCATATTTGGGAAGTGATCGGTTTTAGTATAATCGGTACTTTAATTATTTCAAGCATTTATCCCGCTATATTATTGTCTTCTTTCGAACCTTTAAAAGCATTAAAAGGAAAGATATCTACGAGCATTAGTGATGTTGCTTTTAGAAAAGTATTGGTGATCATTCAATTTGCAGTTTCAGTAATCCTGATCACCGGAACAATTGTTATCGGTAATCAATTGTCTTATGTCCGATCAATGCAATTGGGCTATAATAAAGACCATGTATTATCTTTTCCAATGATCAATATGGCACATCACCTGGATGCTGTAAAATCTGAATTAAAAAATCAACCCGGCATTTCGAATGTAACTTATGCCTCCGTTAATATTGTTAATTATGGCGGCCAAACAGGAGATAATTCATGGGATGGAAAAATGCCCGGTGAAACATTAATGCTTAGCCCGATGGGTGTTGATAAAGATTTCGTGTCTTTTTTCAAAATGCAAATGGCACAGGGTAAATTTTTCACAGGTTCTAAAGCTGATTCTGCCTATTTTGTTCTGAATGAAACCGCTGTGAAAGCTGCGCGATTAACAAACCCTATTGGTAAAAAATTTACGCTTCATGGCACAACAGGAACCATTATTGGTGTTGCAAAAGATTTTCATTTTACTTCTTTGCGGGAAAAAATTCAACCGGCAATTTTTTACTCACCCCGGGAAAATATTTATGGAAGAATATATATAAAAACCACTGGTGCAGATGCACCAAAAGCAATTGCTGCTGTAGAAAGCGAATGGAAAAATTACAATTCGGGCTACCCGTTTGATTATACATTTCTTGATGACGATTACAATAATCTGTATAAAACAGAACAGAGAACCGGACTGTTGTTCAACATTTTTGCTGGCATTGCAATTTTCATTTCATGTCTTGGTTTATTTGGACTCGCCACTTATACGGCACAGGTACGCATCAGAGAAATTGGTGTTCGTAAAGTGCTTGGCGCAAGTGTGTATGGCATCATCAAATTGCTGGCAAGTGATTTCATAAAACTTGTTGTAGCAGCAATCATCATTGCTGTTCCTGTTTCCTGGTATATCATGAATAAATGGCTGGAAAATTTTGCTTATAAAACAAATATTTCCTGGACAGTATTTGCAATAGCAGGGTTCCTGGCAGTTTGTATTGCATTATTTACGATCAGTTTCCAGGCAATAAAAGCAGCATTGGCAAACCCGGTAAAAAGTTTAAGAACAGAATAAAACATAAAGCCATGATAAAAAACTATTTTAAAACCGCCTGGCGAAATTTGATAAAGAACAAAACTTTTTCAGCCATCAATATTTTTGGCCTGGCCATTGGTATCGCTGCGTTTTTATTAATTATGAACTACCTGCGTTTTGAATATAGTTATGATGATATGCAGGTTAATAAAACCAGGATATTCCGTGTGCCGATGAAAGTTGCAGAAAAGGATGGCAAGGTTCAAACTTTTGCATTTACTTATCCTGCTGTTGCCCCGGCTATGAAAAAAGATTTCCCGGAAGTGGAAGAAGCCGTCCGTTTCCGCAGGCGCGGAGGAATTGTAAAATATGGCGACACGAAAGTGGTGGAGAATGGAAGTATATATTTTGCTGATCCTTCAGTTTTTAAAGTGTTCACTTTTAATTTTTTAAAAGGCAATCCCAAAACGGCATTTACGGAATTGAATGATGTGGTCATAACTGCGTCAACAGCAAAAAAATATTTTGGCAATGCAGACCCGATGGGAAAAGCACTTAATTATAATAATGAAGATTATATTGTAAAAGCTGTGATTGAAGATATTCCTGCCAATGCTCAACTGCAATTCAATATCCTAATGAATTATAATAAGTATATACAGCAAACAGAAGGCAGGGCAGAAACAAGCTGGGGTTGGTCAGATTTTTATACCTATATATTATTAAAACCAGGAGCTGATGTAAATGCCTTACAGGCCAAGATGCCTGCCTTTGCACAACGCTATATGGGTGATGATATGAAAGAAAAAGGCTACCTGCAAACATTCGACCTGCAACCGATAAAAGATATTCATTTGCGCTCTGATTATGATTATGAACTTACAGGGAATGGCAACCTTGGTTATCTAAAATATCTCGGCTTTGCAGCCCTGTTTATTTTATTTATTGCCTGGATAAATTATATAAATCTTTCAACAGCCCGATCACTCGACCGCTCAAAAGAAGTGGGTGTAAGAAAAGTTATTGGTGCAGGAAGATATCAACTGATCATCCAGTTCCTTACAGAATCTTTACTGATAAATATTATCGGCATTTTGCTCGGTATTCTTATATTCCTATTAAGCCTGAATTGGTTTGCCGGCTTAATAGATATGGATATCAATTACCTAAAAGTTACGGATTGGAAGTTCTGGCTATTTGCAGTGGCGATATTCCTGGGAGGCACATTTGCTGCAGCATTTTATCCGGCATTTATTTTATCATCCTTTCAACCACTTCATACTTTAAAATCTGCAACCGGCATAAGTAAGGGAAAAAATCTGTTGCGAAAATCACTGGTGGTGCTACAGTTCACCGCCGCTATTATTCTGATATCAGGAGCCATTGGGTTTTACCGCCAGTTGCATTTTATGCAGCAACAGGACCTGGGTATAAATATTCAACAAACACTGATACTTACCCAAACAGCTAACCTGGATAGTTCCAATATTCCATCCTTCACTGCATTTGTAAATGATATGGAAGCGAACCCTGCTATCAGTTCTGTTACTGCATCTACATCCGTTCCCGGAGCAGAAGTAGGTGGGTCGGCAGATTTTAATGTAAAGGGCTCTCCATTGGGAAAAAGATGCCGGTTGCTTGGGGTAGATAATAAATTCATTCCTGCTTATGAACTAACCATGGTTGCGGGCAGAAGTTTTTCGAATGACAAACCCAATACCGATACTGCAGAAATTTTAAATGTAATACTGAATGAAACCGGTGCAAAGGTTTTAGGATTTAATGATCCTGCTAAAATGGTAGGACAGGAAATCGAAGGCTCGGATTATCATTGTAAAGTAATTGGCATTGTAAAAGATTATCACCAGGAATCACTTCAAAATAGTTATGACCCGATTGTGTTTTACCCCGAGGAAGAAAGATTTTTTGGATATTTCTCTCTTAAAATAAATACAGCTAACCTGCCGGCCTTAATGGATTTTGTGAAACAAAAATGGACCACATATTTTCCTCAAAGCCCCTATCAATTCTCATTTCTTGATGAGCGGTTTAGCAACCAGTATAAAGGTGATAAATTATTTTCAACAGTGCTTTGGTTGTTTACGGTGATTGCCATTATTGTAGCCTGCCTTGGCTTATTTGGCCTTTCATTATATACTGTTTCAAAGCGTATGAAAGAAATAAGTATTCGAAAAGTATTGGGGGCAACGGTTACACAGATAGCCGGTATGATTGCAAAGGATTATGTGAAGCTCGTTTTAATCGCCGGCGTAATTGCCCTGCCTGTTGGATATTTATTATTGAATAACTGGCTGCAGAAATATGCCTTTCATATTTCAATTGATCTTTGGTTTTTCCTGTTACCGATTTTGATGATTGTGTTGATCGCATTGATCACAGTAGTTTACCAATCGGTAAGAGCAGCAATTTCTAACCCGGCAAAATCATTGAGAGCTGAATAAAAATAATGCTATGATAAAAAATTATTTCATTGTGGCTTTCCGGAATTTCAGGCTAAAAAAAATATTTTCGCTGATAAATATTTCCGGCCTGGTCATTGGTATTACCAGCGTTTTGTTGATTGTGATGTATGTGCAGGATGAAATAAGTTTTGATAAGTTTATTAAAAACTCGGATCATATTTACCAGGTAAATCTTCATGGTAATTTTGGAGGACAGGAATTTATTGGCGGGACAACGCCACCGCCTGTCGGGGCTGCATTGGTAAATGCTTTCCCTGAAATAGAAACTTTTACAAGGATTTTTCAGCCGGCGAGTGAATTAGTTCGCTATAGTGAAGCAAATAAAACCGGGAAATATTTTACTGAAAATGCGGTGTATGCAGTGGATTCAAATTTTTTACAGGTATTGGATTTTCGTTTGAAAGAAGGCAATGCAGCTTCATGTTTACAAAAAATTAATTCAGTTGTATTAACTGAAAAATCCGCTAAAAAATATTTTGGTGATGAAAACCCTATTGGGAAAATTTTATTGTTTGATGAAGCAAGAACTCCGTTTACCATAACAGGAGTCTTATACAATATTCCTTCGCAATCTTCTTTACAATTTGATATGCTTACTACCGTTGCATCTTATAATGTTGTGAAACATTTTAGCTGGAGCTGGGTTTGGGCTCAAATGATCACTTATGTAAAACTCCGTGATAATGTAGCTAATGATGCAGCAAGCATTCAGCAATTGGAAGAAAAATTTCCATCCATGGTGAAAGTGCAGGCTGCGAGTGCATTTAAGCGTATTGGCCAACCTTATGATGAATTTAAAAAGAAAGGCGGCATTTGGGATTTTTATTTACAACCATTAACGTCAGTGCATTTATATTCTGCCGGTATTCAATCCACGCTTACAACATTAAGCAGTATAAAGTATGTATATATTTTTTCAGCGATCGCACTTTTTATTATCATTCTTGCCTGTGTAAATTTCATGAACCTTTCTACTGCGCAATCATCTAAAAGAGCAAAGGAAGTTGGTATAAGAAAAGTAGTTGGTTCTACAAAAAGCCAGTTGATAAAACAATTTTTAATTGAAGCAATGTTATATAGTTTTATTGCTGCAGTAATTGCCGTTTTATTAGTTATATTATTACTTCCACGCTTTAACGATATTACAGGGAAAGCATTAATCTTCAATTCATTTTTTACAAATGGCACCTGGATTTTTTTAATTGCACTATGTATTATAACCGGTTTGTTAGCCGGCAGTTATCCTGCATTTTATCTTACATCTTTTAAACCTGCAGCAGTTTTAAAGGGAACAGGCACATTAAAAGGTTCAACGGGAAATATTTTCTTACGCAATGGATTAATAACATTTCAATTTGCCGTCTCAACCATACTTATTATTTGTACAATAATTGTTTTTCAGCAACTTCAATACACGCAAAACAAAGATATCGGCCTAAACAAAGAAAATGTAGTTATTATTTCAAATGCAAACCGGCTCGGCAGCAGTGAAGAAACTTTCAGGCAACAGGTTTCATCTTTGCCCAATATCGTAAGTGCAAGCATTTCTACAGGCATACCTGCACAAAATACATTTACTGACTTTTATATTCCGCAACCCGATGGTAGTAAAAATCAAATTGCAAAAGACCTTACACTTTCTTCTTTTATTGTTGATGAAAATTTTGTTCCTGCACTACAGTTAAAAATGTTGAGCGGAAGAAATTTTTCAACGGACTTTGCTGATTCAACTTCTGTGATCATAAATGAAGAAACGGCAAGGCAGGTTGGCTGGAAAGATGGACTTGGAAAATATTTACAATATCCCGGCAATAACGACCAGATGTTTAAAGTAATTGGCGTTGTAAAAGATTTTAATGTTAGTTCATTACGCGATGTTGTCACACCTTTTGCATTATTTTATTCTTCTTCTAAGACATATAATACAGGAACGTCTTATGTGCTTGTGCGGGTAAGATCAAATGATATGCAAAATACATTACAGGCAATACAAGCGAAGTGGAAAAATTTTTCTCCGGATACACCTTTTGATTACTCTTTTTTAGACAACCAGTTTGCGGCTTTGTATAGTTCCGAACAACGCATGAGTACGGTGTTTGTAATATTTACTTTCTTGTCGGTTTTTGTTGCCTGCCTTGGCTTATTTGGTTTATCCATTTTTACTGCTGAACGTCGTAAAAAAGAAATTGGTGTAAGAAAAGTGTTGGGCGCTTCCATGAAAAGCGTTGTAACATTATTATCAAAAGATTTTTTAAAACTCGTGCTTATTGCTACTGTCATTGCATTCCCGGTTGCCTGGTTTGCAATGTCAAGATGGCTGGAAGATTTTGTTTACCGGATAAATATAAGTTGGTGGGTATTTGCTTTATCTGCATTTTTTGCAATAGTGATCGCATTGGCAACGATTAGTTTCCAGGCAATTAAGGCAGCGATGGCAAACCCGGTGAAGAGTTTACGATCGGAATAAATGTAGCGCCACAATATTTTGTGGCTATATTATAATCCACAGCGTGTGGTTTATATTATGTGGCGAAATAGAAATTTGAAAATGATGAATAAAAAAATATAAGAAAACAATTAATCCTATTATCTTTTAATCCTATAAATCTTAATACAGACAATGTTCAAAAATTTTATTAAAACCGCATTAAGACATTTTTGGAAGTACCGTTCATTTTCTTTCATAAATATTTTTGGACTGGCACTAAGTATGTCGGTTTGTTTCCTGCTTATCATCATTATAAAAGATGCAAACAATTATGACAAATTTGAGAAAGATGCAGGCAGTATTTACCGTATCAATACAGATGCTGAAAGAAAAGATGGTGGTCATGAATTGTATGCTTCATCGCCTTATGCAGTGGCAAATTCACTCATCAGCAATTATCCTGTAACTCAGGCTTCTGTTTCATTAATAAGGGGATTGAACGGTGATATTATTTCAGGCGATAAAAGTTTTTCATTTAATGGATTTTTTACAACGGCTTCATTCTTTGATGTTTTTAATTTTAGTTTAAAAGAGGGTAACGATTCAATTGCTTTAAATGAAGCATATTCAATTGTACTTACCAATGAACTTGCAAAAAAATTATTTCCATCAGGCAATGCAATAGGCAAAACCGTAGAAGCAAAGGGCTTAGCCCTTTTTAAAGTAACCGGTGTATTAAATGAATTTCCAGGTAAAACACATTTGGAATTTGAAGCACTGGCTTCTATGTCAACAGTGCCATCGCTTGAGAAAGAAAAAAAATTATTTATGCCGGTTACAGATAACTGGCTAAACTATTATTCAACGTACACGTACATAAAATTGCGACCAGGAATTGCACCGGCAACAGTTGAAAAATATCTTGCTGATATTTCAGGTAAACAATATAAAGGGCTCACATTAGAATCAAGAGATAAAGGTTATAATTTTCAATTACAGCCATTAAATAAAATAAGTCCGGGTCCACTCTTATCAAATAACATGGGCAAAGCTTTACCTGAAACCGCATTATGGTTTATGTCCGTACTTGTTTTAGTGATTATTCTTTTTGCTGCATTTAATTATACAAATCTTACTGTTGCAAAAGCAATGAGCCGAATGAAAGAAATTGCTGTAAGAAAAGTTGCAGGCAGTTCCCGCAGGCAGGTTTTTTTTCAGATACTCACAGAATCAATTCTCACATCTTTACTTGCATTTGTAGTTGCACTTATTTTATTGCAATGGCTTATACCACAGTTTGCGAGTTTAAGTTTTATATCAGGTGCAGATATACGTTTCAAAATAGATATGCCGGTTGTTTTATTATGCATGTTGTTTGCTTTTTTAATTGGCATAATTGCTGGCATAATACCCGCTTCAATTCTATCACGCATCAGGCCTTTAATGCTGATGAACAAATTACAAAATCTGAAAATATTCAGGCATTTGGGTATGCGTAAAGTCATGCTGGTTTTTCAGTTTATGGTTTCAATTGTATTTGTTGTAATCGTTACCATTTCATACAGGCAAATGCAGCATGCAGTGAACATCAATTTTGGAACACATCAACATCACATTTACAATATTCATTTGCAGGGACAGGAATATGCAATCGCAAAAGATAAATTTAGTAAAGTACCCGGTGTAGAAAACATATCTGCTGTGTCTAACCTAATGGGAGATTATAGTGATATGAGTGATGATGTGCAAATAAATAAAGATAAAGATCCTATATCTGTTAGAGAATACTTTACGGATGAAAACTATATCCCCAATTTTAAGCTGCAACTCATTGCGGGGAATAATTTTCCTTCAAATCCTGCGCAGCAGCATGAAAGATTTTTAATAGTAAATGAAAAATTTATCAATGATTTTAAATTAGGAACACCACAACAGGCAATCGGGAAAACAATCATTGTTGGAGACAGTCTTATGCTCACTGTGCAAGGCGTGGTAAAAGATTTTTTATACAAGCCTGCAGAATATTCATTGGAGCCCATGATGATGCGCTACGATCCAAATGAATGGGAGATACTCAATTTGAATCTTGCTTCAGATAACACGGTTCAATCAGTTGCACAATTGGAAAATGTATGGAAAAAACTTGATCCGCAGCATGCTTTCGAGGGAGAATTTTATAACAAGGAAATCCAGGCAATTTTTTCTGAAATGAATGATGTGATTTGGATGGTTGCATTTATTGCATTTATCGGTATAACTATTTCCTGTCTTGGTTTATTAGGGATCACAATTTTTACTATTCAATCAAAAGCCAAAGAAATAAGTATAAGAAAAGTGATTGGTGCAGATGCTTTATCAATTGCAAAATTGTTGAGCAAGAATTATGTGCAGGTAATATTCATTTCGATCGCGCTGGCAATACCAGTATCTTATTTTTTGGGGTACACTTTATTACAGGCAATACGGCAGCATATAACAATGACAGCTTTTCTTTTTGTTCCGGGAATATTGCTGGTACTATTGCTTTCAGCGCTTACTATTGGTTTTCAAACTATGCATGCAGTATTTTCAAAACCGGTAAAAAGTTTAAGATCAGAATAGAAAAAATGGATGGTTAATCACCAAATATTTACTTATGATAGCAAATTATTTAAGGATTGCATTTCGCAACATAGTTAAAAGGAAAGGTTACGCTGTATTAAATATTGCCGGTTTAACAATCGGCATGAGTTGTTGCCTGCTTATATTTCATTATGTTTCTTACGAAAGAAGTTATGATAAGTTTGAACCCGATTCAAAGCAAATTGTACGGGTAAGACTTGATAGCTACCAACAAGGAGTACTTGCATACAAATCCGCCACTTCATATCCGGCAATTGGGCCAACTATGAAAAAAGATTTTCCGGAAGTGCAGAATTTTTGCAGGTTAATTGATGATAATTTATTGCTTTCAAATGAAGCACTCAATAAAAAATTTTCAGAAGATAAAGGGTATTATGCAGATCCTTCAGTAGTTGATATGTTCGGCTTTCATTTTATACAAGGCAACCCGCAAACAGCGTTGAATGGCCCCGATAAAATCATTTTATCTGAGTCAACTGCAAAAAAATATTTTGGTAATGAAGATGCATTGGGTAAAACATTAGTGAACAGAAATGGTGAACATGTGCAGCCATTCCAGGTAGAAGGTGTGTATAAAGATTTTCCTTCTAACTCACATCTTATCATGAATTATCTTGTTTCGTATGCAACACTTGGAAAAGAATTACGGATAGAAGGAGATACTACAAATTCCAGCGAGACTGCCTGGGGCTGGTATGATTTCTATGTCTATATTCAATTAAAGCCAGGAACGGATTACAAACAACTCGAAACTAAACTGCCTGCATTTACTGACAAATATTTAAATAGTATCGAATGGTATAAAACAAATAACAGGCATGATGAGCTTCATCTTATACCGTTAAGTGATATTCATCTTAATTCAAATTATAACCAGGAAGCAGAAGTAAATGGAAACGGCCAGGCTGTTGCGTTTTTATTTTTAATTGCCCTATTTATTATTTGCATTGCATGGATAAATTATATCAACCTTGCAACAGCAAGATCGGTTGAACGTGCCAGGGAAGTTGGTGTTCGTAAATTGCTAGGTGCGGTACGCAGCACTTTAATTAAGCAATTTTTAGTGGAGAGTTTTGTATTGAATTTTATATCGCTGCTACTTTCTTTACTTATATTTTTCCTGCTACTTCATCCATTCGATTTATTCACCGGTAGAAATAATTATACCGGTGTGGCCTTAACAGAAAATTATTGGCTGATATTTTTTGCATTATTCTTTAGCGGAACTTTTTTATCCGGATTATATCCTGCTTTTGTATTATCTGGTTTTAAACCTGTGGTGGTTTTAAAAGGTGCTTTTAAAAATACAACCAGCGGACAATTGCTTCGGAAAAGTTTAATCGTTGTACAATTTGTTACTTCTGTTGTATTAATTGCCGGAACTATTATCGTTTTTCAACAGGTAGGTTTTATGCGTAATCAAAATCTTGGCGCAGACATTAGTCAAACACTTATATTAAAAAGTCCGCAAACGCTGGCTGATTCAGCATATCAGAATGCTTATCAACCTTTCAAATCTGAAGTATTGCAATTGCCGGCAATTAAAAATATTACAACATCAACAAGCGTTCCCGGCAATGAAATTTACTGGACAAATGGGGTAAAAAGAATTGGCGCAGATCAAAGCGCAAATACACTTTATAATATTGGAATAGATTATGATTTTATCCCGTCATATAAAATTAACATGGTTGCCGGAAGAAATTTTTCTGCACAATTTGGCACTGATATGAATGCTGCTATATTAAATGAAACTGCTTCAAAATTAATGGGATTTAAAAATCCAGCAGATGCAATAGGAGGAAAGGTTATACGGCACGGCGATACACTTACTTTGATTGGGATAACTGCAGATTTTCACCAATTAAGTTTACAGAAAAATATTGACCCAATAATTTTAGTACTTACACCGAATACTTCTTTTTTTTATTCTTTAAAAGTAAATGGGGCGAACATGCCGCAAACAATTGCTTCCGTTAATAAGGTATGGAATACATATTTTCCCAGGGATCCTTTTGATTATTCCTTTTTGGATGAGTCCTTCGGCCAGCAATACAAAGCAGATATTTTATTTGGAAAAGTATTTGGCGTTTTTGCATTTCTCGCCATATTAATTGCCTGCTTTGGCTTGCTTGGTTTATCAGCATACAATGTTTTACAACGCACCAAAGAAATTGGTGTACGTAAAGTATTAGGCGCATCCATGAAAAGTTTACTTATACTTTTATCACGCGACTTTTTAAGACTGGTTATAATTTCATTGTTGCTTGCGATACCTGTTGGCTGGTTTATAATGAACCGTTGGTTGCAGGATTATGCATACCGCATCACTATTGGCTGGTGGGTGTTTGCGATTGCTGGCGTTGCGGCATTGTTTATCGCAATTAGTACAATATGCATACAGGTTTTAAAAGCCGCGGCTAAAAACCCGGTTAAGAGTTTGCGTTCTGAGTAGAGCCACAATATTTTGTGGCGAAATAGAAATTTGAAAATGAAGTATAAATATTTATATGAAAGAAATAATCCTAAAATCTTTTAATCCTGCAAATCTTAATCCCGACTATGTTTAAAAATTATTTTTCCTCAGGATACCGCGTAAAAATCGCATTCAGGAATTTATGGAAACATAAATCATTTTCTGCCATCAACATTTTTGGTTTAGCCATTGGTATGGCGAGTGCCATGCTTATTTTATTATGGATTCAAAATGAAATGGGCATTGAACGCTTTCATAAAAATGAGGATCGTATTTATATGTTGTATAACCGGGATAAAGATCCTGACGGAAAAACCTGGGCATGGCAGAATACACCAAAAGTTCTGGCAACCACTTTGAAAAAAGATTACCCGGAAGTCGAAGATGCTGTGCGGTATCAAAACATTTTTTTTCTTTTAACCGCAGGTGACAAAAAATTAAATCAGCGTGGCGCATTTGCCGATAGTGGTTTCTTAAATGTATTTTCTTTTCCATTACTGAAAGGTAATTCCAGCGATGCTTTGAAGGGAAGTTATAGCATCGTGCTGACTGAAAAATTTGCTAAAGCTCTTTTTGGAAATGAAAATGCCATGGGTAAAACGGTGCGTGTGGATAGTGTAAATAATTGCACGGTCACCGGTATTTTAAAAGACCTTCCAAATAATACAAAATTTGATTTTGCATATATTCTTCCCTGGGCTTATATGCACAAACTTGGCTGGGATGATGAATATTGGGGAAACAATTCTGTATACACTTATGCACTGTTGAAACCAGGTTCATCCGAATCAGCTTTTGATGCAAAAATTAAAAACATATCAATAGATCATACAAAAGGAACGGAAAATGCTTCCACTACAGAAGTTTTTACACAACCATTAAACAGGTATTATTTATATGGAAAATCTGAAGATGGAAAATTAGTTGCAGGGCAAATTGAAACAGTACGATTATTTAGCATTATTGCTGCTTTCATTTTACTAATTGCATGTATCAACTTCATGAACCTGAGTACAGCCCGCAGTGAAAAAAGAGCCAAGGAAGTGGGCATTCGAAAAGTAGTGGGCGTTCAAAAAAAATCACTGATATTCCAGTTTTTAGGGGAAAGTATTTTGATCAGCATCATTTCTTTTATTGTTGCGTTATTCATTGTACAAATCAGCCTGGGTGCATTTAATCAGTTAGTTGGCAAACAATTATTTATTGATTATAAAGATCCGATGTTATGGTTATTTTCTATTTCATTTATATTACTCACTGGTTTACTAGCCGGAAGTTATCCCGCATTTTATTTATCTTCTTTTAATCCTATACAAGTTTTAAAAGGCACATTAATTAAATCAAATGCACTCGTTGCACCACGTAAAATATTGGTGATAGTACAATTTACTTTCGCCATTATTTTAATGATCGGGACGATCATCGTTGTGCGCCAAATTCAATACGGTTTGAACAGGGAATCCGGATACAACAGGGATAACCTTGTATATATTTTTACACAGGGTAAAGTGGATGAACATTACCTGTCTATTAAAAATGAATTGCTGAATAGCGGTGTTGCAACATCTGTTACCCGATCCGCTAATCCAATCACTCAAAAATGGAGTGACAGTTGGGGATTTCAATGGGATGGCAGTACGAAAGCGGATGAAAAAGTTGACTTTGTCCGTTTGCAGTCAGATGCAGATTTTGTAAAAACAATGGGCGTAAAATTAATTGAAGGCCGGGATATTGATGTGTATAATTATCCAACCGATACAAGTGCAATTGTTTTAAATGAAACAGCCGTACAAGCCATGCATGTAAAAAACCCTGTGGGCATGATTATCAGGCAATCTGGTGACAGCGCTGTTTATCATGTCGTTGGTGTGGTGAAAGATTTTATTATAGAGTCTCCATTTCAGCAAAATATCAGTCCACTCATGATTTTTGGTCCGGGAAATATGTTTGCGCAAGTATTGCATATAAAACTGAATGCATCAAAATCAACAGCCACAAATGTTTCCGGCGTGGAGAATATTTTAAAAAAATATAATCCCGACTATCCACCAGAAGTGATTTTTGCAGATGAATCTTATGCGAAGAAATTCAGTGACGCTCAGCGTACCGGGAAATTAGCAGCTTTATTTGCTGCACTCACTATTTTTATTTCATGCTTAGGATTATTTGGACTCGCTACTTATATGGCAGAAAACCGCATCAAAGAAATTGGTGTACGCAAAGTATTAGGCGCATCGGTTGCTGGTATCACCGCCTTATTATCAATTGATTTTTTGAAGCTCATCGCTATTTCATTTGCCATTGCTGCACCCATTGCCTGGTGGGCCATGAGTAAATGGCTGGATACCTACACATACCGTATTTCTATGGAATGGTGGGTGTTTCTTTTAGCAGGGTTTATTTCAGTGACGATCGCAATTGTTACAGTAAGTTTCCAGGCAATCAGGGCAGCAAGAGCTAATCCTGTAAAGAGTTTGAGGTCGGAATAATGTATAGAAAAATAATTTTTTAGATGATCAAAAATAGAATTTGCGGAAGAAAATAAAACCTAAATGGTTTTAAATAAAAAAAATAATCCTACAATCTTTAAATCTTATAATCCTACAATCTTAATCTATGTTTAAAAATTATTTCTCCGCAGGATACAGCGCAAAAACAGCATACAGGAATTTAAAACGCAATAAAAGTTATGCGCTAATAAATACGTTGGGTTTAGCAGTAGGCATCAGCGCCTGTCTCCTGATTTTTTTAGTAGTACAATATGAAAACAGCTTTGATGATTTTCATCCAAAGAAAAATAATATTTACCGGGTGAGTTCCGAATTTAATGATGCGGATGGTATCAGTTATACAGATGGCGTAGGTTTCCCTGTTGCCAATGGCATAAGAATTGATTTCCCGCAAATCAAAGAAGTAGCTTCTATAGATCGGGAAGGCGGCCAAATAACTATTCAAAATAACAAAGGGCAAATCAATAAATTCCAGGAAGATAATTTCTATTATGCGGAACCTTCTTTTTTCAGCATGTTCAATTTTGGCTGGCTTGCCGGTGATCCAAAAACATCTTTGAATGATCCGAATAATGTAGTACTGACACAAGCCACCGCAGAAAAATATTTTCCGGATGCTGCGCATGGTAATTGGAAAGAAGTAATTGGTAAAACCATTCAATATGACAACAAAGATTTATATACTGTTACGGGCATTTTAAAAAACATACCGAAGAATTCCGATTTTCCTTTAAGCGTGGTAGTGCCTTATTCAGCGCTTGAACACACTAAACGTAAAAGCAATTTGGATGATTGGGTAAGTACATTCAGTGATGCATATACTTTTGTTGTGCTGCCAGAAAATCTCCCGGTTGCAACTTTTAATACCCAACTAAAAGCATTTGCAAAAAAACATAAACCTGCTGAAGCAGCGACGGATAGTTATATAGCGCAACCTTTAACTGAAATTCATTTTGATGAACGTTTCGGGAATTATAATCATCATACATTTAGTCATTCACTGATAAATGCGTTAATGCTGATCGGTATTTTCCTGATCATTATAGCCTGTGTAAATTTTATTAACCTCGCCACAGCACAGGCTGTTAACCGTTCGAAAGAAGTTGGTGTGCGAAAAGTCCTGGGTAGCAGCAGGAGACAACTGGCTTTCCAATTCTTAGGGGAAACTACGCTCATTGTTATTATTGCAATTATTCTCGCAGTGCTTATTGCAGGCGCGGTTTTGCCGTTTTTAAACGGGTTGCTCGAAACACAGATCACTATTGGTATTTTGGAAAATGCTTCTGTCATAATATTTTTAATTGTCGTGACGATATTCGTAACCCTGCTTGCAGGGCTATATCCAGCAATTATCTTATCCGGTTTTAACCCGATTACAGCATTAAAAACAAAATTTAATTACAAAATGGCTGGTGGTGTTTCATTGCGCCGGGGTTTAGTGATTTTACAATTTGCGATTGCACAAATTTTGATCATCGGTATGATCATTATGATCAGCCAGATGGATTTATTTAAAAACAAATCGCTTGGGTTTGATAAAGCTGGTATCATCAATGTACCATTGAAAAATGACAGTGTGAATTTAGCTAAAGCAGATTATGTCCGCAATGAATTGTTGAATAATAAAGATATTCTAAATGTGAGTTTTAGTTATGGCAGTCCTTCCGATAACAATAACTGGAGCAGTGATTTTAGATTTGACCATTCCACGAATCTTTCTAAATTCAATGCAAATTTAAAATGGGCTGATGCCGGCTACTTTAAAACGTATGACTTGCAATTCCTTGCAGGGCATGCATACAGCACAAGTGATACAGTGCGGGAGTTTGTAGTGAATGAAACATTATTAAAAAAGTTGGGTATTACAGATCCCCAAAAAGCCATTGGTAAACAGATCAATTTTTGGGATGGAGAAAAAGTGGCCAATATCGTTGGTGTAATCAAAGATTTTAATTCCTATTCATTGCGTGATCCAATATCGCCGGTTGTATTGAGTAGCTGGAAAGAAGTATATCGCACCATTAATATTAAAATAAAACCAGGTACCGAAAAAGCAGTTTTACCATATATTGAAAAAGTGTGGACCAATGCATTTCCGGATAATGTTTATTCTTATAAATTCCTGGATCAGAAAATTGAAAATTTTTATAAACAGGAAGAACAACTGTCACAGCTCTACAAAATTTTCGCAGCAATAGCAATTTTTATTAGTTGTCTTGGCTTATATGGCCTGGTATCTTTTATGGCAAACCAGCGCACGAAGGAAATGGGTATTCGTAAAGTGCTTGGTGCTTCTGTAAAAAATATTGTTTTCATGCTTTCAAAAGAATTTACAATCCTGATTTTTATTGCCTTCGCTGTTGCTGCACCAGTTGCTTATTTTATTATGAATAAATGGTTGCAAAATTATACGTATAAAGTTTCACTGGGTTTTTCAGTTTTCTTCCTGGCCATTTTAATTTCAGTAATTGTTGCGTGGTTAACGGTTGGTCATCGTGCTATCAAAGCCGCGAGAGCCAATCCTGTAAAGAGTTTGCGGTCGGAATAAAAAATAACCAACAAATTTTAAATGATTTAATCCTGCAATCTTATAATCCTAAAATCTTAATCTATGTTTAAGAATTATCTCAAAATTGCCTGGCGCTACATGATGCGTTACATAGCGTACACAGCCATAAATATGCTGGGCCTGGCAGTTGGAATATGCTGCTGCGTGTTGATCATGTTATTTGTTCGCAGTGAATTTAGTTACGATCATTTTAATACAAAAGCCGACCGTATATACCGTGTATGGCAGGATGAGAAAGCTGATGGAAAGGAATTTAAAAATACGGTCACGACTATGGCTGCAGGGCCGGCTATTAAAAGTAGTTACCCGGAAGTGGAAGAAATGTGCCGTGTAAATGTTTTTAATACACTGGTGAAAATTGGCAATCATTCATTTAATGAAAATATAAGCCTTGTTGATTCTTCTTTTTTTAAAATATTTGATTTCAAACTGCTTGCAGGTGACAGCAATAATCCTTTCCCGAATAATAATGCAGTGATTATAACACCTGAAATTGCCGGCAAATATTTTGGGCATTTAAAAGATGCAAGCGATGCTGTTGGGAAAAGTTTTGAAATGACTTTGGGCGATGAAAAAAAATTATTTACAGTTGCAGGTGTCGCGGCCAGTGCGCCGGAAGAATCAAGTGTGAAGTATGATATTTTACTTCCCTATTCAAATGCAGAACTGGTGTATAATAAACGCGCATTGAATAGCTGGTTTAATGTTTTTGGAGAAACGTATATACTATTGAAAAAAAATACACCGGCCACATTGATTGAAAAAAAATTTCCGGTAATGCTGAAACAGCAACTGGGAGAGGATTACGGCTCAGAAGAATACAATTTGTACCTGCAACCTTTAACATCTATTCATTTAGATAACTCTATGCCGGAAGGAATTCAGCCAATCAGCAATCCAAAATATGCATACTTATTGGCGACCATTGGTATATTAATTTTATTGATTGCATGTATAAATTTTATCACTTTATCTGTTGGCCGTTCTACTACCAGAGCCATGGAAGTAGGTGTGCGGAAAGCGCTGGGTGCACAAAGAAAACAATTGATCAAACAATTTTGGGGAGAGGCATTATTAGTGACAATTATTTCCGTTGCAATCGGTTTGTTAGCCAGTTACTTTTTATTGAAACCATTCAATCAACTGATCAATCGAAACCTGCAATTCCAGGTTGATCTCCCTTTTCTCCTTTATTGTTTTTTATTAATTTGTGTTATTGCACTGATAGCCGGAATTTATCCGGCTATTATCCTATCCGGATTTAATCCGGTGGAAGTACTAAAAGGAAAACTGAATTTAAAAAACAACGCCGGATTTTTACGAAAAGGCTTAATTGTCGGCCAATTTGTTGCATCCATTGTGATGATTATTAGTACCATCATTATCATGAAGCAGATGTATTTTGTACAACACCAAAACCTGGGTTACAATCAAAGCCAGGTCATCATTGTACCCACGAATAAAAAAAGAGCAGAAGGATATCCATTGGCGAAATTATACATGAATGAGTTGTCTAAATACCCGGAAGTTGCGGAAGCAACTGTATCCACATTCAGTTTTGCAGAATCGCCCTGGGCAACACTTGGATATTCAGATGAAAAAAAACAGTATCATGATTTTCAGTACAATGAAGTAGGTGCAGGATTTATAAATACGATGCAAATTCCAATTGTAAAAGGTAGGGGATTTTTGTCCGGTAATTCATCTGATACAAACAATAGTATAATCGTGAATGAAGCGTTGGTTAATGAATATGGCATTAAAGATCCTGTTGGAAAAAAGTTTGGAAAATATTCGCAGCGAATTATCGGTGTCATGAAAGACTTCAACTATGAATCCTTGCACAGTAAAATAAAGCCACTCGTTTTATCTTTGAAATTTGATACAATCGCGCGACAATCCAATGATGTTTCTTTTGCTGTTGCACCACAGCCGAGAATTTCAGTAAGAATGAATGCCGGGAACATGCAGGATAATATAAATATTTTAAAAAAAGCCTGGCAATCCGTTGCGCCCGGACAAGAATTTGAATATCATTTTTTGGATGAAAAATTAGCCGCTGCTTATGAGCAGGAACAAAAAAGTGAAACAGTTGTAAAGATCGCTTCCGGGTTATCTATTTTTATTGCATGCATGGGTTTATTCGGCCTGGCCACATTAACTGTAACACGCCGGACAAAAGAAATTGGCATCCGAAAAGTATTGGGTGCGAATGCAACTCAGTTAGTTCGTTTATTATCAAAAGAATTTGTTGTATTAATCATTTTAGCTGCATTTATTGCATTCCCAATTGCCTGGTGGGCGATGGATAGTTGGCTCAAAGATTTTGCATTTCGTACAAATATAAGTTGGTGGATATTTTTGGTTTCCGGTTTAATTGCAATTGTTATTGCAGTGGCAACGATCAGTTGGCAGGCAATGAAAGCCGCGAAAGCCAATCCTGTAAAGAGTTTACGGTCGGAATAATTGTAGAGCCACAATATATTGTGGCTCTATGAAATCCCATTTGTGTATAGATAAAAAAAGCATGATGTCCTTTCAATGAAATTATAGAAATAAAATTTTAAATAATTAAATCCTGCAATCATATAATCCTACAATCCTAATCAATGTATAAAAATTATTTGAAAACAGCGCTCCGTAATTTTCGTGCAAACAAATTATTTACTGCCATCAATATCATTGGCCTGGCAATTGGTATCAGCGCATCTCTGGTTATTTTTTTAATAGTACAATATGAATTTAATTTTGATAAGTTTGAAAAAGGGAATGATCAAATTTATCGTGTTGTTACTGATTCTTATTTTGGCGGAAGTGAATTTCCAAATTCGGGCGTTACTGCTCCTTTAGGAAATGCAGTTCAAAATGATGTGTCCGGTATTGAATATGCCACGCCGTTTTATTCCTGGAACAGCGCCAACATTACTATTCCAAAACCCGGGAATTCCCATCTTTTCAAAGATGAAGAAAACATAGTTTTTGTAAATGAAAATTATTTTAAACTTATAGGTTATTCCTGGTTGGCAGGCGCTCAAAAAAATGCACTCAAGGAACCTTATGAAGTTGTTTTGACGAATAAGGTTGCGCAAAAATATTTCCCTGCTACACCGTTGAATAATATTATCGGCAGCACAATTATTTTTGATGACAGCGTGCAACTGAAAGTTACGGGTATAGTAAAATCAATTGAAGAAAATACCGACTTTACATTTACAACTTTTATTTCAAGGGTTACTCTTGAAAACACAAATTTAAAACCGGGTGACTGGAATGATTGGGGTGGCACCAATTCAGCATCTCAATTGTATGTAAAACTTTTGCCGGGTACTGATACATCAAAGATCCGGGCACAGGTACAGGAAATTTATAACAAGAATACCAAAAAAGACATAGATCATTCTTCGGTTACAAATTTAGTATTGCAACCTTTAAGCGATCTGCATTTCAATTCAAAGTATGGAAACTATACACTGGATATGGGCAATAAACCTACTTTATATGGTTTGATTGCAATTGCAATTTTTTTATTATTATTGGGATGTATCAATTTCATTAATCTCACGACTGCCCGCGCAGTTTCAAGATCAAAAGAAATTGGTATTCGTAAAACGCTTGGTGGTACAAAAAAACAATTGGCTGCGCAAATATTATCTGAGACTTTCTTATTGACAATTGCCGCATCTATATGCTCGGTGCTTGTAACACCATTATTATTAAAAGCATTTGGTGATTTTATTCCGGAAGGCTTGCATTTTTCATGGCAGGAACCATTGGCATTAATTTTCATCGTTGGAATTACAATTCTTGTTGCATTTCTTGCAGGAATTTATCCGGCCTTTGTTTTGTCTTCATATAAGCCAGTATTGATTTTAAAAAACCAGGCAACAGGAAATCAAACGGGACAGGGAAATGCAACATTTCGTAAAACACTTACTGTTTTTCAATTTGTGATAGCACAAGTTTTTATTATTGCAACGATGATAGTTAGTAAGCAGATCGCTTTTTCTCTCAACAAGGATATGGGTTTCAGGAAAGATGCGATCGTTTATTTTTCTACAAATTATAAGGATACATCTGTCTTGAAAAGACAAGTTTTATTACAAAAATTAAAAGCCATTCCGGGAATTACTTCTATCAGTTTATCCAACCCGCCTGCCTCTAATGGGTATTCTTCAAGTGCGATCAAATATAATAATGGGAAAAATGATATTACTACAGATGTGCTGATCAAAAATGCAGATACCAATTATATCAAATTATTTAAAATAAAATTATTGGCAGGAGAGAACCTTCCATCAAATGACAATGAACTCAAATTGCTGATCAATGAAACCTATTCAAAAACACTTGGTTTTAAAAAACCTGCAGATGCTATTGGTAAATTTATAGACTGGAATGATAAAAAATATATGATCGCAGGTATTGTCGCCGATTTTAATACGAGATCATTGCGTGAAAAAGTAAAACCCTTATTGATTCTTGAAAGCAACAATGCGAGAACCTTTAATATAGCCTTGCAACCGCAGGCCGCAAATGGTCATACATGGCAAAGTACAATTGCAGCAATTTCAAAATCCAATAAAGAAGTTTATCCCGAAGATGATCTTGATATTAATTTCCTGGATGAAACGATTGCAAAATTTTATACTGCCGAGCAAGATATTTCCACTTTGCTGAAATGGGCGACCGGCTTGTCTGTTTTCATTAGTTGCCTGGGATTATTTGGCCTTGTTATATATACAGCAAATCAAAGGAAAAAGGAAATTGGTATTCGAAAAGTAATAGGTGCCGGTGTGCTGCAAATCATTTTACTTTTGTCAAAAGATTTTATTAAGCTTATTTTACTGGCAGCATTCATTGCTTTGCCGTTGGCCTGGTACGCCGCTGATAAATGGCTGGAAAATTTTGCCTATAAAACAGAAATCAATATTTGGATTTTTATATTAGGAGGTGTATTCCTGTTGCTGCCGGCAATGATTATTTTATTGATAAAAACATATAAAGCCGCGGCGGCAAACCCTGTGGAAAGTTTAAGGTCGGAATAAAAAAAAGCATTTTATGTTTAAGAAAATCTGTTTTATAAATTGAATAAATCAAATTAAAAATACCCTTATTATTTTTTATAAATTTCCTCCAAACTCAATGTGATATTCAATTTCGGCAAAGAAATTACCTCTTCTTTTTGGGTAAAAGAAATCATTTCCCAATCTCCATTTTCATTTTTGAAGTTTAGCAGAACTAAATATTTTTCCGGTTCTGCGAGCAGGTAATAATTTAAAGTCTCTATTTTTCTATATTGAATAAATTTATCGGTTAGATATCTCACACGTGAAGTTTCACTCAGGACTTCCACAATTAATTCTGGTTGAAACTGCACATATTTATTATCATTTGTTTGTGCTTCACGCGTTATAAAAATGTCCGGATAGAAATATTGATCTTCATACGGAATTTTCACTTTCATGTTTTCAATATAAACCTCAAATTCTTTTTCACTTAGTAAATCTTCTAAAATTCTTAGAAGATTTTTACAGATTTTATGATGCTCCCTGGATGCTCCTGACATTTCAATTAAGTTTCCATGTATGAATTCATGTCGCAGTTCACTCTCTTCTTCTAATGAGAAATATTCTGCTACACTGTAAATTTTATCTAATTCTAATGACTTCATTTCAAAACAAATATAAGATAATTAAAAATAGAAAACAGCGGGAAAAGAGACAATGCCTTTTGGCTTAAACCTAAACGTTATACATTTTCTTTAACAATATAAATCACGGCCAGCCAAATCAGCCCTTTTACGAGAAAGAAAAGGAAACCAATTATGCCAATCTTTTTGAGGTATTTTTTAAACTTTTCGGGCATGCCGCAAAGATAAGCGCATTGCAAAAAATGACAAACCTTTTAGGCGTTTCTTTTTTTTAAGCAACCGCTTTTTTTACCAAATCAGCCGCTTCACTGAGTAAAATAGCGCTTTGAACTTTTAAGCCACTTTCATCAATTAATTTTTTGGCATCGCCCGCATTTGTTCCCTGTAAACGAACAATGATCGGTATATGAATATTGCCCATTTTTTTATACGCATCAATTACACCGGATGCAACGCGGTCGCAACGTACAATGCCGCCAAAAATATTAATGAGGATTGCTTTTACGTTTGGATCTTTTAATATAATACGAAAACCAGCTTCCACTGTTTGTGCATTGGCTGTACCGCCAACGTCCAGGAAATTTGCAGGTTCGCCACCACTAAGTTTGATCATATCCATGGTGGCCATTGCAAGCCCGGCACCATTTACCATACAACCCACATTACCATCTAATTTTACAAAATTTAAATTGTATTGCCCGGCTTCCACTTCGGTTGGATCTTCTTCTGAAACATCGCGCATGGCTGCTAAATCAGGATGACGCATCAACGCATTATCATCCAAATTCATTTTGCAATCTACGGCAATCATTTTATCATCACTGGTTTTGAACAATGGATTTATTTCCAGCATACTGCAATCCAGTCCCAGGTAAGCATTATAAAGGTTAGTGACAAATTTTACACAACTCTTGAATGCAGCTCCCTTTAACCCAAAGTTAAACGCGATCTTTCTTGCCTGGAAAGGTTGCAAACCATCTGCGGGATGTACCCATTCTTTGAAAATTTTATCCGGCGTTTCTTTCGCAACTCCTTCAATATCCACACCACCTTC
>JBBSQL010000011.1:0-73834 GCA_038257845.1 Chitinophagales bacterium
AACGTTATTTTTTATTCCTAAATATGCGGCTGCACAATCGTCAATAAATGTGCCGGAGAACCAATATGGTATCCCCGTGGTTGAGCGTGAAGATAATTACTTACAAATAATTGCACAAAACAGTGATCAAAAAATGATTGATCTCGGCAAAAAGATACCGGGTATTATTTTGGATTTAAGGTATGCAACAAAAAATAATTTCATGCATCGCCGTATGTATCCCGCGAATACGGAATATACATTTTTAAGAAAGCCCGCGGCTGATTCTTTGCTTAAAGTGCAACTGGAATTAAATGCACAAGGCCTTGGTTTGAAAATATTTGATGCGTACAGGCCCTATTCGGTCACAGAAAAATTTTGGGAATTAATCCAGGATGAACGTTATGTGGCCAATCCTTCCAAAGCCAGTAATCACAACCGCGGAATTGCAGTGGATCTCACGATCGTAAATTTAAAAACAAAGATGGAATTAAATATGGGAACGGGTTTTGATAATTTTACAGATTCAGCACATCAATCTTTTATTAATTTTCCCAAAGATATTTTACAAAACAGGAAATACTTTAATGCCTTGATGGAAAAATTCGGATTTACACCTTTAGAAACGGAGTGGTGGCATTTCACTTTGAAAACAAATTCAACATTCGATGCAATGGACCTTTCTTTTATTTCTTTAAAAAAAATGGAGTAAGGAATGTTTGGGATTTGGTGTTTCTGGTTTTGTGTTTGTGAATGGCGGCTGAGCAACTTGCATTGAGCGTTGCCGAAATGAGTCGAAGCCGTTGTTGTTATGCTCTTAATCTGTTTGATTTTAGACTTTATCTTTTCGCAAATAAATTGTTGTTTTTTTTCATTTACAATTTACCATTAATCATTAACCATTTCTTCTCATCGCGCCCATAAATTCTCCGGATAAACTCCAGCTTTAATCAATTTATCCAGGCTTTCCTTTACTACCGGCGCATCTTCCTTATAAGTTACGCCAAACCATTTGGAAGAAGTAGGTATTACTTCAATTACACCTTTACCTGATTTAATAAAAATGTCCGCGATCTTTGGCACTAGAAATTCTGATTTCAATTCCTGTCCATGCGCCTGCAGAAAAGTTTTAAATTCGCTATCGCAAAGCTGTATGTATTCCGGGCCAAAACAGAAAAAATTCATGCTCACTTTTGTGCCTGCTGGCAACACATGATGCCCATCTTTTTCTTCAAATACAATATCATTTCCCTCACGGTAAATTTTTAAGCGTTCATCAATACCCGCCATTTCATTTTTAGCATTCACACTCAAAACACCGCGGCTCACACTACCATGATCACTCAGTGTATTTTCAAGTTCATAGCCGATCACGGCCATGTGGCTTGCGTTACAGCGGTTCATCAAAAAATCGTATGCTTTTTCAAAAGCATCTTTACCATAAAAATCATCTGCATTGATCACCGCGAAAGGTTCATTCACCACACCTTTTGTGCACAGCACCGCGTGCGCTGTTCCCCAGGGTTTTTTTCGCTCTGGATGAAATGTATAATTATCTGTAAAAGAATTTAATTGCTGGAACACATAACCCGTTTCTATTTTTCCTTTGAGCTTTGGTTCAAAAACTGCTTTGAATTTTTCTGCAAAATCTTCGCGTATGATAAATACTACTTTTTTAAACCCGGCATGTATTGCATCATAAATGGAATAATCCATAATCGTTTCACCTGAAGGCCCGAATGATTGCGTTTGCTTCATACTGCCATACCTGCTCGCCATTCCCGCTGCCAAAATCACCAATGTAGGTTGCACCATTTTTTAAAAAATTTCCTGCAAAATTAATTATTTTCAATCAATCCTTCCTCGTTAAATTCGTTAATCTATTTAAATCCTCCAATGCAATTTGATAAAATAATTATTCAGTCTTTAAAACCGGAGGCATATTTTTCCCAAAAAAAAATATCCGTTGATGTTTTGCGGCTGGATTTGTTGCATCCCGTAATCAGCGGAAATAAATATTTTAAATTAAAAAATTACCTTCAAAAGGCAATTGCTTGCAAAGCCAATCGTATCGGCACTTTCGGCGGTTCTTATTCCAATCATATCGTGGCCTGTGCGTATGCCTGTAAAGAAGCGGGTATTCCCTGCACTGGTATTATCCGCGGCGAAGAACCGATGGAGTATAGTCAAACATTGAATGACGCGAAAAAATATGGGATGAAACTCCATTTTGTTTCCCGGCAGGAATACCGGGATAAAGAAAAACTGAAAAAAAATTATGGAGATTTATTCTGGATCGATGAAGGTGGCTATGGAAAACCGGGCGCAGCAGGCATTGCAGAAGTATTTAAAGATATTCCTGATGCAGATAAATATAATTATATTATTTGTGCAGTTGGTACAGGCACTATGATGGCCGGACTAATCACGGGTGCACAGGAACATCAAAAGGTAATAGGCATTAGCGTGATGAAAAATAATTTTTCACTGGAAGAAAAGATACGGGAACTTCTCCCGGAAAAAGATAAGATGCAATCGTTTAGATTGCTGCATGATTTTCATTTTGGTGGATATGCAAAACGTACGCCCGCTCTTATTGATTTTATGAACACAATTAGGAAGGCGTTTTCATTGCCACTGGATTTTGTGTATACAGCAAAAGCGTTTTATGCCATGGACTCACTCATCAAAACAAATTTCTTCCAGCAAAATTCCAAAATATTATTTATTCATAGTGGCGGGTTGCAGGGCAACAGGTCGCTGCCGGTTAATACCTTACAATTTTAATAACATCATGCAAGTTATATTTGCGCGAAAAATATTTCCCCAACATGTTGAATAAATTCTCTTTCCTTATTTTATCACTTTTTTTTCTTTGCCAACATTCAAAAGCTCAATCTTACCTGCCTGATTTTTCGGTGGCAGACCTGGGTAATAATAATATTCGAATTAGCTGGCAAAACCCATATGCAAATGGTTGCATTCAATTAAGTGTGCAGAGGTCTTATGATAATAAATTTTTTACCACTATATTTTCTACGCCTTCACCGGAACTTCCGGAAAATGGTTTTATAGATACGCGCACAAGCAGTTCCACACTGTATTACAGAATCTTTTATGTATTGGGAAATAGTACTTATTTTTTCACCCCGGTGAAAATTGCCGGTGCTGGTTATGCCACAGACCCGGTAACAGATATGCAGGATGCAAAACAAATAATCACCGTTCTTTTTGAGGACACAACCCTGGCCACTTTCAATTATTCGGACTATAAACATTTCCGTGATTCCATCATCACACAGACAAGAGACAGTCTCTTTACCATCAACGAGGATGAAGTTCTTCTTAAACTTTTTGATCCGGGCAGCACCTGGGTTCCATCAAGATATGTGTTTACAAATGTGAATGGGTATGTGCAGGTAAATTTACCTGAAGCCATGGTCAAAAGTTTTAAAATTATTTTTTTTGATTCGGATGGAAAAAAATTATTTACTATCAATCATGTGAAGGAAACGCAGTTACTGATTGATAAAACAAATTTTATTCACGCAGGCTGGTTTAATTTTCAATTATATGAAAATGATGCATTGAAAGAAAGGAATAAAGTGTTATTGCAAAAAGATTTTTAAATAAAATCAATCTCCTTTTAAACATTTATTTTCCAACTCAATCTCAAACACTTCTTCAAAATAGTGTTTCATTTTTTCTTTTACTTCTGCCATATCTATTTCATAGCCGAGTTCATTTTGAATGGAAGTCACTTTTTTATTTTGAATACCACAGGGAATAATAAAATCAAAATAATGCAGGCCGGTATTTACATTTAATGCCAGTCCGTGCATGGTCACCCAACGGCTGCAACGAATACCCATCGCACAAATCTTTCGGGCTTTAAGCGGGATATATGGATCAAGCCATACGCCGGTTTCTCCTTTACTGCGATCGCCAATGATTCCATAATCAGCAAGTGTGCGAATAACTACTTCTTCCAGTTGCCGAAGATACCAGCCCACATCCGTTTTAAATTGTGATAGATCAAAAACAGGATATCCTACCAATTGCCCGGGCCCATGAAAAGTAATATCGCCACCCCGGTTTGTTTGAAAATATTCAATGC
The DNA here is from genome assembly GCA_038257845.1 of Chitinophagales bacterium. Taxonomy (GTDB): domain Bacteria; phylum Bacteroidota; class Bacteroidia; order Chitinophagales; family Chitinophagaceae; genus JAFDXJ01. The sequence continues at coordinate 4,097 of JBBSQL010000011.1, forward strand.
CTTTTTGTTCACGCTCATCGCCTGTAATCAGCACGTGCTGCGCATTTCCATTGCGGCCAAGTGTATAAACAGGCGGATGTTCTGTAAAAAATAAATGACTTACAGGTGCTATACCTGTTTCCTGCTCAGCCGATTTTTGCCGGATAATTTCCCGGAGTTCTGCTTCCTGCAAATCCCAAACTTCTTTGTAAGATTTCAATCCCAGGTCTGTGAAATAAACTTTTTTCATTCCCTGCAAAGATAAAACTACAGGAATGCATTTTTAGATTTTTAAAAAATGAATAATGCTGCTTCTTTTGCAAAGCATATTTTTGTACACATATCATGAATGAAGAAGAAAATTTAGTGGAATCAGAAAATGGAGAAACGATCTATGAGCGCAAATCACTTTTAGTGAGCGGCGGCCAGGAACCATTACGCATAGATAAATGGATGCAATCACAAGTACAGAAAACCAGCCGCAATAAAATTCAGCAGGCGATCAATGATGGGTTTCTTACCGTGAATACAGAAAAAGTTAAGCCCAATTATAAAGTGCGCCCGGGTGACCAGGTTTTACTCATGAGCTATTCACAGCCTGAATCGCTCGAAGTGAAGCCGGAAAATATTCCCTTAAATATCGTGTATGAAGATGATGACCTGATGGTTATAAATAAACCGGCAAATATGGTTGTACACCCCGGTGTTGGAAATTATTCGGGTACACTTTTAAATGGTATTGCATGGCATTTACTGCAACAAAATCCTGCGCTGGATGAGGACAGTTTACCCCGTTATGGCCTCGTGCACCGTATTGATAAAAATACAACGGGCCTGCTTGTAGTTGCCAAAAAAGGAGAAGCAGCCGCGCACCTGGCCAAACAATTTTTTGATCATACCATCACGCGGAATTATGTGGCATTTGCCTGGGGTGATATGGAAAATGAAGCTGGCACAATTACTACAAAAATTGCCCGGCATCAGCGTTTTCGAAAAGTATTTGATGCCTATCCCATGGAAGAAGAAGTTGGGAAAATTGCCATCACACATTATAATGTGCTTGAAAAATTTCACTATGTAACATTGGTTCAATGCACGTTGGAAACGGGACGCACGCACCAGATCCGTGTGCACTTCAAACATATCGGCCACACCCTTTTTAATGACGCGGATTATGGCGGGGATAAAATCCTGAAAGGCACTGTATATGCACGTTACAAACAATTCGTGGAAAATTGTTTTGAGCTTTGCCCGCGTTGCGCATTGCATGCAAAAACGCTGGGATTTACTCATCCGGCCACAAAAAAAGAAATGTTTTTTGAAGCACCTATACCGGAAGACATGCAATTGCTGATTGAAAAATGGAAAAATTATATCCAGTAAATTTTAAACAGTAAGAGTGAATTTAATTTTCGGTTCCAATCTTGCTGGTTAGGCGACCAGCAATGGCGGCAAGCTGATTGAAAAATGGAAAAGTTATATCCAGTGATTATTAAAAAGTAATGCGAATATAAATTCGGGTTCTAATGTTTCAGGTCAGGCGACCAGCAATGGTGTGATACCGATTGAAAAATGGAAAAATATTTTAAGCAGGGAAATGAAATTTCTCTACAATTCAATATCAACAACTCTTTTTTCATTGAAAATTTTTCTCTTTTTTATGCAGCACACTTAGGCAGTTTTGATCGAAACGGTTCAGCCATTTATGGTCGAAGCTGTTCAGCCATTTTTGGTCGCCTGACCAAAAATTTTTATAACGCATTTCGGTAATTTCCGCGATTTCACCATTGCCAGCCAGGCGGCCAGCAATGGCACGAAATATTTTCTTCCTATTATTTATTAAAAAGATAATTACAATTTCAATTCAATCCCCGTACTGAAATCATAATTATATTTTTGCACATTACCCGCCGGCACGGCATCATATTGATAACTCCATTTAATATTTACAGAAATTTTTTTGCCCGTTTTAATATTTACATTCAATACATTGAAAACACGAAAGTCCGCGATATCAGTAAACTTTGGCTGGTAATACGTAGTGGATGTGATCTCTGTATTATCAGATGGCAAAAACGTGATGGAACCATAACTGCTGCTGCGAAATTCATTTAAAACATCCGGGTTATTGGTTTCTTTATCCCGTTCATACATCACCAGCGTAGCGGCATACAATCGAACTTTTTTAGTACTTACAATTTTAAATCGCGGGCCGGTACCAATTAAAAATCTTGACTGCAAGTTGATAATAGCGTTTTGCTGTATTTGTGAAAATGCTTCCAGGCGTACAACATTCCCCAATTTATGATTATAGCGGAAATGCAAAAAACCATTATCAACAAATGATTTTCCATCTCCCTTTAAAAAACTATAACTACCGAGCAACAGGTACAGATCTTTTTTATTTTGAAATTGCACATGTGCTCCCGCATTTACATAAAAAACTTTACTCCCAAAATCATTTAAAGTAAGATTGCTCGTGATGCTGCCGCTCCATACCGTACTGTCGCGGTGAAAGCGCTCTCCTTCCATGTTGACGATCTGTGCATGCATGTTTTTATTGTTTATTAAAATCAACATGAATAGGAGTAAATAATAGTTGCTGTTTTTCAAACTGTTTTGGTTTTGGTCTTGAAAAATCTTTTTGAAGAATAAAAATAAAGAAATGTTTGTTGTTATGAGAAAGAAAAAAACCTACAGACATTTTTGATCGAATATATTCAGACTTATTTTGATCGGAAACGTAAAGCCATTTTTGGTCGCCTGACCAAAAATTACAACTATCAATTTTTTATTTTCGGCTATGATATTTATATTACCCAAAATATTAAAATGGAAATGCATTTTACTTGTAACAAAATTCCCATTATTATCGTTACATTGTCACAATCAATTCTATCATGCAGGAAAATAAAAAAACTTTAGAAGATTATAAAGTAAATACTAAAATAAAACTGGCGGGCTTATGGACTTCTTTGATGTTCTGCTATATTTATGGCGATTATTTCGAATTGTATGTTCCCCAAAAAGTTGAAAGTCTACTTAACGGGCAAAATATTTTGGACAGTCCAATGAAATTATTTGCCGCGACAATTATGATGACTATCCCATCATTGATGATTTTTTTATCCCTCATGCTTCAACCAAAAATAAACCGAATATTAAACATCATCTTCGGGATCTTTTTTACAGCGTTAATGTTACTCATTGCCTTTAACTCTATTTCAACATGGCTCACCTTTTATTTTTTCCTCGCGATAATTGAAAGTGTAATTTCTTTACTTATAGTAAAACAAGCATGGGCCTGGAAAAGAATCATTGAATAATTTATTTGAAAAGTCAAACACATATTTGCTTTGATCTTGCCGTTCTGGCTACAATCAATGATGGAAAATAGCGTAAGATGCATAACATTGTTTCATTTTGTAACAACGGGTTTTAACCCGTTGAAGATAGTAGTTGATGAAAACGAGAGCGTAGGTTCGAAACATATTTTTACCTAAAAATATTTTCTCGATCGGTGATCAGCAACTACATAAATTTCAAATCATTCTTTTCACTATGCACATTATGTGTATTGATGCCTGTACATGATCGCTCAACAATATTTATCTTTACGCACTCAATAATTGTATATGATCAAAATCGGTGTATTCGGCGTAGGCCACCTGGGAAAATTTCACCTGAATAACTGGAAAGAAATGAACGACGTTTCGATCATTGGTTTTTTTGACCCCAATGATGAAACTGCTGTAGAAATTGAAAATAAATATGGCTTAAAACGTTTTACTGATGCCGCAGAATTAATGGACAATATAGATGCTGCCGATATTGTAGCACCGACCGATAAACACTTTGACATCTGCGAAATGGCTATTCGCAAAGGCCGACATGTATTCGTGGAAAAACCATTGGCCAATACGATGCAGGAAGCCAGGCAATTGGTGAAAATGGCCAAGGAGGCAGATATTAAAATGCAGGTGGGCCACGTCGAAAGATTTAATCCGGCATACCTCGCATTAAAAAATACGCAGCTCAATCCCATGTTCATTGAAGTGCATCGCCTCGCACAATTCAACCCGCGTGGTACTGAAGTAAGTGTGATCCTCGACCTGATGATCCATGATATTGATATTGTTCTCAGCCTCGTGAAAAGTGATGTGAAAAATGTGTATGCCAGCGGTGTGGCCGTGATGACCGACACGCCGGATATCGCGAATGTGCGCATTGAATTTCATAATGGTTGCGTTGCTAATCTCACCAGCAGCCGTATCAGTATGAAAAAAATGCGCAAGATGCGGCTCTTCCAAAAAGATGCCTATATCGGTATTGATTTTTTGGAAAAGAAAACGGAAATCATCAAATTGAAAGATGATCATGATAATGAAAAGGATTTTTCTTTTGACCTGGAAACACCACATGGCATTAAAACAATTGTGGTGGCCAGTCCTGAAGTGAAATCCAGCAACGCGATCTATGAAGAATTGCATGCATTCATTCAATCCATCATCCATAATAAACCGACGGCGGTTACTGAAATTGACGGCCTGCTTGCCATGGAAGTGGCGCATACGATTTTGCATAAGATCAGCAATACACAAATTCCTGCATAATCTTTTTTAGTACATGCATGATAATATTCAAATAATTCCTTCCTATAAAATTGACCAGGCAAAATGGAATGCATGCATTGAACAATCTGCTTCACCGCTGATCTATGCCAAAACATTTTACCTGGATTATCTCGCGGATGATTGGCATGGATTGGTAATGGGTGATTATGATTGCGTGATGCCCGTTCCATGGCGAAAAAAATATTTCATCCGTTATACGTACCATGTTCCCTTTATTCAGCAACTGGGCTTGTTTGGTCAACTGTCAAATTTTGCTGAAAGTCAATGCCTTCAAGCATTACAGCGATTCTGCAAATATGGTGATTATGCATTTAATTTTTGCAATGGCAGTCCAACAAAAGATTGCATTTTAAAAAATAATTTTATCCTGGAACTTTCTTCTTACACAGTCATCTCAGAAAATTATTCACCGGACCTTCGGCAAAATTTGAAGAAAGCATCCAATCATGATTTGACATACAAAACAGTTTCCCATGAAAAATCCATTGATATTTTTTATGAATTATACCATGCAAAAACGCCGCATGTAAGTAAAGAAACTTTTTCGAATTTTAAAAAGCTCAGTGATCATTTAAATGTTTCAGGCAATGTGCATTGCCGTGAAGTCATCAATGCAAAAAATGAAACTGCCGCGATTGCATTATTCCTGCAGGATGGAAACCGGCTTTATAATATGATGAATAGTACACCGGATACCGGGCGAAAAATTTCCGCCAATCATTTTTTAATGGATAAAGTGCTGGAGGAATTTTGTAGTAAAAACCTGGTCTTTGATTTTGAAGGATCTGACATTCCCGGCATCAAAAGTTTTTATGAAAATTTCGGCGCTACGCTGCAACCATACACCAGCCTGCATTACAACAGGTTGCCGGGACCGTTGAAGTATTTTAAATAATTATTTATGTTTATGTCGCCTCCGATATTGCCGGTCAGGCGACACGGCAATGGCGTTTAAAAAATAACCCCACATTCCTGCGGGGCTATCATCACTTTCAACTCTTTCAAAAAAATCAAAAAAATCAAAAATCAAAAAGTTTTCTTTATTCCACATCATACTTTTTCTACTCCACTACCAACTTCACGCGGCCGGTGAAATCCCCGCTCTTTAAAAGCAAATTGTAGGTGCCTGCGGCTATACTGCGCGGCAAATCAAAACTCAGGGATTGCCTGCCACCCGTGTATTCTATGGCTTTTTCAAATACGCGCTGGCCATTGATCGCGGTAAGTATTAATGTATATTTTCCCACAGCTAAATTGTTCATGTCGAGTGTGAAATGTTTGTTCTGCACGGGATTGGGATATACCCGGAAGCCATTTGGATTATTATCGCTGAAATTAATTTTAACCGTATTGGTATAACTTGTTGCACCATCTTTTTCCCAAACTTTTACGCGGTAAAAATTGGACCCATTCAATGGCTTGCTGTCTGTGTATGCATATTTATTTTCCGGCTCATTATTGTCGCTCGCTTCAACATTTCCCAGGCCAATAAAATTCACTGCATCACCGGAACGCTCGACTGTATATTTATCAATATTTATTTCATTCAAACTTGTCCAGGTGAGATCAACAACATGCCCATTCGCGGCGGCTTTTAAATCGGTGATGGTAACAGGCAACACAATCGCACCGGGATTCACTACGGAAAAACGTGTGAAACTATCAATACGTGTAGGCTTACTTATATTTGTATATTCTCCATAAATTTCTGTGTTCGTTAGTGCGCCTACGAAATTTTTACGATCTGCACCTTGTGCTAAAGCAATGAATCCATTATTCAATGGCTCATAATTTTTTTGAACCAAAGCACATTGGGCATAATCAAAACCCGGATATTCTACTTCATTTTGTGTAGAAGGATATAAGCCAGTTGTACGTTTTGTAAAAAATAAACGCATATTTGACATTCCTTTTTCCAGGGGTGCATTGGTTTTTACATACCAGATCCTGTTTACATGCCAGGTAGTGGAAACACCATTTACAACGGTCTTTCCAATGTCGCCAATATTAACGATGACCGTAAAATTAGCGGCTGCTGAATAATTATTCAACATCATTCGGTTGGGCGATGGTATTCCACCTGTAATAGCAGGTATATATGTAGCGCCAATAGGAAAATATGTATCAGTATTTGCTAAATTAATAATGCGGAAACCCAGGTTGCCGTTATAAGGCGTTGTTGCAGAAGCGCCATCTGTAATGGGTATTCCCATTGAATCGCAGGTGGCAATATAACTATCAGTATAAAGAGTGGCACCACCTGATTCACCAAGGCCGGTCCCCGGCATTGAAATTGTGCCGGTGTTTTCCCAGGTAAATAAATTGGCGCCTGTTGTAATTATTCCTTTTACTAATGTAAGATTCTTTTTCGTGAATACATTTTTATACATAAACACCAAATTGGTCGTGGTTGTTTTTGAAAGCGTCAGGTTATTTAAAAAAAAATTCTCAGCGCCATTCAATCTAGTAACTGCATTATTTCCCTGCAAAATTAATGTACCGGAACTCGTAGGTGTGCCATAAGCCATGCCCGCCTGGTCATTTTTGAAACTGCCATCGAGATAAAAAAATCCATTGTTGAAATAGCTGGCCGTACTCGAATTTTCTATATCCCCTTTTACATACACATTTCCGCTGATATACATATTGCCCTTGTTGTAAACTTGTGCCTGCAAAGGATTTTCAAAGATCAATAATAAAATAGCCGCACAGAAAAGTGCTGCCATTTTCTTGCTAAAAAGTAAATATGTTTTCATATACAAAAATTTAATTTTGTTTGGTCGTATCTGCTGCCATCGCATTTGCGACGGCTAAATTATTTTTTGCCTGGTCAAAATCAGGTGTTTCTTTTATGGCTTCTTCAAAATTGATGACCGCACTTTTTTTATCTTTTAAATCCAAATAAGCAAGGCCTAAAAGATTGTGTACGGCCGCGCGTAATGAAACGAGCTGCAGGGTTTTTTCCTGCAGTTTTGCCATGCGTACCTGTGTGCTGTCATTCGGTGGAATCATTGCCAGCACTTTATTTCCCGTAACAACTGCTTCCCCCAGCCGGCGAATTCCATATTCCAATTGCAATTGTTCCATGCCATATACCGGGTTTTTGGTTCGTGTAAAAAGATCCGTGTACGCATTGATGGCTTCAATGGGTTCATTGAGATTTTTTGCCGCAAGGCCTTTTATCTGCATGCGGATTTCTGTGTACCCTTTTTGCGACAGCAACCGATCGGCTAAAATATATGCCGGGTTGAATGCATTGATCTGTGTATATAAAATTGCGAGTGTGTCTTCATATTTTCCATATTTCACAGAATCCGCCGCGATGAGATAATGCAATGACTGTATGGCTGTGCCAAGGTCATTTAAGGAAAGTGCATTTTGATATACTTTTAATTGCACCAATGCCGGATCGGGTGTTTTGGTTTGTGCCCGTAAAGCATTGGTGCCGCTGCAAAGCAGCGCTGTGATCATTAAAGAAAAAATGAGTTTTCGATGCATTTTTTTTGTATAAAAATGTGTGCTTATTATTTAATCTTTTTTCGGTACAGGTGGCGTGTTATTATTTTTATCGGTACTGTTTTTATCCTGGAATGTTTTTAGCAACTGCGGATCTTCTGGTGTAGCTTTTTTAACCGATGATTTTGAATTTCCTTTCATAGGATTCTTTCCCATACCGATTAAATTATTGTCCATTTGAGACATCTCTTTTGCTTCCTGCGGACCTGGACCGGGTGGCATGCGTACATCAGCATTTTTTGACAGTAGAGTTTTACCATCTTCTTCAAATTCGTCTGCCCTGTTGCCGACAGTATGCCAGAAAAAAGCCACATTGCTTTTTCCACCCTGCAATTCCACCACGTCAAATCCATCACCATTTACATTGGTTACAAATACACCTTTACAATCACCATTGAGTTGTATAAAAACACGCAGTGGATGTTTTTCATTCACTGTAATATTTTTTGCATAAACAGCATCAATTTTGATATGCGCTTGTCCATTTACCAATACGCCTTTTCCATAATCTTCAAACAAAATCTCAGGCGCTTCGGGTGCAAAAAAGTTTACACGTTGGTTTTTTGTATCTTTTACTATGGTTGCAACTGTACCTGTACCATTTATTTTATATTGAGTAGCATTTATTTGCGCTCCAACATAAGCATAAGTTGTAGCTGTATAGGGTGCATTAGCGGAAATACGTGTAGCAAAATAACCACCTGCATAATATCTATTTCCAACTGGAAACCCGCCGCCACCCCCGGTTCCATTGTCTCCATAATTTGCAAAGCCCGCTACACCAATTACCGTTCTATTGTCAGTCTTTATACCATTTCCCGTAAAGGAACCCCCTGCCCCCCCGGTAGGATATAAAGTTATAGGTATCGGTGCATCACTAACTTGTGAACCAAAAACGCCTGCTGCGCCGGGAGCTCTATAAGCATTAATTCCAAAAACGCCTGCACCAGTAGAATTTGCGGTATAACCTATAACACCTGCATCATCTCCAATTCCATAGATCCCATAAACATCTGAAGTGCCATAAACACCAATATCCAAAAGGGTTCCAGAAGCTAATGTAGTACCACCGGCACCAAAACCTGTAACCCCAGCACCCCATCCAGCTGCATTATAAGTACCATAAACCCCCTGCTGAAATACTGAAGTATTATCATTTAAACCATATACCCCATAACCACTAGCACCATCGCTTTCTCCATAAATACCATAACCTGCGGCCCCTGTATTGTTTCCCCATAAACCTCGGCCACCACCAGAAGTAGAATAACCAAAGCCACCTACAAGTGTTCCTACTAATGAAGCACCACTTCCCTGGATAACAAAGTTCGTATTCAATCCCACATTATTCCCACCGGCATACAAGCCGGTACCACTAGCATTGGTGTTTAAAGCAACTACACCATAACCATTTCTAGTAGGTCCTGCCGCATAAGCCTGTGCAGATAAGCCTTCCACACCGATACCGTTTCCGTTCGTACCGGAAACAGCTGAGTTTTGTCCCAAAATAGCAATACCCGCTGCATTGCTGTTGGTACCTTTTACACCATTACCAAGAGATTGAATGGTTGTTCCCAGTACACCAATTCCTCCAAGTATCCCGGCCACTGCTGTGTTTTGTCCCACGATAGCAGTATTGGCTGCAGTTGTTGTAGTTACTGCGAGCTGTTGCGTGATCAACGAGTTTTGATTGATACCAATTTGCCCGGTATTGCTAATGCGCATGCGTTCTAAATTAAATGTGCGCACGGCAAAATCCACATTATCTATTGTACCGAGAAAGTTGGCTCCGGGCGCTGCGTAGGTTCCGGGAACTGTAGCACTGTTTCCCGTAAGCAGCCAGTCGGCATTTGCGCCGTTTTGCAAATAGTTCCATTTTGCAGTTGCCCAGTAATAAATTCCGATACCCGAACCGCCGGTGGTGGCGGCATTACTGTTATATACAAACATGCCATTAACCGGCGTTGCGCCGGCGAGTCCCCAGGTAAGGATATTACCAATAGAAATTCTTGGTAGTAAAATACCCTGGTTAGTTGCTTCCACTTCAAGCATAGAACTTGCGTCAATGATAGTCGGGTTATTGCCCACTTTCATTTGAGCGAAGCTTTGCGTATGGCCGAAGCAAAACGCTACAACTATTGCCAGCAGGGATTTTGCGCCGTGCATAGCATTTTTTTGTTTATGTAAAATTTGAGATTTCATAATTGGCTGTGGTTATATGTTGTATTATTTTTTAAAGGCTTGGGGGTTGGGGATTATATGTGTTGACCTGATCATGGGGATGCAATTATTTTGATTGCGGCGAATTCAAAAATAAAGATAGTTAAAATAATGAAAGAAAGAAATTAAGATTGGATTAAGAATGTTTGGGGTCGGGGGTTGTTGATAGCAGTATGTGGTCGGATGAAATTGTTTTAGGTTTGGGTTGTTTAAAGTATGCAGAGCAAAATTGAAATTGTTTTGGGTTTGGGGTTTGGGGTGTTAATAGTAGTTAGATCGAAATTGGAATTGTTTTGGGTTTGGGGTTTGGGAAGCAGGCGGCTGAGCGAAGTCGAAGCCGTTGTTATGGGTTTGGGTTTGGGGTGTTTAAAGCATGCAGATTAAAATTGAAATTGTTTGGGGTTTGGGAAGCAGGCGGCTGAGCGAAGTCGAAGCCGTTGTTATAGGCTTGGGATGTTGATATTAGTTAGATCGAAATTGTAATTGTTTCTTGTTTTGGGTTTGGGTTTGGGGTGTTTAAAGCATGCAGATTAAAATTGAAATAGTTTTGGGTTTGGGGGGTGATAGCAATTAAATCGAAATTGGAATTGTTTCTTCTTGGGGGTTTGGGTTTTTTTTCATTAACCTTTAACCATTTTCCATTTACCATTAACCATTTACCATTAACCATTAACCATTAACCATTTTCCACTGTTAGCTGATTCCAAATACCCCATACCTCACGGCTAAAATCAATACACAAAACGTTCCTTCGGAACGATCTCTCAATAATAGAATTCTCCTACCCACAAAACGTTCCTACGGAACGATACTTCCATCATATAATTTTTCTACCTCTATGAATATAGAGACAAGCCCACGAAATGTTCCTCCGGAACTTGCTAACTTTCTCCACGCATTTTTTGTTTTCAAAAATGACTGAATGTGATGAAGCAAAACCTTATTCACCTTAGAAGAAAAATCAAAACACAGGAAACACCAACCTTATTAGTTTATTAGCTTATTAAAAATCGAAATGTGCATAACAGTTGTTTTGGGTTTGGGTTGTGGATAGTTGTAAGAACGAAAATGGAATTGTTTTGGGTTTGGGGTTTGGGAAGCAGGCGGCTGACGGACTTGAATTGAGCGACTTGCATTGAGCGGAGCCGAAGTGAGCCGAAATGAGCCGAAGCCGTTGTTTTGGGTTTGGGTTGTGGATAGTTGTTAGAACGAAATTGGAATTGCTTCTTGTTCATTTATCATTAACCATTAACCATTAACCATTAACCATTAACAATTATCCATTAACCATTAACTCTTATCCCCCGGCCTGATAATTAATCTCAGCGTGGGATCATTGGTAACGAAAGACCAGAACCAGCTAAAAGCGAGTTTGACTTTATTGCGGAAACCGGCAAGCGGTAAAATATGTATGAACAACCAAACCAGCCAGGCAAAAAATCCCTTGAAGAAAATTTTCGGCAGATCGGCCACGGCCTTGTATTTGGAGATGATGGCTAAACTACCTTTATCATTATAAGCAAATGGTATCAATGCTTTTCCTTCCAGCATGCGTTGCATATTTTTTCCCAATAAATTTCCCTGCTGAATGGCTACCTGCGCGAGTTGCGGATGGCCTTTCGGAAAATTTTTATCAGATAATTGCAAACAAATATCACCGATGGCAAATATGTTTTTGGTTTGTTCTACTTTATTAAATTCATCCACTAAAAGGCGGTTGCCGTGGCCGGTTGTTCCTTCGGGCAAACCGGGAATTACATGGCCCGTAACACCGGATGCCCAGATCAATGTATTGGTAGAAATGGTCTTGCCATCGCTCAGTGAAACGATGCCCTGATCATAACTTTTTACGGCGGTGTTCATTTTTATTTCCACGCCCAAATGCGTTAAGACCTTAAAGGCTTCTGCCTGTGATTTTTTACTCATCGGTCCGAGTAAAGCACTGCCTGCATCCACGAGATGAATACGGACATCTCCTGCATTTATTTCGAGGTATTCTTTAGAAACAATATTCTTACGCATTTCTGCAAGCATGCCCGAAATCTCAACGCCAGTAGGGCCTCCGCCGGCAATGACGATATTTAATTCCTGTTGTTTTTCTGCGGTCGTAGCAGCACGGGAAGCTTTTTCCAGGCTTAGTAAAAGATGGTTGCGCAGGTTGATGGCATCATTGATATTTTTCATGGGCATGGCATTTTTTTCCACGTCCTTCATACCGAAATAATTGGTTTGTGCACCAATGGCGATCACTAAAAAATCATAGCCCAGGTTGCCGGTATCTGTAACGATATAATTTTCTTCCGGGAAAATACGCAGGATTTTTCCCATGTGAAAATGAATATTTTTTTTCTCCTGGAACATGCGCCGGAAGGGATAACTAATATTGGATGGCTCTATAAATGCCGTGGCTACCTGGTATAAGAGGGGCGGGAAAAAGTGATAATTATTTATATCAACAAGTGTTATGTCCAGGTTCTTATTACGTGAAAGTTTTTTAATCAAATTCACGCCGGCAAATCCGCCGCCGGCTACTACTACTTTTTTTGGGGGTGTTTTCATTTTCATCGAAATTTTATATAAACAAAATCTATGCAAAGGTAGGACAGAAAATTGTTTGGGGTTTGGGGTGTTTAAAGCAGTTAGATCGAAATTGGAATTGTTTTGGGTTTGGGGAGATTAAAGCATGAAGATTAAAATTGAAATTGTTTGGCGTTTGAGTTGTTCATTGCACCGGGGTCAAAATTGAAATTGTTTGGGGTTTTGGTTGTTGATAACATCGGGATCAAAATGGAATTTGTTTTGGGTTTGGGTGTTGAAAGCAATTAGATCGAAATTGGAATTGTTTCTGGTTTCTTATACATTAACAATTAACCATTAACAATTAACCATTAACAATTAACCATGTTAGCTGATTCCTAATACCCCATACCTCACGGCTAAAATCAATACACAAAACATTCCTACGGAACGATACTTCCATCATATAACTTTTCTACATAGAAATGATCCTCCGGAAAATGCCAACTTACTACACGCATTTTTTGTTTTCAAAAATGACTGAATTTTTTGAGGCAAAACCTGATTAACCTTAGTAGATAAAAACAAACACCGGAAACACCAACCTTATTAGCTTATTAAAAATTGAAATGTGCATAATAGTTGTTTGGGGTTTTGGGTGTGGATAGTACGAGAATCAAAATGGAATTCGTTTTGGGTTTGGGGTGTTGATTGCAGTTAGTACAAAATTAAAATTATTTCTGTTTTCTGGTTTTTTGTTTCAGTATGTTAGCCATTTACAATTAACCATTAATCATTAACAATTAACCATTATCCATTAACCATTTTATCCTAAATAATAAACGACCCCACGGTAAACGGATAGCTGTTATTGGCAGCATTGAATTGAAAAAGATCCAGTATTTTTTTGCGCAGTTTATGAAATTCTATTGGCTTATGAAAAAATGCGGTAGCGCCCATGGCTTTAGTTATGGCAATGGCTTCCTTATCATTTGTTGTTGTAAAAATGATGACGGGAATATCAATAAATTTTTTATTTGACTTCATGGCAGCCAGGCATTCGATGCCATTCATCAATGGCATATTCAGGTCGAGAAAAACCACGTCAGGAATAAATGTTTTTAATTTTTCAAGCGCTTCTATTCCATTATTGGCGATCTCGTAATGCATAGTGGCATCAATTTCCTGTAAAGCATTTGTAAAAAGTAACTGGTCATCCGCATCATCGTCAACCATTAATACATTCTTATGTCTGAGGGGCATTGTTTAAATTATGCTTCTAAATTAAACTAAGTTGACTAAAAAAAATATAAATTATTTTCCAGGAAAATATATTTCGAAAGTTGCCCCATTGCCAGGTTCAGATCTTGCTGTAATAAAGCCATTATGATTGAGCATGATCTTCTGGCAAAGAGCCAGGCCGATACCGGTACCGGTATATGCTTCCCGGCCGTGAAGGCGCTGAAATAATTCGAATATCCGTTGTGCATATTTTTGATCAAAACCAATTCCATTGTCGTGAAAACTGATCTTCCAGTATTGCTGGTTTAAATATTTTTCCATCCCATTATCACCAATCTGTGTTTTTTCCGCGGTGATCACAATTTTACACGGCTCATCTTTTTTTGCATACTTAATGGCATTGGAAATAATATTGGTAAACACCTGGACTATTTGCAGTTCTACACCTTCAATTTCAGGAAGAGGCCGGGATTCTATGTGTACATTTTTAGTTTCAATTGTTTCCGATAAATTTTCTTTAGCTTCATTCAGTACTTTATCCAGGCGAATGGGAATGAAGGGAATATTTTTCACATTGGTACTGGAATAGCTCAGCAATGCAATAATGAGTTCCTGCATGCGCGCCGCCGCATTATTGATGCGCACCATATAATCTTGCGCTTTTTCAGACAATGTATTTTTTTCCTGGTTGATGATGAGGTTGCTGAAGGATTGAATTTTTCGCAAAGGTTCCTGGAGGTCATGAGAAGCCACATAGCTAAAGGAAGAAAGTTCCGCATTATTCAATGACAATTCCCGGTTCATATCATGCAAATTATTTTCTGCACGTACCCGTAATTGTATTTCTCTTTTTAACCTGAAATAAGCAAAGGTCACAATGAGTATTCCAATAATTGAAAATATTAAACTATAAAATGGCGTGATGAAAGCAGCCTGGTTGCTAGTAATTGTTTTGATGTCGAGGGCTTTATTTTCATAACTGCTCATTTGCGCAATCAGGCTGCGTGAATGATTCATTATATTCCTGCCATTATTCAAATAAGTTCTTCTGTCAAGAGGTATAGTATCTTCATTTAATATTTGATTGGGTAAGGTAGAAAAAATCCTGTAGCGGGTAGCTACAAGGCTTTTCAGTACTTCAAAATTTCCATGTTGCTCACTATCACCGGCTAAAGAAATTTCCAGGCTATCAAGCAATTTATTTATTTTTTCATGTGAGCCAATAAATGGTTTTAAAAAATCACTGTCGTGGGTAAGCAGGAAACCCCGCTGGCCAGTTTCCGCATTGAGCAGGGAAATAAGAATTTGGTTTAAACGAAGGTTTACTTCTTTATTGTGTGCAATGGAAGCATTGATATTGTTCAGGGAAATGATCCGGTTATAAGAAATAAAAGTAACTGCCAGCATTACGATGAGCAAAATGCCGAAGAGCAGGTTAGGCAATATGAGCCTGGCTTTTTGAATATGCAAAATGAATTGCATTTTTTTTAAAAAACTAGGCTGCTGAGCTGGTGTGGTTTCCTGGTTCAAAGCAAAAGTTATGACACGAAATTATAAAAAAATCAACAGCGGTTTGAAGGCTGTTGATTTTTTTCCATTATTAAAAACCCTATTCGCGGTCATCACGCAAAGATTTAACTTTGTCATGCGCCGATTTTAAAGAATTTTTCTGAGACTGAATCATCTCTGCCTGGTATGCAGGCAAATCTTCTGCAAGTGCATCGTGATAAGCTTTCTGGGCTGCATCTTCTCCAAATTCACAACTGGCCAAAATAGAGTTTGAATCATGCCCGGTAAAAGCTGCTTTCACTGCCATCCAACCTCTATAGATTTTACCACTGGTTGTTGAATCATCCTCCATTGTACCGCCAAGGGTTTGTACTTCATTACCCAACTCATTCCTGATTTTCCTGCTTTGATCAATAAAACTTAAAAATAGTTGGTTTAAATTTTCTTTCAATAGTGCATTATCTACTTGCTTCAGGTCTTCTAATGCGCGTTCATAACCTTGTATCCTGTCATTATTGATCTTCACGAGATCATTTAAGATTTCTATGTTGTCTTTTGATTCCATAATTAATTATAATTTATTTCAATCAGTAAAGAAAAATATATGCCAGTAATTCATTTAAGATTGAAGTATTTTGGTTTTAAGATTTTAAATCATGCATGCCTGTAATATTCGATTTATATATTTTTGATTTGTAATAAAAAATATAAAGCGCTTTTGACTGCCGTATAAAATTAGGTAGCAAAAAATTCCCGCATCAGAGGATTTGAGTATTTTTTTCCCCGTTGTAAATTGCTTTTAGAAAAATTTTCACCTAAAAATTTAAGGCTTTTCATTTGAGTAGTAATCTCATTGTAAATTTTTATAAAAATCTAATATAAAACTAAATCAATGGCTAAGAAAAAAATCAAGAAAAATTTTTTCGAAAGTTTTTCAGCAAAAGTTACGAATGCAACTGGCAGTACACCGGCATTCATTATTGCATGTGCCCTCGTAGTTGTTTGGGCTGCAACAGGGCCCATTTTTAATTACTCGGAAACCTGGCAACTGGTGATCAATACCGGCACCACAATCATCACCTTTTTAATGGTGTTTTTAATTCAAAAATCCCAGAATAAAGATTCCATGGCCATACAATTAAAACTCAATGAACTCGTGGCTTCCAATGATCTTTCGAGCAACCGGCTGGTATCGGTAGAAGATCTTAGTGAAGATGAGATGAAAATAATTCGTAAATATTATGAACGCCTGAGTGATTTAACGCAGAAAGATAATGATATGCAAGTGTCTCATTCTATTGAGGAAGCAGAAAACCGGTACAATCAAAAAAAAGCAGGGAGGGAAAAGAGATCACATCCCAGGGAAAAATAATTTTGGTATAAAGCTTGAATATTTTTTATAACAGAATTAAAATTTAAAAAAATAAAACCTAAGAAAATGGCAAAAGCATCGAACACAAAAAAAAGTACAAAAAAATCGGCAGAAAAAAAATCTACTGACACAAAATCAAATGGAAGAATGGGCGTGGGCGCGAATGATTCCATGCTCCGGGATTTTTTCATTGACGAACTGAAAGACATTTACTGGGCGGAGAAGCACCTGGTGAAAACCTTACCAAAGATGATGAAAGCATCAACCTCAGCAGAATTAAAGAGTGCATTCAAGGATCATCTTGATGTGACCAAAACGCATGTAACCCGCCTGGAACAAGTGTTTGAGGCATTAGGAAAAAAAGCACAGGCCAAAAAATGCGAAGCCATGGAAGGCATTACCAAAGAAGGAGCATCCATTATTGAAGATACGGATGATGGCACAGCCACACGCGATGTAGGATTGATTTTAGCAGCGCAAAAAGTAGAGCATTATGAAATTTCTACCTATGGCGGTTTGCATCAATTAGCCATTACACTTGGTCATCAGGCAGTGGCTGATTTATTGGAACAAACGCTTGGTGAGGAAAAAGATGCAGATGCCTTGCTCACTGAAATTGCAGAGAATAATGTAAATTATGAAGCTGCTGAAGAGGTAGAAGCATAAACTATAAGCCCGGCATATACTAAAAAAAAGGGAAATCAAATTGGTTTCCCTTTTTTAAATTTTCAATTTTATTTTATAGCATGTACGGCATGAAATTTGAATTTTATCGTATAAGTAACTAAATAAAAATTTACATGAGCAAGAAGAATTTATTTGATGAGGAAGGGATTGATAAGCTGAGAGAAATGGTGGATAAAATTGACATTTGTTTATTTTGTACATACCCGCAAACATCAGATGGCGCTACGTGTACGCCCATGAGTGCACAAGAAGTAGATGATGATGGAAATGTTTGGTTTTTCAGCGGTAAGAACAGTGATAAAAATAAAGAGATCGAAAAAGATGGTAAAGTACAATTATTTTTTTCACATCCATCCCGTAGTAGTTACCTGGTTTTGAATGGTGAGGCTGAAATAAGTTTTGATAAAGCAAAAATTGATTATCTCTGGTCGCCACTTGTAAAAGCCTGGTTTAAAGATGGCAAAGATGACCCGAATATCTCGCTTATAAAAGTAAAAACAAATAGTGCTTATTATTGGGATGTGGAAGGCAGCCGCATGATTAATTTTTTAAAAATGGCCGCTTCAGCAGTCGTTGGCCAAAACCTGGTGGACAGTGAAGAAGGGAATATTAAAGTATAACTGGTTTTATTTTTTTAAAACATATAATTTTATAAATGCGCAACTTTTATGCGCATTTATTTTTTAAATTCACAAAATGAAATTTCATTTTAATAAAAAATCAATCATTAGCTGGTGGAAAATTTTGAAAGCAGCCTTTACGGGTTTCAATAACGATAAAGGCATGAAGTTGAGCGCTTCACTGGCTTATACAACTATTTTTTCATTGGGGCCAATGCTGCTTTTTATCATGTCCATTGCCAGTATTTTTTTCGGACAGCAAGCAAGTGAAGGAAAGGTCTTTGCACAACTCAATGGCTTCCTGGGCGCAAGTGCTGCCCAGCAGGTGCAGGATGTTATTGAAAATATTAATTTGTCAGGAAAAACTCATTTCGCACTCATCATCAGCACGATCACATTATTGGTAGGAGCTACAAGTTTATTTGTAGAAATACAGGACTCATTGAATATGATCTGGCGGGTAAAACCCAAACCCCAAAAAGGCTGGTTGCGTTTTTTAAAAAATCGTTTACAATCCGCATCACTGATCATTTCGCTTGGTTTTCTATTAGTTGTTTCCTTAGTTATAAATGGTATGGTGGATGCATTCAGCAATATGCTTTCAAGATATTTTTCTGATGCAACTGTATTGGTGATGAATGGTTTTAATTTTTTACTGACAATGGCGATCATCACTGTTTTATTTGGGATTATTTTTAAAGTATTACCAGATGCGAAAATCAGTTGGAAACATGTGCGGGCCGGCGCTTTCTTCACAGCCATCTTGTTTATGATCGGCCGCTTTCTGATTGGTGTGTATATCAAAAATGCAGCGGCAGTTTCTATGTATGGTGCGGCCGGTTCTATTATCGTGATATTGGTCTGGGTTTATTATACTTCTGCAATTTTATATCTTGGTGCTGAGTTTACAGAGGCTTATACAGAAGCCAGCGGGAGTAAAATAAAACCCGAGGATTTCGCGGTGCATGTGGAACAAAAAGAAGTGGAGAAAAAAGTGGATGTGTTGCCGCCCCAGCATGAGGAATTGAAGGAAAAGTAAATTTTGGGGAAGAAAAAAATCATCACCCAATTCAGGCAGCGATGCATTTATTTACCATTTCCACAAATATTTATTTTTGTGGAATCATTGGCCCAATTGCTTCTTAGGAAAAACAATCCTTATGGAAGCAACTCAATTTTTACAAAGCAATTTCCTCGATATTTTATTTGATGGAAAAAATAAAGACTACGGTGCGTATGAACTTCGTGTTCATTATAAACGCAGGTTATTGTATGCACTGATCAGTATTGCCATAATCAGTGCTGGCTTTTCAAGCATGTTATTTTTTCCATTTAAAGCAACACCTCTTCATACAATGTATGTTGGCCCTGAAGTGCATTTAACTGCTGCTACGGAGAAACGGGATAAGATCATTGAAGTGAAACCAAAGAAACAAACAAGTGTTGTTACTAAAAAAACAATTATTACAATACCGCTCATTGTGAAAGAAAGAGTGATTGAAAAAATAAGTGATTTACCCGATGAAACCATCATCCCGGTTTCAAAAATCATTGGTGTTGGTGAAGGAAATAACCAGGTATTCAGCAATAATGCACTACCGGAAAAAACCGGTGTGGCAATAATACCTTTACCGAAAACTGTAAAAAATTTTGATTCATTGTACACTACGGTGCAAGTGCAAGCGCAATTTCCAGGCGGACCGGCCGCATGGCAAAAATACCTGGAACGCAACCTGGACCTGGATATCCCGATGCGAAATGGTACACCTACAGGAAAATATACCATTCATATTTCATTCATCGTGGATAAGGAAGGGAATATTTCTAATGTGTCTGCGTTGAATGATCCGGGCTTTGGACTTGCTTCAGAAGCTATTCGCGTCATTCGAAAAAGTAAACAATGGTTGCCTGCTATACAAGATGGACAGCATGTAAAATATATGCAGGTGCAGCCGGTTACTTTTGTAATCAATGATAATTAATGTCGGGGAAATTTCGGTCATGGAATTCTTTCTATTATCAATTTTAATTTTCTTTTGTTCCAGCGGAACAACTTATGGGTAACATACTGGATACATTTTATATAACGCGTTCCGGAGGAACGCATCGTGCCGGATGTCAGGACTTTCTAACCATGAAAAATTTCTTCAGAACTATCTTCTCACATCAAAGTTAACAGACCGGCAATATCGGAGACAAATTTTTTAAAAGAATATAATAAAGAAATTATTGGTCAGGCGACCAAAAATGGCTGTCTGTCTTCGAGTAAAAAGGCTGGTTACCGATTAAAGAATGGTATAGCATTTGCAACTTTTTACCAAAAAAAGTATGAAAGCAATTTGGAGCGGTTCTATTGGTTTTGGCCTTGTAAATATTCCCATAAAGATTTATAGCGCCATTGAATCAAGCGATATTGATTTGGATATGCTGGATAAAAAGGATTATTCTAATATTCGTTTTAAACGCGTGAATGAACATACAGGAAAAGAAGTTGCCTGGGAAAATATTGTGAAGGGTTATAAAATGGATGATAAATATATTGTGCTGACTGATGAAGATTTTGAAAAAGCCAGTCCTGAAAAATCTAAGATTATAGAGATTAGTGAGTTTGTAAATGAAAAGGAAATTGATAGCATATATTATGAAACGCCATACTATACTGCGCCTGAAAAAAATGGTGCAAAAGCGTATGGTTTATTACGTGATGCTTTAAAAAAATCCGGTAAGGCCGGGCTAGGAAGTTTTGTGTTACGCAGCAAAGAAAGCCTTTGTCTGTTGAAAGCAATGGATGATGTTATTGTATTAAACAAGATCCGGTTTGCACAGGAAATCAGGGATACAAGCGATTTGAATATTCCTGTTTCAAAAAGCAAACCCGCGGAATTGAAGATGGCCGAACAATTAATTAATCAACTGACGCATAAATTTGATATTGAAAAATATAAAGACACTTATTCGAATGAATTGATGAAACTCATCAAAGCAAAAGCGAAAGGCAAAAAAATCTCCGCGCCAAAAATGAAAGTGGTTCATTCAACTGCGAAAGATCTGATGTCGCAACTCAAGGCCAGCCTTGAAAATAAAACAACACGAAAAGCATCCTGATATGGCGCTGACAAAATATAATAAAAAAAGAAATTTTAAAGAAACCAGCGAGCCTGAAGGAAAAGCAGATACGCAATCAGGTTTTCGTTTTGTTGTACAACGCCATCATGCTTCGCAATTACATTATGATTTTCGTTTAGAACTGGGCGGTGTTTTAAAAAGTTGGGCGGTGCCTAAAGGCCCATCACTTGATCCAAAAGATAAACGTCTCGCCATGATGGTGGAAGATCATCCGGTAAGTTATATCCATTTTGAAGGTGATATTCCTGAAGGAAATTATGGCGCAGGATATGTAACCGTTTGGGATAAAGGGAAATTTTTCCCTGTTGATAAAGATCATGAAAAATTAACGGAGAAGCAAGCCCTGTCAGCATTACACAAAGGTGAATTGAAGTTCTCCCTGAAAGGAAAAAAACTGAAAGGAGAGTTTGTATTGGTCCATTTAAAAAATGATACAAAAAATAATAATAGCTGGCTATTGATAAAACACAAAGATGAATTTTCAAAAACGCCTTACAATTCTGAAGACCTTGTGAGTGCGGCCGTAAAAAAAGTTGGCGAAAAAAAAAAAGAAAGAAAACGTAACACTTAAAAAAGCAGTGAGTCTGCGTTCACCTTCTGCAAAAAAATATACAAAGTTTTACAAACCCATGCTGGCAACACTTGTAGATAAAGCATTTAATGATGCGGAATGGATCTATGAAATTAAATGGGATGGTTATCGCGCAATTACAGACTGGCAGGATGATAGGCTTAAATTATATTCACGCAACGGTTTATCATTTTCTGATAAATTTCCACAAATTGCAGAAGCACTAACATCATTAAAACATGATGCTGTATTGGATGGAGAAATTGTTTTAATGGATAAAGAGAACAGGCCGAGTTTTCAAAAGTTGCAGCATTATGAAGAGAATAAAGAGCTGCCACTATTATATTATGTTTTCGATCTTTTATTTTTAGATAAAAAAGATATTCGCCATTTACCATTGCTCGAAAGAAAAGAATTATTAAAAAAATTATTAGAAAAAAATAATCATGGCATCATCCGTTATTGTGACCACATAGAAGAAAAGGGTATTGCATTTTTTGCATCAGCAAAAAATGCGAACCTCGAAGGTATTATGGCAAAAAAAGCAGATAGCAATTATACTTGTAATACGCGGAGTAAAGAATGGCTGAAAATAAAAAACATCAACAGCAGGGAAGGAATCATCGTTGGGTATACAAAACCTCGAAACAGCCGGAAATACTTTGGTGCATTGGTTTTGGCACAATATGAAAATAATGAATTAATTTACATGGGCCACACAGGAACAGGCTTTGATGAAAAAACTTTAAAGGAATTATGGGAAAAAATGCAACCGCTTATTACCCAAAAATCTCCATTTAAAGAAAAAGTAAAAGTGAATATGCCGGTGACATGGATCAAACCCAAACTGGTATGTGAACTGAATTATACAGAAATGACAGAAGATGGGTTAATGCGCCACCCGGTATTCCTGGGTTTACGCTTTGATAAAAGTAAAAGTGAAGTAAACAAATCAATCGAAATGCCTGCTCACATAAAAAAAGGAAAAAATATTATGGTGGAAAAAAAGAAAGCAAATATCAAAGCCCCGGTTGAAAAACCTGGTGCTGATGATAAAAAAGTGAAAGTGAATAATCATACACTATCACTAACAAATTTGAATAAAGTTTACTGGCCAAAGGAAAAATTCACGAAAGGTGATTTGATCAATTACTATGAAAAGATTTCACCGTATATTTTACCTTATCTCAAAGGCAGGCCATTGTCATTGAAAAGAAATCCAAATGGAATTTTGGATGATGGATTTTTTCAAAAAGATTTTGGCGCGCAGGCCCCGGCATGGATTCCAAAAGCGAAAGTGGAATCTGACTCGAATAAAAAAATCATTGAATACATAATGTGTGAAAATAAAGCCGCATTAATGTACATAGCGAATCTTGGTTGCATTGAAATTAATCCCTGGAATTCATTATACAAAAAAATGGATTTTCCAACATACATGATCATTGATATTGATCCATCAGATAAAAATAGTTTTGATGAAGTGATCGAAACCGCGCTTGCTGCGAAAGACTTGCTGGATGCGGCTGGAGCTGAATGCTATTGCAAAACTTCCGGTGCTACAGGCCTGCATGTGTATGTGCCGATGGGTGGAAAATATGATTATGAGCAGGTGAAAAATTTTGGCCATTTAGTCGCGCATTTAATTTCGTTACGCGTTCCAAAATTCACCAGCCTGGAAAGGTCTTTATCAAAACGCGGTAAAAATATTTACGTGGACTTTTTACAAAACCGTCGCGGGCAAACACTTGCTTCCACGTACAGTGTGCGGCCGCGCCCGGGCGCAACTGTTTCCACGCCACTGGAATGGAAAGAAGTGAAAAAAGGTTTACTTCCATCGCAATTCACCATTAAAAATATTTTTGACAGGTTAGAAAAGAAAGGCGATTTATTTACACCAGTTTTAAAGAAAGGAATTAATTTAAAAACATGCCTGGCAAAACTGGAAGCATGATAATTTTTTAGCAAAATTATTTTTTCAGAATTTTCATTAGTACTTGTTCTTCAGCGGTGAGGCCGGACCGATCATCATCTTTTTCTATTTTATCCAATTCCTTTAAATACTTCACCAGCTTTTCTTCTTCATATAATTGGATGAGCCCTGGATGCACATAAAACTTTTTACAAACTGTACGCGTATTACCTAATTTTTTACTAACTATATCCAGCACTTCAACGATATTTTTTTTCTTTTCTGCTTCCGTTACCGCATCACCGATAGAACGAAAGGCATGCAGCGCGTGCAGTGTGCCGGCCCATGTCCTAAAATCTTTTGCAGTAAAATCATGGCCTGTTTTATCTTTGATATATTGATTGACAGCACCGGAATCAATTGATTTTCTGTTGCCTTCTTCATCATAATACTGAAACAATTCTCTTCCGGGAATATCCCTGCAATCCTTGACTATTTTCGCAATTTTTTTATTTTGCAGGCTGATGGAATGATATACTCCTTTCTTTCCTTTGAATGAAAATGTAACTGTATTTTTTTCAATTTTTGCATGCCTGTCTTTCAATGTAGTAAGCCCATACGATCCATTTGACTTTTCATATTCAATGTTACCGATACGGATATATGTTCTTTCCATCAGGCTCAAAATTGTTGCAAGCACTTTTTCTTTATTCAAATTCTTCGTGGAAATATCTTTCTCCATGGCAAGCCGGAGTGCTGGTAATGCTGTACCAAATTCATATAAGCGATGATATTTTGTTTGATTCCGCAAAACATGCCATAAGCTATGATACCTGTACTGCTTGCGTTTGCGGAGATCGAGGCCGGTTGCCTGGAGATGGCCATTTTCAGCAGGACAAATCCATACATTTTCCCAGGAAGGTGGAATAGCTAATTTTTGAATTCGGCCAAGTTTATCCTTATCCCTGATGACTTTTTCATCAAAAACATACATATACGCAGTCTTTTTTTTGATCCGGTTAATACCGGGCTCTGTATCGTGTACATATACCAGGTTGACAAGATTGGCTGCTTTTTCATAATCCTTATCAATCTTTAAAAGTTTTTTATGTGTTATGCGTGGAATGAGTTCATTCATGGTAATAAATGATTTAAATCTTATTCAAAAAAAGATGCTCTGAATATGGAGCATTTTCCCATGATTGCTTTGGCCATCAATTTATTTTTTGCTATTGGAACTTTTCTTTGGGACTTTTGCGTCTTCATTCCTGGCTTCTGATAAGCCGATCGCAATTGCCTGTTTTTTACTGGTAACTTTTTTTCCACTTCCTGTTTTCAATTTCCCCTCTTTCATTTCTTCTATATTATTTTTTACTTTTTCATGGCTCTTCTCTGAATATTTTGCCATAAAAATTATTTGAATGAAAAATAATATTGAGAAAGAAATAAAACAAATTCTTTGCCAATAATGCTTTTGAAGATTTTTACGGGTAATGGTTTTATACCGCGGGTTTTTAAAAGGATATAATAAACAATGTCCCTTTATGAGGTGAAGATTTTACTTCAATAAAGCCTTTATGTGATTGAATGATATTCAACGCAGAAGCAAGCCCAAGGCCCATTCCATTACGTTTAGTTGTAAAATATGGTTCAAATAATTTAATAATGTTTTCATCTGAGATGCCGCAACCATTATCCTGGAAATGAATGATGTATTTGCCATCTTCTGCAAACAATTTTATGCTGAGCAGCCCGCTGTTTTCCGGCATCGCTTCCACCGCGTTTATAATGATATTTAAAAAAGCAATTTGTAATTTTTCCGGATCTCCATTCAGCCATGCATCTTCCTGCAAATAACTTTTTTTAAGTTGTATATTTTTTAATTTAATGCGGTCCATTGCATTGGCAATGGTTGATTCCAATACAGATTGCAGTGTTATTTTTTGTTGTACAATATCAGTGGGTTTAGATGAATTCAGCAATTCGGAGATTAGGCTATTGATACGGTTACTGTTTCGTTTGATGATATCGAGAAATGATCCGGTATCTTCATTATCTATTTCTGATACAAGTTGCTCAACAGACAAATTAATATTGTTTAAAGGATTACGTACTTCATGTGCGAGCGTACGTATGAGTCGTTCGGCAGCTTTTAATTTCTCTGCCTGTAATGTTGCTTTTTCAGCATTTTTTAAAGAGGTAATATCATGCATGATACCCTGGATATAGGTTTCTTCCTGGTCATCCTTTTCGATGGTCATTGATAAAATACAGTTGATCTTTTCTTTATCCTTTCTACAAAGAATAGTTTCCATATCAGAAACTACTTTCTTCGTTTCAAGCAATTCGCGGATTTTAGTTTTTTCATCTTCATTAAGAATCAAATCATATAAACTGAGTTGCAAAAATTCTTCTTTTGAATAACCAAAAATTGTACTGGTAGCTTCGTTCACATCTTTGAAACGTACTTCATTGTCTGCAATAAATACACTGTCTTTGGAGCGTTCAAAAATGTTTCTGAATTTTTGTTCATTTACTTTTAACGCTTTTATAAATTCAAAACGGCCGAGTGCATACCGGATACAACGTTCCAACTTTTCAGGTGTCATGTCAGATTTCACGAGGTAATCAACCGCGCCTGCTTCCATGGCAAGAATATCTATTTCCTGTGTACCAACGCCGGTTAGTAAAACCATAGGTTCTTCGCATCCATTACCGATGGCTTCGCTGATGAGATCCAGGCCCGTTTTTTCGCCGAGGCGAAAATCAACTAAATAAACATCGTGTGTTGCTTTACATATTTCATCCAGGGCATGCTTGTAATTGGAGCTCCATGAAACGCTGCAGGTAAAACCATTGGCCATATTATTGATCTGGCTACAGGTCAAAATATAATCGTCTTCATCATCATCAATCACGAGAATATTTATATCTTTTTTCAGTGCCACTTTACTGAATGTTTTAAATGTATTCACTTGTTTTTTCTAATGTATTTATTACTGTCTGTATCTTCTGCTACTTTTTCTGTAGCAGCAAATGCTCCGGCAGAACCATCTGATAGAAGTTCATCTGTTCCTGCATTTTTCCTGGCACCATACGTTTTATTTTCCGGGTTTGGCTCTGAATTATTCAATTCCATCCCGGCATCTTTTTCATCTTTTTTATTTGCCGGTTTTATGATCTCTTTTTTTGCCGGCAGATTTGGATAGCCGGGAAAATCCTGGTCAATCTTTCCATCATTGGACTTTTGCACTTCCTTCTCATCCGTGATCGGTATATTATTTTTTTGCTCCATCATAAAGTTTTTTGCTGTAGAAAAATATGGGCATCCTGTGTAAATTTTTCCCAATATACACTAAAAAAAGGTACACTTCTAATTTCATGTACCTTTTTCTAATGGTGATAATTGCCAATTATTTCATCATGTCTTTTATTGACTTTGCTTTATCCAGGTGTTGTTGAAGTGTGGGCAAAGTGATCATAGCAAAACTTTTCAAATCACTATCCTTACCATTGTCACCTTCCTTTTTAAATAAACTTATTGCATCATTATGATCGTCCACCATCATTTTAATATACGCTTTATCAAAATCATTCCCGGTTTTCTTTGCCAGGTCATTCACTGCATTCTGAGATTTATCACTCATGGCAGGTGGTAATGCAATATTCTTATTTGCTGCGAAAGCTTTTAATTTATCATTCGCTGCGGTATGGTCTTTAATGATCATCGCTGCATAGTCCTTCACTTTCTGACTGGACGCATTTTTATCAGCAAGCTGGCTTGCTGCAATTTCAGTCATGCCACCATTCGCAGCTTCTACCGCAAAGTCTGCATCGTCTTTATCTACCATCATTGTGTTCATAGTAGTACTATCATTGGCTACTTTTGCCATACTATCATTCACATCCTTTGTACTGTCCACGGTATCTTCACCGGAAGTACCGCTGTTGCAGGATTGGATCGTATAAATTCCCAACAACATACTGAAAGCCAAAATTATCTTTTTCATAAATAATTGATTTAATTTAAAATGATTAATTGATCATGATCAAAACAAAGAATAAGCCAATTCTGCATATTCAATTCAATCATATTATACAGTACAAGAATGTGCTGTTTCTGTGCAGAAAGATTTATTGACAGCATTTTTCCCCACTTGTAGATTTGATTACCCGATTTATAAATAAAAATTCACAAAATAAAATCTTCAATACATAAAAAACTTTTGGCAGGAAATTTTCTTTGTTGTGAACTGTAAGCACATTTATTCATCAAAAACTTATTTTTTTATGAGAAGTATCTTGTATATCATCGCTGTAGTCCTTGTGATTGGTTGGCTTTTAGGCTTTTTTGTATATGGTAGCACTGGCCTGATACATATTTTAATTGTATTGGCTATAATATCACTTATACTTGGACTGATACAAAAATCCTGAGCATAACACCGGATTTTAAAAAACTGCCGACTGGCAGTTTTTTTTGTTTGACACAAAACCTTCTTTCAATTTTTTTCGAATATATATCATCAATATATTTTTCAATTTGGTATAAGAATTGAAAATATTATTTTCAAACAACTTGTTATGGAAAAAAATTTAAACAACGACCTGGTTTTTCTAAATGAAAAAATTCATGAAATCGGCAGTGCTTTATTTTTTCCGGACAATAGGAACCACTTTCGATACCCTGCTTCCATTATAAATATTGCACGTATAGATGCAGCAGGTAATCTTTGGTTCTATGTTTACCAGCCCTGGACAAGTGAAGAAGCATTGCAAAATGGTTTCCCTGTAACAATGGATTTTTTCAGAAAAGGAAAAGACTTTTCAATCAAAGTGCAGGGCTCAGCTACTATTCACCAGGAACTGGACAAATCACTGGAAGTGCCACAATGGATGTCTTCGATTCAATCAAAGGATTATTTATTGGTATGCGTAAAAATGTGTTCCGCAGAATATTTTGATTACAATCAACAATCAACTATAAGTCTTTTTCAAAAACTGAAAGTTTCATGGCAGAATTGGATGTATTCACTGAAACCTCATTATAAGTATTTCAATTTAATACCAATAACCAGGTAAATGAGGAATTGAATTTTATTTGACTGTTTGCTTAAATCCATCCAGCAGCGTTTTCCAGATAAGATTAAAAAAAGATTTATGAATATCGCGCTCTGACGAAGCAGTCACCGTACGCACATTACCATCATTTCCCGGATTTGATTTATGAATAATAAATGTATTGGCAATAAATGACAAAAATCCTTTTTTCGATTGTTCACCATTATCATTGCCTTTTTTAAGAATTATAATATGCAGGTCATTGTATAAAAATTTTAATTGACCGGAACAAATTTTGTCATCTCCCTTAAAATCAAAAGAAAGGCTTTTCACAGTTCCGTCATCTATTTTAAATAAACCCAAGGGTTCGGTTACAGGATCTAATTTTTTTGCATCCATCGCACCCATATCACCACTTACTGAAAATGCACCCGTACTTGCTTCATTCAGGTTAAATAAAAATTGTGCATTTATTTTCGCGGCATTCATCAAATCACTACTGGCTTTTATTTTCATAATTGGACTGGCAGCAGTTTTGGGATTATTATTGATATTTGAAATAAACCCATTGATATTATTAAAAATCATTTTTCCCTGAAGTTTGGAATCAGGATTATTTTCTTCATAAGCCAGGTCAAGATTGCTGATAATGATAGAATCCAGTGAAACTGGTAAGTCTAATTTCATCAGCATTTGTTGCGGATAATTTCCGACTTTTGATTTTGGAAATGGCGGCAGATTCCTGTCTGCATAAATTGCAAGCTTTCCATTTTGTAAGATCATATTTTTGGCAGAGAATCCTTCATTAGATACAAAGGCCCACCAATCTATATCATGTAAAGAAACGTGTTCAAAGCTTGCGGTATAACGCTCTTTGAGATATGGCATTTTTGAAACAAACGCATCTTTACCATCCCTGGGTGCGAAAGCAATGGTATCAATATTCACAGTTTTGTTGGCAGCATTGATATATATAGAATCCATACTGATTATATACAAACTATCAGATGTAGGAAATTTGAATTTCCCCAAAGTGATGGCTGCATTTTTTGCATACATAAAACGCGTGGAATCAAATTGCGTGAGCGAATCAATCAACAGATCTTCAAACTGCATATTTACTTTGTCAAACCGTCTTGTGCTTTCTTTATCACTACTGATAAAATTATGATGTATTACTTCCATATTTTTAATGGCCAGTTTTTGCAGGGAAAAACGATTTAATAATGTGGAAATACGTTGGTAAACCGTTTGTATGCTGGCGGTATCTTTTATGGTTTTCAGTGAATCATTTTTTTCATGATAAATTTCCAGCGTAGGATTATTGAGATAAATAATTTTCAAATCAATTTTTTTATTGGAAAGAAAATCTTTAAAATCCAGTCCGTCTATCGCCAGCGTGGTCAAAGAAAAATCAAAAATATCGACAGGTTTCAGATGCATTGAATCCAAATGCAAAAGCCGTGTGGAATCAGGGAATATGCGCACATTTTTCAATATTACCGTACCGCCATAGATATCAGACTTTAATGAATCATAAGTTAATTGATATAAACCATCAGAACCATTTGAAACTATTTCCTGTAATTTTTCTTTAATGAGTGGATTAAAATCCTGCAGATTCCTGGCTTTAAAATAGAACAAACCTGCGACAATAAGGATTGCCAGGCCCGCAAAAAAAATGATCCACTTTTTATGTACTTTAAATTTTTTTGATGTATTCATATATTTTAATTGCTATGCTGAAAATATTATCGCGGGAAGATTGCAATCCGTTTTCAAACCTAAACTATTTAATTAGTAAGTAAACAGATTCTTACTTATTTTATGCTGGCATTATTTATGCCCCATTTTCGAATCATATAAAATAAAAAATCATTATGGACAACAATGTAATACACACCGGCTCTATGAATACCGGTACAGAAAATTCACCAGGTAATTCCCATGAAATCATTTTGCAAAGACTGGAAGAAATCAATAACCGGTTAAAGAAAATTGAAGAACATTTATTCGTGCCGCTGATCAATGATGATGAGGATAAAAAAGATGCTGTTAAACCTTAGTTTGTTTTCATGATAAAAAAAGTAGCCGTGTAATATAATTCCACGGCTGCTTTTTTTTAAACAATTTTTCATTCTTTTTTAGCAAACAGGTCTTCAAAGAAATGCACCATTGCAGAAACCGGCCCTTCCATTTTATTGGTTTCATCATCAATGGCATTGTCATTTACAATATTTCCCAAATGCAGATCCGGTGGAAGATGTACAAGTATATGATGCCTTTGCGCTGCAATAAAAGCAGCTACTTTATCATCCTCCGCTTTTTCACCAACAGAAGATTTTATCATAGTTATTGCTGTTGCAGCAATAGAAGACATTTCATCAGAAGTTGTATCTATATTCTCATCACCATACCTGCTCACAGCCCACACAACTTCGCTTTTTTTATCACCAAAAATTACGGATAGAATATTCCCGCTATTCGCTGAATTCATTAATGAAGCAGCTCCGGCCGGCTTACTCCCCATTTCATAAATCCCGACTAAAACTGTAATGGCTGCAACCTGGGTAAAATGATTTGCATCTTTAGCCAGCCACAATTCTCTTTTGCCCTGGGGAGCATTTGGATCAATTTTTTCAAAGGGTGCAAAACCCATTTTTTCCTGTAAAGCGGTTACAATATTTTCGGCCATAATTTTGCATTTAAATGTATCTCTTATAAAATTCCGTGAAAAAGGTGTGTATAAAAATTTTACCCACAGTGAGAATTAAATTCTACATATTGATTTCCCATCATCAAAAAATTTTTTTCTTTTAAATTCAGTTCCATTTATGGTATTGTTTTTTCTGTGAAATACTAAATAGATCTTTCAATGAAAAAAGTTTTGATCATAGATGATGAAGAAGACCTGGGTGTAATCCTCACAAAATATTTCACCAAAAAGAAATACCTGGTATATGTCTCTTATACAATCGAGGAGGGAATGAAAATCCTGGAAACAGAACAACCCGATTATGTCTTCCTGGATAATAATTTACCGGATGGTTCCGGGTGGATTAAAGCGAATTATATACTTTCAAAATATCCCAACACACAGCTCAACCTGATTAGCGCTTATAACGTCCCCAAAACATCTGCTACATGTTTTCGCATTCTCGAAAAACCCCTGAACCTGATAGAACTCGATAAATTATTTGAATAGTTTTTACGCTTTTAATTCAATCTTTTTTTCTTTTTTACAGAAACAGGTCTTGCATTTTTCTGTTGTTCAGAATTGTTCTCATTATTCAAAGAAGGCATTCCACCACTTTTATTCACAACTACCTGTTGTTCTTCAGAATTTACAATGCGCTTTTTTTTCATCATATAGGGTCAGTAATTTTAAACATGTACCACGTCTTCGTCATCATCATATTCTTCCACCCTCCCCGTGATATTGTCTTTCAGGCTTTCATATTTATCACAAAGGCCATCAATGAAATCATTGAACTTTTCTTTCATATCGGAACCCTTAGAGGCAATTTTGTGACGGGTTTCTTCTCCTTTATCCGGGGCAAATAAAACGCCCAGTATTGCGCCTGCTGCTGCACCGGCCAATATTCCTGCAATTAATTTTCCTGCATTCATGTGTTTAAGTTTAAAATGTAAAAATTGATTTATGTAATTACCTTTTTGCTGTTCAAATAAGCTGCCAAAAAGTAAAATTGAAGTAGAAATTTAAGAAATTTTTTTTACATATAAAAATTAAAGGTGATGAAACAGGAATTTAAGTGAATTAATTATTTGGCACAATTCTTTAAGTTAAAAAATAAAAAGATATGCTTAAAAAGAACCCGGAAATTTTTGCAGTTTTACTTGCCTTACCATTATTAAGCAGTTGTGATGCAATTGCAGGAATATTTAAAGCCGGCATGTGGACAGGATTTATAATCGTGGCAATCGTCATTGCAATAATCGTATGGATATTTGCAAAGATTTCAAAAAAATAAAGCAACGCATTATTTTTCCTGTGCGTCTTCGAAGACTTTGATTTTATTATATAAAGTCTTGCGGTCAATCTTCAGAATTTCCGCTGCCTTCGTCTTATTATTATTGACCTGTTTCAGCACATTCATGATCGTATTATATTCTGCACGACTGGCCGCATCTTTCAGATCCGTATTATCAAATGCATTTAGTTGTGGCAATTGATCATAATTCGCTTCAGCAGAAATAATGGGCGTATTGGTGATTTCCCAGGGCAAGGTTTTAAGGGAAATTTTTTGTGTATCTGTCAGTAAGACTGCGCGACGTACCACATTCCTGAATTCACGCAAGTTTCCGGGCCAGGCATAATTTTCAAATGCACTCATCACTTCATCATCAAATCCTTCCACATTTTTTTCCAGTTCCTGGTTCGTCTTTTCAAGGAAAAATTTAGCGAATAAAGGAATATCAGCTTTTCTTTTTCTAAGTGGTGGAAGATTAATTGAAAATTCATTGAAGCGGTGATACAGGTCCTCCCTGAATTTTCCTTTTTTATAGGCTTCCTGTAAGTTTTCATTGGAAGCCACAATGATGCGTACATCCGTTGCCATTTCCTTATTTCCCCCAACCCTTTTAAATACTTTTTCCTGGATCACTCTCAGGAGGGAAGCCTGTATATCATAAGAAAGATTCGCTACTTCATCTAAAAATAATGTGCCTCCATTCGCAATTTCAAAATGGCCCTCTTTATCAGCCAATGCACCTGTAAATGCGCCTTTTACATGTCCGAATAATTCACTTCCTGCCAATTCCCTGGAAAGCGTACCGCAATCCATAGCAATAAATGGCATATTTTTTCTTTTACTTAAAGCATGAATTGTTTTGGCCATCACTTCCTTTCCAGTACCACTTTCGCCATATAAAATAATGCTGTAATCTGTTGGCGCTACTATTTGTATTTGCTTATACAATTCGCGCGTTTCACCACTTTCACCTACTAAAAATTCATTATCATCATTGGGTATTTGTAAGCCTTCTTCTTTGACAGAAACCTGTGTTGGTTCTTTCATGTCCAGCTTAGATTGTAAGGCAGATTTGATAACACTCAAAACTTCATCCGGTATCAATGGTTTAGTAATGTAATCAAATGCGCCAAGTTTGATCACATCAACAGCCGTTTTTATATCAGAATAACCAGTAATGATCAGCACTTTGATACTGGCATCTATTTTTTTAATCTGAATTAAAACATCTTTCCCTTCTTTGTCGCCCAGGCGATAATCACATAAAACCAGGTCAGCTCTTTCTGATTTAATTTTCTCAATTCCCTTCGTACCGGAATAAGCAGTGTCCACCTCGTATCCATTTTTTCCCAGGAATTTTGATAATAAGGTGCACAAATCCGGGTCATCATCAATAATTAATATTTTTCTCTGTTGTGCAGGCATTATATGGAGTTTGCTTCGCGAAATTAATTGAATTAGCGAATTAAAAATAATAGAAAGGCATTTTTTTTACTGTAAGAAATGAAAAATGAAAAAATAAGGCGAAAACACCAATATATTCGTATATAAACAAACAATCATTGATTTTAGAAACTCTGCAAATTTAGCCAATGGCAGAATAATTGTAGTTCTAATTATCTGATCTCTTAAAGTATGTTATGAAAAATAATGATGATACAAAAGTGCTGATCGTTGATGATGAATCGGATGCCTGTTATTTACTGGAAAATATATTAAAAAGTCAAAATATAAAATCCACTTCCGCACATAACCTTTCAGAAGCCACCAAAGTACTTGCCCAAATAAAACCCACAATTGTCTTCCTCGATAATCACCTCGAAGATGGACTGGGAATTGACTTTATACCTGAAGTAAAAAGTTTTTCACCGGATATAAAAGTGGTTATCATCACCGCGCAGGACAGTTCTGCATGGAGAATAAAAGCCATGAATAAAGGAGCAGATTCTTTTATTGGTAAGCCATTTACCAAGAACAAAATTTTCGAAACCATCCGTCAATTTATGTAAAAAAGCAATCGCGCTTTTTTATGATCAGCAAAAGTTGATGAAATTTCAGCACAACTTGTAGAAATTATTCCTCGCAAACTTCTTCCCGGCTTTTTTCCATATTTCCGTATCCGGCGACTTAAACCAATTTAATTTTTTGGCAGCATTTTTATATACTTAATTGTAGAAAAAAGACATTCATTAAAAACTAAAAATTAAAAATTATGGAACCCTGGAAATTAAAATTAAAAGGCTCATGGAATGAATTAAAAGGTAAAATGAAACAAGCTTATGCTGATCTTTCTGATGATGACCTGAAATATGAAGAAGGAAAAGATGATGAGTTTATTGGTAAACTGCAACAGAAAACCGGTAAAACTAAAGAAGATATAAAAAATTGGATTGACAGTTTATAAATGTCTTTAAAGCTCGATTGAAGTACATTAAGTGAAGAAAGAGCGTGGATGGCATTGGGTAAAAGGGCATTGGAATTAAATCCTCCTCATGTTTAAAAGCCCGGGTAAACTTTTTACCTGGGCTTTTTTATTGTTTAGATCACAAAATGTTCCACCTCCTTTTGCAATCCACGCTTATCTTTGCAGGATGAATGAATTGCCAAATATTCGCCATTTGCCCTACCATGAAATTGAACATTGGGTACTGGAAAATGGAGAAAAAAAATTCCGCGCGAAACAATTGTACGAATGGATCTGGAAAAAACACGCGAATAGTTTTGACTCAATGTCAAATATCAGTAAGGAATTGCGCCAAAAGTTACTTGAAAATTTCTCTTTTCCTGCATTAACCATTCAGCAAAAACAAATATCTGAAGATGGTACAATCAAATACAAATTTGAAACAGCAGATCATCATTTTGTAGAAGGTGTGATCATTCCCACAGAAGAAAGGACAACAGCCTGCATTTCTTCTCAAATCGGCTGTAGCCTGAGCTGCAAATTCTGTGCAACGGGTTATATGGAGAAACAACGCAGTTTGCTTTTTGATGAAATCGTGGATCAGGTCACTTTAATGAATGGAGAAAGTGAAAAAAATTATGGAAAAAAATTATCCAATATCGTTTTTATGGGTATGGGCGAGCCCTTGTTGAATTACAAAAATGTTTTAAGAGCGGTGGAGCGCATCACTTCAGAAGAAGGTCTTTTTATGAGCCCACGTAGAATCACGGTTTCCACGGCAGGAATTTCGAAGCAAATTAAAAAGCTCGGCGATGACCAGGTACGTTTTAAACTCGCGTTATCCCTGCATGCCGCCAATGATAAAAAAAGAAGCGCCATCATGCCGATCAATGAATCGAACAATATCAAATCACTCGTGGATGCACTGAATTATTTTTACCAGAAAACCGGCAATGAAATTACGTTTGAATATATCCTTTTTCAGAATTTCAATGATTCACTAAAAGATGCGGAGGAGCTGGTAAAATTATATCGCCAGGTGCCGGCAGACCTGGTAAATATTATTGAATATAACCCGATAGATCAGATGAAATTTTCAAAACCAAAAGAAGAAACAGTGAATGAGTTTATGCAATACCTGGATAGTCACCGGGTAAATGCAAGGCTTCGGCGCAGCCGCGGAAAAGATATAGATGCTGCCTGCGGACAATTGGCCAATAAAAAAGTGGCGGCCATTTAATTTCTAATTCCTGTTGAAAAACAGCAAACTATTTTATGAGTAAAAAAGCATTTGAAAAATTCATTGCGCAACCTGTAAGCGGCGCGAAAAAAAAGGAAGCACTCCGCCAGGAAAAGAAAAAAGGCAAAGCACTTGCAAAAGAAGAAGGTGAAGCACTGCGTAAAGAAAAACTGGCAAAAGGCCAGCGTTACAAAAGAAACGATCCATTTGCTCCGAGGGGTACAAAATATGACAAGCCCGCGGAACATTTACCAAAAAAAATAACAACTGAAAAAACATCAACCACACAAAAATCTTCGGATGAATCTGGTGAAATTATGCCGTTGAATAAATTTCTCGCTCACGCGGGAATCTGCGGCAGGCGCGAAGCTGCAGCGCTTATTAAAGAAGGCTACGTATCCGTGAATGGAGAAATTAAAGATGAACCGGGATTTAAAGTTTCAGAAAAAGATACCATCCATTTTAAGGGAAAACGCATTTACGTACACAAAAACAATGTGTATGTTTTACTGAATAAACCAAAAGATACAATCACCACAAGCAAAGATCCTCAAAACCGGAGAACTGTGTTTGATCTTATCGGGCGTGCAAGCACAGAAAGGCTTTTCCCTGTTGGCCGGCTGGATCGTAATACCACCGGCGTTTTATTGATGACCAATGATGGTGAACTTGCCCAAAAATTAACGCATCCTTCTTTTGAAATTAAAAAAGTGTATGAAGTAAAATTGGATAAACCTTTGACAAAAAAAGATTTTGAAAATATTTTAACTGGCTTAGAACTCGAAGATGGTTCGGTAAAAGCAGATGCAATTGGTTATACAGATTTAAAAGACAAATCGGTTGTAGGTATTGAAATTCACAGTGGCCGCAACCGCATAGTCCGCCGGATCTTTGAAAAACTGGGATACGATGTCAAAAATCTGGATCGTGTAATGTTTGCAAACCTCACGAAAAAAAATGTGGATCGCGGCAAGTGGCGTTATCTCAATGAAAAGGAAGTGCGCCTTTTAAAATTTATGAACCAATCTTTTGTACGGGAAAAAAAATAATGCATTAAAAATTAGAAAATTTTTCTTCCAATCCGAAATTCAAACCCGTAAAATAATTTCTTTACTATGCATCTTTCCGCTGATGATATAATTTTTGAAAATGAAGATTTCGTCGTCATCAATAAACCCAGTGGCATGCACAGCATCCCGGACAGGATGCAAACACAGGTTTCACTAAAAGATATATTACGGGAGAAATATGGAGAAATTTTTACAGTGCATCGCATTGATAAAGAAACAAGTGGTGTAATTATTTTTGCAAAAAATGCAGCTACGCATGCAGCGCTTTCTGCTTTATTTGAGAAAAGAAATATTGAAAAATATTACATGGGGCTTGTGCATGGCCAGGTAGAGGAAACCGAGGGCAGCATTGATTTTTCCATTGCCGAACATCCGCTGAAAAAAGGCATGATGCAAGTGCATGCAAAAGGAAAAACTGCTTTGACAGATTACACGGTACTGGAAAAATTCAGGTCCTTTACCTGGTTATCTTTTATCATTCATACCGGCAGAACACACCAGGTACGTGTGCATATTTCTGAACTGGGCCACCCAATTGTCTGTGATAAATTGTATGGCATGGAAACGCCATTGCTCATTTCCACTTTGAAAAAAAATTATCACCTGGCAAAAAAAGAAGATACTGAAAGACCGATTCTTTCGAGACTCGCCTTGCATGCTTCATCAATTAAATTTGAATTAAACGGGCAGTCGTTTGATTTTGAAGCGCCCTTACCTAAAGACCTGAAAGCTTCATTGCAACAATTGAGGAAATGGAATAAATAAAAACTTTATTTTTTTACAGCACGTGCTTTTTGAACTGCACTTGTTCCATATTTATTTTTCACAGAATCTATTGCCCCATACAATTTTGATTTTTTTTCACCATCATCAAATAAATTCGCGTTGCGCACATTTGGCCTGAGATTACTTAACCGCACACCCAGTAAACGCACCTCATTTTTTTTCCTGTAATGCCTGTGAAAAAGCTGGATAGCCACTGGGATTACTTCATCATCACTGCAGGTAAAATCAATGGCAGCCTGCATTGTACTGGTTTCAAAATTGGCATACCGGATTTTTACGGCAACACATCCAGCCATAAAATTTTTTTTGCGCATCTGGAAACAAATTTTTTCAGTCATGCGAACAAGCTGGCTTAATAAAAAAGATTCATCACAGGTATTTTCATGAAAAGTATTTTCCGTGGAAATTGATTTTGCTTCATGCCAGGCATGTACTTCACCATGATGCAGGCCCTGTGCTTTTTGCCAAAGATCCATTCCCTGTTTACCCAACGTATTTTCAATTTCATCCGATGGTTTTTGCTGCATGTCACGGATAAAAAACAAACCCATACTTTTTAAAACTTCAGCCGTTTGTTTCCCAACGCCGGGAATCTTTGAAATTTGAAGTGGCGCTAAAAAGTTTTTTTCTTCGCCGGGCTGTACAAATAAAAAGCCATTTGGTTTCGCTTCATTCGTTGCCATTTTTGCGATTAATTTATTTGCACCCAGGCCAAATGAAATGGGTAACCCTGTTTCATCCATGATTTCTTTTCTGAGTGAGATGCACCATTCGAGCACATCAAAAAAGCGATCCATACCGGTGAGGTCCAAATAAAATTCATCAATACTCGCTTTCTCAACAAGCGGCGCTTTGGCCATGATTATTTCTGTGACCCATTTTGAGTGTTTGGAATACGCATTAAAATCACCGGGGCAAACAATGGCATGCGGGCAAAGCAACATGGCTTTTTTCATGGGCATCGCGGAATGAATTCCAAATTTTCGCGCAGCATAACTGCATGCAGCCACCACGCCACGGCCTTCTTTCCCTCCAACGAGAACAGGTTTATTTTTTAATAAGGGATTGTTGATTATTTCAACACTTACAAAAAAAGAATCCAAATCATAATGGGCAATATATCGCTGCGGCATTTTCATTTCGCAATAAATATAGCTCAATTATTATTCGGGTATAATTATAAAAAACATTTTTATTTTAACCAAAAATGATTACCCGATTTTAGCTTTCAAATTTGTATCCAGCGCATCCAAAAATTCTTCTGTATATAAATAATCTTTCCCGTGCGTTACTTTATTTCCATGAATACACACTGCAAGATCTTTTGTCATTTTACCACTTTCAACAGTTTCAACGCAGACATTTTCAAGCGTTCTGCAAAAATGAATAAGCGCATCATTGCCATCTAATTTTCCACGAAATTCCAGGCCTCTTGTCCAGGCAAAAATGGAAGCGATCGGGTTGGTGGAAGTGGGATTGCCTTTTTCATATTCGCGGAAATGCCGGGTAACAGTGCCATGCGCAGCTTCGGCTTCCATGGTTTTGCCATCAGGCGTTACCAATGTACTTGTCATTAAACCGAGGCTTCCAAATCCCTGTGCCACTGTATCACTTTGCACATCGCCATCATAATTTTTGCAGGCCCAAACAAAATTGCCATGCCATTTTAAAGCACTGGCCACCATGTCATCAATCAATCGGTGTTCGTAAGTAATACCGGCTTTGTCAAATTCTGCCTGGAATTCCTGCTTATATATTTCTTCAAAAATATCTTTGAAACGGCCATCATATTTTTTCAAAATAGTATTTTTTGTACTCAGGTATAATGGCCATCTTTTACTCAATGCCATATTAAAACAACTCCTGGCAAATCCCCTTATACTTTCATCTGTATTATACATGGCAAGCGCTACACCATCTCCCTCAAAATTATACACATTGAATTCCTGCACAGTGCCATCTTCTCCTTCAAAACGAATACTTAATTTTCCTTTTCCTTTGGTTACAAAATCCGTTGCACGATATTGATCACCAAAAGCATGACGGCCAATACAAATCGGCGCGGTCCAGTTGGGAACCAGCCGCGGTACATTTTCACAAACGATCGGCTCGCGGAAAACTGTTCCGTCCAGGATATTCCGGATCGTGCCATTCGGGCTCCTCCACATTTGTTTCAAACTAAATTCCGAAACCCTTGACTCGTCCGGCGTGATGGTTGCACATTTGATACCTACCCCATATTTTTTAATGGCATTTGCGGCATCAATCGTCACCTGGTCATTTGTTTCATCCCGGTGTTCTACCCCCAGGTCAAAATATTTTATATCAAGTTCCAAATAAGGTAAAATCAATTTTTCTTTGATGTATTTCCAGATCACCCTGGTCATTTCATCACCATCCAATTCTACAACCGGGTTAGCCACTTTAATTTTTGCTGTCATTTGTTTTTATTTTAAAAAGGTAAAAGTAATTGATTCGTGTATTTTTCTTTTAAAGGAAAGCGCATTTAGGAAAAAAAGTAATAAAGATTATATGCTTTGAAGTTTTCTTCCTAATTTCCAATCATAAAACACCTGCCAAATTTACCATTATACTTATTGGCAAATTTTTTGACCAAAGTGGTTGCAAAATAAATTATTATGAATCAACATACAAAACGGCATAATGAAGATGATTTTTCAGAAGAAACGGCGGAAAATTTTTCTCCATCTGACGAAAATGCAGCAACAGCGCAGCATTTAACAGAAGAAAATGAAGAAAAAGCATCTGCTGAAACTGAAAAATTAAAAAAAGAGCTCGAAGAACAAAAAGCAAAATACCTGCTTTTATATGCTGATTTTGACAATTATAAACGACGTACTGCCAGGGAAAGGCTTGAATTGGAACAAACAGCCGGGAAAAGAGTTATTATTCCTTTGCTTGATTTGATGGATGATTGTGACCGGGCGGAAAAATTATTGCTGGAAGGTGAAAAAAATGGCGATCAGCACCTGGAAGGTATTTTTTTAATTTTCAATAAACTTCGATCTATTCTACAGGCCCAGGGTCTGAAACCAATGGACAGCCTGCATACAGAATTTGACGTGGAAAAACATGAAGCCATTTCTCAAATACCGGCCCCATCTAAAGGTTTGGTCGGAAAAGTGGTGGATGTAATTCAGAAAGGGTACTTTTTAAATGATAAAATCATTCGATTTGCAAAAGTGGTTGTCGGAAATTAAATACATCACAACCATTAAAATTAGTTTAACCGGCTAGCTCAGTTTATATATGAAAAGAGATTATTACGAAATATTACAGGTTACAAAGACCTCGACGCCAGATGAAATTAAAAAGTCCTACCGAAAAGTGGCTATGCAGTTTCATCCTGACAGAAACCCCGGCGATGCTTCTGCTGAAGAAAAATTTAAAGAGGCTGCTGAAGCATATGAAATTTTAAGCGATCCTGATAAAAAAGCAAAATACGACCGCTTTGGACACCAGGCATTTTCCGGTCCGGGAGGACGCGGCGCCACGAATGTAAATATGGATGATATTTTCAGCCAGTTTGGAGATATTTTCGGCGATGATGTATTTGGAAGTTTTTTCGGCGGAAACCGCGGTGGCGGAAGCAGAAGATCTTCCGGAACAAGAGGAAGTAATTTAAGGGTAAAACTTAAATTGAATTATGAAGAAATTGCTTCTGGTGTTACCAAGACTATCAAGGTAAAGAAATATGTAAAGTGTGAAACTTGTAATGGCTCGGGCGCAAAGGATAAAAACAGTATGCAAACCTGTTCCACCTGTGGCGGAAATGGCCAGGTAAGAAAAGTGACCAATACTTTTCTGGGGCAAATGCAAACGGTTACCACCTGCCCAACCTGCAATGGAGAAGGAACGACAATTACTGCAAAATGCACGTCCTGTAAGGGCGATGGCCGGATTTACGGGGAGGAAATGGTGAAAGTTCAAATACCTGCAGGTGTACAGGAAGGCATGCAATTAAGCATGAATGGAA
Organism: Chitinophagales bacterium; assembly: GCA_038257845.1. GTDB lineage: Bacteria > Bacteroidota > Bacteroidia > Chitinophagales > Chitinophagaceae > JAFDXJ01. The sequence goes on from JBBSQL010000011.1 coordinate 46,552, forward strand.
AAGGAAATGCAGGAGAAAGAGGCGGTGCCGCTGGTGACCTGATCATTTTAATAGAAGAAGAACAACATAAAGAATTGCAGCGCGATGGGCAGAATGTAGCCTATGAATTATATATCAATTTCACCGACGCTGTTTTTGGGACAAACCTGGAAGTGCCTACAATTGATGGCCGGGCAAAAATTAAAGTTCCGGCAGGTACTCAAAGCGGAAAAATTTTCAGGCTGAAAGGAAAGGGTTTTCCGGATGTAAACAGCTATTCAAAAGGCGATCAACTGATCCATGTTAATGTATGGACGCCACAAAACCTGACACGGGAGGAAAAAGACATGCTCGAACAATTGAGCAAAAGCCCTAATTTTCATCCCCAGCCTGATAAAAATGAAAAGAATTTTTTTGATAAAGTAAAAGAAGCCTTTTCTTAATATATTTTAAAGAAAGTTTTTAAAACCCCCGGAAATCCGGGGTTTTTTATGCAGTTTATTGAAACCAGACATATAAAATTTTATCAAAATTGATCTTTTGAAAGCGATTTATTAAACTGCCAATAAATTTCAAATAAATATTTTACCATTTATCCAATAATGTTACCGTCTGAGCTATTGCCATGTACTATGTATTACATAGTATCTACTTTTGTCATGTAATAATTTTAAACAAGTACTAAATTAAATATCATGAAAAAGATTGCAGTTTATGCCACAATCGTCATTGTCTCTGTTTTGGGTGTTATTTTTTTTAATCCCATAAAAACATTTATCCTCCCGGAAAAACCCGAAGTAAAGGAAGTAAATTTAAATATTGGTACTGAAAAAAGATACGCGCTTCCGGTATATGCAAATGCGGTAGCTGATGTACAAATCACCATCACGAAATGGCATGGCAATACTCCTTCTTTATTATGGGAAAAAACATTAAATAACATTCAATTGAAAGAAAATGCAGGTTTAGATAAAATCGAAGCTCAGTCTGTAACCATACCCAATATCAGCAACAGGAGAGACCGCATCGTAGTTAAATACCTTGTTACTTATAAGGACCAGGGAAGTGAAGTGCAATTGGCCTATTATGCTGATTTAACAAAAGGAGACAAAGAAGATTCTGTGGATGTCACCATTTAAAACCTGGATTTAAATTCATATCCCAGGATGACAGTCTCTACAATAAAATCATTTCCTATTTTTGTACAATGAAAATGTTCAAATGTGTTGCGCTGTTGTTTTTTATAAGCACAATACCAGTAATTGTAAAAGCGCAACAGTTGCCTCAAATCCCGGAAAATGCAGCTATGCGTACGACAGAAGACTTCGAAGCTGCGGAACCTCTTGTCATTGAATCCGCAACCTGGCTGATCAATACCGACCTTGACAAATACCCGCAGGAAAGAAAAAAAATAAATGAATTTGTCTGGAAATGGGTCAGCGGAACCCCGGCCTTAACCATTGATATAACGGATGAACTAACCAAATTGTATGAGAACAATATCCAGTTACTCAATATCTTTTTAGCAGCTTATGCCGGTTATTATATTCAACATAAAACTGATTTTTCCAATCTTGCTGCCAGCCGCGAAGGTATTCATGCCATCCTCCTGGTATATAATAAAGGCAAAGAAATTAAAAAAAATAAACAAATGGAAAAGATCTCCCGTTTGCCACCGGCTGAACTGGAAGCATATATTGTCGAAAAATTTAAATGATTTTCCCAACAAAAACACAATTTTGAGGAAAATTTTTGAAACACCACGCGAAAAGTTTCTGTTAAATTTTTATTTTCCAATGCAAGCTCCTATCTTCGCGCTCCCAAAAATTATATGTCGAAACAGCCACTTATTAAACAGGACGGAATTATTCAGGAAGCATTAAGTAATGCAATGTTTAGAGTGAAGCTGGAAAACGGTCATGAAATATTAGCCACAATCTCAGGGAAAATGAGGATGCATTATATCCGCATCTTGCCGGGAGATAAAGTTGGTGTGGAGATGAGCCCGTATGATTTGAGCAGGGGAAGAATAATTTTCAGGTATAAATAACCTGTTCATTAAACTTAAAATTTAAAATTGTTTTATTAATGCAGGTTGAACCTGTTTATAAAAAAAATAGATCATGAAAGTCAGGGCATCAATTAAAAAACGTAGCGTGGACTGCAAAATCGTTCGCAGGAAGGGCAGGTTATATGTAATTAACAAAAAAAATCCTCGCTTTAAGCAGCGCCAGGGATAATCATTTATACACAAAAATCAAAGTTTTTATATGGCTCGTATAGCTGGTATTGATTTACCAAAAAACAAAAGGGGTGAAATAGGCCTTACCTATATTTATGGCATTGGCCGCTCAAGGGCAAGGGATATTTTGGATAAAGCAGGTGTTGGTTACGATAAGAAAGTGAATGAATGGGATGATGACGAGCAAGGTGCTATCCGGAATGTTATCAGTAATGAATTTAAAGTAGAAGGCGCATTGCGCAGCGAAGTGCAAACAAGCATTAAGCGATTGCTGGATATTGCCTGTTACAGGGGCTTACGCCACAGGAAAGGTTTACCGGTAAGAGGACAACGTACCCGTACGAACAGTCGTACCCGTAAAGGAAAGCGTAAGACAGTTGCTGGCAAGAAAAAAGCACCGAAGAAATAAAATTATACCAGGCTTGCATGTAAATGCTTGCCTGGTGTTTTTATACAAACCCCGGTTTTATGGATCGTTTTAATAAATTAAAACAGGAGTAAAACCAGGTAACCCGAAAAGGGTTCATTTAATAAAAATCAGATTACCTAAAAAAATCAAATGGCTAAAGAACAAAAAGGCGGACAAAAAGCAACTTCCAAAAAAAGAATTGTAAAAGTAGATGCTTATGGTGAAGCACATATCAATGCTACATTTAATAATATTATCGTTTCCCTTACGAATAAACAGGGGCAGGTTATTTCCTGGTCCTCCGCAGGAAAAATGAAGTTTCGCGGATCAAAGAAAAATACTCCTTATGCAGCGCAGACAGCCGCGCAGGATGCAGCTAAAATTGCCATGGATGCAGGCCTGAAAAAAGTGGATGTATATGTAAAAGGGCCCGGGTCAGGCCGTGAAGGAGCTATTCGCTCCCTGGCACAAAGTGGTATTGAAATTGCCATGATCAAAGACGTAACTCCAATGCCGCACAATGGTTGCCGTCCACCCAAAAAGAGAAGAGTTTAATTTATTCAATATTTTTTCAAACCCATAAGGGTATTCTTAAACACGGGTAAGTTATTCATTTTAGATTTTTACTGATAGCTTACCGACATTAAAAAATCAAAAAAAATAAATGGCACGTTACACAGGACCTAAAACAAAAATTTCCCGCATGTTCGGGGAACCCATCCTGGGAAACGGGAAATGGCTGACAAAAAACAGCAATCCCCCAGGTATGCATGGCGCTACACGTAAAAGAAAAACGCTGGGCGAATATGCACTTCAATTGAAAGAAAAGCAAAAGGCTAAATACACGTATGGCGTTTTAGAAAGGCAATTCCACAACACTTTTGACAAAGCAGCAAGGCTGAAAGGCGTTACCGGTGAAAACCTGATTCGCTTATTGGAAGCACGTTTGGATAACACTGTCTTCCGTCTTGGTATTGCTCCTTCAAGGCCGGCAGCCCGCCAGCTTGTAAGCCATAAACACATTATGGTAAATGATAGCGTAGTAAATATACCTTCTTACCAGTTGAAACCAGGTGATAAGATCAGCTTTAAAGATAAGAGTGGTAACAATGCATCATTGACTAGTTTCATCAGGAGAAAGAATAATAAATTTACCTGGCTGGACTGGAATGATAATGAAAAGAAAGGCACATTTGTAACATTCCCGGACAGGGAAAATGTTCCTGAAAATATCCGCGAACAATTGATCGTGGAATTGTATTCTAAATAAAAGATTGAAAACCATTTTCAAAATTCCCGGGTTTAAAAATCCGGAAAAAAATTAAAAATAGATATATGTCAATATTGAATTTTCAAAAACCCGACAAAATTGTTTTACAAAAAGTAACTGATTTTGAAGGCCAGTTTGAATTCCGTCCATTAGAACCAGGATTTGGTTTGACAATCGGAAACGCGCTTAGAAGGGTTTTATTAAGCAGCCTGGAAGGTTATGCTATCATCGGTATAAAAATTGAAGGCATTGATCATGAGTTTGCCACTTTAAAAGGTGTTACTGAAGATGTAACGGAGATGATCCTTAACCTCAAACAAGTTCGTTTCAAAAAATTGACAGACCAGGAAATCAGTACTGAAAAAATCACATTGAATATTCAGAACAGTACTGAATTCAATGCCGGCATGATCGGAGAAGCTACACAGCTATTCCAGGTAATGAATCCAAATCAACTGATTTGCACACTGGATACTTCTGCCAGCATTCTTATAGAAATTACCATTGGTAAAGGCCGCGGATATGTGCCTTCAGAAGAAAATAAAATTAAAGACACTCCATTTGGCTATATCCCAATTGATTCAATTCATACACCCATCAAAAACGTAAAATATTCTATCGAAAATTATCGTGTAGAGCAAAAAACGGATTTTGAAAAATTGATCCTGGAAGTAGCAACAGACGGTACAATCAACCCGGAAGAAGCAGTAAAACAAGCTTCCCGGATTATGATCCAGCACCTTATGATCATTACGGATGAGAATATCACTTTTGATAATAAGGAAGACAAAAAAGAGGATGTGGTAGATGAGCAGGTATTGCAATTAAGGAAAATTTTAAAGACACCATTGGAAGACCTCGATCTTTCTGTACGTGCCTTTAACTGCCTGAAAGCCGCTAAGATCAATTCATTGAGCGAACTTGTTCAGTATGAGCAGGAAGACCTTATGAAATTCCGGAATTTCGGACAAAAATCATTGAGTGAAATTGAGCAGGTGCTTGGCGAAAGAGGGTTGCATTTTGGTATGGACCTTCCGAAACTGGGTTTAACTGATCTTGATAATTAATATTTTAAAAATGGGGTTGGTTTAAGACATCAACCCCTTTACTATTCACAAAATCCTGCAATTCCTGACACGGTGCAGGGTCATAAAAAACAGTCATGAGACACGGAAATAAAAACAATAACCTCGGCCGGAAAAAAGCACACAGAGTTGCACTACTAAGTAATCTTGCCAGCCAATTGATCGTTCATAAACGTATTACAACAACTTTAGCCAAAGCAAAAGTTTTACGTACTTATATAGAACCACTTATTACAAAAACCAAACATTCAGAAAGCAGCCAGGATATTATGCACCAGCACAGGGTTGTATTCAGTTACCTGCAGGATAAAGAAGCAGTAAAAGAATTATTCACTGTAGTAGGCCCGAAAATCGCCAGCCGCCCCGGTGGTTATACCCGCATCTTAAAATTAGGAATACGGGTGGGTGATAATGCTCCGAAAGCGATGATCGAATTGGTAGATTTTAATGACGTTTATACAAAAGGCACTTCAAAAACTGAAGAAGGCAAAAAAACAAGACGTGGCAGAAGCGGTACCAAAAAAGCTGTAACCACTAAACCTGTTGCTAAAAAAGAAACGCTTGAAACAGCAACAGAATCTACAACGGATGACCTGAAAAAAATTGAAGGTATAGGCCCTAAAGCAGAAGAAGCATTACAAGCTGCAGGCATTGATTCTTATGAAAAAATGGCTGCTTCAACACCGGAAGCATTAAAAGAAATTTTAGATGCTGCCGATGGACAATTTAATGCACAGGATCCAACAAGTTGGCCCGAACAAGCCGGTCTTGCCGCAAAAGGAAACTGGGATGAATTGAAAACTTTACAGGATCATCTCATTGCAGGCAGAGAAGCTAAATAAACATGTTTTGAAAATAAAAATAAAAAGCCCGGGAAATATCCGGGTTTTTTTGTGTTCATACATTTCATATTTTTTGACATCCTGTCATGAATATATAAACTGGTATTTTTTTTGCCAAATTGTTTACACGTTTAAATCAAATAAAAATTTATGCCCAAAGGACAAATTAAAGTACAAGCAGAGAATATATTTCCCATCATCAAAAAATTCCTCTACAGTGATCATGAAATATTTGTGCGGGAATTGGTGAGTAATGCAGTAGATGCGACTCAAAAAATAAAAACCCTTTCTTCCATTGGTGAAGCAAAGGGAGAATTAGGTGATCTTCGGATTGATGTGATTTTAAATCCAACTTTAAAAACACTTACTATTTCAGATCATGGTGTTGGAATGACGAAAGATGAAGTGGAAAAATACATCAACCAGGTCGCATTCAGCGGCGCTGAAGAATTCCTGGATAAGTTTAAAGATGCCAGTATTATCGGTCATTTCGGCCTGGGATTTTACAGCGCTTTTATGGTCAGTGATGAGGTGGAAATATTTACCAAAAGCTTTAAAGATGAGCCAGCAATGCATTGGGTTTGTGACGGCAGCCCGGAATACGAACTGGAAGAAACAGAAAAAGCAGAACGCGGCACTTCCATCGTTTTACATATCAATGAAGAGAGCAAAGAATTCCTGGAACCTCACCGCATAGAAAGTATTTTGAATAAATTCTGCCGGTTTCTTCCTGTTCCCATTTATTTTAAAAATACCGATGAAAAAATTGAAGAAATAAAAGAAGGTGAAATTGGAGAAGCTAAAGAAGTAATTGAAGAAAAACCCATCAATAATACAAATCCATTATGGGTACAAAAACCATCTACACTAACTGATAAAGATTACCAGGATTTTTATAAAGAATTATATCCATTTAGTGAAACGCCACTTTTCTGGATCCACCTGAATGTAGATTATCCATTTCACCTCACGGGCATTTTATATTTTCCGAAGATCAAACAGAGTTTTGAAATACAAAAAGATAAAATCCAATTATATAGCAACCAGGTATTTGTAACGGATGAAGTGAAGGATATTGTGCCTGAGTTTTTAATGCTGATGCATGGCGTGATAGACAGCCCGGATATTCCATTGAATGTTAGTCGCAGCTATTTACAGGGCGATCCGAATGTGAAAAAAATCAATGCACACATCACCAAGAAAGTGGCAGATAAACTCGAAGAAATTTTCAATAATGACCGTAAATCTTTTGAGGCAAAATGGGAAAGCCTGGGTTTGTTTGTAAAATATGGTATGATGACGGAAGATAAATTCCTGGAAAAAGCCATCCACTTTTTCGTCATGGAAACGACTGAAAAACCGGAAGGCCATTTTTATACTTTGGATGAATATAAAACTGCAACAGAAACTCTACAGAAAAATAAAGAAGGAAAGTATATAATTATTTATGCCACAAATCCTACACAACAGGATGCTTATATCCAGGCTTGCGAAAAGTTTGGGTATAAAGTTGTAATGCTGGAAACACTTGTGGATACTGCGTTTATAAATGCGATGGAAATGAAATGGAATGATGTTCATTTTGTTCGAGTGGATGCAGATATTCCTGAAAACCTCGTTGACAAAAATGAACAGGCCGAAAGTGTTTTATCAAAAGATGATACCGAGAAATTGAAAGCATTATTCACTTTTGAAATGCCGGGTTTGCATGTAAATACTGAAATAAAAGGTTTGAGTGAACATACGCCTCCGGTAATTGCAACGAGGCCTGAATTTACGCGCCGTATGAAAGACATGGCCGCTATGAATGGCAATGGCATGTCATCATTTTACGCCCAAATGCCTGATGAAGTATCACTCACTGTAAATGGTAATCATCCCGTTTATTCAAAAATTTTAAGTGAGGAAAATAAAGAACAGCAGGAAAAACAAGTGCGGAATTTAGCAGACCTCGCCTTGCTGTCGCAAGGCCTATTAAAAGGAAATGAACTTACAGCATTTATTAGCCGCAGCGTAGAATTAATGGAAAATAATAGCAAGAAAATCATAACTGATATTTAATTTTTATTTTTAATATCCACAGAACGCTTTCAAAAAGTTCAAAAAAAATAACCAGGCATCAACCTGGTTATTTTTTAAATATTTATATGATTAGTATTTATACAACTGGAGCAGCATCACGTATTTCCTGTGTAACACCAGATTCAAACTTTGCAAAATTCTTAATGAAATGTGTAGCCAGTTCATGTGCTTTTTTATCATATTCATTTTTATCTGTCCATGTATTCCTGGGATTTAATAATTCTGAAGGAACCCCGGGGCAGGTTTTTGGCATTTCCATTTTAAAAATTGGATGTATTTCATAATCAACGCTATCAAGTTCCCCATTTAAAACTGCAGTAATCATAGCTCGGGTATATCCCAGTTTCATCCGGTTTCCAACGCCATAACCTCCGCCGCTCCAGCCGGTGTTTATCATCCATACATGCACATGATTTTCGTTCATTTTTTTACCCAGCATTTCTGCATAAAAACCAGGGTGCAATGGTAAAAAGGGTGCCCCAAAACATGCACTGAAAGTAGCTTTTGGCTCTGTAACTCCAGCTTCTGTTCCCGCAACTTTTGCAGTATAGCCACTGATAAACTGGTACATTGCCTGTCCTGCAGATAACCTGCTAATAGGTGGCAATACACCATACGCATCACAAGTCAGGAGGAAAATGTTTTTAGGCAATTTACCAATACTTGGTTCCAGCGCATTGCTGATAAAGGGAAGCGGGTAACTTACGCGGGTATTTTCTGTAATTGATTTATTGGAAAAATCTATTTCATTTGTGCCTTCATAAAAAACAATATTTTCAAGTAATGCGCCGGGCCTTATTGCTCTGAAAATTTCAGGTTCTTTATCTTCGCTCAGGTCAATACATTTCGCATAACAACCTCCTTCAAAATTAAATACTGAATTATCTGTCCAGCCATGTTCATCATCACCGATCAATTTTCTTGCAGGATCTGCACTTAAAGTTGTTTTACCTGTGCCACTCAGTCCAAAGAAAATAGCAACATCGCCATCTTCGCCCATATTTGCACTGCAATGCATGCTTAAAACATTTTTATCATAAGGCAGTATATAATTGAGAATTGAAAAAATGCCTTTTTTAATTTCACCTGTATAACCTGTGCCTCCAATCAAAACCATTTTATGTGTAAAAGATATAATGGCAAAATTTCCCTGGCGGGTTCCATCCACGGAAGGATCTGCAAAAAACCCCGGTGCCTGGATGATTGTCCAGCCTGGTGTAAAATTTTCAAGGCTGGAAGATTCCGGCCTTAAAAACATATTATAGGCAAAAAGGTTACTCCAGGGATTTTCATTGATTACCCGGATATTTATCTTGTATTTTTCATCTGCACAGGCCGCACAATCACGCACCCATACTTCATCTCTTTTATTTAAATAATCAAGCAATTTTGATTTAAGCTGGAAAAAATATTTCTCATCAATCGGAATATTAAAATTATTCCAGTTCACTGATTTTTCTGTAATGGCATCTTTGACAATAAATTTATCTAAAGGGCTACGGCCTGTATATTTTCCAGTATTAATACAAAGTGCACCGGTATTGTTCAAGGTTCCCTGCCCCCTGTCAACCGCTTGCTGTGTAAGCGTTTCAGGGCTTTCCTGGTAAAAAATATTTTCGTTTGTTAATCCTGTTTCAATAAGTTGTGCTGACGGATAATTCTTAGATGCTGGCATAAACGTTCATTTTTGATGGAGCTGCAAAGATATTTCATAGTGTTGAAATATAAACTAACAAACAATAGTTTTTTAAATTTCTAAAGGTGTTCCGTTTGACAATTTTTAAAAAAAATGTACACTTTTAAAAATATAATAAAAAAATTGACTTAGCAGGAGATTTTCAATAAACAGGGCATATTTTACGCTCCAAGATAGACATGTAATTTTCTCCGGGAAGGCCGCGAATTTTTTATTTTTAAAATCGCTTTATCTTTTATTTGGCGCACTCTTTCCGTTGTTAAATTCAACTTCCGGCTAATTTCTCCGAGGCTTAAGGGGTTTTCCAACCCCAAACCAAAAAAATCAGATACAATTTCCTTTTGTCTCGCAGACAGCAAACTTAATATATGTTGTATATCTTCTTTTAATGATTCCGTGTATGCAAGGTTGTCATCCACACTTTTGCAATTCCGGTCTTCCATCAAATCATATAAGTTGCTTTCTTCTACATTTAAAAGCGGTGCATCAAAGCTTACATGCCTGTATGTGAGCTGCAATGCAGATAATATTTCATCTTCATTCATTTTAAGGCTCGCTGCCAGTTCCTGTGCTGTCGGTTCTCTTTCATTGACCTGCATGAGCTTTTCAATACCAGCATTGATATGTGAGTTAAGTGTTATTTTATTGAGCGGAAAGCGCACCATCCTGCTTTGATCGGCAATGGCTTGAATAATTGATTGACGAATCCACCACACAGCATAGGAGATGAATTTAAAGCCTTTTGTAAAATCAAAGCGTTTAGCAGCTTTTATCAAGCCCACATTGCCTTCATTAATCAGGTCTGACAAGCTCAGGCCATGTTTCTCATATTGTTTTGCAACCGAGATCACAAACCGGAGATTGGCATTCACCAATTGCTGAAGTGCATTTTCATCCCCGGATTTAATGCGCTTTGCCAGCTTTGCTTCTTCATGTGGTTGAAGCAATTTAAATTTAGCTACTTCAGCCATGTACTTAACGAGGCTGATTGTCTCACGACTTGTAATTGATTTGGTGATAAGTAATTTTCGCATTCCCATGTGATTTCATTTTAAGATGAAAAATTCTATTTCAGTTCTTTATAGAAATTTTTCCATTGGGAGGAAATGCTAAGAATATGCAAAATATGCTTTTTTATTTATTTTTTCAAAAAAAACATTTTCAGTACTAAAAATACTCATTTCAGCCTCATTTATATAAAATGTAAAAAGGAATTGAAATAATATTTTGATGGTAATTATTATTTAATACTTTGCAGCCCAACTGAAGATAGAAAAAATGAAGAACATGGCTAAGAAACAATTATTTACTTTAGAATACCCGGTACGCTGCTCCCCTGCAATATTGTATGAATTTCTATCTACCCCGGCAGGTCTGCAGGAATGGTTTGCGGATACCGTGGATGAGCGGGACAATGTTTTCAGTTTTATATGGGAAGGTTCAACTGAAAAAGCGGAAGTTGTAGGGAAAGAGCAGGATAAATTTATCCGTTTTCGCTGGCTACTATCTCCTAAAGAAGAATATTGGGAATTCCGTATTGATAGCAGTGAAGTAGCTAATCAAACGATTTTGGTGGTTAATGATTTTGGTGAAAAAAGTGATATAAAAGATCAATCCCGGCTTTGGGATTCACAATTCAAAGATTTATTTCACCGCCTGGGCAGTTAATATTGCAGCATCATCAATATCTCTTTGAAATTTTCCCTGAAAAATAATGGTATTGAATGCCAGTCTGAGAGGTCAATTTTCTTTGCAATCTTAAAAAAAGGTTTTTCCAGATTTAAACTAAAAATCTTTTCCTCTCTATTACAATCCCGCAATAACCGGTAATGATTTTTTTCTATTGAATGTTCCCATTCATTGCCCGACATTCCTATCAACCAGTCATCACTTTGTTTTGCTGCCAGGATCTTTGGCACATAGACAATTTTATACTTGCCTTTGAGATGTAATGTAATACTGCAAAAATTTCCCCACCAGAATAAACTACGCACGGCAAATACATGTTCTTTGGAAAATATTCCCGGAAAATCCAGGATCACATAAGGAAGGCCTTCATGATTTTCACCCCGCGATATCTTCTGGAAATCAAGTGAAACTGGCACTTCCAAATTCGTCAGGCAATATTGTATATCAGTTCGGTATTCACTGCTGAGTTCTGCAAAAAATATTTTCACTTTCTCTATTATTTCATTCTTTAATAATAAGATTTCTTTATTTCCTGCCAGTTCATATTCCGCAACCGAAAGATTTATATTTGCCATAATTATATATTTAAAATAAAGAAATATCCCCATTGATTAAGAAGCTTGATATACTTGTATTGCGTTCATTCATTGGGCCATTCCTGGCTACTTTTCTCATTTCATTATTTGTATTAATTCTCCAGTTTTTCTGGTTATATATTGATGACCTCGTAGGCAAGGGCCTTGATCTCAGCACGCTGGCATATCTGACCTCTTTGGTTGCAGTTACCTGGGTGCCTCTTGCTTTGCCATTGGCATTGTTACTTTCATCCATCATGGCATTTGGAAAACTCGGTGAAACGTTTGAATTAGTTGCCTTAAAATCCGCTGGTGTGCCACTTATCCGTTTTATGCGACCTGTTTTTATTGTGACAATCATATTGAGTATTGTGGCTTTTTTCTTCGCGAATAATATTATTCCTGTAGCAAACTTAAAGTTAAACACGGTGAAATATGATATCCTCGTTGCCAAACCTGCATTCGATATCAAAGAAGGTGTTTTTTATGATAAAATAGAAGGTTATATAATTAAAATCGGGAAAAAAGATAAAGATGACAGTACCATTCGCAATGTCATTATCTGGGAAAAAACATTTGGCCTGCAGGACAATTTTATGACGGCAGAAAGTGGCATCATGAGTATCACACCGGATAAAAAATTTTTAAGATTTACAATGCATAATGGCTGGAATTACCAGGAAAACGGGAATCGCTATAATCCCAATACAGAATTTATCAGGCTTGGATTTAAAGATTATGTCAAAGAGTTTGACCTGAGTAGTTTTAAGATGAATAAAACTTCTGACACGGCATTTAAAGACAATCCTCAAATGCTGAGCATCCGGCAACTTAATCATGCAATTGATTCCTTAGGTGACATTCATCAACAATTTGGGGCAACACTACAAAAGCAGGCCGCGCCATATCTTTCCTTCCTCCGGTTAAAAGACAGTGCCTGGCCAAATACTAATTCAATTCATGGTGAATCCATTTCTCAAATCATCCCGGATACTTTAAAAACCATGATTTTTAATCGGGCAATTGCACAAGCCAGTAGTACCAAAAGTTATATAGATCTGCTGGCAGTGGATTATAAAAGCCGCCTCGAAACAGAAAGAAAATACTGGATTGAATGGAACAGGAAATTTACACTTTCTGCGGCCTGCATTGTTTTATTTTTAATTGGTGCACCATTGGGTTCAATTATTCGTCGTGGCGGTTTGGGAACGCCGCTGGTATTTGCCATTGTATTTTTTGTGTTATTTAATATGCTGAATACTTTTGGTGAAAAATTTGCCAAAGAAGGCGTTACAAGTCCCTTTACAGGAATGTGGCTTTCTGCAATGGTCTTAGTGCCCATTGGATTATTTCTAACAGTTAAAGCGATGCGGGATTCGCAATTATTTAATAAAGAATATTATTTCCGTTTTGCCAGGCGGCTAAGAAGAATTGGACTTAAAACAGGATTGATAAAAGACAATGCTCCCATTAAATAAATTTTCTTTACATTAATTTAAAACAGTTGCAAAAAGCAGTTCAAAATTTGGGGGTGCAAAAATGGATAACATTTGTTTCCGTCTTGCTTTTCATTGCCAAAATGGGGGCATATTACCGCACCAATTCTACGGCGGTGTTATCGGATGCATTGGAAAGTGTGGTAAATGTAATTGCAGGAATTATCGGGCTTGTGGCATTATATGTGGCAGCAAAACCACGGGATGCCGATCATCCTTATGGCCATGGAAAAGCAGAATTTATTTCTGCAGCAGCGGAAGGCGCATTAATTATTTGTGCCGGTTTTTTTATTTTATACGAAACAGTTATACATTTCATTGAACAAACACCGGTATTGCATATTGATGAAGGGCTTTACATCATTGCAGCAACCGCGGTTATAAATCTTATTGCAGGACTTTATTGCATTCGTATTGGTAAAAAAAATAATTCCCTTGCCTTGCATTCCTCCGGCAAACATTTATTGCTGGACACGGCCTCTACCTTACTTATTATTCTTGCACTGGGTGTCATGTATTTTATCAAAATTTACTGGATTGATAAAGCAACATCATTGATTATGGCTATTATTGTTTTGTACAACGGGTATAAAATAATCCGTAAATCATTTGCAGGAATCATGGATGAAGCGGATGAGAAATTGTTGAAGAATTTGATCAGCCTCCTGAATGATAACAGGCAGGCAAAATGGATTGACCTGCATAACCTTCGTGTAATTAAATACGGCGCAGTGTTGCATATTGATTGCCACATGACAGTTCCCTGGTACCTGAATGTGCGGGAAGCGCATTCAGAAATTGATGCGTTAATTCATTTAATAAAAACGAAATTTGGGGATGCCGTTGAAATGTTTATTCATACAGATGCATGCATGGAATTTTCCTGCCCGATTTGCATGGTAGCGGATTGCCCGGTAAGATTACAGCCATTTGAAAAAAGCGTAGAATGGAGTATGAAAAATATAATTCCAAATCAAAAACATAGTATAAAGCAAACAGAAAGATAAATTCATTATAAAGATAAAAGCAGTTTATAACTGTGTGTTTAAAATATTCTATATTCGTCAACCATCGAAATCGTATTCTCAACTTTTAAAAATATATATATGGAAGCATGGAAAGATTACCAGGAAAAAAATAAAGACAGATTCCTGGAAGAATTATTGGAATTATTGCGCATCCCGAGTGTAAGCGCACGCAATGAAAATAAAAAAGATATGCTCACCTGTGCGGAAGCAGTAAAAAACAGGCTTACGGAAGCAGGCGCAGAAAATGTAAAAATTATTCCTACTACAGGCCACCCGGTTGTTTATGGAGAAAAAATAATTGATGCATCCAAACCCACCGTATTGGTATATGGACATTATGATGTACAACCGGCAGATCCGCTGGAACTCTGGAATAGCGGGCCTTTCGAACCGGTGATCAAAGACGGTAAAATCTTTGCCCGTGGTGCCTGTGATGATAAAGGCCAATTTTATATGCATATTAAAGCGTTGGAAATAATGACAAAAACCAACAGCTTACCGGTTAATATAAAATTCCTCATTGAAGGCGAAGAGGAAATTGGTTCTGCACACCTGGCTGAATTTTTAGAAGAAAATAAATCCCTGTTGCAGGCCGATGTTATTTTGATCAGCGATACTGCAATGCTTAGTATGGATACACCGAGCATTGATGTTGGAGTCCGCGGTCTTTCTTATGTAGAAATTGAATTGACAGGCCCTAACCGCGACCTGCATAGTGGTGTGTATGGTGGCGCTGTGGCAAATCCAATTACTATTCTCGCCCAAATGATCGCATCGCTCCATGATGAAAATAATCATATAACCATTACCGGGTTTTATGATGATGTAGTGAATTCAACAGATGAAGAAAGAAAAGCCATGGCCAAAGCGCCTTATGATGAGGAAGCCTATAAAGAAGATTTAGGGGTGAAAAATTTATGGGGTGAAAAAGGTTACACAACGAATGAAAGAACAGGTATCAGGCCTACACTGGAAGTGAATGGAATTTGGGGCGGCTATACAGGTGAAGGTGCTAAAACAGTTTTGCCATCAAAAGCAACTGCAAAAATTTCCTGCAGGTTGGTGCCGAATCAAAAAAGTCCAAAAATGACAAAATTAATAATGGATCATTTGAAAAAAATTGCACCGGATACAGTTACTGTAAACATTTTTGAACATCACGGTGGCGATCCTTATATGACGCCTGTTGACAGCCTGGAATATGAAGCTGCTGCAAAAGCCATTGAAAAAACTTTTGGCAAAAAACCTATACCAGTTCGTGGTGGTGGAAGTATTCCGATTACGGCACTTTTTGAATCTGTATTAAATTGCAAAACTGTTTTCCTGGGCTTTGGCCTCGACAGTGATAACCTGCATAGCCCGAATGAAAAATATGGTTTATTCAATTTCTATAAAGGCATTGAAACCATTCCATATTTTCATCAGTATTATGCTGAAATGAAAAAATAAATAGCTGGTTTATCCTGAAAATTTTTTTCGGAAAATTTTGAAGAAATGTATGAATACAGTTCCCGCTAAAATAAGAATTGATAAATATTTATGGGCTATACGAATTTTCAAAACACGCACGCAAGCAGCAGATGCATGCAGCAAGGGTAAAGTAAAAATGAATGGAAATTCGTTGAAAGCTTCTAAGATTGTTGAGATAAATGATCAATACGAAATAAAAACAGAAGCCCGAAAATGGCTTATAAAAGTTACCCGATTATTGCAGCAGCGTGTTCAATTTTCAGAGGCTGTAAATTTTTATACGGACCTTACACCTGCTGAGGAAAAGAAAGAGGAAAGTTATGAAGCAACTGCATTTCATACCGGAAAAAGATTAAGTAAAATAGGCCGGCCAACAAAAAAAGAGCGACGAGGGAGGGATGACTTTTTCAATGATTAAGATCAATTATATTTTATCCATTGAAAAAGTTTCCCGGATGCCTTCTTCAAAGAGAATAGGATCAAAATCCAGTTCATTGATTGCCCTTTGAATTTTCAAACCGGATTTTTGGGGCCTTACTACTGGTTGTTTTAATTCTTCGCCTCTAACTTTTTCCAACAGGTCCGTATTTAAACCAAGTAATTTTGCTGTGGCAAATGCCATATCAGATGGCGACAGCGTTTCTTTTCCCGCAAGATGAAAAACACCTGTTTTATTTCTTTCAATGATGGCATTAATACCTATACAGAAATCACCAACAAAAGTAGGTGTCCGCTTTTCATCGGTTACTACTTTAATAGATTGATTTTTTTTCAGGCAATTTTTGATAAGTTGAATAAATCCACCTCTCGTACCTTCCCATACAGGCCCATAGACAAAAACAGGTCGTACAATTGTATAAGGAATAGTTGTAGCAGAAACAATTTTTTCCGCCATCAGTTTGGATTCTCCATAAAAATTAAGTGGTGCAGGAATATCATTTTCTGCATGCGGGCCATTTTCACCAAAAACAAAATCGGTGGATAGAAATATGAAATGCACTTTTTTTCCCGGCGCAAGAGCAGAAGCCGCTTCCAACAAATACCTTGTAGCTTCTACATTTATTTGCAAGCATTCTTCCCTATAAACATGACAATCATTCGGCTTACTCATCGCCGCATTATGAATGATCACATCCGGCATAATACTTTGTATTAATTCCTGAACGTTTTCTTTATTGGTTAATTCTGCTTCGCAATACACTACCTTTTCCGGGATATTTATGTCCCGGCAAAGTCCGCGCCCGCTGGTATAAACGTCTATATTTTTCTGTGAAAAGAAATGAGCCAAATGGCTACCTAAAAACCCATTTGCTCCCGTAATGAGTATTCGCATAAATTCGAAGGTTTTTTAGTTTTGATTGATCTACAATTCTTGATCCTCAGTATTTTCTGAATTTTCCGTACTCGTGTTTTCTTCACCTTCTTCGCCAAAGCCTTCCATGCCTTTTTCCAAATCATATTTTTCTTCAATATCCGCAAACTTACTACCCAAAAGACTTTTCGTGCCATATTGCGGCGGACCGATCCCTTCCGTGCGTGAGATAAACGGGTATGAATAATTCCTGTTTTCTTCTTTGGAAACATGAATTAGCTCAACCAAAAATGACCATTTTTTGCTAAAGTCATATAGATAAATAAATTTCTGGTTGGTATCACGAATTTCACTCCCTATGGTCGTTTGATCCATTAACAGCGGTTCCGCTTTATAATCCTTATCATATTTCAGGAGTGTAATTTCTCTGCCATGTAACCAATGGTCATTGCTGCGAAAAAAAGTTGCTTCGTGTTTGTCATCAAAACTGAAAGCGAGTAAAATAGCATTATGTAATTGGGAAAAAAACTGCTTATGATGGATCAATATATCACGGTAAACCGTATCGTCTTCTTCGAGGTAAATTCTGAATTTTAAAATGGCCATGCCTGTTTAATTATTTTATAAAAATAGAGCACCAATATTACTGTACCGTTCAGCAAAAATGATGCGGGATAATATACAATTTATTCAACGAGTTGCAAGTTTAAGTCTTTTGCTTTTTGTAACATAAAGGAATATGCGGCAGAATGGTTGTTTTCAATTTTACCATCAAGAATTGCTTCTCTGATGGCGTCTTTGATGAAGCCAACTTCCCGGCAGGGCTTTAGCCCAAATGCCTGCATGATCTCTTCTCCTGAAACAGGTGGCTGCCAGTTTCGTAAATGATCCTTTTCTTCCACCTCCTGCATACGCTGCCTGACGATCGCAAAATTTTCCAGGAACTTTGCTTTTTTCATTTTATTCTTGCTGGTAATATCGGCATTACAAAGCAGCATCAGTTGATCAATATCTTCACCTGCATCCAGCAATAAACGACGAACTGCGCTGTCGGTAATATTTTCTTTCGTAAGGCTGATTGGCCGGAGATGAAGCAATACCATTTTCTGTACAAACCTCATTTTTTCATTCATGGGCAATTTTAATTGCCTGAAAATTTTAGGAACCATTTTAGCACCAACTACTTCATGTCCGTGAAAGGTCCAGCCGGCATTTTG
Organism: Chitinophagales bacterium; assembly: GCA_038257845.1. Taxonomy (GTDB): domain Bacteria; phylum Bacteroidota; class Bacteroidia; order Chitinophagales; family Chitinophagaceae; genus JAFDXJ01. The sequence continues at coordinate 64,944 of JBBSQL010000011.1, forward strand.
ATCAAATCGTTTTGTTGCAGGTTTGGCAATATCATGTAAGATCGCAGCCCATCTCATCCACAGGTCATTCGTTTTGGCTGCCACATTATCCAGCACTTGCAGTGTATGATAGAAATTATCTTTATGGCCTTTCCCATCTACGTATTCTGCGCCATGCAAACGCATCATTTGCGGAAAGAAAATTTCCAGTAAGCCACTTTCACTCAGCAGGTGAAAACCTGTTGAAGGTTTTTTAGATAAAATGATTTTATTCAATTCATCCGTAATTCTTTCTATAGAAACAATATTGATCCTGTTTGCATTTTTTTGTATCGCCTGGAAAGTTGTTGCTTCAATTTCAAAATCGAGTTGTGCTGCGAAACGAATAGCGCGCATCATTCTCAATGGGTCATCAGTAAATGTTATATTGGGATCGAGTGGTGTTTTAAGTATTCTTTTTTCCAGGTCTTCCACCCCTTTAAAAGGATCCAGTAAATTGCCAAAATCATCTTCATTCAAACTGATAGCCATAGCATTAATTGTAAAATCGCGGCGCAACTGGTCATCTTTTAATGTACCCGGAAGTACTTCTGGTTTTCTCGAATTGCTAGAATAGCTTTCTTTTCTTGCTCCCACAAATTCTATTTCATATTGAAGATTTTTATTTAGGACATTTATAAAATGTCTTGCGTTCAATTTAATTTGTGCAGTACCAAAAGTTTTAAAATGTGCTAATGCAGGTGGTGGAGAAAAATTTTTAGAAACAAGATAAGCGAGTTCTATACCATCCCCTACACAAACAATATCCAGGTCGCTTACAGGCCTTCCCAATATTTTATCCCGAACAAACCCGCCAATCAAATAGCAGGGCATTTTCATTTTTTGTGCGGATGTAGCAATAATTTTTAATAAATCTAATTCGATTTCCGAACATTCAATATCCATAGAACAAAGATACAGTTTCAATAGTAAGATTGGAAGCTGGTAAGTTTTGAATGTTTAATTAACTTTGAAAAATGAGAATTGATGTCTTAACCGTAGTGCCGGAATTACTCGAAAGCCCTTTACAACATAGTATGATGAAAAAGGCGCAGGATAAAGGTTTGCTGGAAGTACATGTGCATCATTTGCGCCAATGGGCGTTGAATAAATATGGCCAGGTAGATGATTACCAATTTGGTGGTGGTGCCGGAATGGTAATGATGTGTGAACCATTGGCCAATGCCATTGAATTTTTACAAAGTTCCCGGAAATATGACGAAGTGATTTTTATGACACCCGATGGAGAAAAGCTGGAACAAAAAAAGTGCAACAAATTATCACTTGCAGAAAACCTGCTTATTATTTGCGGGCATTATAAAGGTATTGATCAACGGATCAGGGATCATTTTGTAACGATGGAAATTTCAATTGGTGATTTTGTTTTAAGTGGTGGGGAATTACCTGCAGCAATTTTAATTGATTCAATTGGCAGATTAATTCCAGGCGTTTTAAATGATGAAACATCTGCACTCACGGATTCCTTCCAGGACAATTTGCTTGCACCCGATGTATATTCAAGGCCTGAAAGTTTCCGGGGATGGAAAGTGCCTGATATTTTATTAAGTGGAAACCATCGTTTAATAGAAGAATGGAGAATGGAGAATGCTGAAAAAAAGACTGCATTGAAACGACCTGATTTAATTAAAGTGTCAAAAACAAAATAACCATAAAAGGTTTATTGTGTCCGATTGGGATATTTTTAAATCCTTATAATTTATTTAACTAATTATCATTACCCTACTTTTACATTGTGAAACGCTTAACAGCTTTCCCGTATATATCCAATATCCAAACATTGATAAACCAGGCCGAAGATCGAAGTTGTAACTCCTGAAACTTAAAAACGGCTAAAAACAATCCTGCTTACCGGCGGGATTTTTTTTTGTCCTTATAGTATCTTTTTAATTTCTGCAGTCAGTTTGGGCACTACTTCAAAAACATCACCCACAATTCCGTAATCTGCTGATTTAAAAAAGGGAGCTTCCGGGTCTTTATTAATCACCACAATTGTTTTGCTGCGATTTACACCTGCCAAATGTTGTATGGCGCCTGAAATGCCTAAAGCAATATATAAATCCGGTGCGATTTGAATTCCTGTTTGGCCAACATGTTCATGATGTGGCCTCCAGCCTGAATCGGCAACCGGCCTGCTGCAGGCAGTGGCTGCGTGCAATGTTTTTGCAAGTTCTTCCACCATTCCCCAGTTTTCAGGTCCTTTTAATCCTCTTCCAGCACTCACTACTATTGCTGCTTCTGTTAATGGCACTTCACCACGAACTTTGTTTACCGAAACGACTTTTATTGTGGATGCTGGTACAGGAATATCTAATTGTATTAATTCCGCTTTTCCTGTTTCATTTTTTGTAGTATGAAAGCTATTAGGATTTAGGCTGATAATTTTAATATCTGTAAGTATTTTCACATTTGCAAAAGCTTTGCCACTGAAAACAGATTTTTTCACAACAAAGCCATCAGCTAATTCAGGTAGGGCAGTAGCACCGCTTACAAATCCTGCATTTAACCGCACAGCCACGCGTGGCGCAATCGTTTTTGCTGTAGTATTATGAGAAAAAATAATTTCTTTTGCCCCGGTTTCTTTAGCTGCATGTGCAATTACATGCGCTAAAACTGCAGCGTCAATCGTATTGAGTTGAGGGTTTTTCACCTGGTAAACTTTACTAATTCCATATTGGCCCAAAGCCTCTGGGTTTTCATCAATTGTTCCCGTAATTATACCATTTGCTTCAGTTCCCAGTAATTTTGCCAGTTCTACACCATACGTCAATGCTTCAAATGAGGATTTTTTGATTTGACCTTCTGAATGATCTATATATATTAATACCATATTTTAGTTTTAAAAGATTGATTAAATAACTTTTGCTTCTTCATGTAAAAGCCTGACCAGTTCTGCCACATTATCCGCCGGTACCAGTTTCACCCCGGCTTTGGCTGGTGGCATATCAAAACTGATATATTGCGTAGTCACTTCAACAGGTGCCGGTTCCACAACTATTAAAGGTTTTGTGCGGGCAGACATGATGCCGCGCATATTTGGAATTCGTTGTTCAGCCATACCTTTTTGGCAACTTACGACAAATGGCAATTTAACTTCCACCACTTCTTCCCCACCCTCAATTTCCCGGGGGATGGTGGCCGTTTCTCCATTTAAATCAAATTTTGTTGCCAGGGAAACATACGGATATTCCAGTAATTCACTGATCATTCCACCAACGGATGCGCTGTTAAAATCTATGGTTTCTTTACCCGTCATCACGAGATCATATTTTTCGGCTTTCGCAATTGCAGCAATTTGAGAAGCAATATTAAAAGAGCCCGCGTCAGCAGAATTTACCCGTGTAGCCTGGTCGCCACCCAGCGCAAGCGCTTTACGAATCACCGGGTCGCAATCCGCACCACCAACATTAATTAAATGAATAACAATGGCTGGATCTTTTTCTTTCAATTCAATGGCGCGCACCAATGCATACCATTCATCATACGGATTAATGATCCATTGAACACCGGCATCATCAAATTTTGTGTTATTATCTTTAAAAGCGATGCGGGATGTAGTATCCGGCGTCTTACTTATACAAACTAAAATTTTCATAGTTAATGATTAAATTTTTTTGCAAAAAGCAAAAATTTACTTTGATTTTTATTGCCGCAAAGGTGCAAATAAAATTTGTATTTTTATCATTACAATACATAGATTAGCTTTTTGTTTTTATAATCGTCCTATATTTTTTTAAACTACAAATCCAATACGATAATAATGAAATGATAAATTAATAGAGCGTTTGGCAAATCCATACTATATGATTAATTTTGATCCACACAACTTTTCACTTTTATACAACTTTTTTTAATTTTCAAAATATGGAAACAGCAACTTCCGAAAAAAAAACTATTCAATCAAATATTGATTTTTTGCCTTTGCAGGGCACAGATTATGTAGAATTTTATGTGGGCAATGCAAAACAGGCGGCACACTTTTACAAGACTGCATTCGGTTTTCAAAGTGTTGCGTATGCAGGACCTGAAACCGGCATAAAAGATCGTGCAAGTTATGTGGTTCGGCAACATAAACTGACACTTGTTTTAACTACGCCATTACGTGCTAATAACGAAATTGCAGATCATATTTATAAACATGGAGATGGTGTAAAAACACTTGCTTTAATGGTAGAAGATGCCCGCGATGCCTGGGAACAAACGACCAGCCGCGGTGCTAAAAGTTGTATGGAACCTGTGTCTTTAAAAGATAATGATGGTGAAGTTGTACTGAGTGGTATACACACATATGGCGATACAGTGCATTTATTTGTAGAGAGAAAAAATTATAAAGGGGCTTTCATGCCGGGTTACTGCGAATGGAAAACGAATTATAACCCACCGCCCTCCGGTTTGTTATATGTAGATCATTGCGTGGGAAATGTTGGTTGGAATCAAATGAATCCCTGGGTGAAATTTTATGAAGATGTAATGGGCTTTAAAAATATTTTAAGCTTTGATGATGATGATATCTCCACAGAATATTCCGCATTGATGAGTAAGGTAATGAGCAATGGAAATGGATTTGTAAAATTTCCGATCAACGAACCTGCTGAAGGAAAAAAGAAATCACAGGTGGAGGAATACCTCGAATTTTATGATGGTGAAGGATGCCAGCATGTGGCCCTTGCAACAAATGATATTTTAAAAACTGTAACTGATTTACAAAGCCGCGGTATTGAATTTTTAAAAATACCTACGAGTTATTATGATGACTTATTGAGCCGTGTCGGTCACATTGATGAAGATCTTGAACCACTTAAACAACTCGGTATTTTGGTGGATAGAGATAATGAAGGGTATCTTTTACAAATCTTTACAAAACCCGTAGAAGACAGGCCCACCCTGTTTTTCGAGATTATCCAGCGGAAAGGTGCAAAGAGTTTTGGTAAGGGAAATTTCAAAGCACTCTTCGAAGCCATTGAAGGCGAACAGGCTTTGAGAGGCAATTTATAAATTGAAAATAACAATAAAAACCATCTTGTTGAAGACGGTTTTTTTATGCACCAAACTGCTTAAAAATAGATGGCATTTTTCATTTAAATTAAAAATTTTAAAAATAAATTTGGCTGCAAATATTTTTTGCTTATACATTTGCAATAGTTCTGTGACAAAGTATTCTTATCAGGAAAGACAGAGGGATTTGACCCGATGAAGTCTTGACAACCTACCCCGTGTAAAAATGGGATAAGGTGCCAAATTCAACCCAGGCCTGCGCCAGGGACAGATAAGTTAGAAATAAAGCAACCTATTTTAAGTTTAATTGTATGCTCTTCTGACTGCTCGTTTGAAGAGCATTTTCATTTCTATCCTCCTTGTTTTTTTGATAAAATATTTTTTCGCTGCGCTTAGTATTTATCAAAAAAAAAATTAAACATGAAAGAACAAACAAAAATCCTACACAGTATTCCTGTGGACCCGCTGACCGGCGCTATTTCCACACCAATTTATCAAACATCCACATTTGTGCAGGATGAACCTGGTGTACACAAAGGTTTTGATTATTCAAGAACAAATAATCCCACAAGAAAAGTGTTGGAAGATTTGTGTACAACATTAGAAAACGGCAGTAATGGTTTTGCCTTTGCAAGTGGTTTAGCAGCTATCGATGCTGTTGCAAAATTGTTGTCTGTGGGAGATGAAATACTTGCCGTGGAAGATATTTATGGTGGCGCATTCCGATTATTTACACAGGTTTATGCAAGATTTGGTATAACAGTAAAATTCATTGACACAACAAATGCAGAAAATGTTTTTAACCAAATTTCAGAAAAAACAAAATTAGTTTGGATTGAAAGTCCTACAAATCCTACGCTAAAAATATCAGATATTGAAGCCATCTCAAAAATCGCAAAAGCCAATGGCAGCCTGCTTTGCGTAGATAATACTTTTGCATCACCCGCATCTCAGAAACCGATCGAACTTGGCGCTGACATTGTCGTACACAGCGCGACAAAATATTTAGGCGGGCATAGCGATTTAATTGCGGGGATTGTTGTCACCAAAAACAATGAGCTGGGAGAACGCATAAAATTTATTCAAAACGCATCCGGTGCTATTTTATCTCCTTTCGATAGTTGGTTGGTAATTCGAGGTATTGAAACGCTTACACTTCGTATAAAACAACATTCCGAAAATGCTTTAAAGATTGCGGAATATTTATCGGCAAATCCTTTGATTAAAAATGTCTACTACCCTGGTTTACCATCACATGCAAATTATGACATTGCATGTAAACAAATGAAATATCCGGGTGGTATTTTTTCTTTTGACCTTGTATGTGATGATAAGAATATTGCAAAAAAAATTGCTACGCATACAAAATATTTCAAACTTGCTGAAAGCCTCGGTGGCGTAAAAAGCCTGCTGTGTATTCCGGCAGAAATGACGCACAAATCAATACCGCGGGATTTCAGATACAATAATGGAATCACCGATTCGCTGATCCGTTTATCAGTTGGACTGGAAGATGCAGATGATTTGATCAGTGACCTGGAGCAGGCAATTGATTTTGCGTTTTCAACTGAAAAAAAATTCATTCAACAATCATAAAAATGATATGCAACAAAAAAAATTAAGCATTGGCTTATTTGGTTTCGGGTGCGTGGGGAAAGGATTGTATGACCTGCTATATAAAGATGATACGCTTGCTTCTATTAAAAAAATAGTCGTGAAAACGCCGGATAAAAAAAGGCATTCAAACTTTTCTACTTTCAGTTTTGACCCGGATGATATTTTAAATGACGGAGAAATAAATCTTGTCATAGAACTGATAGATGATGCAGCAGCAGCTTTTATAATTGTTTCAACAGCTATGAAAAAAGGAAAGGCAGTGATTTCTGCCAATAAAAAAATGATCGCAGAAAATTTCAGGGAGTTATTGCATTTACAAAAAAAATATAACGTACCATTTTTGTATGAAGCATCTTGTGGTGCCAGTATTCCGCTTATTCGAAATTTGGAAGAATATTATAAAACATGTTCATTACAATCGCTCGAAGGTATTGTAAATGGCTCTACAAATTTTATTCTTACTAAAGCATTCGAGCATAAAATCTTCTATCAAAATGCGCTGGAAGAGGCGCAGGCACTGGGTTACGCAGAAACAGATCCAATCCTGGATACAGAAGGATTTGATGCTGCATATAAACTCACCATTTTAACGGCACATGCTTTTGGAAAATGTATTGAACCCTCAGAAATTTTCAGAATAGGTATCAATCAACTAAGGGAAACTGAGTTTCAGTATGCCCGCAGGGAAAAATTAAAGATCAAATTAGTTGCAACTTCCTGTAAGGATCATGAAGAAAAAATATATTGTATTGTGATGCCAAAATTCATTCAGGCGGATCATCCATTGTATCATGTAGATGGTGTGTTGAATGGTGTGGTCACGAAAGCACGTAATGGAGATGCGCACTTTTTTTCCGGTAAAGGTGCAGGAGCTTTGCCCACTGCTTCCGCTGTATTATCAGATATTTCAGCCATAGCACATAAATATAAATATGGCTATGAAAAATATTATGCCGGCAATGTTCCCCGCACTAAAAATGATTTTTTTATGAGAGTGATGGTTTCATTTCCCATAGAAAAAAAAGAAGATATCCAATCATGGTTTTTAGCAATAGAAGAATCTTTTTATAATAATGAATCGGGTTATTTCACTGGAATTATTTCTTTTAAAAATCTCCGTGAATTAAAATCGTTGCAGGAAGATATTTCTATTATTTTATTTGATGTGTGCAATGAAAATTTTGATATCAATAAAGTTGAAATCCCTGAATTTGAATTGCAAACTATTTAAATACTCCATTCATAAAAAAAGCTCTTGAAAAAAAATATTTTTCAAAAGCTTTTGTGGAGCTGAGGGGATTCGAACCCCTGTCCAAACAAGGCCGCCATAAGTTTTCTACATGCTTATTTCATTATTATTTTTCGATGCGGAAAAGGAAATGAACAAACCAACCCCGCACTTAGCCGGATGATCTTAAGCAGAGTTCACAGCATTGCCCTGCAGCATCCCGGATTTGATTTTGAGTCGGCGGCGGAGCGTGGTACCAGGAAAACCTGCTCTCGCGGCCCAAATGGTTACTTAATCACTGATTAAGCAGCCATGGCTAACTGTGTGTTGCCATTTGAGTGTTGGGTATTCAGATTTCCCCCGAAGGGACTCCTTGCGGAGAAGTGCTAATTACACAACGCACTGCATGCTTATTCTTACCACAACCGATGCTGTCAAAACCATACAGCCCCAGTCTTATTCAAAGTTAAAGAAAATATACCTCATTTAAAATTAAGCAGATGACAATTATACTTTATTTAAAAAGCCTCCAGAAATCCAGGCCAAGTGCATAGGCCATCACGCCGAGCAATAAAACCATACCGAACATTTGTGCATATTCCATGAATTTATCACTGGGTTTTCTGCCAGTGATCATTTCGTAAATACAAAACAAGGCATGTCCTCCATCGAGTGCCGGAATAGGTAGAATATTCATAAAAGCAAGGATGATGGAAAATATGGCCGTTAGTGTCCAAAAGCGCTCCCAATCCCAAACACCGGGAAATGTATTGCCAATACTGATCACGCTTCCTAAAGAATCATTTGCACTTACTTTTCCTGTAAAAATTTGTTTTAAACCGGTCATATACCTTCCCAAAGTTTCAAAGCAACGGTCAAAACCCGCAGGAATAGCTTCAAAAAAAGTATAGTTTTTGGTTACTGTTCCAAAGATTTTGCTGGCACTGCGTGCAAAAAAACCTGCTTTGGCATCTTTATCAATTTTTGCAATTACCTGCACGGTATCATTTCCCCG
>JBBSQL010000012.1:0-73002 GCA_038257845.1 Chitinophagales bacterium
CACCGACATAGAATTTATTTAATTTTTCTGAAAATAAAATATAGGTATATGGCATAAAAAAAGAAACCTCAGTTTTTATGCTGAGGTTAGTGATCCGGCTGGGACTCGAACCCAGGACCCTCCCGATAAATCGGGATGCTCTACCCCTGAGCGATCAAATCCACAATATATTTCCTTGATTTCATGCGCTTGATTTTTGCTTCAAAAACTTTTGCATCCTTTAGCGTTGGAAATTCTTTTGAATATTTCATTACCCATGGCAATCCGGTAGCAGTAAACTTTGAGTGGCCAATATTGTGTTCATAAATTCTTCGTTCTAAATTAATACATGCACCGACATAGAATTTATTTAATTTTTCTGAAAATAAAATATAGGTATATGGCATAAAAAAAGAAACCTCAGTTTTTATACTGAGGTTAGTGATCCGGCTGGGACTCGAACCCAGGACCCATACATTAAAAGTGTATTGCTCTACCAACTGAGCTACCGAATCTATTTGCTCTACCAACTGATCTCTATGTCCATAGAGACGAATCAATTTTCTATTTTAAGAACTCTTCGAACCCAGAACCCTCCCGATAAATCGGGATGCTCTACCAACTGATCTCTATGTCCATAAAGGCAAATCAATCCAAATAATTGATCCCTCTTTTTAATAAGGGTGCAAAAATAACAGAATTCAACTGTACTCCAAATTTTTAAAACATTATTTTTTCCAGTATCATTCATATTCAGCGCGAGAGTGATTATTTTTGTATATTCCCATGCAAAATTATTATATGGAATCTTTTAAAAATAAAGTGGCTGTTGTTACCGGTGGCTCAGATGGTATCGGCCGCGCTATTGTCCTCGCCTTATTACGCCAGGGCTGTAAAGTAGCCACCTGTGCGCGCAATTATGATAAATTATATGCACTCAAAGCGAAGCACCCGGATGAACATTCCTTATTTATTTATACTGCGGATGTGAGCAAAGAACAGGATTGTGAAATTTTTATTGAAAAAGCTATACAACAATTTGGTACCATTCATATCCTCGTGAATAATGCCGGTGTTTCTATGCGTGGCTTATTTATGGATACTGAGCTGGATACTTTCCGGAAATTAATGGATATAAATTTTTGGGGAAATTTATATTGTGCAAAATTGGCATTGCCACATATTATTAAAAATAAAGGAAGCCTGGTAGGTATTTCTTCTATTGCCGGATTTCGTGGCCTGCCCGGCCGCAGTGGTTACTCCGCATCTAAATTTGCTGTGAATGGCTGGATGGAAGCTTTGCGGACAGAATTACTCGAAACTGGTGTAAATGTACTCACTGTTTGTCCCGGTTATACGGCCAGTAATATCCGCAGCGCCGCGCTTACAGAAGATGGAAAGCCACAGGGCTCATCGCCGCTGGATGAGGATGAAATGATGTCTGCCGATGAATGTGCTGAATTTATTTTAGAAGCAATTGAGAAACGAAAAAGAACGTTGATACTAACGGGTACCGGTAAACGCACTGTGATATTGAACCGGTTTTTCCCTACATTAACGGATAAATTAACCCGGAAATTTTATTATAAAGATGGCCGGCTCATCAAGTAAAATTATTCAACAACTTTTTTCATGACCGGAATTCCTGTTCTCACACTTTCCACAGATATAGGTACGAAAGATTACCTGGCCGGCGCCATTAAAGGCCAGTTGTTGTCGGCTATTCCGGGAATCGTAATCGCGGATATTTCCCATGAACTTTCCGGGCAAAATTATTTTCATGCAGCATATATATGTAAACATGCTTTCCGGCATTTTCCAAAAGATACAATACATATAGTGATTGTAAATTTGTTTGAAAAATTGCCGCATCATTTATTGATGGCAAAATTCAATGATCAATTTATTATTTGCCCTGATAATGGCATGCTCACAATGATCACAGGAAAACAACCTGAAGAAATTGTTGCCATTGAAGTTGATACAAGTGAACATTTTGGTTTATTGGCCTGTACGGCAACTATTTCGGATGCCATACGCAAATTCAATAATGGCAGTAGTTTTGAGAAGATCGGAATCCCGGTTACAGGGATCGTGGAAAAATATCCTTTACGTGCGACCTCGGGCATAGACTGGCTGGATTGCCAGATTATTTTTATAGATCACTTTGAAAATGTGGTGATCAATCTTACCAAAGAAGAATTTGAAGAACACAGAAAAGGCAGAAAATTTAAAATTGAACTAAAAAATAATGAAGTGATAGAATCGCTGAGTGAAAACTATGCATCTGTGCAACCCGGTGATTCCCTGGCCTGGTTTAATTCTGCCGGTTACATGGAGATTGCCGTAAATAAAGGAAATGTTGCTGCTCTTTTCGGACTGGAAACATATTTAAGCCAGGGCAGCAATACACAAATTCAAATGAGCTACCGAACGATCAGGATATTTTTTGAATAAAAGAATGCATTGTTATTACTTTTCCAATTCCTGCCAGCCAACAATTCCCCCGGATAGATTCACCATGTTTGTAAAACCCATTTGTTCCAGGTACTGGCTTGCGATTACGCTCCTGTTGCCCGTACGGCAATAGACAATAATCTCTTCATCTTTCCAATCATCAATATCATCGGTTTCCATTACCTGTATTTTTTCCAGTGGCAGTAAAGTGCCGCCCAGGTTAAAATTTTCATATTCATCTTCGCGGCGAACATCAAGCAGGCGAAGCTTTTCACCTGCATCAATACGGGCTTTTAATTCTGCGGCTGTAATGGTCTTCATTTTTTTAAATATTTTTCTTGAAAAATAATTAGGGCACTTGCATAGTTGTATCCTTCACAGGAGGATAAGGACTTATCCAAATATCCATGATCTCTCCCGGCCGAATCTTATTTTCTACAATAGTGCCTTCGGCAATAATTGATTTTGGCTCCGGGCTTTGTTTGACGATAAATGCTGTGGCTGTATCTTTTAATGCATCCATTGCGAGTATGGCGCCTATGGAAATATGATTATTGCTCAATAAAGAACGCGCTTCATCCACCGTCATGCCTACGAGATCAGGCACATCCATATCATCATTGCCAATGCCATTGCCGATAACGAGGTCAATAGCAGTGCCCATATTCACTTTTGTACCAGGGTCAATATTATTTCCATTAACTTTTTGTTCGCGTACTGCATTGCGCGCAATATCCGGCACATAACTCGTATCCCCCATTTTCAATCCAATGCTATGCAGGTAAAGCTCGGCGCTTTTCACGGAAAAACCGCGCAGGTCGGGCATTACAACCAATGGTGGCACGCTCCTGTTTACAGTGAGATAAACGGTGCGGTTCGCTTTTACAATGGCATCCGCTTCGGGTGACTGGCGCATTACTGCAAGCGGTGCTGCGGTGTCCGTATAAATGCTATCCTGTAAGACAACATCAAAGCCACTTAATTCCAACACTTTTTTTGCTTCGTCAAAAACTTTTCCCGTAACTGAAGGCACTTTCTGGTTATCATTATGGTGCGTAATAAAACCAAGTGAACCGAAAAAAATTAATATGATGATCGCTACCAGTGACATCGCCACCAGCAGGTTTACAAAGAATGATTTATGAGTAAGGGATTCAAACACGGTGCAAACTTAATTTTTTTAAATGTTTTATTGCATGTTAAAACGGTATTCAACGTTCTTTATTTTTCAAAGCAGGTTTCAATTAATGCAGTGTAAAATTCTTTTAAAGTCCAACCCATCGCTGCAACCTGTTGCGGGATGAGGCTTGCTTCACTTTGACCCGGCACCGTATTGATCTCCAGCATTACAGGAATATTTTTATTTTTATCATAAATAAAATCAATGCGTACGATGCCTTTGCAATTAAAAATTGCATAAATCTTCCTGGCCACATTCCTCACGGCTTCTGCAATATCATCTGTTACTTCCGCAGGAGTGATCTCTGCACTTTCACCTTTATATTTTGCATTAAAATCAAAAAAATCATTTTTCGAAATAATCTCCGTGATGGGTAGTGTAATTATTTTTCCGCCACTTTTAAAAACACCAATGGTTAATTCCCGCCCGCTTATAAATTCTTCCACGAGTACCTGGCTGTCTTCAGCAAACGCTTTATCAATGGCGACACCAATTTCTTCAGAAAATTTTTGCACTTTGGACATGCCAATACTTGAACCGCCGTTATTGGGTTTTACGAAAACCGGGAATTGTAAATTTTTAATGGCTTCATCCGGGTTGGTTTGATCGTTTTGCAAAAGCATCACTGATTTTGAAACTGCAATGCCACTATAACCCGCAAGCGCTACGGTATCGCGTTTATTGAAAGTGAGCGCAGATACTGAAGCATCACAACAGGTATAGGGAATTTTCAGCATATCGAAATAGCCCTGTAATTTTCCGTCTTCACCCGGAGTGCCGTGGATGCACATGAGTACTGCATCAAAAATTATTTTTTTATTATTGATAAGAAGCGAAAAATTATTTTTATCAATACTTATTTTTCTTCCATCCGAACCTGTATAATGCCATCCGGCGGGAGAAATATCTATGACATAGTAATCATATTTTTCCTGGTCAATATGCCGCTCAATGGTCTCAGCGCTTTTATAACTAATCTCAGATTCACGGCTAAAGCCGCCTGTAACGAGCGCAATACATTTTTTCATGTACAATAAAATTTACTTACAAAGAAATTGAAAAAAACAATCCGGATGAAAGTTTGGTTTATAAAAAAGGTGGAGGGTCAAAGACCCTGCACCTTTCATTAATGGGAAATATCACCCATCTGTATGATGTTGCCGGGTAAGGCAACAAATAATTAACAGCAAGATAAATTTTTCATTTGAGAAAATCAAATATCCGCGGTTCTATTTTGTTAAAGTGCAAAACTTATAAATGCATCTTATCTTTTTTCGCCAGGAGTTCTTCTACAGTTTCCTGGTACATTTCATCCGGCACACAACAATCCACCGGGCAAACAGCAGCACATTGTGGTTCTTCATGAAATCCCTGGCATTCTGTGCATTTACTCGGAACAATAAAATAAATATCCGTAGCAATCGGTTCAAATCTTTCTTCCGCGTCAACAACGGTACCATCAATCAATGTATATGGGCCTTTTACTGTGTTTCCATCAGTGATTGCCCATTCCACACCACCTTCATAAATGGCGTTATTCGGACATTCCGGTTCGCAGGCGCCACAGTTAATACATTCATCAGTTATTTTTATAGCCATAGTATTTTATTTTTGCAGTTAATTAATAAAATCTTTCTTTCACAACAAAGGTAATCAACAAGTTTAAAATAAAATTATGGAATTGAAGCAGCGTATTTTCCTGTTGGATAAATTGGGGAAATATATTTTGGAAAATGGAGCCGGCTTACAGGAAGCTTGCTTCCGGGCAGAGCAACAAAATCCCTGGTTCTCGCAGGAATTCATTTCCTTGTCCTTAAAAAACATAACAGATTATTTTTTGCAGAAAAATATATTGGAAAAATGGGTGTCTAATTATCTTATAGAAAATAATATTCAATCAAAGAAAATTGGGCTTACACTTGCCGGCAATATTCCCCTCGTTGGGTTTCATGATTTACTTTGTGTTTTTATTTCCGGCCATCATGTGATTCTAAAATTATCTTCAAAAGATGAAGTGCTTTTTACACATCTCATTTCAAAATTAAATGAGTGGGATGCTGAATCGGGTGCTGTAATTACTATCTCCAATGACCTGAAAAATTGTGATGCTTATATTGCTACAGGCAGTGATAATTCAGCCAGGTATTTTGAATATTATTTTAAAAAATATCCACATATCATACGTCGAAACCGCACGTCTGTAGCGATTCTCAGCGGGTTGGAAACAGAAAAGGAATTGTCTTTACTCGCGGATGATATGATGTTGTATTATGGCATGGGCTGCCGCAATGTATCACATGTATTCGTGCCGCGCGAGTATGATTTTTTGCCTTTACTAAACGCATTGAAAAGATATAATTCCATTGCTGAATTTTATAAATACAAAAATAATTATGATTATCGCCTGGCTATATTGCTCATGAACCAGTTAAATTATATGGACAGCGGTGGCATATTATTGATAGAAAATGAATCCTTGTTTGCACCTGTTAGTTGCATTCATTATTCTTATTATGAAGATGAGAAAAATATTTACGAAGCACTTCTGCAAAATGAAAATATACAATGTATTGTTAGTAAAAACGGTACGCCATTTGGCACAGCACAACAACCCGTCATTGATGATTATGCAGATGGAGTGGACACAATGCAATTCTTATGTACGCTCTGATATGTTAATGACTTGAAAATAAAAATACGAAACTGCCATTTTAAATAATCCTGCAATAAATTCATGCAGTTGCGGCAGGTGTACGACAACCTTCGTCAATTAATTGTTAAATGCACAGGCTGTTGAACTTAAAATTTATTTTGCTTCGTTTCTTTGTGAAGCAAGGCATATAATTTGCCGGTCAATTGTACATTTTTTTTATTTTAAATATTTATAAATCATGAAATTAAAAAACGTTTTATTAATTATTCTTATTAGCAGTGCAACTGCTTTCCTGAGTGTTTGGAGCTATGGTAAATATATCCAGGGCCAGGATGTAACCGTTCAGCAGGATGGAAAATTACCAGTAAATTATGCGGGCTTTTTTGATAAAAATAATTCGGGCGGCCCGGTAGACTTTACCGCGGCAGCAAGTTCTGCAACACCGGCGGTGGTGCATATAAAAACACGCACGAAAGAAAGACAGCTTACTCAACAGGAGCAGCAAAGAGGCAATCCATTTTCAGACCTCTTTGGAGATAATGATCCATTCTCTCAATTTTTTGGTGGCCCGCGTGTAATGCCAGAGCAACGTGCAAGTGGAAGTGGCGTTTTGATCAGCAGCGATGGATATATTATTACTAATAACCACGTAATTGAGGGTGCTGATGAAGTAACAGTTACAACGAATGAGCGTAAAACATATAAAGGAACTGTAGTTGCAAAAGATGTAAATACGGATCTTGCTTTGGTAAAAATTGATGATAAAAATTTACCCTTCCTGGTTTTTGGAAATAGTGATGATGTAAAACTCGGGCAATGGGTTTTAGCAATTGGTTATCCGCTAACACTGGACGTAACTGTAACTGCAGGAATCGTGAGTGCTAAGTCCCGCTCCATCGGAATTAATAAAGGGAATTCACCCATTGAATCATTCATCCAGACTGATGCAGCAGTAAATCCCGGAAACAGTGGTGGCCCATTGGTAAATACAAGCGGAGAATTAATTGGTATCAATTCTGCTATTGCATCACCAACCGGAGCTTATGCCGGATATTCTTACGCGATACCTGTGAATATTGTGAAAAAAATTGCCTCTGACCTGATGAAATATGGCGTGGTACAAAGAGCATATATTGGTATAGCTTATCCAACTGATAATTTGAGTGACGATCAGAAAAAACAATATGGTATAAAAGACGGTGATGGTATTTTTGTAACAGATGCGCCAGATGGCGGTGCTGCACAACAGGCCGGAATTCGTAAAGGTGATTTTGTGACAAAAGTAAATGGCGTTTCAGTGCATAGTGGTCCTGAACTCCAGGAGCAGGTTGCAAATTATAAACCCGGTGACAAAATTACGATCACTTATACAAGAGATAATAAGGAGAACACTGTTCCACTCACTTTGAAAAATAAAGCTGGTACTTATTCTGAGGTAAAATCTAATTCTGTCATGGATAATTTGGGTGGAGACCTGGTGAATATTGATAGCAAAACCGCTAAAGAAAATAATTTAAAAGGTGGTGTACAGGTAAGAAAAATTGGAAATGGTTTATTGCAAAATTCCAGGATCCAGGAAGGCTTTATTATTGTAGCGGCGAATGGACAACCGGTAACTTCTACGGAGGATTTATCCGCCATTCTTGCTAATGCGCATGGTACAATTAAAATTGATGGTGTTTATCCGGGATATGGTGATACATATACCTATCCTTTGAGAGTAGATAATAATGATAATTAGAAATGGTTTAAAGACGCAACATTTTTTAGAGACACAACATCTGTAGAGACACAACATCTTGTGTCTCTGCAAAAAATCCCGCGAATAGCGGGATTTTTGTATATTATAAATTGCCTGTAGAGACACAATATTTTGTGTATCTACAACACCGACAATTAAAAATAATTCCTGATCTTCTGCATAAAATTTTCAAATAAATTATAATCTGATAAAACATAACTGGTTACCATAGTGAAAACTACACCATACACTGCGCCCCAAATATGCGCGGAATGATTAATATTTCCACCTCCTTTTTTATTAAGTAAACCAGAGATAATCAAATAAAGTGGGCCAAAAATAAATCCCGGAATCGCAATGGGAATAAACATAATACCAATGCCTTGTGTGGGAAATAAAAATATACCCGCAAAAATAACGGCAGATACGGCACCCGAAGCGCCAAGGCTCCGGTAATAGGGATCTTCGCGATGTTGCATGTAAGTGGGTATCAGGCTAACTGCTAATGAACTTACATATAAAACAATGTATAAAAAAATGCCTGTTTGCGGGAAAATCTGCTGGAATGCCTGCTCCACATATTGCCCAAACATATAAAATGCAAACATGTTGAACAATAAATGCATGAAGTCTGCATGAATCAGTCCGCAGGAAAAAAACCGGTACCATTGATTATTATTTGAAACAGCCGGCGGATAAAAGATCAGGTCATTCATTAATTTTTGGTTGGAAAATGCCATGAATGAAATGATGGAAGTGATGATGGTGATTATTAAAGTAACAGTCATGAATTGAAGAATTATTTTGGTAAAAATAAAAATTTAAATGTGATGATATTTTTCATTTTTTAAAATGGTACAGGCGCGGTATAATTGTTCAGCTAAAATCAATCGTACCAGCATGTGCGGAAAAACTAATTTGGCTAAAGACCAGGTAAAATTCGCTTTTTCCCGAATAGTTTGATCAGCACCATAAGCGCCACCAATGATAAATACAATTCTTTTGAATGATTCATTTGAGATTTTTAGTATGAAAGCAGATAAATCCACAGAACTGAATTGTTTTCCGCGTTCATCCAGTAAAACGACGTAATCACCTGGAAGAATTTCCTTCAACAATTTTTTTCCTTCTTCCATCAAAAGGTTTTTTGTGTACAAAGACGAACTGTTTTTTACAGGTGGAATTATTTTCCATTCGGTGGGAAAATAATGTTGCAGTCTGCCAGTAAACATTTCAACGCCTTCCTTTATATAAGGCTCATCCGGTTTTCCTATGGCAAAAATGATCAGTTTCACAACAACGAAAATAGGCAGTTCATAATAAAATGAACGTCAAATTTTATACATAAAAAAAAGCGCCCGGTTTCCCGCAACGCTTTTTTAAAACCCACATGATTCAATTAGCTTCAATTTTCTTTGTAAGTATCAGGAATTCGGAAGCCTGCACTTCAGATACATAGCGCTTCACGCCTTCCTTATCTGTATAATTCCGGTGAACGAGTTTTCCTTCCACCATCACTTCAATACCTTTGGTCAGGTATTTTTCTGCAATGCCTGCGGTTTTGCCCCAGGCAATAACATTATGCCACTGCGTTTCCGTTACTTTTTCGCCTTTTGCATTTTTAAAACTTTCGTTTGTTGCGATGCTCATACGGGCCAGTTTATTACCGCCTTCGAGGTCTTTAATTTCCGGGGCATTGCCCAGGTTTCCGATCAGTTGTACTTTGTTTTTGAGATTGTTCATGACTTTTTGTTTTTAAAAGTTGATTATTGTTTTTCGATTCCGGTGGCCTACCGTTAATGAAGCAAAGATGCAACCCGCCAAAACCGGGAGTCGGTTTTTAAACAATTACTTTCGATTATAAATGATTTTAAACGTTTCAAACCGGATATTTTTTGTATTTTGATGCAATGGAAACGCTGGTAAAAAATTGCCTTTCATGTAATAAGCCGGTTCGCGGAAGGGCAGATAAAAAGTTTTGTGATGATTATTGCCGCAATGCATACAACAATCAAATGCGCACACAGGAACCGCCGGAAGTCAAAGAAATTATTTTATTACTTAAAAAAAACAGGAAAATTCTGGAAGACTTGATGGGAACAGAAGACATGTGCAAACAACCCAAAGATAAATTTATTGCCAAAGGCTTTTTGTTTGATTACCACACACATTTGTATAAAAATAAAAATGGCAATACCTATTATTTCTGTTTTGAATATGGATTTCTTCCTTTAGAAAATAATTGGTATTTGCTGGTGAAAAGAAAGAAGGAAGTCAAATAAATTGACCTGAAAGGATTATGGAATTTAGCCAAATTTTTTCAGGATAAAGAATTCACTGTCTTAATGAAATAAAATTTATTTCATGTATTCTGATTCAGGTTTTTCGCAAAAAAATCGAACGTTTTTAAGTATAAAACTTTTTGTTTTATTTATTTCGAACTTCATTAAATGTATGTATCTTTCAGGAATTATTAAAATAAAAATTCACATGAAAAAATTACCCGTTCTATCAAAAATAAGCTTTCTTATTTTGCCATTTTTTATTATGATTTTCTTTTCTGCATGTGCCACAAAAATGGAATTTAACAAGTCAACTATTGCACCCGCTGCAGTTGGATATGTCAAAATAAAAAATGACAATAACAAAAATTATACGATCGAATTAAATATAACCCACCTTGCGCCCTCATTCCAATTATCTCCGTCAAAAAGTACGTATGTTGTTTGGATGAATACAAAAAACAATGGGCAGAAAAATATTGGCCAGTTGAAGAGCTCCAGTAGAATGTTTTCAAAAACTTTAAAAGCTTCATTAACCACTGTGACTTCATTTGAACCAACAGGCTTTTTTATTACTGCCGAAAATGATGGCAACATACAATATCCCGGTACACAAATTGTTCTTTCCACTAAGTAATATTCTGTTTGATATATAATTTCGCAGCATTATTTTTGTAAAATGAACTGTAAATTTTATTTTAACTTTAAACTTATAGTATGAAAGTATTTTTTTTAATTTCCTTTTTTTCTTTCATTCTTCCAGCTTTTCATTATGCGGATATAACTCCTGTAGATGAAGATGGCGCTGTTACTTTTACTGTAAAAAATTTGGGTATCAATACCAGCGGGGAACTCAAAGGGCTGAAAGGAAACATTCATTGGGATGAGGCGAATGTTTCTAAATCATCTATGAATGTTAGCGTGGATGTTTCCTCCATCAACACAGGCATTGATATGCGTGACAGGGATTTGCAGAAAGAAGGGTATTTTAATGCGGAGAAATTCCCCCAGATTAATTTTAAAAGTTCTTCTATCAATGCATCTTCTGTTTCCGGAACGCTTACCATCAAAGGCGTATCAAAAAATATTAGTTTCCCCTACACCATAAAAAAATTAAATGACGGGTATTTATTTGAAGGAAACTTTTCCCTCAACCGGAAAGATTATGGTGTTGGTGGAAGTTTCACTACCATCAGCAACCGCGTGGATGTGCAATTGCGCGTGAAAGCAAAATAAGCAGGAATTTATATATGAATATTTGCTGTGCAAAAATGTTCACCTATTTTTGCGCGGCATTATTGTGCCTGGTTACTGATAGGTCTCGTAGTACAATGGATAGTATAAGGGCCTCCGAAGCCCTGGATTCAGGTTCGATTCCTGACGAGATCACTTTTAATTTCTTGATTATTGTTGCCCGAAAGAACCCAGGTTACTACTGAATATTTTTACCGCGATCGCAATTAATATTACCCCAAAAAATTTACGAATAGCCGTTAACCCGGACTTTCCTAAAACGCGTTCAATCCATTTTAAGGAACGTAAAACAAGATATACAACGATAAGGTTTATAATAATGCCAAGAAATATATTGAGTTCATTATAATTTGCTTTCAAAGACATGATCGTGGTCAATGTGCCGCTACCTGCAATGATGGGAAATGCAATGGGCACAACACTTCCGCTCTTTGCATCTGCATCCCCTTTAAATATTTCATGACCCAAAACCATTTCCAGGCCCAATAAAAAAATGACGATGGCACCACCTACCGCAAAGGAATGAACATCAAGGCCAAGAATATTTAAAAAATCTTCGCCAAACCATAAAAATAACAACATCAATGCGCCGGAAATAAGCGTTGCCTGCAGGGTGCGGATACCGCCCATTTTTTCTTTTAATCCCACAAGTAAAGGCACGGATCCAACTATATCTATCACTGCAAAAAGCGTGAATGTTACTGTTAGCAAAGAATTCAATGAAAACTCCATATTGCAAATCTACTGTATGCGCAGGAGTTTTTCTATTTAGCTTTTATCAAAATTGCAACCTGATTCCCGCCATACAATTAAATCCCATCGTGTTGAAGCCGCGAACCACTTCATATTGTTGATTCGTGATATTATTAAGATCTGCAAAGAGGGATATTTTTTCTTTGATGGAATAATTGACAGATGCCTGTAATGTATAATAACCATTCAATTGAATTGGTGCGCTTTGATAGACTGGTTCAAATGAATGACTAGCCCATTTTATACCTGCAGAAACGGCTAATTTTTTTGCCGGTTGTATATTTATATAAAAGTTTAAAACATGTTGCGGTCTCCTGTATAAATTAAAATATGAAGTATCTTTTCCTGTAAAATCTGAATTGGTTTTTATTTTTCCATCAATAAAAGTATAATTGGCAGAAAGGCTTAAATTTTTTGTGATTGATTGTTTGAATTCTGCTTCAAAGCCTTTACCATCCTGTGTTCCACCATTTAAATATTGACCTGCATAGGTAACGGGATCTGTAAAAAATACAATAATGTTTTGTATTTCCCTGGTAAAAACTGTTAGCCTGGCAGTTGTTTTTATATTTATAAATTGAATGCCGGCTTCTGCATTTTGCGTTTGTTCCGGCTTTAGGTTTTTATTTCCATACTCACCATAAAGTTGGTATAAAGAAGGCACATGGTATGCCGATGCAATATTGACAAATAATTTCCAATGCGCATCAAAATCATACGATGGATTAAAACTATATGTGGCATTATAACCATAAATAGAATGGTGATTTATTCGCCCGCCAGCTTCTAAAGTTACGCGTGGAATTGTTTTGACAATTAATGAAGCGTAAACACTTTCCTGGGATGTTTTTGCGCTGTCTCCCAGGCCTGTTTCATAAGTTCCGAAATCACTGATGGAGAGATAATGTTGTTTCGTAAAATTATAACGGTAATCAAAACCTGCCACGAGATTTATATTATTTGCAAGGAAAAAATTTCCATATAATTCTGCAAAGTGCGAATAGCCTTTATAATCTGCATCCTGGTATTTAATGAAAGATGGAATATCTGTGGAATCGTCTGTATAAGCGCGTTCCACTTTATTCAAACCATAATGGAAACGCAGGCTGTTCCGATTAATTATATATTTCAATTCAACACCAGCCTGTAAATTTTTATTATGTAATGTATAGTCTTTGTCATCCTGGAATGCACTTCCATCTATATCTGCTTTATAAAAATTATACAATGAAAAAATGCGTAAAGAGAATTTTTTATTCCAGTCTTTTCCCATTGAAGCAATAAAACTGTTTTGTGAAAATCCATCACGTTCATAATTATTTT
The DNA here is from genome assembly GCA_038257845.1 of Chitinophagales bacterium. GTDB lineage: Bacteria > Bacteroidota > Bacteroidia > Chitinophagales > Chitinophagaceae > JAFDXJ01. The sequence continues at coordinate 13,623 of JBBSQL010000012.1, forward strand.
TGCCGGTTGAATCGCTGGCAGATGAAAAACCATCACTGTGCAAAAATGAATAGCCGGCTGAATAGTTCCAGTTATGAATATTTCCCTGCAAGCCCGCGGCTGCATTGACTGTTCCGTAAGTTCCACCACTCAATGAACCATAGCCAGTAACTTTATTGAGGTTTGCTTTTTTGGTAATAAAATTAATAACACCTGCCACTGCATCACTGCCATACAAAGTGGATTGTGCGCCTTTTAAAATTTCAATTCTTTCAATATTATTGGTATTAAAATAATTGATATCAAATTCACTACTGATTCCCGATGGATCATACAACGGAATTCCATCAAGAAGAATCAACGTATTTCCGGAAGATGCACCACGCATATAAATAGCTTGGTTGGTGCCCGGTGCATTGGTACTACCATTAACGATAATTCCTGTTTGCCTGTCTAAAATTTGCCCAATTGTTTGACTACTGTTTTTCCAAAGTTCTTCCTGTGTGATTACGGTAACGACCTTGCCGGTTTCGTGTTGCTTCTGCTCAAATTTATTGGCAGTTACAATTACTTCATCCAGCGTTTTTGAAGTAGTGTCTTGTTGTGCTGTTGCCTTTATTGTGAAAAGGGTAAACAGGATTAGCAGATTTTTTTTGTTGTTCATCTTTCGTTGTTTTAAATAATTTCGAATGATGAACTTTCGATAACTGAAATAAGTAGAAATGAAAACTTCCGTGCAGGTTTTAAAGCAAAGATTTTTTCATCTCCGGCTTTTCACCCGAAAGCTCAGCGATTAATTGGTAGTACTGGCAGGTCTTCTGGCTCGCGTTCTTTGCACCTTCCCATCCAGGAACTTTATGGACAGTGGTTTTTAGACAAATACCTTTTTTGAAAAAGGCCGCTTTACAGCTACGGGGATAGCGCCGGAATTAACCGGACTTCCCTTTTAACCCCTTTATCGGGGACCAAAACTTTGGCAAAAATAAGCGTGCAAATTGAAAGTTGAAATTTAATTTTTTTATTCGCCCGACCAGGAAGTCAAAATTGTTTTTTGTAATGAACCGGGATTATCAATTTTAATTATAGTGAATTTTTCTGTCGGCATATTATTTTTGGATTCTGTATTTTGCTTTTCTGTTTTTAAACCTCCATAAGAAAAATATTTATTGTAGTCCGGTTCTTTAGTGGTGTACACGTATTCAAATATTTCTGTCAAAGGAATTCCGGCAACCTCTTCACAGGTTTGCTGAAACTCGGCATCTGTAAAACCTCGTTGTTGTTCTTTATAATATTTCCAGTATAACATGCGCATGACATCATCCAGTGATTTTTTATTTTGAGTTGCGTTCCTGATCGCAAAATCCAACATCAGACCCACAAGCGGACCTTTCTCATAATAAGAAATCGTTTTTCCTTTTTCTGTTCCCTGTGTACCAAATGGTCCGTCAGCCCATGTTGCATAACTGGATTGTTGTAAAGACTGGTAAAGCCTTCCGGGATTATTTTGAACTGTATTTAAGTTGGAAGAAAAATCTGATAATAGCGTGTTCATATCAGACAGGCCAGCTCTTTTTACGGTCAAATATTCATAATAAACAGTCAGGCCTTCATTTACCCAAAGCAAATTTGTTTTACTTCCTTTATCATAATCAAAAGGCCCTAATTCAAATGCGCGTATTCTTTTGACATTATAATTATGAAAAAATTCATGTGCAATAAAATTCATCACGGTATTCATCGCACCCGGTTTATCAAGGCCACTGCCAGTGAAACTGATGGTTGTATTATTTAAATGTTCTATGCCACCTCTGCCCGGGCCAATGCCAATAAAAGTATATTCATTATACGGGATATCACCAATAATATCAGTTGCAGCTTGTACTACTTTTTGCAAATTATTCATAAAAAGAATGCTGTCAAAATTGCCCATGTTATAACCAATAAACCTGTGGTTAATACCTTTCACTTTGAAGGCTTGAAGTTCTTTCAGGTTGCCAATTAAAATCGGGCAGTCATATAAGATATCGAAATCTGAAGCTGTCAATTCATTGGGTTTTCCGGGAACTGGATCTAAACCTGTGGCAATATTTTTCCATACATTATTTTTTAAAACTGTCACAGTTACAGGTAAATTAATTTCATCTTTTATATAGAGAAATGTGTTTTCAGGAATAATATATGCATGGGCACTATCCACATAACTGTTCGCAACAAACTGCCTGCTGGTCGCTATAGAATATTTTACATTAAAAGATTTGTTTTTGATGGGTGTAATGAACCAGGTATTATCATTCATTTTTTCAACTTGGATATTTTTACCATTTCCATCAATGGCTTTCATGTTTTCAACGTTTTTTGAATAGCCCATCAGTTGGTAATAACCTGGCATCCAATTGGGCATTTTTAAAAATACAGTATCCATATTCCAGCCACTACAGTGTAGTTCTACATTATAAGAATGTAAGCCGGGTTGCGGGAAAGAAATAGTATAATGCAAAACGGGATTCCCCTTTTGTGCAAAAGCGGGAACCGCAAATACAAATAATATAATTACAAAAACCGGCGTGTAAAAAAAGACACGAAGGTGTTTCAGTGAAAAATTTCTTTTGTAAGCATTCCCTGTTTTATTGAAAAAAACATGAATTAAATTTGAATGTTTACCCATAGTAAATTATTTATTGAAATGTATATTAAGTTGCCTGGTATATAAATGTCAAATTTTTTTTGAAAACCAAAAGTATCAAAACTTAACCTATACCTGTTGCCGTTTATAATTTCCCAACTCCACTTTCATGATTTATGCATTTATTTGTACACGCATAACTTCAATAACCCATGGAAGCAAAACAAAAATTGTCCCGTTTCGATTTTACCATGATTGTTGTTGGCCTCGTGATCGGCATGGGAATTTTTAAAACTGCGGCAACTTCTGCAAAGGCATCTTTGGATCCATCTATGTTTTTTATTGCATGGGTATTGGGTGGCTTTATTGCTTTATGTGGCGCATTGACTTACGCGGAAATCGGTTCGCGCTATCCCGTTGTGGGCGGCTATTTCAGGATATTTGCGTACGCTTATCATCCGTCTATTGCATTTTCCATTAACTGTATTATTCTTATCTCCAATGCTGCATCATTGAGTGCTGTTGCGCTGATTGGTTCTGAATATATCAACAACATTTTCTTTGGCGCAAGTGCAACTGGAAATACGCAGATTTATATTTCTATTTTTGCCATCATCCTTTTTTATGGGGTAAATTTATTGGGCTTAAAAGTCAGTGCGCGTACACAAAATGTACTGATGATCATTAAAATATTAATGCTGCTTGTTTTGATCAGTGCCATATTTATTCCTGCAGCGCATTATGTTGGGAAACCATTTGTAGCACCAGCTTCCGTTCAGTTTATGGATTGGATCAAAGCGCTCGGTGTTGCATTGATCGCTGTTTCATTCACGTATGGAGGTTACCAGCAAACCATCAATTTTGGTAACGAAGTAAAAACGCCTGCCAAAAATATCCCCAAAGGAATTTTTGCCGGAATAGCCATTATCATTGGCTTATACCTGCTGGTTAATTTTTCTTATTATAAAACCCTGGGTTTTGAAGGTTTGCAAAACAGTACAGAAATTGCTACATTAGTAACGACAAAAATCTTTGGCCCGGCCGGTGGAAAAGTGTTTTCAGTTTTATTATTTTTATCCGTGCTGGCTTATGTAAATGTTTTATTATTAAGCAATCCCCGCGTAATGTTTGCCATGAGTGAAGACGGCGTTTTGCCCGGTATTTTTCAAAAAAAATCAAAGAAAAAAGAAGTATTTATTATTTCTTTGACAACATTTACTGCACTTTGCATCATCATTTTATTTTATGCAAAAACATTTGACCGGCTTTTAAGTTTTACAATTTTTCTCGATTGTTTTGGAATGGCCACTTCAGCGGGAGCAATTTTTATGCTGCGCAAAAAAACAAAACACCTCGATGGCACAGGTATTTATAAAATGAAATTTTACCCGCTGATCCCAATTATATTTATTCTTGCTTATACTTTCGTGGGTATCAGTATTGCTATTGATAATCCGGAGACTGCGCTTACAGGCCTCGCTGTTCTGTCAGGATTTATGGTCATTTATTTTTTCACACATGGTTTAAAAAAGAAAACCAGGGAACCATAAATTTTGCTTTATTTATTTTGCCCCGATCGGCAAAACAACCTTTCCATGCACTTCATTGATCACTTGAGCAGCCGTGCCATACATAGCAGACAAGCCGCAAAAAATTCCTTCAAAACCTGCAATTTTTTTAATGGTTTCATTTCCTGTAAAATCACCCGCAGCTAATAAAAAAAATAAAATGGTCAGCGTGAGAAAAATGATTTGTAAGAGTGTATTGGATTTCAGTGTTGCAATAAACATGAAAAAAGTAAAGACACCCCAAAGCAATAAATACCAGCCCATTCCGTCTGCAGAGGTTTTCATATTTGCCGCAAGCGATGTATTGGGTAAAAATATCAATGCAACTAATGACAACCAAAACATGCCGTAAGCAGTGAATGCCGTAGCGCCGAATGTGTTATTTTTTTTCCATTCCTGGATACCGGCTATGACTTGCGCCAGGCCACCCATAAAAATGCCCATAGAAAGGATCATACTGCTGAGTTCTATCAATCCCGCATTATGCAGATTTAATAAAACTGTAGTCATGCCAAAGCCTAAAAGCCCCAATGGCGCGGGGTTAGCCGTTAATTCTGCAAAATGTGTTGTGGTTTGAGTCGTATTCATAATCAGTTTTTAGATATAAAATTGAAAGTACATTTATTTTAATAATAATTCCCTTCTTTATTGTAATTGCTGTTAAATCAACTAAAGAATCTAATTTTTCAAATACTTTTGCGAAAATTTTTTAAAATAATTTTTCATGGATGATCTGTCTTTTATATTAAATGAATTGGGTGAAAACCGGGACGAATATTTTCGGGCCATTGCACCGCCTATTGTGCAGACGAGCAATTTCGCTTTTCATACCGTGGAGGATTTACGCAAAAGTTTTGAAGATGAATACAGCACATGGATATATAGCCGCGGAAAAAACCCAACGGTTGAAATTTTAAAAGAAAAACTGGCAGCCCTGGATGGCGCGGAAGATTGCCTGGTGTTTAATAGTGGCGCTGCAGCGATCTTTGCGTCCGTATTATCACAGGTAAAAAGTGGTGATCATATTGTAAGTGTTCGTGGTGCATATACCTGGGCAAAAAAAATGTTTGATTTTATTTTACCACGCTTTAATGTAAGCACAACTTATATTGATGGCAGGGATTTGCAAAATTTCAAATCTGCTACGCAACAAAATACCGTTTTATATTACCTCGAAAGCCCGAATAGCTGGAACTTTGAATTGCAGGATCTCGAAGCAGTTGCAAAACTGGCAAAGGAAAAAAATATTATTACGATTTGTGATAATAGTTATTGTACGCCTGTATTTCAGCGGCCTATAGATTATGGAATTGATCTCGTATTACAATCAGCCACAAAATATATCGGCGGCCATAGCGATACGATTGCCGGCGTATTATCCGGGAAAAAAGAAACCATCGAAAAAATATTCAATAGTGAATACATGAATATTGGCAGTGGCATACAACCTTTTAATGCGTGGCTGCTCATACGTGGTTTACGAACTTTGCGCACACGGTTGGAAGCTTCTGCTGCAAATGTTTTGGAAGTAATTAAATATTTAAAGCAGGAACCATTGGTGGAAAAAATCATTTACCCTTTTGATGAAAGTTTCCCCCAATATGCACTTGCCAAAAAACAAATGAAAAATGCCGGTGGCTTATTCAGTTTTATCATCCGGGCAAATAGCGAAAAGGAGGTTGAATTGTTTTGTAATTCCTTGCAGCATATTTTGATTGCTATTAGTTGGGGCGGCCATGAAAGCCTCATTGTTCCCGGTTGTGCTGCATTGCCACGGAATAGCTTTGATGCACAAAATCCGGAACACCGGATCCTGCGTTTTTATGCAGGCCTGGAAGAGCCGTCTTATATCATAAATGATCTTAAACAAGCTTTTGAAAAATTAAAGCATGATTAAAATACCTAATAACCTTTACAATTCCCGTTCATAATATATCATTTTATAAAAACATTTTGATACACTTATTTTGACTCCGATGAAAAAAATAGCATTTATACTTTTAATAATATTACCCGTAAGCCTGATGGCCCAGGAAAAATGGGATCTGCGTCATTGCGTGGAATATGCCATGCAAAACAATATTTCAGTACAGCAGGCAGATGTACAGGCCCGGATCGCTGCATTGCAAGTGAAGCAGGCTCAATTGAATCAATATCCCAATTTAAATTTTTCTACAAACGCAAGCTTACAGTTTGGCCGTTCTATTGATCCTACCAGCAACCAGTTTACCACTTCTAAATTTTTCTCCCAAAATTATGGCTTGAATGGTGGAATTCAAATTTATAACTGGGGTAAATTAAAAAACAATGTAGTCTATTCCCGGTTTAATGCGGAAGCTGCATTCGAGGATATGAAAAAAGCGGCCAATGATATTGGTTTGAATGTGGCCAATTTTTATTTGCAGGTTTTACTTGCGAATGAACAAATTGAAGTGAGTGAAATACAAATTAAACAAACGCTGGCACAATTTGATTTTACCAAAAAGAAAGTGGATGCCGGTGCTTTACCTGAATTGAATCTTGCAGAATTGGAGTCGCAACTGGCAACTGATAGCAGCAATCTTATAACTGCAAAAGCAACTTACGCGCAAAATATTCTTTCACTGAAAGCTTTATTAAATCTCGATGCTGCTTTGCCTTTCGATATAGAAACATCGCCGATAGAAACGATACCACTGGAACCTTTCGGAGAATTACAACCGGATGTGGTTTATCAATTGGCAGTGATGAACCAGCCGGAACAAAAAGCATATTCATTGCGGATCAAAGGCGCTGAAACAAATATTAAAATAAATAAATCCTCCATGTACCCAACACTTTCGGGTTTCTATGGCTTGGGTTCTGCGTACAATAACCAGGCACAGCGTGTGATTGGTTCACAAGTAATTAATCTGCCCATTGGAAGTGTAAATGTTGGTGGTCAAAGTTATGATGTATATCCACCTTCACCTTATACGATCAGCACATTTGGTAAAGCTCCTTATACTAACCAATTGAATAATAACTTTAATCAAAACATTGGACTTAGTCTTTCCATTCCTATTTTTCAAAATGGTTCGGCGCGTATTAATTATGAGAGAAGTAAGCTGGATCTTACAAATGTGCAATTACAAAAAGCACAGGCTGACCAAACCTTGAAAATAAATATTTATACAGCTTATTCAAATGCTGTAGCCTCTTTTCAAAAATTTACAGTGGGCATAAAACAAGTGAATGCCGCACAAAAAACGTATGATTTTGCACAGAAAAGATACGAGGTTGGTTTATTATCTACGTTTGAATTATTGACAGATCAGAATAATTTATTGCTTGCAAAACTGCAGCAACTGACCAGCCAGTATGATTATGTTTTCAAAATGAAAATCCTGGAATATTATAAAGGAGAAGGTTTAAAATTATAGCACAACAAAAGAAATCGTTTATACAATGAGCAAGAGTTTAAAATGGATTATCATCAGTTTATCAGCAATTATTTTAGTGCTGATCATACTAAAAGTTACAGGTAAAATAGGCAAAGATGAAGGCACACAAGTGACCGCTGAAAAAGCGGAAAACCGCACCATTACTGAAGTAGTGACTGCCAGCGGAAAAATTTTCCCTGAAATTGAAGTTAAAGTAAGCCCGGATATTTCGGGTGAAATTGTTGAACTCAATGTTCAGGAAGGCGATACCGTAAGAAAGGGCCAGGTACTTGCAAAGATCTATGCAGATATTTATGCATCACAAAGAGAACAGGCGGCCGCAGGTGTTAGCCAGTCAGTAGCGCAGGTGAATAATTCAAAAGCACAGCTCGATGCATTGCAGGCAACATTAGACCAGGCACAATCTTCCTATACCAGGCAAAAAAAGTTATTGAACGATAAAGTGATTTCACAGGCAGAATTTGAACAGGCAGAGCAGGCTTATTTTTCTGCCAAAGCACAATATGCTGCTGCGAAGGCAAACATCAATGCCAATAAAGCAAATGTGCAAAGTGCTGAAGCAGGTTTAACTCGTGCAGATAAAGATATGAGCCGTGCTACTATAACTGCGCCTATGGATGGCGTGATTAGTTTACTTGCTGTAAAAAAAGGAGAACGTGTAGCAGGTAATAGTTTTAATGTGGGCACAGAAATGATGCGCATAGCTGATTTGAATAGTATAGAAGCACAGGTGGATGTAGGAGAAAATGATATTCCTAAAGTAAAATTGGGTGATACTGCACTCGTGGAAGTAGATGCATTTACAGGTAGAAAATTTAAAGGAATCGTGTATAAAATTGCAAATCCTGTTTCCAATCCTTTATCATCCGGATCTTCTTCTGCCACTGTTACTAATTACCAGGTGCATATCCGCATTTTACCGGATTCTTATAAAGATTTAATGGTTAAAGGCCAACCATTTCCCTTTAGGCCAAACATGACTGCCAGTGCGGATATTCAAACTCAAACACATACCAATGCATTGTCTGTGCCTTTGAATGCAGTTACTACACGCGATAAAAAATCTGATAAAAATAAGTCTATTGATAAACCAAATACAGATAATTCAATGAATTCAAATGTATCAAACAGCAGCAGCGATGATGATATTGAAGAAGTTGTTTTTGTAATTGGAGCTGATGGCATGGTGCATAAAAAATCTGTAAAAACAGATATCCAGGATATTAATTATATACAAATAACGAGTGGTCTTAAAGCAGGTGACATGGTGGTTACAGGGCCTTATGACGTAGTGAGCAAACAATTAGCAGACAGCACAAAGGTGAAAGTGGTTTCTAAAGAAACTTTACTGCAATCTTTTAAGAAAACAGATAACAAGTAAAAAATATTCTAATTATGAGCCGGAAGATTTTCTTCCGGCTTTTTTGTGCTTGTAAAATAAAGTGTTTCGTATGTTTGTAATTATCAAAATGCGGAATATGAAATTTGGTATTATCGGAAGCGGTAGTTGGGCAACTGCACTGGCAAAAATTTTAACGGACGGAAAAAATAAAATTAACTGGTGGATCCGCAATACTGATACCATCAATTATTTCCAGGAACGCAACCACAATCCACATTATCTCAGCAAAGCTTATTTTGAAAAAGAATTGATAACATTGAGTGACAGTATTCATTTTGTTATTGAAAAATCGGATGTACTTGTTATTGCTGTGCCTTCGGCATATATACAGGATGTATTCAGTTCATTAAACAAGGATGCATTTAAAAATAAAAAAATTATATCCGCGGTAAAAGGTTTGTTGCCGGATAAAAATTTATTGCTGAGTGAATATCTTTCCAATGAATTTTCATTTCCCTTAAAGGATTATTTTGCTGTTTTAGGACCATGCCATGCAGAAGAGATTTCTGCGGAAAAGCTTTCCTATCTTACGTTTTCAGGAATTGACACGGAGATGGCGGAGCAACTTTCATCCCATTTTGTAACGGCATATACCAACACCATAGTTAATGGCGATGTAAAAGGGGTACAATACGCAGCGGTATTAAAGAATATTTATGCATTGGGTGCGGGCATTGCGCATGGCCTCGATTATGGTGATAATTTTTTAAGTGTATATATCGCCAACAGCGCAAATGAAATGGTGCGGTTTCTGCGTAAAGCAAAAATAGATATGCATACCACGGAAGATATTATCAACTATGCAGCCTCCGTATATCTTGGTGATTTATTGGTGACCTGTTATTCGTTATATAGCCGTAACCGAACTTTTGGAAACATGATTGGCAAAGGTTATTCGGTAAAGTCTGCCCAGCTTGAATTGAACATGGTTGCTGAAGGATATAATGCGAGTCGTTGTATTTTCGACATCAATAAAAAAGTGGAAGCTGAAATTCCGATTGCGGATAATATTTATAAAATTTTATGGGAAAATTTACCCGCAAATGAAGGGTTTGAAAATATCGAATCAATTCTTGTTTAGTGTTGAATCGTTTCTTCACGAAATAAATCAGCAGCTATTCCGTCGGCAAAGAATTTTCCTTTATCGGTCAAAATAAAATGATCTTTTTTATTTTTTAATTTTCCGGCATCTATCCATTTTACCGCGTCCCTGCTGATTTCCAGCGCAACACTTTCGCCAAATAAGCTTTTAATTTTTTCTAAAGAAATACCCGTCGAAGTCCGCAAACTTGTCATCAGGTATTCATTTAATTTTTGAATGTTGGATAAATATTCAATTTCAAAACAAGGTAATGATTGCCGGATGTTTTTTATATACAAAGCATTATTTGAAATATTCCATTGCCTGCTTTCTCCATTATACGAATGTGCAGATGGACCTAATCCCAAATATTTTTTTTCAACCCAATAACTACTGTTATGCCTGCTTTCAAATCCTTGTTTTGCAAAATTGGAAATCTCGTATTGCAGATAACCGGCCTGTTTCATTTTCTTCAATAAAATATTAAAATGAATACTTTGCGTCGCCTGATCCACATCTTCCTTTTTATGTTGGATGATCATTTTTTGTAAAGCAGTTTTCGGTTCTACAGTCAGGGCATAACAGGATATATGCGGGATATTTAAAGCAATAACTTTATCAATATTTGCAGACCATTCTGTTTTACTTAAACCCGGAACGCCATAAATCAAATCAATAGAAAAATTTTCAAAGCCGGTTTCGCGTGCAAGATGAATACAATTTTCAGCCTGCAGGGCAGAGTGGGAGCGGTTCATCCAGTTCAAATGCTTTTCAAAAAAAGATTGGATGCCTATGCTCAACCGATTTACGCCGAGTGCTTTCCATTGAGCCAGTGATTGTGTGGAAATATCATCCGGGTTTGCTTCAAGTGTAATCTCAGCGCTGGTTGAAACGGAATAATTTTTATGCAGCGTTTCTAAAATTTTTTTCAATGCATCAATTCCAATAAGGGAAGGTGTACCACCACCAAAATAGATCGTTTCAACTGGTTCATTTAAATAATTTTTTCTTTCAATTGCCTCTCCGCAAATTGCATTGACCATTTCATCTATGCTGGAAATATTGGTGGAAAAATGAAAATTACAATAGTAACATGCTTGTTTGCAAAATGGAATATGAATATAAATACCTGCCATGTAATGATACTTTTGTAAAATTGTGTCCTGAGAATGTCAAAATTAATTCAATATAGCAGGTGCCTTGTTTTATTTATGCTCATTTGTTTTTTTTCAAAAGCAATGGGGCAAAATAATAAAACATTCCTGCGCCTGAAGCCCATGGATAATGCGGCATTGCTTTTTTCGCAACAAAATAAAGATACGATTTTCGACAATCAACCGGCAGTGCTCGAATATATCGCGAGACTTCCAAAAAGCTTACAGGCACAGGGTTATATCACTTCATCCATAGATACTTTTTACAAAGTTCGGGATACATTTTTTGTTCAATTATTTTTGGGTGAAAAATACCGCTGGGGTAGTTTGATGGCCAATGAAAATGACTGGCCGGTTTTAAACCAGGCAGGTATTTTCCAAAATGAATTTTCAAAAAAACCTTTTGATCCCGCACGTGTGCAGGATGCGTATGAAAAATTACTGGATTACTTTGAAAATAATGGCTATCCCTTTGCCCGGGTTTCGCTCGACAGCATTACAATCACGAATGATTTGATCAGTGGAAAATTGACAATCTTGCCAGGCCAGTTGTATTACCTGGATACGATACTTATAAAAGGCAATGCAAAAATTTCGAATGCTTTTTTGTGGAATTTTTTAAATATTCAGCCGCATACTTTATACAACAAATCGGTGTTGAATGCCATCAACAAAAGACTGGTGGAATTGCCTTACGTCCAGCAATCACAACCCTGGGAAATCCGCATGCTGAATACCGGCGGGGAATTGAATTTATACCTCGAAAATAAAAAAAGTAACCAGGTGGATCTTTTAGTTGGTTTATTGCCATCGGGCGGAACAGCCGGGGGGAAGTTATTACTAACGGGCGAAGCAAATCTCGATATTCGAAACCCTTTTGGATATGGAGAAACGCTTGCACTCAACTGGCAACAGTTGCAAAATAAATCGCCCCGATTGAATTTATATTTTGCAAGGCCTTATATTTTCAAATCACCATTTGGTGTAAGCCTTGGCTTCCAGTTGTACAAAAAAGATTCTTCTTATCTCAATATCCAGGCACAGATTGGTTTACAATATTTATTGTCTGCGAAACAGTCAGGAACAGTTTATATAAAATTTGCCCGCACCAATTTACTGGATGTGGATACGCTTTTCATAAAATCTACGCACCAGTTACCGGATGTTATTGACTTAAGCAGTACGGGTATGGTGTTGCAATATGATTTTAATAATACCGATTACCGTTTTAATCCGCGCAAAGGCAATGAACTCCAGGTGCAGGCTGGTTTTGGTGATAAAGTGATTCGTAAAAATAATACCATCCTTCAATTAAAAGATACCGGCTTTAATTTTGAAAATTTGTATGATACTCTTCAGCTTAAAAGCTACCAGGTGTCTTTTAAAACTTCGGCCGCACATTATTTTCCGATTGGAAAACAATCCACTTTTAAAACAACTTTTTTTGGCGGCATTTTTCAATCCCCTCATTTTTACCTGAATGAACTATTTCAAATTGGTGGTTATAAAATATTGCGCGGTTTTGATGAAGAAAGCATTTATTGCAACAGGTATGCGGTTGGAAGTTTTGAATACAGGTACCTGCTTGGGCAAAATTCCTATTTATTTGGCTTCACGGATTTGGGATATACGCATTTTGAAAATTCCCTGCTTCATTTTAATCATACTTATATCGGTGCCGGCGGCGGCATCGCTTTTGAAACCAATGCAGGTATTTTCAATATCTCTTATGCCATTGGAAAAAGGGATGATGAAAAATTAGATTTCAGGCAATCAAAAATACATATCGGTTTTATCAGCTTATTTTAACAGATGTAAACTGCACGCATTATTTTTGCGGCAGATGCTAAACTATTCTTGAAAATTTGCCTGACCATATTATTGTTTTTTATTGCCGGAAATTTATTTTCCCAATCAGATACAGCGCTGCAACGTATGATAGATGAGGCGAAGGCCAAAGCTGCGCAGCAAAAAAAAGATACAGGTCCATCGAAGAAAGATTCCAATCTCCCAAAAAAAGTTTTAAAACCAATAAAAAAAGATTCAGTTTTTTATAATGATTCTGTTGTGCGAAAAATAGTTTCCCCTGTATTTAAGGATTCACCGGAACTGGTTATCAATGACACTTCGCTGCAGAATCTCCGGGATACTTCACAGCTACAAACTACCAGGATAATTCCACCGGCAGATACTACAAAAAATTTAATCATTGCCTGGCCGCGGGATACTGCATTTGCCCGCTTACTGTATTTGCCCGGTTTATTACACGCTAAGAACATGCCGGTTCACGACAGTGAAAGAAGAGTGACAGATTCCAAAGATTATCTTTTTTATTTTTTTGCAGCGCTCCTGCTCTTCCTTGGGATTATCCGGCAATCATTCCCGGGATACATCAAAAGTGTATTTACTACCTTATTCCAAAATTCGCAACGGTATAAACAATCCAGGGAAAAAACGATGCAGGACACGGTTCCTTCCTTGTTATTAAATATTTTATTTTTTATAGTTGCCGGCTTATGGATCACTTTTTTCATAGAAGACATTCCATTATTTCATTTTTCATTTGCACAAAAAATTGTTGCTGTCATTGCTTTAATCACTTCCATATATGCCATCAAAGCAATTGTTATTTCTCTCGCAGGTACTTTATTTCATCAGCGCGAAGCAGCAAACGCCTACGCGTTGATTGTCTTTCATGTAAATAAAGTTGCGGGTATCTTTCTTTTGCCGCTCGCCATATTATATGCCTATGGCAGTGAATATCAACAATCATTGGCTGCTTCATTTATGATTGCAATAATTATTCTTTTAATTATTTACCGTTTTGTTATTTCATTCGTAGATGTAAGTGGCAGGTTTAAAATAAATGGGCTTTATTTTTTTATTTATCTTTGCATCACGGAAATTGTACCCATGCTGATCTTTTATGAAGTTGTCCCGGGAATTATCAATAAATATGCATTCACCTGATTTACTTCTAAATTTCATTAAATAATTTGCGGCATTAAAATTTGGAGGGAAATAAACTATGAAAATATTAATAGCACAAACACGGCCTGACATGGAAAAATCGCCGTATAATGAACTCATACGGAAATATAATGTAGAATTGGTTTTTCATCCTTTTATCAAACTGGAACCCATTGCAGCAAGGGAAATCCGACGCCAAAAGATTGATATTCGTTCTTTCACCGCCATTTTATTTACCAGCAGAAATGCGATTGATCACTTTTTTCGCTGCTGCGAAGAATTAAAAATTTCCATGCCGCCCGACACCAAGTATTTTTGCATTACAGAGGCGGTGGCTTTATACCTTCAAAAATTTATAACCTACCGGAAAAGAAAAGCTTTTTTTGGCCTTGACGGAACCAATGAAAGTTTATTTGAAAGTATAGATAAATTAAAACACACAGAAAGATTACTATATGTGTGCAGTGAAAACCAACAGGATAATGAAATTGTCAACTGGCTGAAAAATAATAATTGTGATTTTGAACTTGCATTTATGTACCGGTCTGTTAGTAATGATGTAAGTGAAGTCATGGAAAATAAAATCTATGATGTAATTTGTTTTTTTACACCGAGCGGTGTAAAAAGTTTATTGGAAAATTATCCGGCTTTTACAAAGAACGGAACTGCCATTGGCGCTTTTGGAAGTAATACAATTAAAGCTGTTGAAAGTGCAGGTTTGGAAGTATCCATCAAAGCGCCCGTACCCATTGCACCCAGCATGGTTTCTGCGTTAGATATTTTTTTTGATACACAAGCAAAAAAATAAATCATGCCAGGTAGGGGCTGATAATTTTTTGTTTATCAGGATGCACAAATAAAATATCTGAAGAACTGATAGTTTGAGTATCCAGTTTTTTCGCATCGTACAGTTTCCCATTTTTTAAATGATACGGATTGAAACCAATGGCTTCAAAAAGATTTAGCATGACTGACAATTGATCACCCCAGGTTTCTAATTGCACAAGTGGTGTATGTTTTATCAATGCATCTTTTATTTCGGGCATGACCACTGTTTCATATCCTTCAATATCACATTTTATATAATCAATTTTTGAAAATGCTGAAAACACATCACTTGCTTTTCGCATTTCACTTTCAAAAAGAAGCTGGCCTTCTTCCGTTTTTTCTTTACTCAAAACAGTTACAGTTCCATGCCTTAAATACTTGATATGTCTGAGCATTGGTGGCATGCCCAGGTTCACGCTTTTTTCATTATGGTCGCCCAAAGCGAATGACAGGATAAAAATATTTGGCCGTTTGCGCATTTTCTTTTCCAGCAATTCCCGGTATGGTTTTACCGGTTCAATGCTATACAATGCACCTTTTTGATCAATCATTTTACTGAAAGTCAAACTAAAATATCCCAGGTTTGCGCCGATATCAATAATGGTATCATCCGGCTTTATCAGCTTTTTGATGAAATAATGCCAGCGGTATTTTTCATTCCATTTAAGAAACCCGGTTTTATAACCAATGATAAAACCATTTTGAATCAATTGTAAATATTGATGCAGCCCCAAAGTTTTATATAAAAAGGATTTTATTTTATCCATCATAAATTGTAATTTCCATGAAATCGCTTCAAAGATGAAAAATTCTTGCGGATTATTTATTTTAAAAATATTTTGATACAATGAAACAGCATACACATACCAATCAACTTATACATGAAAGTAGCCCCTATCTTTTGCAGCATGCGCATAATCCCGTGAACTGGTATGCATGGGGCGATGCAGCATGGAAAAAGGCAACGGCGGAAGATAAGCCTGTCCTTGTAAGTATTGGCTACGCGGCTTGTCACTGGTGTCATGTGATGGAAAAAGAAAGTTTTGAAAATGAAGAAACCGCTGACATCATGAATGCGCATTTTATCAACATAAAAATTGACCGGGAAGAAAGGCCGGACCTGGATCATATTTATATGGATGCTTTACAGGCCATGGCCGGGCAGGGTGGCTGGCCCTTAAATATTTTTTTGACGCCTGATAAAAAACCTTTTTTTGGCGGCACTTATTTTCCGCCTAAGAAAATGTATAATCGTATGAGCTGGAATGAAGTATTGATTGCCGTTGAAAATGCATACAAAACCAAGAAAAATGAGATCGTTGAACAAGCTGAGAAGCTGACGCAACATCTTCAAAATTTGAGTCAACATGTTTCAACTTCCAGGAAGGGAAGTGAAATTCTTAGCCCTAAAAACCAGGAAGCGATCGCGGAAAAAATAATGGAAACTGCGGATGAAGTATATGGCGGTTTTGGAAATGCGCCAAAATTTCCCCAAACATCCGCCATCACCTATTTGCTTCGGCAATTTTTGTGGAGGAAAAATGAAAGTCATTTGCAACAAGCTTTACTGAGCCTGGATAAAATGATGCAGGGCGGAATTTATGATCAGATTGGTGGAGGCTTTGCAAGGTACAGCACGGATGAAAAATGGCTCGCGCCTCATTTTGAAAAAATGCTCTACGACAATGCCTTGCTTTTAATGGCCTATACCGAAGCGTATCAGTTGACAAAAGATAAAAAATATGCAGCCATTATGCTACAAACAATTCAATTTCTGGAAAGGGAAATGATGCAGGAAGCAGGTGGCTTTTACAGTGCACTGGATGCGGACAGTGACGGCGTGGAAGGAAAATTTTATACCTGGGGGAAAAGGGAAATAGAAAATATTTTGGGAAAAGATGCAGCACTTTTTTGTCAGATTTATGATGTACAGGAAAATGGAAATTGGGAACACACGAATATTTTATGGCTGCCGGTTTCACTAAAAGAAATGGCTGATAATTTAAAAATGACTCCCGAAGCACTTCATGAAAAATTGAATTTTTGTAGCGAAAAATTATTAAGGGAAAGAAGTAAAAGAATTCGCCCGGCCACGGATACTAAAATTCTTTCAGGCTGGAATGCATTGCTTATTTCCGCATTATGCAAAGAATCTATGGCTTTGAATGATGAAGCCATGCAGCAGCGCGCTATTTCTACAATGCTATTCCTGGAAAAAAATTGCATGGCTGAAAATGGGAATTGGTTACATGCCGCATCCGCAAAGCCACGCCAGGCAGCATTCCTCGATGATCTCTCCTATATCATCGGAGCTTATATTTTATTACAGGAAATGACCGGTGAAACTGCCTGGCTGGATAAGGCAAGATCATTGACAGATTTTGTAATTGCAAATTTCAGTGATGCGGGGAATGATTTTTTTTATTTTACTCCTTCTGGTCAAAGTGATATTTTGTACAGGAAAATTGAATTATATGATGGCGCCACACCATCTGGGAATGCAATAATGGCCCAAAATCTTTTATATCTTTCTAAAGTATTTGATTTGAAAGACTGGGAAGAAAGATCTGTGAATATGCTGGAAGTTATAGGGAATAATATATTATTGCATCCATTATCATTTGGCAACTGGGCTTTGCAGGTACAGTCAATGATTGCCGGTATCCCTGAAATTGTGATCACAGGTGCAAATGTAGCAGAAGTAAAAGCTGAAATTGTTCAGCATTTTATACCGTCCAGGATACTGCAATCAGCTTTATCCCCAAATGAGGATTTTCCAATGTTGAAAGAAAAAATTTTTGATAAAAGAAATGCAATGATATATTTGTGCCGAAATTATTCTTGTGAAAAGCCGGTTAAGTCTGCTGAACAACTTTTTTTGTTATTAAAATATTAAAGTAAATACAATAACGCTTATACTGATGCGTTTATATCCTTCGAGC
The DNA here is from genome assembly GCA_038257845.1 of Chitinophagales bacterium. Taxonomy (GTDB): domain Bacteria; phylum Bacteroidota; class Bacteroidia; order Chitinophagales; family Chitinophagaceae; genus JAFDXJ01. Next base: position 31,592 of record JBBSQL010000012.1, read on the forward strand.
GAATTTTTATGTGACAAGGTTGAGATAACCTTTGTTGAACATGAGAAGTTTGCGGACAACTGGAAAAACCCTAAATATTAATTGTAAATATATAATGAAGAGCCGCCTGTTAACCATTGCAACTTTATTTGCCTTTATCATTCTGGCTTCAAGTTGCTTTAAGAAAGGAAAAACAAAGGGACTTGTGCCAGATGACGGCCAGCTACATGGCGTTGCTCCCAGCACAAAAGCAAGTATGACCAAACCCCCGGGAATGGTCTATATCCCCCCGGGAACATTTCACATGGGCCCGAGTGATGAGGATGTTAACTATAACTATACTTCAAGAAATAAGCAGGTTTCTATCAGCGGCTTTTGGATGGATGCTACTGAAATTACTAATAATCAATACCGCCAGTTTGTTTGGTGGACAAAAGATTCCCTGGCAGCAGTTCAGTTGGGATATTTCAAACAAGGGCAGGAATCTGATACAGCCATTGACTGGAAAAAAGCTGCAACTATAAAATGGAGTGACAAAGCTACGTTAGAGAAATTAAGTTCACTTATGCTTTCTCCGGATAACCGTATTTATGGGAAAATCGAAATTGACCCTGATAAAATCGTTTATAATATCCAGGGCTTTGACCTGAAAGAAGCGGCAAAATATGAAAATGAAGGCCGCCCAAGGAAAGATTTCATTTACAGGTATAACCAAAAAGTTTATCCCGATACATTGGTTTGGATGCGCGATTTCTCTTATTCTTATAATGAACCTATGACGAAGCGCTATTTTGCGCACCCGTCTTTTGGAACTTATCCAGTGGTTGGTGTTAACTGGAAACAAGCCCAGGCATTTTGTAACTGGCGCACGCGCTATTTGAATACATTTTTGCTAAAGAAGAAAATGGCACCTGAAAGTGATTTCAGACTGCCTACTGAAGCTGAATGGGAATATGCTGCGCGCGGCGGCCGTACACAATCCATGTTTCCATGGGGTAACTATTATACAAGAAATAAAAAAGGCTGTTTGCTCGCCAATTTCAAACCAGGCCGGGGAAACTACCCTGAAGATGGGGCCTTTTATACCGCGAAAGCCGATGCCTATTGGCCCAATGATTTTGGTCTTTACAATATGGCCGGCAACGTATCCGAATGGACAAAGTCTTATTTTTATGAAGGCTCCTACAACTTCCAACACGACATGAATCCTGATGTAAGTTGGAATGCGCTTGACTCAGATCCCCCCCGTATGAAACGTAAAGTGGTGCGTGGTGGTAGCTGGAAAGATGTATGGTATTTCCTTGAAACCAGTACAAGGCAATATGAATACCAGGATACGGCAAAATCTTACATTGGTTTCCGAACAGTAATTGATTTACCCGCAATGACACGTAAATAATGGATTATCCATCTATAACTTTTTCTTATCAAACAACAAACATTAAATCCAAACTTTTAAACCAAATATCTTATGGCAGTTGTAATTCCAGCAAAAGTCAGTCGTATCGTTGACATCTTTGTTTCAGTAGCCGCAGCAGTAGTAATCTGGGGCGCACTTCAAAAATTATTACATACCCAATATGCAGACCTTTTCCTGAAAATAGGACTCGGCACAGAAGCGCTTGTGTTCCTGGTATATGGTCTTTTATATCTTTATTTTCCTACTGTTGATGACCATGTAGCTACTCTTGGTGGGGGTAAATCCACAAACCTTATTTCAGGCAATCCTGCAATAGATGCAATGGATAAAATGCTGCAGGAAGCAGATATTACGCCTGCTAATTTATCAAAACTGAGCGCCGGTTTTCAAAAACTTGGTGTTACAGTTGAAAATATGGCAGAGATTAGTGATGTGGTAGATGCCACCGGTGACTATACCCAGAAGACAAGGGAGGCAGCTACGGCTATGGGTGCTGTAAAAGAAGCCTATATAAATGCGGCAAATTCTGCAGTAGCATTCAATGATGCTTCAGACGGAGCGAGGTTATTTCATAACCAGGTGCAGGTGCTCACAAAAAATCTTTCTTCGCTCAATACTATTTATGAATTAGAGTTGCAGGAAAGTAATAATCATTTAAAAGCACTCAATTCTTTTTATGGTAAACTGGCCGAAGCTTCCAATGTAATGGTTACGACGGCTGATGATGCGCACCGTGCAAAAGATGAAATTGTAACATTGGCCACCAACCTGAATAAACTCAACCAGATTTATGGCAATATGATCACTGCAATGCAAAGCGCACGATAAATCAATTTATTTTGAAAAAAATCCAAAAAACTTAAAACCAAAATTGATTTATGTCAGCTCTACCTAAAGAACCGCGGCAAAAGATGATCAATATGATGTATTTGGTGCTCACAGCAATGTTGGCATTGAATGTATCCGCAGAAATATTGAATGCTTTTAAAACGGTGAATGAAAGTCTTATGACCGCAAGTGCTACCATTGACAGTAAGAATGCAGATATTTTCAAGTCATTCCAGGAAAAATTAAATGATCCTAAAACTGCCGAACGTGCTAAGATATGGGAACCCAAAGCTCAGCAGGTTAAAAAGTATTCCGATGACATGATCGCTTATATTGATGGCTTGAAAATGGATATCATGAAAGCCGCGGGATATACACCTGAGAAACCTGAAGGCATGAAAGACGATGACCTCGAAGCTACTACAAGGATCATGAGTGATCCGGGAACTAAAGGCAAAGAATTGTTGCAAAAATTAACGGAATATAAAAAAAATGTATTAGGTGTTGATTCTTCAGTAAATACAGAATTTGCAAAAGATCTTCCCATTGATTTGCACGTTCCTAAAAGCAATAATCAATCAAGTAAAGAATGGGCCCCGGCTTATTTTAATATGACACCTGCTATTGCGGCTATTACCATTTTAAGTAAATTTCAAAATGATGTGAAAAACAGTGAAGCAATGGTAGTTGATTACCTGCACCGTAAAGTAGGCGAAGTGCAAATAGTATATGATGCTTTTCAGGCTTTTGCCGGAACTAATGCTTTATATCTTATGCCAGGACAGGAACTGCAAATTACAGCAGGCGTTGGCGCTTTCAGTAAAGCTGCACAGCCCTCAATTACTGTGGATGGAACACCAGTAGCATTGAATGCAGACGGCGTTGCCGAATATAAATCAAATGTTGGAGGTCCCGGAACATATACAAAAAAAGTGGTGATCAATTATCTCAGACCCGATGGTACTACTGCCCAGACGTTTAAAGATGTTCAATATACAGTTGGAAATCCAACGGGTGTAAGTGTTAGCGCGGATGATGTAAAAGTGTTGTATATTGGCCTTGATAATCATTTATCAGTAGGTGGCGGAACAGTAGGTGATGAAAAAATTTCTGTAAGCATGGATAATGGTTCATTGTCCAAAACAGGTGCGGGTAAATATGTAGTTCGTCCCGGAAAACCTGGAACTGCTACCGTAAATGTAACTATTGAAGGCAAAACCACCCCATTTGTATTCCGTGTAAAAACAGTTCCTGACCCGGTTGCTAAAGTGGGTAATAATAAAGGAGGCCGGATGCGCGTTAATGAATTTAAAGCACAATTTGGCGTTCGTGCGGATCTGGAAAATTTTGTATTTGAAGGAGTAAAATTTTCTGTTCAAAGCTTTACAATAGTTATGAATGGAGCAGGATTCCCGCAGTTGACTTTCCAGGATGTAAATGGAGATTCCTTTGACGGCATACGGAACCTGATAGAAAAATGTAAAGTGGGTACAACGGTAGTTATTGACAATATTGAAGCAAATGGTCCTGGTGGTACAAGGTTATTGCCCCCAATTGCTTTTACGCTTTATTAATAAGAAAGATAAATATGATGGCTAAAAAAATTAAATTTTCCCTGCTTTTCGCATTGCTTTTCTTAATGGCAGGAGCATCTTATAGCCAGACAAGGCAGCCGGTGCGCAGGAATAATTATGGAAATAATACTCCGCCCCCGCCAAATAACCAGCAAGATACTGTTCCTAAACAGAATTCTAATTATGGGAATAATAATAATGTTGTTTATCAACGCGATACAAGTTTGCCTATTACTGTCATTAAAGGTTCCGGTAATGGAATTTTGGATAGTGTAAAAATGTCTTTGAGAAATGATGCTGCCATTGAGCAAAATCTGGTAAAAGACAGGCAACCGCTTCCTTATGAAAACCTTCGGGAAGATGATGCGGTTTTTAGAGTACGGGTATGGCGTGAAATAGATACCAGGGAAAAAATGAATTTGCCTTTTCAATATTCAGCCGAGGAAGATAATGGAAATCAACGCTTCATTTCTATTTTATTAAGCGCAATTAAAGATGGAGATGTTACTGCTTTTAGCGGTGAAGACGACAGGTTTACAACGCCTATTACATTTGAAGATGCTATGAAAGCTTTTGCCGGCGGTAGTGATACAGTTGCAAAAATTGACCGGGATGGAAATACTATCGGATACGAAGTACGTGCAAAACAATTTGACCCGGATTCAATTTACAAATTCAGGCTCAAAGAAGAATGGATCTTTGATAAAGAATCAAGCCGGTTATTTGTACGGATTTTAGGCATTGCTCCTGTTATACCTTACAGGCTTTCAACTGGTGACATCATTCCAAATAGTGAAAGGGCCGTTTGGTGGGTTTACTACCCGGATATGCGCCCGGTACTGGCCAAACATGATGTGTATAATCCAAAAAATTATGGTAGCAGGATGACCTGGGAAGAATTATTTGAAAGCAGGATGTTCAGTAGTTATATCACCAAATCCACCATGGATAATCCTTTTGATCAGTCACTTGCTAATATTTACCCGAATAATACACTTTTCCGTTTGTTACAGGGAGAAAAGATCAAGGAAAAAATATTTAATTACGAACAAGCGCTTTGGTCTTATTAATATCGATTGTATAAAAAAAAATTAAAACCCTGCTTTTAGGGTTTTTTTTATTAGAAAATTTTAATACTTTTTTAAAATTATTCAGTAAATAATTGGGAAATTATAATTAATAAGATATATTTGCCTCGGTTTTTCATAGGATATTGGATTTTAATACGGGGTTGGATTTTCATCCAGGCCCCTTTTTTATTTTTGGAAGTAAGTAAATAAAATTTCTGCTTTTGCCTTCCCGGAGACAGCCGCTATTTCTTCCAACGTTTTTGTCCTTAAATTTTTTACAGATTTGAATTCCTTCAATAATCGTTCTGCTGTATTTCCCCCAATTCCCTTTATTTCTTCCAATTCATTTTTAATTACACCTTTCGATCTTTTATTACGATGAAATGTAATTCCAAATCGATGCACTTCATCCCTGATATAACGCACCAAATTCAGCGCCGTGCTGTCAGCGGGAAGTTTGATGGACTCAGTATCATTTGCAAAAAAGATCTCTTCAATATTTTTGGCAAGGCCGATTACCGTAATCTTATTTTCCAACCCCAGCATTTTCATACTTTCCAGAGCGGCACTTAACTGCCCTTTGCCACCATCAACAATTACGAGCTGAGGCAGTACAATATTTTCATCCAATAATCTTTTATATCTCCGGTAAACCACTTCTTTCATCGTGGCGAAATCATTGATGCCGCTTACTGTTTTTACATTGTAATGCCGGTAATTTTTTTTATCCGGCATGCCATTTAAAAAATACACCATTGCGGAAACGGGGAAACTTCCCTGGAAATTACTGTTATCAAAACATTCTATGTAAACGGGTAATTCCTGCAAATGCAAAAATTGCTGCAATTCGTACAAAGTTTGCATTTGTTTATTTTCAGTTTGGTTTTTTACATTTAATATTTTTTTGCGATATTGTTCGTCTTTGAAATACAATGCATTTTTGAAAGACAAATCCAGTAATTTTTTCTTTTCACCTCCACGCGGTATTGTGCATGCAGCAAGACCTCCCGGGTATTCAATGTTAAAAGGAATGACAATTTCATTTGCCGGACTATCAAATGTTTTTCTAAAATCAATGATTGCCAGTAACAATATTTCTGCATCTGATTCTTCCAGTTTGGCAATGAATTTTTCATTATGTGTTTGTACAATAGTGCCGTTTTCAACCATCAAATAATTGATATATGCAGTATCGCCATCGCGTATAAAAGAAAACACATCTATGTTATTCAATGACTTGCTGACGATTACAGATCGCGCCTGGTATTGTTCGAGCTCACCCAGTTTCTTTTTGATAAATGCTGCTTTTTCAAAATCCAGCTTTTCTGCATAGTCAGACATTTCCTTTTTATACCGCAACATGACTGGTTTTAAATTGCCTTTCAGCATTTGCCGGATTTGGGCAAGGCCTTCTGCATATTCATCAGCAGATTGCAAACCTTCACAGGGGCCTTTGCAATTTCCAAGATGATATTCCAGGCAAACTTTGAATTTTTTTTGCTGAATGTTTTTTTCTGTGAGCTTTAGCTTACAGGTGCGCAACGGTATAAACTCCCGTATAAAACGAATGAGTTCACGTACTTTTCCTGCAGAAGTAAATGGGCCAAGATATTCAGAACCATCTTTTATTTTTTTCCGGGTAAGAAAAACACGTGGAAAAGGTTCATTTTTAATGACAATATAAGGATAGGATTTATCATCTTTTAAATTGATATTGAATTTTGGCTGGTATTCTTTAATCAATGAATTTTCAAGCAGCAATGCATCCTGCTCTGAATCAACAAGTGTGAATTCGATCTTACAAATTCGCCGGACTAATTCTGCAGTTTTGTACCCGGCGTTTGTTTTGGTGAAATAGGATGCAATCCGTTTTCGAAGGTTCTTTGCTTTTCCTACATACAAAAGATTTCCTGCCGAATCAAAATATTTATAAATGCCCGGGTTAGTGGGATAGTCCTGTGCTATAAAAGAAAATTTATTCGCCATGATCACTCCTTCCAGCCAATTTGTAATTGTTGTTTTTTTTCTGTGCCATCCGGTAAGGTTGTGCTTTGCAGGATGGTAAAACCTTTATCATTTTTCCACCAAAGCATTTCTGTTGTGGACGAATCTGTGTAAGCCCTCACAACATTGAAAATAATATTTTTTACCTGTTGCGTGGCTGTATCCAATAATATCAAAACTCGCTGCACCGGCAACATTGTATCTTTTGCAGTATAGCTGAAAGTATAACTTGCAGTGGTTTGGTCCTGGAAAATATTTTCTATGTATTTTTCTTTCAAGCCAATTGCAGTAATGCTATCATTTAAAAAAGTATTCGCCAGGTTTTTTACTTCATCTTTGGTAATTGCTGTTGAATCTTTAACGGAACCTCTTATTATTATTTTATAGGGTTGCACCGGACTATTTTCCAACATAGATAATTGTGAACGTATATATTGATTGACCGGGTAAAAAACCAGGGTATCATTCACATTTTTTTCCTGAACTTGTTCTTTTGAATTGTCATTTTTACAACTATTGACAAAGATTATGAATCCCAGGAAAAAACAAATGAATGAATATTTTATTTTCATGTATAAAAAATTAATAAGCAGTTGTCTTATGATTTTTTTTTCAAAAATAGAATAGTGTTCCTTTAAAAAAAGTATTCACTGGTTTGGCAGCAAAGATAAGTAAGTGATTATTTAATAGCCTTTGTAAAACCAATCTTCAAACCATAATTCAGCAGGTATTCTTTGATGGGATAGTTTTGAGACATCGTAGGCATAAACTGGTAACGGAATTGCGGTCCAACCTGCCATTTTACAGAACCAATTTTATAACTGAGGTAAGTTTCTACATTTCCGTTCACATTCCAGTTGCGCATAAGCTTGGAACCATCGGCATAATCTTTAAAATTGGTAGAAACTACAAATGGCTCTTTATCAAAAGTGTACGTTGGTTGTAGAGCAGCAGCAACATTCCAGGAAAGTTTTCCATGTTCAGCGATCTTATAATCCAGACCAATTGGTAATGATACCTGGTAGAAGCGGTTTTTAAGTGTAAATGGAACACTCGAAACCCCGGAAGACCTGTTTACCAGGAATGGGCTAAATACAGTTGGTTCATTTTCTGTAGCTGCGAAGGCTGAATTATTTTGATATAAATATGCATCAATATTATATTGATCCATATTGAACTGAAAACCGGATTTGAGGGAAAGCCTGTCAGATAGATGGTAGCCTAAAGAAAAGCCCACTTCATAGCCGATTGACGGTCTGTAATTTACTAATTTATTTACATCAACTGAAAAAGGTGAAGTAGCGAGAGAAACGGCTGAAACATAAGTACCTGCTGCTTTTCCCTGCCCATTGTCCGTCAACCTCCGGTAACTAATGGAAGGAGTGAGGTAAAATGAAAAATCAAGTTTTGAAACTGAATTTTTCATTGCATCAAAAGAATAATTTTTACGGCTTGTATTCAGCAGATCTTCCACATCATAATCGGAATAAGTATTTAAGGCATACCTGAAATAAAATGGCTCTGCAACATTTTGATTTCCTTTAAAATCTACCAGGCCATAACTGCTGTTAACGGATATGGGTTGAGAAATGGTTTTCAATGCGAAGTTGAACATGTCAGAATTATGCCGCGGATTCTCGGCACTTTTAACGATAGTCGGATTCTCATTTTTACTATTGGAAAGAATAGTATTCCCGGATTTATTTTCATTTTTGATGGACTCCGTATTTGCTGCTATAGCAATATTATTTTCATAAAGCGTAAATACAGCGTTTTGTTGCTTTAAAGATGCTGATACAGATGCAATAGTATTTTGGGTAATGTTGCGGATAGTTAAGTTTTCAGGAAAAGAAGATTCTTTTATTGTAAGAACAGTACCATTTACTGCATTGGCATTATCGGTTGACTTAATAGTCGCTTCATCTATTATTGTAGCAGTATTTCCTGCAATAATTGTTGTTTTAATTTCAGGTTTAATAATCAGAGTGCCAATAACTAATAAAGAAATCACAAAAACAGATATTGCAGTTAAAGCCGGCCATTTTTTGTACCCATGTAATTCATGCTGAATATGCCTCCAGGAATGTTCAGCAGGGTATAAACGGAACTGGTCAGCCTGCTCTTTTAAAAAGCCTTCAAATTCTGTATGGTCATACGGGTTTTCCATTTACATCTACAGTAGATTAATTTGCGCCGGCCCACCTTAAAGCCGAATTGCCTTTTTCTAATATCCGTTTCTTAATCAAAATAGTTTCCAAAGCCGTCTTTGCCCTTGCATATTGGCTTCTGCTGGTACTTTCTTCAATCTCCAGCATTTCTGCAATTTCTTTATGCGAATAACCTTCAATGGCATATAAGTTCAATACAGTCCTGTAACCCAAAGGCAAACTTCGTATGCATTCATTCACCTGTTTCACCTGCATTAGGGACGTAACTGATGGTTCTTTTACCGATACATAATCCGCAAACATAATATCTACATTATCACTGAATTTTTTAAATTTCTTTAAAAAATTGATACAATTATATACCATGATCCTTCTTATCCAGCCTTCAAATGCGCCCTTATTCTGAAAAGTGTGAATTTGTGTAAACACTTTTATAAACCCTTCCTGCAGCATGTCTTCCGCGTCTTCCCGGTTTTGTGCGAAACGATAACACACAGGCAGCATCTTCGGGCTATACCGGTTGTATAGTTCCCTTTGCGCTACTGGATCGTTTTGCAGGCAACCTGATAAAATGGCTTCTTCAGTCATGGAGGTAAAATATTACCCATAAATATAGACAATTTTTTTTTCAAAACGCTGCTTCATTGAACTTTTAAATTGAATGCAGGATTTTTATATATTTATGGCAAATGCAATTTACGTTTTTAATTAAAGAGTAAAAAAAATTTATTTCAGAAAAAATATCGCCATTTAGTCTAAAAAATCTTTTCAGGTTCAGGCAAGCACTTTTATATCTTTTTCCCGGAGTGACTTTCTTTCTCCGATCTGCTGCCGCCACATGGCATAATATAACCCTTTCTCCTCAAGCAATGCATTGTGGTGGCCGGTTTCCACTATTTGACCTTTTTCCAGCACATAGATCCTGTCGGCATGCATGATGGTACTCAACCGGTGCGCGATCAATACCATTATCTGCCTGCTCTTTTCTGAAATATCTTTAATCGTTGAAGTAATTTCTTCTTCCGTAATGCTGTCCAAAGAGGAAGTGGCTTCATCAAAAATTAGTAATTCGGGTTTTCGTAAGAGCGAACGCGCAATGCTCAGCCTTTGTTTTTCACCACCACTTAATTTTAAACCGCCTTCCCCAATTACAGTTTCAATACCTTTTTCTGCGCGGGATAGCAATTGTTCACAACTTGATTTATGTAATGCATCAACAATCTCCTCATTGCTTGCGCCCGGGTTTACAAACAGTAAATTTTCGCGTATCGTTCCGGCAAATAATTGTGTATCCTGCGTTACAAAACCAATCTGGTTGCGCAGTGCATCAAACACAATATCATTCCCATTAATATGATTAAATAGTATTTCTCCCTGCTGTGGCCGGTACAATCCTACCAATAATTTTACAAGGGTACTTTTTCCCGAACCGGATGGGCCAACAAAAGCGATGGTTTCTCCATTTTTCACTTTAAAATTGATATTTTCCAGGGCTTTGAATTGCGCGGATTTATGTTTAAATGAAACATTTTTAAATTCCAATTGCAAGATTTTACCCACTTCTTTGGGTGCTACAGGGCGGGGTTCCGGCGCTTTTTGCATCAGTTCATGAAAATTATTCAAAGATGCTTCTGCTTCGCGATAAGATATAATGATATTGCCAATTTCCTGTAATGGCCCAAAAATAAAAAATGAATAAAAGGTCAAAGTCATTAATTCACCCGCTGTCAACTGGTTTTTAAAAACAAGATAGAGCAAAGTGAACATGATCACCTGCCGTAGAAAATTTACAAAAGTTCCCTGTACAAAACTCAGGGAACGGATACTTTTCACTTTTTTTAATTCGAGTCCAAGAATTTTATAGGTATTATTATTCAACCTCGTTACTTCCTGGTCAGTAAGCCCCAGGCTTTTCACCAGTTCGATGTTTCGCAATGATTCAGTGGTTGTACCTGCCAGTGAATTGGTTTCTTTGACAATATTTTTTTGAATCCGCTTTATCTTTTTGCTGAGCAAACTGGTTAATACAGACAGACAAATAATACCAACCGCATAAATCGGCATGATGGACCAATTCAGCCTGAAGGAATAAACAGAAATAAAAACAACACCCACGAGTACCGCAAATAATACATTGATAAAACTGATGATAAATTTTTCTGTATCCAACCGTACTTTGGATAAAATAGATAATGTTTCTCCACTCCGCTGATCTTCAAAATCCTGGTAAGGCAATGCCATGGAATGTTTCAAGCCATCCGTGAAAATTTTTGCACCAAATTTTTGGACAACTACATTGCTGAAATAATCCTGGAATGCTTTGGCAATTCGCGAAATCATGGCAACGCTGATAAGTATTCCCAGGTATCCCATAACGCCCCAGATGAACTGGGATTGAGTGCGCGTAGCAGTTTGAATGAATTTCTTTTGTTCATTAAAATAGCCTTCTGCAAAAGGATGTGTTGCATATTTATCAAATAATTTCCCGAAAAAATAGGGGTCAAGCATGGAGAAAGTTTGATTAATAGTGGCAAGTAATAATGCCAGCGCCACCAGCCATTTAAATGGTTTCAGGTAAGTGAGTAATATTTTCATTGTATCAGTTTATGGTTTCGTTTGTTTTAAATTATTTATTTAACGTTGGAAAAACTTACTAAATGTAAAATTTCTACGATATACTAACGTAATTTTTTTATGGATATATTGTTATCAAAACATACACCATGAGTAATTTGAGGAAGTTGCAGGACTTTCTGTCAGTGATCTTTTAATTTTCCTCTACGTAACTACCCACAATTTCTTTATGCAACTGGCTTTGCTGGATGAATAATTTGGGAAGACTTATAAAGCCTTTGACCATTTCTTCAGTACAGGCCAATGGCAATAATTGATCAGATAAATAAATGACCGGCGTTTGCATTTTTATTAAAAGCGCCGCAGTTTCCCTTGTGATGGCATAGGCACTGGCGAAATCATGATAACCAGCCTTCTTCAAATGTGCTGAATATTTTTTTGCAAAAAGGTTATTGATTGTTTGATGGCTCCAAATTAAATGCCCCATTTTTTTCTGGAGATGATATACCTGTTGTTTGAGCATTGAAAAAAAAGTGTACCGGGTGTTTTTGAAATAATCAAAATAAAGTACGCCCCAATCCGGTGGCAATTCATGGATTATTTTATTAAAAAGTTCTATACCTTCTTCATTGGGAATTACATCATCTTCAAGAATTAAAACCCTGGAGAAATTATTTTTCAACATATCCTCATAAACACGCTTATGGCTGATACTGCATGCCAGGGCGCCCTGCTTTATGGCTTTTCCATACCGATGCGCAGCTTTCGCTTTAACAGGGTCATAGATGCCTTTTTCAATCAATTCATCTACAGAAAAATCTTTATAATCAGTAGCTTCAAAAAATTCGATATTCAAACCGGCCAGGTCTTTTTTTATTTTCAAATGCCTTTCTGTGGCGCGGGATAGTGTGATCACATAAATATGATCAAAAAAGTCATTGAGTGGCTGGAATATTCCTGGCTTTACCGGCATTATAAGCAAATCTATCATTTGTTATAATGGCTTTGGGTTTAACGCTATTTATTTATTTTTATAGATTGGTGAATTTACCTTTGCAATTCAATATATAATATGGACAACTCCGGAATAGAAGAGATTATTCATGCGGAAAAAAATACAGAATTACAGGAAGCTGGAAAAAAGATAATCAATGGCAAGAGATTATCATTTGATGAAGGTGCTCTGCTTTTCGAAAAAGGCAGTCTTTCTTATGTGGGCGCACTGGCAAATTGGGTTCGTGAAAAAAAGCATGGAGATATCACGTATTTCAACCGAAACTTTCATATTGAACCAACGAATGTCTGCGTTTTCTCCTGCAGCTTTTGCTCCTATTCAAGACTCTATGCGCACCGGGATGAAGGCTGGGAATTGTCTGCTGACCAAATGTTGGATATTGTAAAAAGCTATGATGGAAAACCGGTTACGGAAGTTCATATTGTGGGTGGTGTGCATCCAAAATTAAATCTTGAATTTTTTGCTTCATTGATGCGAAAAATTAAAGCACATCGCCCGGATTTGCATATCAAAGGCTATACTGCAGTGGAATTGGATTATATGTTTCGCAAGGCAAAAGTATCTGCGGAAGAAGGCATGAAAATCCTCCACGAAGCTGGCCTGGATTCACTTCCGGGAGGAGGCGCAGAAATTTTTCACCCTGAAATACGCGAAAAAATTTGCGCGGATAAAGTGAATGCGGAAGGCTGGTTGCACATCCATGAAACAGCGCATGCATTGGGAATGCATACCAATGCCACTATGCTGTATGGCCATATTGAAAATTATTTTCATCGCGTGGATCACCTGGAAAGATTGCGTAGCCTGCAGGATAAAACCGGCGGTTTCAATACATTTATTCCATTAAAATTTCGGAATAAAAATAATGACCTCAGCCACGTGCCGGAATCAACAACTGTAGAAGATATGCGTTTGTACGCTATATCCCGTTTATACCTGGATAATTTTCCACACATCAAAGCATACTGGCCCATGCTTGGCCGTGAGAAAGCGCAGTTGAGTTTATCATTTGGAGTGAACGATATTGATGGCACAATTGATGACAGTACTAAAATCTATACTATGGCGGGAAGTGAAGAACAATCTCCCACAATGACGACTGAGCAATTGGTAACACTCATCAAACAAGTAAAACGCGTGCCTGTGGAACGGGATACTTTATATAATGTTATAAAAAATTATGAAGCGGATGATCATCCTGTTGAAGATTTGAAAATTACGGTGGGTGAACTTTTGCCATAATTTTATTAAAGAAATTACAATTAGCGTTTCACCTTAAAAAAATTTTATATTGCAGCTATGAATAAATATATAAGCCGGAGCTTTTTCATTTTAATGTTTCTTTTTGCCACACATTTTGCAAAAGCCGCAATAAGAGATACAGTCATCATACATGCAGATGCGCGGGTGGATATGTTTGTAAATGAAGAGATCGCGGTGAATAAGCGCACAGCCAACATGACAAGTGGCGGCTTATATAAAGGTTACCGTCTCCAGGTACTCAGCACCAGAAGCAGGGAAGAAGCATTTAAATTGAAAGCATGGTTCCTTCAAAATGAACCGGGCCAGAAAGCCTACCTGCTTTTTCAAACCCCTTATTTTAAAGTGCGTATCGGAAATTTTCTTACTAAAAGTGACGCGCTTGACTATAAAAAAGAACTCACCCGCATCTATGCTCAGCCTGTTTATGTGGTTGATGACGCAGTGGAATATACACCACCGGACGATTTTACTCAATAATAAAATTCACAATTAATAATTCCATCAGCTATGCTTAAAAATAAAATTGCAGGACTTGCAAAAGAAAACCTGCAAACTTTTATTGAAGTGCGGCATCATTTACACGAAAACCCGGAACTCAGTTTTTGTGAAAATCAGACATCCCTTTTTATACAAAACCAACTGGATGCATTTGGCATTCCTTTTACATTGATGGCAGGAACCGGCGTTGTGGGTTTAATTGAAGGTAAAAATCCGCAAAGCCGTTGCATTGCGTTGCGGGCAGATATTGATGCGCTGCCAATTACAGAAGAAAATGAAATTTCCTATAAGTCGAAAAATGTGGGTACCATGCATGCCTGCGGTCATGATGTACATACCACTTGCCTTTTAGGCGCAGCCAAAATTTTGAATGTTTTGAAAGATGAATGGGAAGGAACTGTAAAACTCATTTTTCAACCCGGCGAAGAAAAGCATCCGGGAGGCGCGAGTTTATTAATCAAAGATGGTGTTTTAAAAAATCCTGCACCACAGGGAATCCTCGGCCTGCATGTGCATCCGGGTTTGGAAGTTGGAAAATTAAGTTTCCGGAAAGGCATGTCAATGGCAAGTGCGGATGAAATTTATATAACGATCAGTGGTCCCGGCGGACACGCGGCGGCGCCAAATCTTACAACGGATATTGTATTGGTGGCTGCACAAATTATTATTGCCTTGCAGCAAGTGGTGAGCAGGAATGCCAATCCATTTTCTCCGACCGTTTTATCCATTTGTGCAATAAATGGAGGTACGGCCACAAACATTATTCCCCGCGAAATAAAACTAATGGGGACTTTCCGTGCAATGGATGAAGAATGGCGGGCAAAAGCGCATTTGCTGATCGAAAAGATTACGATTGAAATAGCCAATTCAATGGGTGCAAAAGCGGACATTAATATTTTAAAAGGGTATCCAACAGTGAAAAATGATCCTTCATTTACCGGGCAGGCATGGCAATTGGCAGAAGAATTCCAGGGAAAAGAAAATGTTTCGGAAACTGAATTGCGTATGGGTGCGGAAGATTTCGGTTTTTATTCTCAGGAAATTCCGGGTTGTTTTTTCCGGCTTGGTGTGCGCAATGAAGCGAAAGATATTATTCATAATGTACATACACCAAAATTTAATATTGATGAAACTGCTATCGAAACGGGTATGGGTATTATGGCATGGCTGGGTGCAAATGCAAAAGTGCAATCGTAAAATCATGCAGGCATTTTTTTAGTTTTTTAAAAAAATGGTTGTTTGGCGTTGCCGGAAATATTTTATATAATTTTTTCTCTTCTGTTTTAGGGTTATGAATAACAATTACCTTCATAAAAAAAAGGCATAATGATTGGACGATTTTTGAATCATTTGGGGAAATATTTACTGATGATCAAGGGCATGTTTACACGCCCTGAAAATGGAAAATTATATTGGAAGGAATTCATGCACCAATGCAGCGAAATAGGTATTGGCTCCTTACCAATCGTTGTGATTATATCTGTTTTCCTGGGAGCGGTTACAACGGTTCAGACTGCTTATCAGCTTGTATCACCACTGGTTCCACGTTCTACCATTTCCATGATCGTCCGGGACACCATTATGCTGGAACTTTCACCAACCGTAGTTTGTATTGTTTTAGCTGGTGTCATTGGCAGTAAGATCGCCAGTGAACTTGGAAATATGCGTGTTAGCGAACAAATTGATGCGCTGGAAATAATGGGCATCAATACAAAAAGTTATCTTATTGCACCAAAAATTTTGGGTGCCTTAATTGTAATTCCTGCACTGATTGTTTTATCCATGTTCCTGGCTATTATGGGAGGCCGCATTGCTGGTGCAGCAACCGGAATATTAGCCCCGGATATTTTTGATATTGGTTTAAGACAAAGTTTCCGGCCATTCAATGTCACTTTTGCTTTGATGAAAGCCTATACTTTTGGTTTCCTGATAAGCAGTATTTCAGCATATTTCGGCTACTATGTGAAAGGCGGCGCGCTGGAAATTGGTCGCGCCAGTACAACTTCTGTAGTGGTAAGTTGTATTATGATATTGATTGCAGATTATGTACTTGCTGCCATTTTCCTGTAAAAATTATTTTGGATAAATTTATTTTAAAAGTAAAATGAAACGGAAAAGGCTCATTTATATTTTAATATTCATTTCATTGATCCTTTTGAATGGTTATATCCTCAAACACCGAAATGAAGGATATAAATATTATCCTTTAAAACTTATAGCGGAATCTACCAGGCAGATTCTTCTTTTTTCATAAAAAATATTTTTTTTACAAATGATTCAGTGCAGTTCACTTTTTCCCAAAAACTTCCTGCTGATCAATATTTATTGGAAAATAAAAAAGTACAAGTAACTGGTCATGCAATCACTTTTCCCTTACAAAAAAGTTTTCATGCGTATACATTAATGGCGGCAGATGGGCGGTCAAAAAATATTATTTTCCACATAGATCATACTGAAAATTCACCGCATAATTTCACCAACGAATTTTTATACAGCAATATTCCCGGTCATGGTATTTCTACTACACCATTACATATTTGGGAAAAAGGTTTCCATCAATATTCAAAAGATGAAGTGATAGGACCCAGGGAACTATTAAAAGCAAAAACTAAAATATCACAGGCATTAACTGACTCCGCCAGGTTTATGGAAATTGCATCTTTTATTTCCGGCATTCATTCAGATTCATCCGGTACTGGTATTCAAACAATGAATACATTTTCGCCTTACAATCAAATTGTAAAATCGATGAAAGGCAATGTGTTATTGGATTGTGGCAATTTTTCCCAAATGCTTGCTTTTTTATGTGACATTGAAAATTTGCCCAATAGGAGAATTACCTATCGCGGCCCTGATGGCAACTGGCGTTTTAGTGTGCATTATATGAATGAAATTTATTTGCGCGAAAAACAAACCTGGATTTTGGCAGATGCATTGAATAATATGTATTGGCCGCATGATTCCTTACATGTTTATAATGCGGTGGATATAAAAAAGATATTTGAAGTAAATGGTTTAGCAGGTAAAAAAGTTTTCACTTTTCAAAACGATTCTTTGTTGGTTAAAGATTATGCAGAACTTTCTTACTGGCACGAATATTATAATGCTTCCAATGCAAGTATTGCTTTTTTGTACCCGGGAAGAGAAATGAAAAATAATACATTCAATGAGCACTTACATTTTTATACTTTTATTCATCATGAAGTTTGGTATAATGATAATAAACAAAATAACTGGCCGCTTATTATTTTTAAGATGGTTTCATTTTATGCTTTGATCATTTTAATAATTGGATGGATTTTTTCCGAATCCAAATATATGGTTCTGCGTAATAAATTAAATTCATATCGCAGGTAAATTAAAAGATTTGTAATATTGTTATTCTGAGAATTATTTTCCTATAATAAAAAAAGATATTATGCCGATAAGAATGGTGGATGATCCGAATGATCAATATGATAATTCCAATGAGCCTACACCAGGGGGAGGAAGAGGTGGCGGTGGCGGTAATATTTTATTCCAGTTGCTTCCCATGCTCATTCGCAATCCTATTATGCTGGTGATTGTTCTGATCGCAGGCGGATTCTTTTATTTCAAAGGTGGTTGTACTGGTGGAACATCCGGGCAATCCTCCAACAGCCTTACTATGGGCGGAATTTTAGATCCCAAAATGTTTGATAAAGCGCCTGTTTACGAAGGTTTGGATGAATCAAAAAATAATTTACCCGAAGCCGTATCGCTTTTAAAATTTGCACCACAAAGGCAAAACCAGGGCTCACAGGGGAGTTGTGTTGCCTGGAGCAGCGCTTATGGGGCGAGAAGTATTTTACAATCAGTTTCTACTGCAAATGATCCTAACCAGGTAGCTTTCAGTCCATCTTTTTTATATAATCAAATCGGCCTGGATGGTTGCCAGGGAAGTTATATTATTCGGGCTATGGAAAGTATGACAAAAGTTGGTTCTGTGCCATACCAGGCATTTCCGTATGATGAACATGATTGCAGCAGGCAACCCGGAAATAATTTAAAAATGGACGCGGCTCAATATAAAATGCTTGGATTTACTCGGCTAACGAATGGGGATAATGTAAATGATATTGACTTACATGCAATTAAAGAACACCTCGCCAAAGACGTTCCAGTTGTTATTGGAATGATGGCCGGCGGAAGTTTTATGCAACCGATGATGGGCCAGGATGTATGGCATCCAACATCGGATGATTATACCATGATGGGTTTTGGAGGACATGCAGTTTGTGTGATCGGTTATGACGACCGCAAAGAAGGCGGCGCCTTCCAGATCATGAATAGCTGGGGACCGGAATGGGGGAAAAATGGCGTTGCCTGGATGTTGTATAAAGATTTCAAACGCTTTGTACGCGAAGCTTATGGCCTGGATCCAATGCCTAAAGAAGGTGCGGCTGCAACCACTACGCTCGATTGTTCCATTGGCCTGGTGGATAATAAAACCAAACAGTACATTCCACTACAATTAAAAAATGATAATGTTTTTCAATCTGCAAAAATGATTGCTAAAGGCACGCAATTTAAAATGGAAGTAAAAAATAATACCGCTTGTTATGTCTATGTTTTAGGAATGGAAACAGATGGAAGCAGCTATATTTTATTTCCGTATCCAACAAAAAATGATCCCACGAAAACGAAGTTTTCACCCTATTGCGGCATTACCGGTTATCGTTTATTTCCGCGCGGTATGAGCATGATGGCGGATGATATAGGTAATAAAGATTTAATGGCCGTGATAGTAAGTAAAGATTCATTAAATGTTTTTTCATTGAACCAGGCTGTAAACAATAATCGCAGTGCAGGTTTTGCACAATCTGTGAATAGTGCTGTAAAAAATGAAACGATCAGTGGTGTTCGATTTGTGAGTACTGCATCCGGAACTATTTCATTTACTACAAATACCGGTACAAATAAAACGGTGGCATCTATAGTTGAAATAAATAAACAATAATCAAATACAAATTTTCATGAAAAAACCCCTGGCAATTTTATTGATAACAGCATTTTCAATTTTGCAAAACACTGCAAAAGCGCAAACTGATAGCATACACATTTATAATCCCACGGAAAATGCTCAGGAAGGAATTAATAATGCAGTTGCAACAGCAAAACAACAAAACAAACATGTGCTGATACAAGCGGGCGGTAACTGGTGTATCTGGTGTTTACGCTTTAATAAATTTACCAAAAATGATGTGCATATAGATTCCTTATTGAAAGCGGATTATATTATTTATCATTTGAATTACAGCAAAGAAAATTTGAATAAACTCGTATTTGAAAAATATGGTTTTGCGCAACGTTTTGGTTTTCCTGTTTTCATTATTCTTGATGGTGATGGAAAATTATTACATATTCAAAATTCAGTTTACCTCGAACAGGGAAATGGTTATAGTGAAGAGAAAGTATTGGATTTTTTAAATAGCTGGACACGGGCAGCTATTGATCCAAAAAATTATCAGTAAGATGGAAGAAGAAAATCCATCTTTTGTCGCATATAAAAAACTACTATTTCATCCGCTAAAATACAGGCTGTTCCTGCTTTCCAGGCTGCCACTGGTTTTCTTTACGGGCATCCGGATCCGTGAAATCAATACGACTCATTCTATCGTTTCTGTAAAATACAAATGGCTGAATCAAAATCCTTTTCATTCCTTATATTTTGCCGTATTGGCGATGGCTGCTGAGTTGAGTACCGGCGCATTGTGCATGGGTTTTATCTATAAAAGAAAACCTGCAGTAAGTATGCTGGTTGTAAATTTTAAAGCGGAGTTTTTTAAAAAAGCAATCGGCACAATTTTATTTAAATGTGAGGATGGAGAACTGATCCATCAAACTATTGAAAATGCAATTGCTTCAGGTGAAGGTCAAAGTATAGAATGTGTCTCTACCGGCTACAATGAAAAAAATGAAGTAGTTGCCGTTTTTAAAATAACCTGGAGTTTTAAGGCGAAGAAATAATTTTAAATCAGGCATAAAAAAAACCGGCATGAGCCGGTTTGTAGAGCGTACGGGAATCGAACCCGTGATTCCTCCGTGAAAGGGAGGTGTCTTAACCCCTTGACCAACGCTCCAAATTTTTTTAAGAAATTTATTTTCTTTTGGGGAGCGCAAAAATAGCGGTGAAAACAGTTATCGCAAAATTTTTTATCTGTTACTCCTCTTTAAAAATTTAAATACATAGCATTTATGCAAAAGTTCTAAATTTTTTGATACTTGAATGGTCATTTATTTAGATTTTATTAAACAGGTTTTCATATAAAGGATTAATAAAATACGAAATAACTTTTTATACCATTTTCTTTCATGCTTTTCCTTCCTTATGTCCTTGAAAATCCATAATTTTGCAACTTCTTAAAACAAATTAAATAGTACAAATATGAGTTCCATTAAAGTTGCAATCAATGGTTTTGGCCGCATAGGCCGCCTTGTTTTCCGCCAGATCTATAATATGGACGGAATTGATGTGGTTGCCATCAATGATCTTACAAGTCCGAAAGTATTGGCACATTTGCTAAAATATGACAGCGCCCAGGGCCGCTTCGAAGCTGATGTAAAATCAACAGATGATTCAATAGTTGTTAATGGAGAAAAAATAAATATTTACGCTCAGAAAGACCCTTCTCAAATTCCATGGGGAAAACACGAAGTGGATGTTGTGATTGAAAGCACCGGCTTTTTCGCAGATAAAGATAAAGCGCATGCACATATCGCAGCAGGCGCAAAACGCGTAGTAATTTCTGCACCTGCCACAGGCGAACTGAAAACAGTTGTTTTCAATGTGAACCATGAAATCCTGGATGGCGCTGAAACCATTATCTCCTGTGCATCATGTACTACAAACTGCCTGGCGCCAATGGCAAAAGTGCTGAATGATTCTTATGGTATTGTTACCGGTTTCATGACCACAATTCACGCGTATACCAACGACCAGAATACGCTGGATGCACCTCATCCAAAAGGTGATCTTCGCCGTGCAAGAGCTGCTGCGGCCAATATCGTTCCCAACAGTACAGGCGCTGCAAAAGCAATTGGCCTGGTACTTCCTGAATTGAAAGGAAAATTGGATGGCAATGCACAGCGTGTTCCTGTGATCACCGGTTCACTTACAGAACTGACTACTATTTTAAATAAAAAAGTTTCCGTAGATGAAGTGAATGCCGCTATGAAAGCCGCATCCAATGAGAGTTTTGGCTATACCGAAGATGAAATTGTAAGTTCAGATGTAATCGGCACACATTATGGTTCATTGTTCGATGCTACACAGACAAAAGTCATCACCCAGGGCGATCATCAATTAGTGAAAACCGTGAGCTGGTATGATAATGAAATGAGCTATGTAAGCCAACTGGTTCGCACTGTTCAATTCTTTGCAGGCCTAATTTCAAAATAATTTTTTCTAAAAATATTTTTATACCGCAGTACGATTTTTTACAACCCGGTCAACCGGTAAATCGAACTGCGGTTTTTTTAAAATAAAAAATCATGAGTAGATTTTCTGATCATAATTTCCAAAATGAAAAAGTACTTATCCGTGTGGATTTTAATGTGCCAATGGATAAACTAACCCTGGAAATAACAGATGATACCAGGATGCGTGCATCAATTCCTACTATTCAAAAAGTGTTGAAAGATGGTGGCAGCGTGATTCTCATGAGCCATCTCGGCAGGCCTAAAAATGGCCCAGAGGATAAATTTTCGTTGAAACATTTGGTCAAACATTTAGGCGAATTATTACCCGGCACAACTGTGTTCTTTGCAAATGATTGTGTGGGTGAGCAGGCAGTAATGACCGCGAATATGCTCAAACCGGGCGAAGTGCTTTTATTGGAAAATTTACGTTTTCACCCGGAAGAAGAAAAAGGCGATGAAGCATTTGCAAAAAAATTAGCACAATTAGGAGACGTGTATGTAAATGATGCTTTTGGTACTGCTCATAGGGCGCATGCATCCACTGCTGTGATTGCCAATTTTTTCAGTAAGGATAAAAAAATGTTTGGCCAACTGATGGAAAACGAAGTGGCCAGTGCGGAAAAAGTATTGCATCATTCTGAATTTCCTTTCATTGCAATCATAGGAGGGGCAAAGGTTTCAGATAAAATTCTTATTATAGAAAATTTATTGGAAAAAGCCACAGACATCATCATTGGTGGTGGAATGGCGTACACATTTATGAAAGCACAAGGTGGTAAGATTGGTACTTCATTGTGTGAAGATGACCGGCTGGATACGGCGAAAGAAATCATGCAAAAAGCCATGGATAAAAATGTTTGCCTGCATTTACCCGGCGATTCTATCATCGCGGATAATTTTGCTGCCGATGCAAATATTTCCGGCGCACTCAGTAATGATATCCCGGACGGCTGGATGGGACTTGATATTGGCGCCATGGCCTGCGAAAGTTTTTGCAAGGTCATCAAGAATGCGAAAACTATTTTATGGAACGGGCCGATGGGTGTTTTTGAAATGGACCCATTTCAGCATGGAACGAAAGCAATCGCAGCAGCTGTTGCCGAAGCCACAGGAGAGGGCGCATTTTCTTTGATCGGTGGCGGTGATAGTGTAGCAGCAGTGAATAAGTTCGGTTTCGAAAATAAAGTGAGTTATATCAGCACGGGCGGCGGTGCTTTACTGGAATATTTTGAAGGTAAAGTTTTACCGGGCATTGAAGCGATCAATAAATAATTTTTTAAACATCAAAAAAAAATAAAAACGGAGATTCAATTTCAATTATTGAATACATTGTATATTTATCGAATTAAATGAATTAAAAATGAAAACAAAAAACCTTGGAATAATAGTAATTGTTGCAATCATTCTTGTATTAGGAGGTTGCGGCTGCAGCCAGTATAATGGTTTAGTGACCAGCGATCAACAGGTGAAGCAATTGTGGAGCAATGTAGAAACGAATTACCAGCGACGTACAGATTTGTATAACAGCGTAATTAAAACCATTGAAGGTTCTGCCAATTTTGAAAAGTCAACTTTACAGGCTGTAATAGATGCCCGTTCAAAAGCAACCAGCATCCAGGTGGACATTAATGATCCCGCAACATTGGCAAAATACCAGGCAGCGCAAGCGCAGTTGCAAGGCGCATTCAGCAGGTTGATGGCAGTGGCAGAAGCTTACCCCGATCTAAAAACTACGAAAGCATTCCAGGATTTTCAAACTCAAATTGAAGGCACTGAAAACCGTATCAATATTGCCCGTAAGGATTATAATGCAGGTGTGAATGCGTATAATTTGAAAGTGAAAACTTTCCCCGGTAATTTATTTGCAGGCATGTTTGGCTTCCATGAAAAAGCCTATTACCAGGCTGATCCAGGAAGCGAAAAAGCACCCGACATCCAGTTTAATATAAAATAAACAGGCGCCATGTTTCCATTTACACGGAAAAATAAACAAGGCTACTTTTCGAAAGAAGAGCAGGAAAAAATTGTGCAGGCGATCAAAGCGGCAGAATTAAAAACCAGCGGCGAAATCCGTGTGTATGTGGAAGGCAAGTGCCGTTTTGTGGATGCGATAGATAGGGCGGCGGAAATTTTTTATGGTTTGAAAATGTATGAAACAATGCATAAAAATGCAACACTGGTATATGTGGCCATGAAACATAAGCAAGTAGCGGTTTTTGGCGATGAGGGTATTTTGAAAAAAACCGGCACAGCATTCTGGCATGACAATGTGAAAGACATGCTTCAGTATTTTCATAAAGAAAATTATGTTACGGGTATTTGTGAAGTGATCGAAAAGATTGGGCAGGCACTTGAATTACATTTTCCCTATGAAAAAGATACCGATAAAAATGAACTGCCGGATGAAATTGTATTCGGAAAATAAATGTTAATAAGCCCGGCTTGAACCCGGGTTTATTTTATGTCAATAATGAAAAAATTACGTTGCTTACTTTTTTTTGTACTGGTCGTTTTTACTACATCCGCACAGGATATTTTAAAACCACCAAATCCACCGCGTCTTGTAAATGATGAAGCGAATATTCTTTCTCCTGAGCAAAGACAAATACTGGAAGATAAGTTGGTGGCGCTGGATGATAGCACGTCCAATCAAATAACTATTGTAACCATTCCGACACTCAATGGATACGATATTGCAGATTATGCCAATAAATTATTCCGTAGTTGGGGAATTGGAGGTAAAAAAAATAACAACGGAATACTCGTACTCGTGGCCCAGGAAGAAAGGCGGGTGCGCATAGAAGTTGGTTATGGCCTCGAAGGTGCTATTCCGGATATTACTGCAAGCAGTATCATTGATAATGAAATTACGCCTTCGTTTAAGGAAGGAAATTATTACCGCGGTTTGGATAATGCAATTGATGCACTCAGTAAAGCGGCTGTTGGTGAATACAATGATCCGCGTCAAACAGATAATTCTTCAGGTGGAGGTTCCATACTTGGGTTTATTATTATTTTGTTTGTCATTTTGATGATTGTCGGAAATAGTGGAAAAGGTGGCGGCGGAAAGGGCGGTGGTATGATGAGCCGGAGGGGATTTAGTGGTTGGTGGATTCCGTTATTATTTAGTGGTGGAGGAGGTGGCCGTGGTGGTGGTTTTGGAGGATTTGGAGGCGGTGGTGGTGGCGGAGGTTTTGGGGGATTTGGAGGAGGCGGCGGTGGAGGCGGAGGCGCCAGTGGGGGATGGTAAATTGAGGTATATGTGTAGAATTAATATAAATTTACACAAATGCATCTGAGGAATTGGAGAGCATTTTATGGAATAGCGATTGATTATATTGTTCTATATAAATTAGGAATGAGATAATTGCACGCTAACGAAATTGAAAACGCATGCCCTAAATTAAAATGAACATTTCAGGGGAGATCTTGTTAAGAATATTTTTAAACTATTACATCGTTTAATATATGATCTATGGCTTTTCAATCAGTAGCCTCATTAAGCAAGCCTCATTTAAGGTTGTATCACTAATCATCCCACCTTTATTAAGATTCAGTATGTAAACTTTTTGATTACTTGGGTTATATATTTTCAACGCAATTCCAGTTAAATTTTTGCCTTCTAATGGCTCAACCGTGCACCCATTTTTTTTAAGATGCCTTATAAAGTTAGCAACAGAAATCATGCATTAGTCATTTTTCTGTCTTGATATTTTATTTTAGTCGGTCCCTTTTCATTATGGTATTTTATGAATTCGTTTTTTTTTATGTCTAATATGTAAGGGAATATTTCATCTAATAACCTGATCGCTTCTATTTCATTTCTTCCTTGTGAACAAGCTTCCGGGAATTGTACATAATAAGCTGTAAAATCTCCGGTTTCCTCATCCTTTGTTAAGGCAAGTGTTAGATAAAAATTGATATTTTGATGGGTTATATTAGCTTCTTTCATAAAAAAAATGTTTTACTTTATTTAAAATTTTGTCATCCTTAATAAGGGATGATAAAATTGTGAAAATCAAGTTTAAGTTTACCAAATATAAAGTTTTTTTACTTAAATATATTTTTCTATCACAATTTGATAATTCAAAAGTAACATTTTAAGCAATTATTCGGTTTTGGTTTCATCATTTCAAATCTTTCCTCATAATAAACCAAGTAAGAAATGGAATTCCTAATACAAGTATAAAGATTCCCAAATCTATTACGGATGAAACAAATTTAGACTGATTCGGTGCTTCTTTGAAATAATAATGATTTTCATAATGCGCTGGGGTGAAATCATAGCTATCCTTATCTTCTTCATCTTCAACCCATATTTTGTCATTTTTTATTTGCCCATCTAAAAAAATGCTACGTAATTTTAATGTTACGTTTTTATCAGATTCTATTGACAAATAAGAACCAAAAACGCTTAATATTAATATCCCAAGTAAGATTGCTTTAGTTGAATTTTTACTAATCAAACCCCTGTCTTTCACAAATGCATACGCCATAAAAGGGCAGGAAATGAGAACTATCAAAGCTGTCCATGAATTTGCATTTATAAATTGAATTATTGCTACAAGTAAACCTATTAAATTGATTGCAATGAATAAATGACCTATCCCGTAAAAAAAATTGTTGCCTTTTTTCATACATTCTTTTATACCGCTAATCTATAGATTTATACTCAATGCTCATAATGAATAAATTAAATGTTAAAAAAAAGCGTTGTGTCTTGAGTACACATATGCCTAGAAATTTTTTTTATATAGTTTATTCTCTACTCAATATTTTTATAAAACGCTCCACATTCGCAAGCGGTTCAATGGGTTTCCCAAAAACTAAATTATCAGATAATTGTTTGGCAAAATAAGGAGCAAGCGAGCAACCTTTTGTACCCATACCATTTAAAATTGCCAGTGATGGCATAATAGGATGTATGCCTACAAATGGTTTCCGTTCAATGCATCCAGGCCTGAGCGATGCAAGATGGTTGGTGATTTTAAAAGGTATTTTTAATAAGGCTTTTAATTCCATTTCCTTTTTTAACCGAAAATTTTCAGAAGGCAATGCATCATTGAATTGATGCTCAAAACTACTGCCGATCCACCATTCATCGTTTTGCCAGGGAGCAATTGTAAGGTTCCCGGATTTATACATGTTGCTTTTGTTTAGGCCTTTAATTTCAGCAATCAATGCTTCTCCTTTCGTTATGGTATAAGGTAAATTTTTCCAGGGCGCGTAATTAAATGTTTCAATACCGTTACAGAAAATTATTTTTTTCGCTTGTATATTTTTATACACAATACCCTCTTTTTTAAGTGAAAGTTCATCAAAATCAAATAAAGATTTTTCGAGATAATCATGTTCTACCAGGTAGTTATTCCAGCTTTGTAAAAATGCCTGCACATTTACAAGAAATGCCGGTTGTATTTTTTTTGGTTCAAAATAAAAATTAAAATTTTCTCGGAGTAAAGCAGATTCAACATTTGAAATACCTGTAATAAATGTATTTTTTTCTGACACTCTTTTTTCCAACGCTTCCTGCATTTGTAAAGTAGGCGGAATCGCCAGAATATTTTTTTCAACAATAAAATTTTCATTCAACTTTTTGCCTGCATTCGTATACGTTTTTTCTGCAAAACGCATAAGCTCATTGATCATCCATGTTGTCGCCACGATACGGCCTGTAACAGGATTGATCATACCACTCGCTACTTTACTTGCCGTAAAATCCGGGTCATTATCTAGGACTGAAATGGTAGCGCCGTTTTCCAGTAAAAAATAACTGAGAAAACTACCAGAAATACCCTGGCCGATAATTAAATAATCTACGTGCTTCAACATTAAATGATGGATGTTTTTAAATGAAAAAGATTCCTTTCAGTTGAAAGAAACCTTTTTATTTTGTTGGGTTTTGGGGGTTATTCAAGGAACTGATCATGTATATAATCCACCACATCAATGTGGCTGTTATTTTTTTCATACACAGCAAGCTGGCGGTCAGCGCCCGTACCATTTTCCAGCATTTTTGTAATATAATTGATGTGAATGCGGCTGCCCAATGAATCCACTACATCATCTACAAAATCCAGTAATTCATAAATCAGTGCACGTGTATTCACTTCACTTTCTTTTCCAAAATCGATCAGGGTGCCATCAATACCATAACGGCTTGCTCGCCATTTATTTTCATTGAGAAGCGCTCTTTGATAAAAAATGAAACTCATATTTTGCATACGCAGTTTATACAACTTCACACAAATTGCCTGGAATAATGCAGCGATAGCAATGGTTTCAGAGATCGTCATCGGCACATCACATATTCGGAATTCTAAGGTATTAAAGAATGGGTGTACACGCAGATCCCACCAAATCTTTTTGGCATTATCAATGCAATTTGTTTTAATGAGCAGGTTTACATAATTATCATACGCTTCTATACTTTCAAAATAATCCGGGATACCTGTGCGCGGAAATTTGTCAAATACTTTTGTCCGGAAGGATTTATAACCCGTCGTCCTTCCTTCCCAGAATGGAGAGTTAGTACTCAACGCATACACGTGTGGCAAAAAGTACCTGGCAGAATTGGCAATGTGTATGGCCAGTTTACGATCTTCCATACCTACGTGAACGTGCAGGCCGAAAATCAGGTTACTGCGTGCGGCTTCCTGTAATTCATTCACTATTTGGCTATACCGAATATGATCTGTAATCAGTTGCTTTGCCCAGTGACTGAAAGGATGTGTTCCGGAAGCGCCCACCCAAAGGCCCAGGTCACCGGCTATTTGTGAAATTGTTTGCCTTAATACAGATACATCCCTGAATGCATCATCTATATCATTGCAAATATCTGTGCCAACTTCCACTACAGCCTGGTGCATTTCCGCTTTCACTTTATCCTTGATCACTTTCTGTCCTTCTGTTACTATTTTCTGTTCATGACTTTTTAATTCCCTGGTTTCAGGGTCAATCACCATGTATTCTTCTTCAACGCCTAAAGTAAAGTGTTTGTAATTAATATTTGACATTGCCATTTTTAAATAAATATTTTAAAACAGATCTTTTTTATTACTACTTCGTTTAATGTATTCGCCCCAGGTAAGATTGTCTTTTCCGGGTTGATGCGCAAGCGCTTTTTCAATGGCGAAGGTAGCCGCCATCTCTACAACCCAGGCAAAATTTTCTTCACCCACACTGCTCTTTTCTGCATCTGGTGCAGGATTGCAAAAATCAATCGCATAAGGAACGCCGTCGCGTATTGCAAGCTCTACAGTATTGAAATCATAACCCAGGTATTTATTCAATCTTAATACCAGCTCTTCCATTAATTTCAACCTTTCAGGTGAAGGTTTGAAATCGGCTACATAGCGCAGGTGGTGCGGGTTACGAGGCTCATAAGGCATGATGCGTACATATTTTCCGCCGATACAATAACAACGATAATATTCATCAAAAACGATTTCTTCCTGGAGCATCATTACCAGTTGTTCTGTTTCCTTATGTTTCTCAAAAAAGTCTGCCATATCATTCAGCTTATATACACTTTTCCAGCCGCCGCCGGAAAATGGCTTCATGTATGCCGGGAAACCGATATACTTAAAAATATTTTCCCAATCTAATGGATAAGCCAGGTTACTTAAAGATTTTTCCGTTGTGTCTGGTGGCAAATCACGTGATGGCAATAAAACAGTTTTGGGAACCGGCACATCAATTTTTGTAGCAAGGCAATTATTAAAAAATTTTTCATCTGCACTCCACCAAAAAGGATTATTGATAACGGCTGTTCCGCAGATCGCGGCATTTTTAAGGTAAGCCCTGTAGAAAGGAATATCCTGGCTGATGCGGTCAAAGATTACAGCATAGCCTGACGCTTCGCCCTGCATTACTTTGTCAATACTTACAGCTTCGGCTGTAATGCCGTCCACTTTTTTACTATTCACCCTTTCAATAAATGCTTCCGGGAAAGAACGTTCCTGCCCAAATAAAACTCCAATTTTTTTCATATAAGTGATTTTGATTTAAGTGAAAACCCGGGCAAAACTACCTGCTTTTATTTTTTAAAAAATGTTATAAAGTCTTTTTTAAAAACATTTATCAAAAAAATTTCGAACAAATAAACCCGGATTTTTTATACGCTTACAATGTATGAAAACTTTTTTTAAAATTCACTCTACTACTTTAAAAAAATAATTTTCACAGGAAAAATTCTTTCTTATTTTTGAAAAATATGTCATTGGAGAAATTAAGCGCATCCCATGTGCTGGTTGAAGAAAACATCGTCCATTCCACTTTTCTCGATAGAGATGTAATCGTAGATGCATACCTGCCAAAAACCGTGAAAGATCCTTCTGATATGAGTTTATTACTTGTGAATGACGGCCAGGATCTGCGCAGGATGCCATTTAGCGATATCCTGGATGAATTGATTTCGAAAGACGAGATCAGCCAGTTGATTTGTATGGGCATTCATTGTGGCCCGGAAAGGAAAATGGAATATGGTGTGGCTGCAACCCCGGATTATATGGGCAGGGGTGCAAAAGCAGGCGCTTATACTGATTTTATTTTCCAGGAATTATTACCTTACCTGAGAACAAGATATTATTTACCAAATTTCCGCGAAAAATCTTTTGCCGGTTTTTCATTAGGCGGATTGAGTGCATTGGATATTGTATGGAACCACCCGGAAGAATTTACAAAATGCGGTGTTTTCAGTGGCTCGCTATGGTGACGCAGTGCATCTTATAAAAATGATTATGATGATGACAAGCATCGCATCATGCATGAACAAATGAAAAAAGGTACCTATTTTCCCTGGCTACATTTTTTCTTTGAGTGTGGCGCCGGTGATGAAAGTGCAGACCGAAATAAAAATGGGATCATTGATGTGATAGATGATACCCGCGACCTGATCGCTGAATTAAAAAAAATAGGGTATCCTAAAGGCAATATTAAATACCTCGAATTACCCAACGGGAAACACGATGTACCAACCTGGGCTGCCGCATTTCCTGATTTCTTAAAATGGGGTTGGGGCAAAAAAGAAAATACCCCCAAAAAGAAAAGACTTTTTAAGGGTATTTAAAAAATTTATTTTATACGCTTCCTCCTTTATTCGCCAACAAGGAAAATTGCATTCGAAAACATCAATTTACCATTTTGCCAGAAGAGCCTGAACAATGGATCGTCAGCGAAAAAGATAATATTGCCGCTGCCATATCCTGTAGCACCGATTAGTGTGCCATCTATCAATTCAGGTTTCAACGTACTGCCTACAAAACCACTTGTATAATCAGCCTTTTTTAATGCAGCCACATTCCAGCCATTTTTCATGTAACTATATAAATCTGTATTTTGTTTCAGGGTAAAATAAAATTCAGGATAACCGAAAGCAAGTGGATGTGAGTTATCTAATGCCAACCTATAAATTGCACCTGGGATACTGGTTTTTAAATAATCTCTTTCCCGCTGGCCATATTTTTTAAGCAAAGAATAATTCGCAGCAGAATCCGAATTATCTGCATCTTTTGGTTCTTTGAGACTGAAACCAAAATTACCGGAGGCTAGTTGCTCTACTGCACTTTCAATGCTGATCACTTTGCCTCCCTGGCGGATAAAGCTTTTAATTTTATCCATCGCACTTTTATCATCCTTAAAAGGATAATCTCCATCAGGCAAAATCAATACATTATAATCTGTGAGTTTTAAATAATCCCAATCACTGACATTAATAAGTGAAATGGGATATTGCAATGATTCATCAAAGAAATCCCAAACTTCACCTGCGGACTCTGATGATACATCGCTTCCTGTAAACATCGCTACTTTTGGTGCATGAATGAAAGGTGTTTTATCAGAACCGAAATCATAACCTTTCTGCATAAAGCCGCTACTTACTTCTTCAGCCTGGATAGAAAATTGCTGGCAGGCTGTATTGGTTATTGCATTCCAGTTGGAAATATTATTTCCTTTTAATACAATCAATGTTCCGGGATCATATACTTTATTATTGTAGGTAAATGATTTTTCTGCATAGCGAACCTGCACTTTATTTACCAAAAGATAACTAAGTAATTTGGCCGCATCAAAAGATTTATAAGGAATGATTAAACCATAATTGCTTTGAATATTTTGTACTTGTAATGGCCCGTTATATGTGCTCAAATCCAATTTATCTTTCACAGCATAAGCATCTACACCATACGCATAAGGAATGGACCAGGCAGTAATATCGTAAGTTGCTGAATCGCTTAATAAACTCCTGGGTTCAAATAAAACTTTTGCATACCTGCTTTTTGGCTGGTATGAGGAGATTGCTATCTGGTATTTTTTTGCTGAATAATTTTCATCTTTCCCGGTAAAATAATTATATCCGCGGAAATTTGTTTGTGCTGTTACACCATATTCAATTCCATTATTGGTGAGCAAATCTGCAATGGACTGAATGGTATTTGCATCATCACTCGTGAGCACATAGGTTTTATATAAAAATCCGGCACCATTGATATCATCATCATAGAATTTTTTAAATTCATTGACTAAACGATCTGCATATTTTGACGAGGTTTCTATTGTAGAAATACTTGCTGTATAATGATGCGCAACTCTTTGAACGAGTGTAAGTGTATCGCCGGTAGAAGTTTTTACGCCAAGGCCTGCATCAATACCACCTTGTTCATACGTCATACCAATTGCGCCGTTATAAGTTGGATAAGTATCACCGTAAGATGGATAAAACATATCAAATTCCTGGCGGGTAAAATAGAGCCAGTTATTGGCATCAAAATGTGCAGCATTATTTTGCCCGATCAGTCCCTGGAATTCGCGTTGCCATGGTGTAATAACTTCATGAAAAGGTTCGGCTGCTGGAGGAAAAAAATAGGGATCATTATAACCTTGTTCATGAAAATCCACATGCACCTGTGGTAGCCAGGAATTATATAATTTAATTCTTGCTTTGCTTTCTTTTTGTGTCTGCCATGACCAATCGCGGTTCAGGTCAAAATTGTAATGATTTGTCCTGCCACGCGGCCAGGGTTCATTGTGCTCGCGGGCTTGAGGGTCAGCATTATAATTTTTTCCGACCACATCATTGTACCAGTTTACATAACGGTCTCTTCCATCAGGATTAAGACATGGATCAATAATTACAACAGTATTTTTCAACCATTCTTTTGTTTGCGTATTTGCAGGATCAACCAATGCATATAATGTTTGCATAGACGCTTCTGAAGAAGTAGGTTCATTACCATGTACATTATAACTCAGCCAGCAAATTGCAGGAGATCCCTGCAATGCGGGCGCCATTTTATCCTTTGCCATACCTGCAATACGTAAATTGTTTTTGCGGATGGCATCCAGGTTTTGCATATTTTCAGTAGAAGCTACATAAGCCACCATGAGGGGTCTGCCTTCATTTGTTTCTCCATATTTCTCCACTTTCACCATGCCGGGAACGGCTTGTGCCACAGCATTGAAATAGGCAACAATTTTATAATGTGGTGTAAATTTTGTCCCTAAAGTATATCCTAAAAATTCAGCAGGGGATTGTACATTTTGGGCGAAAAGAAAATTGGAACTAATTAAAAGAAGCAAGCAAATAAATATTTTTCTCATAAAGCTTTTTTAGAATAGTGAAAGTATAAAAACTTATGCTGCCTGCAAAATTGAAATTTTTTTTAGAAGTGAATTCAATGCTTTTTGGATTTAACTTTGTACCATGCAACATACAATCAAACTTCTTTTATTCCTGCTTGGTTTTTCCGCTGCAGCGAATGCACAAACATCATGGTTGGGTGCCGGAAAAAGTGTTGATCCTTACCATTACACACAAAAAAAATCAGCTAATTATTCCAAAGCAGCGATTGCTACGGCACATCCGCTCGCAAGTGCTGTTGGCGCTACTATAATGAAAGATGGCGGGAATGCATTTGATGCTGCCATTGCCGTACAACTCGCGCTGGCCGTGGTTTATCCCGATGCCGGCAATCTTGGTGGCGGCGGTTTTTTATTGGGAAGAAATAAAGATGGAAAAAATATCGCGATAGATTTCCGGGAAAAAGCACCATCCCTATCAACTGCAGATATGTACCTGGACAAAGATGGAAATGCACAAAGTGAATTGTCTGAAAACGGGCATTTATCTTCAGGTGTACCAGGAACTGTGGCGGGTTTATTTGCAATACTTCCTTATGCCAAACTTTCATTTGAAAAATTAATTGCGCCGGCTATAGAACTTGCTGAACATGGCTTTGTCATTACGAAAGAACAGGCTGAAGAATTTAATGAGACGAAGGCAGATTTTATTAAATACAATACAACGAAAGTCCCTTTTGTAAAAAATACAAATTGGAAATCAGGCGATACACTATACCAGCCTGAGTTAGCAGAAACATTGAAGCGTATTCAAAAAGATGGTTCCAAAGGATTTTATGAAGGGAAAACTGCCGAACTTATTGTCGCTGAAATGAAACGCGCGAATGGTATTATTTCTTTGGAAGATTTAAAAAATTATGAAGCAAAATCAAGGGATGTCATTCTCACAGATTATCGGGGTTACACCATTATTGGTTTTCCGCCACCGAGTAGTGGCGGTATTATTGTAAGCCAGATGCTGACAATGATCGAGCCTTTCCCTATGAAAAAATATGGTTACGGCACTGTTGAATCTATGCACCTCATGATCGAGGCGGAACGGAGGGCTTTTGCTGATCGTGCGGAATATATGGGCGACCCGGATTTTTGGAAAGTTCCGCAAAAAACATTGCTTAGTAAAACATATCTCACCGACAGAATGAAAGATTTTGATCCACAAAAAGCATCTGTAAGTAAAAATATAAAAGCAGGCATAATACATGAAAGCGATGAAACCACGCATATCAGTATCATTGATGATGAAGGAAATATGGTTTCTATTACGACTACTTTAAATAATAGTTATGGCAGTAAAACTGTAGTAGGCGGAGCAGGTTTTATAATGAATGATGAGATGGATGATTTTAGTATGAAGCCTGGTGTACCAAATATGTATGGCGCAATTGGCGGCGCTGCCAATGCGATTGCGCCGGGAAAAAGAATGCTGAGTTCCATGGCGCCGACACTGGTATTAAAAGATGCGAAACCATTTATTGTTCTTGGAACGCCCGGTGGCACTACGATTCCGACTTCCGTGTATCAAATGATCGTGGACATCATTGATTTCGATATGAATGCAACGGATGCGGTGAACAAACCAAAATTTCATCATCAGTGGTTGCCGGATATTGTAGAAATAGAAAACGGATTTTCACCAGAGGTAATAAAAAGACTGGAAAATATGGGCTACAAAATGCAGAAAGATAGTGAAATTGGCAGGTCGGAATTAATAAAAGTTTTGACGAATGGACAATTTGAAACTGCCGCAGATAAAAGAGGTGATGATAGTGTAAATGGATTTTAAATTATTAAATAATATGGTATGTCACTCGAAAAAATTTTCAAAGAAAGTATTTTAAAAAGGTTTGAGTCGTACAAGCAAATGGGTGATAAAACTTTTGTCCAGTTAAAGGAAGCAGATTTCTTTTTCCAGCCTTCCCCGGAAAATAATACGATTGCTGTAAACATTCAACACATGTATGGAAATATGCTGAGCCGTTTCACCAATTTTCTTTCGGAAGACGGAGAAAAATCCTGGCGGAAAAGAGATGCGGAATTTGAAGCTTCCGATGCTGGTATGAATGACCTGTTCACTTTTTGGACTGAAGGCTGGGCATGTGTTTTTAAAGCAATCAATGACCTGGAAGAAAAGGATTTTTCCGCAACTATTTATATCCGTGAAGAACCGCTGAGTGTATGCGATGCATTGCTGCGGCAACTTGGGCATTATGCCTATCATGTTGGCCAGATCGTTTTTATTGCTAAAATAATTAAAGGTGAAGATTGGAAAACATTGAGTATTCCGAGGAAGAGGAATTGAGTTTATTTTTTTCCTGCAGATAGCGCAGATTTTCGCGGATTCAGCGCCATAATTGGCATCCCCGCCAACTGCATAGTAAGACATATTCTCGAAATCGCTGATGGGGTTCTCCTGATCCAAATCTATTAATTCATTAGAGCAATCTGCGGGAATCCTTGTTCATACTATTTTTAACAATTGTTTTTTTTCATTTTAAAATTTCTCTTTCACACAAAAAAAACCCGTTCTTTTCAGAACAGGTTTTTGTATAAAAATATAAAGTGTATTACTTCACAATTGTTTTGCTGTATGTTTTATTATCAACGATCAGTTTGACAACATAAATACCTTTTGCAGCCGTATTCAAATTTAATGGAATGCTGTAAGTACCGGTTTGTAATGTGCCTTTATCAATCATGCTGATGATATTTCCTGTGCTTGAAATAACTTGTATAGAAACTTTTGCAGCATTTGGTATTTGAACCTGCATCCAGCCATTATCCACAACAGGGTTTGGATATACAGTCCATGCAAAATCCTTAATAACATTTTTCAATTGAATGATGCTGGAATAAGTAAACTTACCATCATTATCAATTTGTTTCAGGCGATAATAATTTACACCATTTACAGGTTTTACATCTGTATAAGTATAATTATTTTCAATATTAGAATTATCCTGTCCTGCTACGAAACCAATTGGATTAAATACCTGTCCGTCAGCACTTCTTTCTACATCAAAACCTTTGTTGTTGATCTCGTTGGTCGTAGTCCATTTAAGTAATGACTGGCCATTTTGCATTACACCGTCAAAGCTTTTAAATGTCACCGGGAGAGCGCCAAAATCATAAGAAAAATCATCAATACCAATATAGTTTGAATTATCACCAGTAGGGCCACCCTTTTGAACCCAGTACCTGAAAGCAATTCTACCAGTAGTTGCGGCGGAAAGCCCGCTTACTGTAATTGTATATTGGGTCCAGTCTTTAGGATAAACACCTTTTATAAGGGTAGGATTAATAGATAATAAAAGCGTAGAGAAATCACCTACATCAGAAGACGAAGTGCCTACATTTGTGCTGGTTCCAGCTGTACTCATTCTAATTTCGAGGCGATCAGGATACTCTGGATTTGTTACTGTAGGTATTGGTTCACGTGTCCAAAATGAAACAGTAGATCCATTTTGTATATTCACTTCTGGGGTGATATACCAGTTACTGATATCACCTGTACCTGCAGTGCTATTGTAATTTGCTCCGACATAAGAATCAGTGGGTCCCGTATGAGCCGTAAAAACAGTGGGATTTCCCTGGAACCAGGTAGAAGTACCAATAGGTTCTGAGTGATTAATAATCGTCCAGTCATCAGGCAAAGCTGTAAAACCTTCTGTGATTGTGTTTACTTGTGCAAAAGATGCATGGCCGCAGAGTAGAAGTGCCGCACCCATTATTGCATTTCTGAATTTGGGGGTAAAGTTTAATTTCATGTCAATGTGTTTTTTTTAAAGGTAAAACAATTTTTGTAAATAAAAAAACCTGCTCTTTTCAGAACAGGTTTTGACTTAAAATATTTAGAAGAATTACTTCACAATTGTTTTACTATACGTTTTATTATCAACGATAAGTTTCACAACATAGATTCCTTTTGCAGCCGTATTCAAATTCAACGGAATGCTGTAAGTACCGGTTTGTAATGTGCCTTTATCAATCATGCTGATAATATTTCCCGTACTTGAAATAACCTGTACAGAAACTTTAGCAGCATTTGGTAATTGAACCTGCATCCAGCCATTATCCACAACTGGGTTTGGATAAATACTCCATGCAAAATCAGCAATTACATTTTTCAACTGAATAATGCTTGAGTAAGTAAACCTGCCATCCTGATCAATTTGTTTCAGGCGATAATAATTTACACCATTCACAGGTTTTGCATCTGTATAAGTATAATTATTTTCAATGCCGGAATTGTTCTGGCCTGCTAAGAAACCAATAGGATTAAACACCTGTCCGTCAGCGCTTCTTTCTACATCAAAGCCTTTGTTATTGATTTCGTTGGTAGTTGTCCATTTTAATAATGACTGGCCATTTTGCATTACGCCGTCAAAACTTTTAAATGTAACGGGTAATGTATTCGTATAAAACACTTCAAATGGCAAATCCTGGAAGTAGTCGGGGGCAGTGTCAGGGTTTCCAAGATCAATTAAATCAGCCCATACTTTACCTATGCCATCATATTGTTTACCATTGAAATCATCTTCACCACGTGAGCCAACAATTGTAACGCCAGGAGCAAAGTGTGCACCACCATCAATAGCATGCGTTTGATATTGGACCCAGTAATTACCCGGATCCAATGTAAGAGAAATATTTGCTTCTATTTTAAAAACATCCCTGGTAGTGCCCGGGGTAGACCTTTTAGGAACCAAAGTATTAAAACAACGATACATTAAAGAATCGTACGTTTTACCAATCCTATTTGTGGTTAAATTTCCAAAAATAATGTGAGAACTAGCAAGATTAGGAGGACCATCCCAAATTTGAACCCTTACTACATCAAAAGGAGATTTTGCACCGACATATCCGGTTTGATATGCATAAAAACCCATACCGGTAATTGCCCATTGTTGCCCGGGTGGAATAATGAAATTGTCTGCCAGGGAAAAGTTAAAACCAGTACCATAGCCACCTGAGAACCCACTAACAGAATTACTCTGTGTGGTATTTCCGGCATTGTGTTGTACTTCGCTCCAGGTATAACCGGAAGGCGCAAATGTACCATCTTCAGTTTTAATACCCGTGGAAAGATAGCCATTTTTGTAAACGCTTTGTGCGTTACTGCTTCCTGCAATTAAAACCAATGCAGAAAAGAGGAGTAATGTTTTTTTCATTGTTTAAGAGGTTTGATTATTAAAGATTAAAGTTATGAATTTAAAGGTTTATATAAATATAAATTTTATAATTAATTTTTATATAAACCTTTCACCATAATAAATACAGATAAATTTTTAAGGTATGATTTTTGCCAAAACCTAATCTTTCTTTTAAACGTTCATTTATTAAGCAGCATAAATTATGAAAAAAACAATATTAATACCAATTTTTTTCGCTTGCATTGGATTAAGTAGTTGTGATGTGGCGCAGCAGGTATTAAATCAAACAACAGGTATAAACGGACTTTCACCTACGGAAATTGTATCAGGGTTGAAGGAGGCGTTGACAATAGGTACACAAAATGGTACGAATACACTTTCACAAGTCAATGGATTTTTTGGAGACGCAGTTATAAAAGTACTCATGCCGCCGGAAGCACAAAAAGTGGAAAGCACGTTACGCAGTGTGGGTTTTGGAAATTTAGTTGATAATGCTATTCTATCCATGAATCGCGCGGCGGAAGATGCTGCAAAATCTGCAGCGCCCATTTTTGTAAATGCCATTCAGCAAATGACCATTGCCGATGCATATAGTATTCTGAAAGGCGGTGATTTCGCTGCCACAAATTATTTTAAAGATAAAACAACCGCGGCATTAACACAGGCTTTCAGCCCGGTCATCAATAATTCTTTGCAAAAAGTAGATGCCACCAAATACTGGAAAGATATTTTTACAACGTATAATAGATTTTCTAATAAACCTGTCAACACTGATCTTGGTGCGTATGTAACCCAAAAAGCCATTGATGGAATTTTTTATGAAATTGGTTTGGAAGAACAAAAAATCAGACAGGATCCAGCGGCACGTGTAACGGACTTGCTGAAAAAAGTTTTTTCAAACAGTAATACACAGACAAATAATATAAAGCAAAACAAACGGATGTAATTTATACAGTTCATTTATAAAAAAAATACCGCTGGTTTTATCAGTGGTATTTTTTTATGGATAAAAAATATATTTTAAATGTCTATTGCTTCACCATAAGCGACTGCTGTAGCTTCTTTAATTGCTTCACTCATCGTTGGATGCGGATGAATGGCATTTAAAATTTCATGTCCCGTTGTTTCTAGTTTTCGTGCAACTGATATCTCGGCGATCATTTCTGTAACATTATTTCCAATCATGTGTGCGCCTAATAATTCAC
This sequence comes from Chitinophagales bacterium, assembly GCA_038257845.1. GTDB lineage: Bacteria > Bacteroidota > Bacteroidia > Chitinophagales > Chitinophagaceae > JAFDXJ01. The sequence goes on from JBBSQL010000012.1 coordinate 71,420, forward strand.
CATATTTTGCATCATATATGATTTTTACAAATCCTTCCGTAGCACCCGCTGCTGTTGCCTTTCCACTGGCCATAAATGGAAATTTACCTATTTTTAATTCATACCCTGCTTCTTTTGCGGCTTTCTCCGTCATACCAATACTGGCCACTTCCGGAGTGCAATACGTACAACCCGGAATATTTCCATAATCCAGCGGTTCCGGCTGATGATCAAATTTCTTTTCTAAAAAGCCGATGGATTCCGCAGCAATAACGCCCTCTTTGCCGGCAACATGTGCCAGTGCCGGTCCGGGTGTACAATCCCCAATAGCATAGATTCCCGGGATATTTGTACGGCAATTTTTATCAATGGTAATTTTTCCCTTTTCAGTTTTAATACCTAAAGTTTCCAGGCCAATATTTTCCAGGTTTGCTACTACGCCCACTGCACTCAGCACGATTTCTGTTTCAAATGTTTGCATGCTTCCATCCTGTTTTTTTACCTGCACTTTTAATGGTGATGCATTGGTATCAACGGATTCTACAGAGGCATTGGTAAAAATATCTATGCCTTGTTTTTTCAATTGCTTCTCCAGTTCTTTAGAAATATCTTCATCTTCTACAGGGACGATGCGCGGCATGAATTCAACAATAGTGACTTTTGTTCCCATACTATTATACACATAAGCAAATTCCACCCCTATGGCGCCGCTACCCACAATGAGCATTGATTTTGGTAGTGTTGGTAAAATCATGGCTTCGCGATATCCAATTACTTTTTGACCATCCTGTTTTAAATTCGGCAATTCACGGCTTCTGCCACCCGTAGCGATCACGAGATATTTAAAATCCAGGGTTTGTTTGGAACCATCAGCGGCGGTGACTTCTAATTGCGTTTTGGAAATTAATTTTCCATATCCCATGATGACATCAATTTTATTTTTCTTCATCAGGAATTGTACGCCTTTGCTCATTTTATCAGCAATGCCACGACTACGTTTGATTACTGCATTGAAATCGGCCTCAGCACCGCTCACATTAATGCCATAATTATTGCTGTGTTTGATATAATCGTACACATTGGCGCTTTTGATCAATGCTTTTGTGGGGATACAACCCCAGTTTAAACAGATGCCACCCAGGCTTTCTTTTTCAATGATTGCCACTTTGAATCCCAGTTGTGAAGCGCGGATTGCGGCAGGGTAACCACCCGGGCCGCTTCCCAAAACAATTACATCATAAGCCATAGAATATATTTAATTTTTGTAAAAATAAGTTGACTGCAAAATTACTTGCAAAAAAGCACATAGCAAAAGGTGGTGGAAAAGCAATAAAAAGATTTGCAAAAACTTACTTTGTAAAGGGATTATTTAAAAGTTACACTGGTTTCAATTTAATACCTGTAGAAATAGGAAAAATAACATCGATGACTAATATTATAAGTTGCAAGAAAGCATTTTAAATATAAAACCCCATCGGGCATACGCGTCAACTTAAGCAAATTGAGACAGTTTTTGGTTATAATTTTGTCTATTTCTAGTGTCGTAGGTACAATATTTTATGAGTGCTTTTGTGGCAGGATTTTCTTTCTCTAATTTATTTCTG
>JBBSQL010000013.1:0-67450 GCA_038257845.1 Chitinophagales bacterium
CAACAAAGCATTGATAACTGGAAAACTGTTTTGAAAAAAATAAAATCTATACTGGAAGAGAAAAAATAATTTTGAAACTTTAAAAAAATAAATGAAAGCAAAAGCAATGATTCCCTGCATCGGGTATAAAGATGCGCCGGCCGCCATTGAATGGTTATGTAAGGCATTTGGTTTTGAAAAACATTTAATTGTGCCGGGGGAAAATAATTCTATTGATCATGCACAACTCGCGCTGGGCGATGTCATGATCATGACCGGTTCAGCGGATCATGACAGGCCTTACAGCAATCTTACCAATACACCTTCGGAAAATGGTGGGAAAGAAACGCAAAGCCCTTATGTAGTGCTGGATGATGCCGATATAGAAGCGCATTATAAAATGGCAAAAGCCGCTGGTGCAAAGATCATCATGGAATTAAAAGAAGAAGATTATGGTGGAAGAAATTATTCCTGTTATGATATTGAAGGACACTTATGGAATTTCGGTTCTTATGATCCATGGGAGGATATTCACCCGTGATCATTTCTTAAAGATAGTCGCAAACCACCCCTGAAATGTCCTGTTTACCGCCTGTCAATTTTATTGAATCGTTTTAGATTTGCTTTTAAAAAATAATTATTTTAGATTTTTTAAACACACATTTAAATTAAATTTTATGGCAAGCGTAAGCACTTATTTAAACTTCCCGAATCATACCGAGGAAGCATTTATTTATTACAAATCAATTTTTGGTGGAGAATTTGCCGGGCAGGGCATCATGCGGTTTGGCGATATACCACCACAGGAAGGCCAGCCGGCAATGGATCCCGCAATGAACAACCTCGTAATGCATGTGTCGCTTCCCATTCTTGGTGGACATTTATTAATGGGCACAGATGCACCGGAACAAATGGGTTTCAAAGTGAATTTTGGAAATAATATTTATATAAACCTGGAACCGGATTCAAGAGAAGAAACCAAAAAATTATTTGATGCGCTCAGCGCAGGCGGTAAAGTATTAAACAAATTGGAGGATATGTTTTGGGGTGATTATTTTGGAAGCTGCACAGATAAATATGGCGTTCAATGGATGTTTAATTGTTCATCAAAAAAATAAAATGAAAATAAAAAATCAATTGTATCCCTGCCTGTGGTTTGATGGAAAAGCCCAGGAAGCCGCAACATTTTATACAACAGTATTTGATGATTCAAATATCATTACTGAAAACCCGATCGTTGTTTTTTTTGACTTGAATGGTAATCAATTTATGGGATTAAATGGCGGCCCAATGTATCAAATCAATCCGTCCATTTCATTTTTTGTTTTTTGCGAAACCATTGATGAAGTAGAAAATAAATGGAATGCATTAACCAATGGTGGCGCGGTTTTAATGCCTTTAGATAAATATCCCTGGAATGAAAAATATGGCTGGTGCCAGGATCAATATGGCGTGAACTGGCAATTGATGGTGGAAAAAAATGCTGCGCAAAAAATTGCACCGGCACTCATGTTTACCAAAAATAATGCAGGCAAAGCAGAAGAAGCTATGCAATTTTATACACAAGTTTTTAATCACAGGAATGAACAAGGTGGTGCCAATAAAATTCAATCTGTAAGCCTGTATGAAAAAGGCGAACCGGATGTGGAAGGAACCATCAAGCATGCGCGCTTTTTGTTGAACGGGCAATTATTTTGTAGCATGGATAGTTCCGCAGCACACGCTTTTTCTTTTAATGAAGGTGTGTCTATTGTTGTGCCTTGTGAAACACAGGACGACATAGATTATTTCTGGGAAAAATTGTCTGAAGGTGGCAGCAAAGTGGAATGTGGCTGGCTGAAGGATAAGTATGGTGTATGCTGGCAAATCGTTCCGGCCAATTTATCTAAATTTTTTGTTACACCGGAAAAAAGAGAAAAGGTAATGAAAGCAGTTATGTCCATGAAAAAATTAGTCATTGAAGAACTGGAACATGCTGCAAATTCATAACTGATAAAGAGATATTTTTGCGTATGCATGAAAAAAATTCGTATAAACCGCTTTTCATTTTTGATGAAGAAATCACTTACCTCAATTGCGCAAACATGGCGCCCATGCTGCATTCCGTGAAAGCAGCAGGCATCGAAGCGCTTGAACGAAAAGCCAGTCCCTGGAAATTTACAAATGCTGACTGGCTAAACAACACAGAAGTATTGCGTGAACTTGCAGCAAAAGTATTTTGTACAAGTACAAATAATATAACGCTGATTCCATCTGCGAGTTATGGTCTCGCTTTGGCGGCAAAAAATTTAAATCCCGGTAAAGGAAAAAAAATTATTTTACTGGAAGGACAATTCCCTTCCAATTTTTATGTATGGCAGGAAATGTCCGAACGAATGGAGATGCCATTGGTTATAATTCGTAAAAATGAAAATAAAACTTTTACTGAAAGTTTACTGGAAGCCATTGATGAAAATACCGGTATCGTTACCATTCCAAACTGTCACTGGATGGATGGGGAATGGATTGATATTGAAACGATCAGCCTGGCAGTGAAAAAAGTGCATGCATATTTTGTACTTGATCTCAGCCAGTCTCTCGGTGCATTACCCATTGATATAGAAAAAATTGATCCCGACTTTGCCGTATCTGTCGGGTATAAATGGTTGATGGGTGCTTATGGTTTGGGCTATATGTATATTTCGCCCCGCTGGCATGAAAAAGGTGAGCCGCTTGAATATTCCTGGCTTACCAGAAAAGGTAGTGAAAACGCGGCAGCACTTACAGATTATCGCCGGGAATACAGGGATGGCGCAAGGAAATTTGATATGGGTGAAAATACCCAGTTTCATTTATTATCTATTGCCATCGCGGGTTTGCGCCAGGTACTCGACTGGAAAATTGAGTTTATTCAAAACACTTTACAAGTCTTTAGTAAGGCCATTTATAATTTTAAAAATGAAATGGGCATACCTGTTTCTCCTGGAAAAACACTCACCCATATTTCAGGAATTCCAATTAAAAATAATCCTGAAAAAATTAAACAACTGCTAACTGAAAATAAAATTATTATCAGCTATCGCGGGCCGATGGTAAGGGTCTCACCCCATTTATATAATGACATGCAGGATATTGAAAAATTGTTTTCCTGTTTTACATAAATGAAGTTTTTGCCTGGGGAATTTATTACGGATAAATAAAAAAATATCTTAGCTTGGGAATTATTAAAAAGCAGTCATGCTATCCCGAAATAATATACGGCTCTTACGCATACCATTTTCAATATTTCTTTCGCCCCTTTATTTTTTTGCTTTATCACAGGTTAGTGAAATAAATGTAACCAAATCTATTTTCATTTTTATAATTTTGCATTTGCTGATATACCCTGCCAGTAATGGTTACAACAGTTACATGGATCGTGATACAGGACCTATCGGCGGACTGGAAAAACCCCCGCTCCCATCACGGGAACTTTTTTATATCACCATTTTTATGGATGCATTTGCGATCATCCTGGGATTATTTATCAGCCCGCTATTTGCTTTTTCATTATTGTTTTATATCGGCGCATCTAAGGCATACAGTTATCGTGGGATTCGTTTAAAAAAATTTCCAATCATCGGGTATCTCACCGTAATTTTTTTCCAGGGCGCATTTACATTTGCCCTTGTATATTATGGTTGTAGCAATTCTTCCACACAGCCATTCCCATATCTCGGTTTAATGGTGAGCGCCTTCCTCATTGGCGGTTTTTATCCCTTAACACAAATTTACCAGCACAGGCAGGATTTGGATGATGGCGTTCAAACAATAAGTTACAAACTTGGTTATACAGGCACATTTATTTTTTGTATCATCATTTATATTGCTGCATTTATTTGCATGGCACAATTATTTGTGCTAAATAATGAATTGGTAAAGTTTTTCGTAGTCAGCATCTTTTTTATTCCTGTTATCGTTTATTTCATGAAGTGGTTTTTGATGGTTAGGAAAAATAATCAGGCCGCTAATTTCAAAAACACGATGCGTATGAACTGGATCGCATCCATTTGTACAAACATTGCATTCATCATACTTTTAACCTGGAATCATATTGAGTAAAATTATTTCTATCGGTACAGCCTTACCGGCTTATAAACACAGCCAGGATAAAATTCTTGGCTTTATGAAAGACGCATATAAATTAAATGATGTAGAAAAACGCAAATTAAAATTCCTCTATCACCAGGGAGGTATTGACACACGATATTCAGCCGTACCCGATTATAGCTGCGAAAAAAATGCATGGGAATTTTATCCGGCCACTCCAGGCATGGAGCCATTCCCAAATCTTGAAAAAAGAATGGATTGGTATAATGAAAAAGCTGCCCCGCTTGCGTTAGCAGCAATTCATAATTGCCTGCAGAAAACCAAAGAAAAAAAGATCACACATTTGATCACGGTGAGTTGTACTGGCATGAGTGCACCGGGACTTGATATTGAATTAATGCAATTATTAAATTTGCCTGCCTCAACATTTCGCACTTCCATCAATTTCATGGGATGTTATGCAGCCATTCATGCATTGAAGATTGCGGATGCATTTTGTAAAGCAGATAAAAGTGCCAGGGTAATGATTGTTTGTATAGAACTTTGTACACTACATTTTCAAAAAGAAAATACTTTGGAAAATTTGACCAGCAGTATGCTATTCGCAGATGGAGCAGCAGCAGCAATGGTTTCCGGCGATGATGCACAAGAAGGATTATCTATAGATCATTTTTATTCGAGTGTTGCACACCCCGGAAAAAATGATATGGCCTGGACAATTTCCTCCAAAGGTTTCCTGATGACGTTGAGCAGTTATGTACCTCAATTAATTAAAAATAATTTTGAGGCATTATTGCATTCTGCTTTGCTTGAAGCAAAAATGGATAAAGATAAAATTGCCCGTTGGTGCATTCATCCCGGCGGAAGAAAAATACTTGAAGCAGTGCAGCAAAGCCTGCACCTGGAAAAAAAAGATTTGCAGGAGAGTTATGATGTTTTAAAAAATTATGGGAATATGTCATCACCCACTATCTTGTTTGTTTTGCAAAATATCATGAACGAAATCATTCATACTAAAAAGGAAAATATCTTTGGCGCTGCATTTGGTCCCGGCCTTACAATGGAAACATTTATTTTATCTGCATGATTGATTTGAAAAAAAGAAGTTATCAAAAAGAATTAATGGATGGGGACAACATTCCATTTGCTGATATGGCGCAAACTTTAGAGGAACTCAATGTTGTCAATACCATGCTGGGCGGGCATTCTATCACGATAAAAGGCATTTCCCGGTTAGTAATTCCCGGGAATAAAATGACGATCTGCGAGATAGGTTGTGGCGGTGGAGACAACCTATATGCGATCTACAATTATTGCAAAAAAAATCATATTGACGCCAATTTTATCGGCGTAGATTTGAATAGTTCGTGTATTGAATATGCACGGAATAAATACCCGCAAATCCCCTGCGAATGGATTTGCTCGGATTATGCAAAAGTAAATTTTGAAATAAAACCCACAATCATTTTCAACGCTTTATTTTGTCATCATTTTACGGATGAACAGTTAGTTTATATGCTTCGCTGGATGCATTCAAACAGTATCGCCGGTTTTTTTATAAATGATTTACAAAGGAATAAAATTGCTTATTACCTCATTAAATGGATCACCCATGCTTTCAGTAAATCATACCTGGTAAAAAATGATGCTTGTCTTTCAGTGGCCCGCAGTTTTACAAGGCAGGAATGGAAAGATTTTTTTTCAAAAGCAGGAATAAATTCCTTTACAATTCAATGGAAATGGGCGTTTCGCTGGTTAGTAACCTGTAAAAAATAATATCAGCAAATGAGTAATGATTCCCAATATGATGCAGCCGTTATTGGTGGCGGCCTGGCGGGTTTATCGTTTTCTATCCTGCTCGCACGCGCAGGTTTTTCTGTTATTTTATTTGAAAAAGAAAAATATCCTTTTCATAAAGTTTGTGGAGAATACATTAGTTTGGAATCACTTGAATTTTTAAAAACTTTAGGTATTGACCCCGATATTTTACACCTTCCAAAAATCAATCATTTAATAGTAAGTGCGCCCAATGGGAAAATACTAAAGCATGATCTCAATCCCGGAGGTATCGGTATTAGCAGGTTTCGCCTGGATTTTTTATTAATGCAAAAGGCAGTTGATGCAGGCGTTATTGTACAAGAACAGATAAAGGTGCAGGACATTATTTTCCGGGATGAATTCTTTACTATAAAAACAAATCGCGAAACAATTCAATCAACAATTGCTATCGGCGCTTTTGGCAAAAAAAGTAATATTGATATTCAATGGAAAAGGCCTTTCAGTTTTGCGGCTAAAAATAAAAATAATAATTATGTGGGTATTAAATACCATATCAAAACAAATTTTCCCAACGATACAATTGCCTTACACAATTTCGAAAATGGTTATTGTGGTTTGTCGAAGATTGAAGATGACCTGCACAATCTCTGTTATATGACGACTGCTGAAAATTTAAAAAAGTGGAAAGGAGATATACAGCTTATGGAAAAGAATATTTTGTGCAAGAACCCCCATTTAAAAGAAATTTTTGAAAACTGTCTATTTGAAAATAAAAAGCCTGTTGTCATTTCCCAAATAAGTTTTGACGAAAAAACCCAGGTGGAAAACCATGTTTTATTAACCGGTGACGCGGCCGGTATGATAACTCCTTTATGTGGAAATGGTATGAGTATGGCTTTACATAGTGCCAAAATTGCCGCAACTTTATCCCGGGATTTCCTGGAGCAAAAAATAAGTCGTATGCAAATGGAAGAAAGTTATCAAACCCTGTGGCAGCAAGCATTTTCAAACCGTTTAAAAACCGGCAGGAGGTTACAAACTTTTTTTGGGAATCGCTTTCTTTCGAATTTTATCATAACAATCCTCAAACCATTTCCTCCTTTTATAAAATATTTTATACGCAAAACCCATGGAAAAGCCTTTTAAAAAATGTCAGTCCCGAAATTTTGTAACCATATCTTTTACACTTTACACAATATTTTAGGCTTTTGGTTTTATCTTTATTGTTTCACAGCCAATGCAAATCTTAAAAAAGGCCTTAAAAATATTTCTTCGTATTATTTTAGTTTTACTGGGACTCATTTTCCTTGTGTACTTGCTTATTCAAACAAGTCCCGTGCAAAATTTCCTGGCGGGCAAAGCCACCACCTATTTATCCAAAGAATTAAAAACAGAAGTGCATCTTGATAAGATCAGTTTTTCATTGCTGGATAAAGTGGACCTGACCGGGTTTTTAATCAGAGACCGGGGAAATGATACGATTCTTTATGCGGGCGCATTGAAACTTCGTGTGACAGATTGGTTTATTTTTAAAAAGCAAATTGAGTTGAAATATATCGGCCTGGAAGATGCTGTAATCTTCCAAAACCGAAAAGATTCTGTATGGAATTTTCAATTCCTTATAGATTATTTTTCCAAAACTTCCACTACGAAAAAAGATACTACTGGCATCAGTTTGAATTTTAAAAAACTGGACTTGAAAAATGTATTATATGTCAAAGATGATGAATGGGTAGGGCAGAAAATGAGTGCGAAAGTTGGAAGCCTTTTATTGGATGCAGATAAAATTGACCTTTCAAAAAATATCTTCCTGATACATACACTGGAACTTGATAAACCCAATTTTATTTTAGAAAACTTTGATGGACTTCGCCCGGATAGTCTTTCTGCCAAAGTGTTTGAGGTTGATAGCATTTCACGGCTTAACCCCAGTGGCATCACGGCAAAAATTAATTCAATAAAAATTACAAATGGTTATTTTGGAAATTTAAAACGTGGGGCGAAGTCGGAAAAAGGAAAATTTGATGGCACAAATATCCAGGCATCATCATTGAATGGAACCATTGAAAAATTTGTTTTGGAAAATGATACCATACTTGCCAAAGTAAATCTCAATGCGAAAGAACGCAGTGGTTTTGAATTGAAAAGATTGAAAGCAAATGTGAAGATAAATCCGCAGATTCTGGAATTCAGCGAGATGGACCTGCGTGCCGGTAACTCAAGCATCGGTGATTATTATGCCATGCGTTACAAACATTTTAATGCGGACATGGCGGACTTCATCAATAAAATTTCTATTACTGCCAATTTTAAAAACGCCATGGTCAGCAGTAATGATATTACCTATTTTGCACCTGCATTAAATGATTGGAAAAAAGATATTTCACTGAGTGGAAAATTTCGTGGCACCATCAGTGATTTCCAGATCGGTGATTTTTTTGCACGAACGGATCAAAATACCTATGCCAGCGGAAACCTTACTATGAAAGGGCTCCCGGATATTGACCGCACAAATATCCAGTTGAAAAATGCCGTAGTTCAAACAAACATCCGGGGCATTTCATTTTTATATAATGGCCTCACACAATTTAAAAACCCGGATTTTGAATCTTTAGGAAATGTACGCTTCCAGGGAAATTATGCGGGTACAATACATGATTTTGCAATTAATGGAAATTTCAGTACAGCCCTGGGCGCTTTTTATACAAACCTCAAACTTGGTTTTCCAAAAAATGGAGAACCAGTTTATTCCGGAACTATTCAGACAAAACAATTCAACGTTGGCCGTTTTATAAATTCAGATTCATTGGGGCTCATCAGTTTTGAGGGAAAAGTGGATGGCACAAGTTTCACTTTGAATAAAATAAAAACTACATTGAATGGAGTTTTTGCAAGTTTGCAATTCAATGGTTATACCTATCAAAACCTGCGCATCAATGGCACATTACAAAAACAAAAATTTAGTGGCGAATTTTTAGCCAATGATCCGAATTTTAATTTTACCAGTAATATAGAAATTGATCTTTCCGGCGAAGCACCGAGTTTCAATGTACTGGGCGATTTGGGTGTGGCCAATTTTAAAAAATTAAATTTAACCAATAAAGATTTTCAGTTAACCGGTTTATTTGACCTGAATTTTACAGGCCATAATATTGATGATTTTTTAGGAACTGCAAAAATTTTAAACGCTGTTTTATTAAGTGACAGCACACAACTCGACTTTGACTCGCTCAGTATTTCAGCTTATTATGATAGCAGCCATGAAAAAATTCTAAGCATTATCAGTAACCAGTTTGATGCTACGGTGAAAGGAAAATTTTCCATCCTGGATCTGCCAAATAGTTTCCAGTCATTTTTAAATACCTATTATCCCGCACTGATCAATAAACCAAAAGTAGCTCCGCAAAACCAGGACTTTTCAGTGATTGTTCATACCTATAATTTTGACAAATATGCGCACCTGATTAATCCGCAATTATCCGGCATGGACAATGTATCAATTACCGGTTCTGTGAATACATCCAGTAAAGATTCCGGCTTCTATTTTACGGCTAATTTTCCCCATGTGCAATACAGTAAGTATAAGCTGAAAGATGCATATATACAGGGTTCCGGCGCATTCGACACCTTGCATATTAAGGGCGACATCGACAGATTCTATGTTGGTGATAGTTTATTTTTTCCCAGTTCAAAATTTACCATAATTTCTTCAAACAATCATTCTGTTTTACACCTCGAAACAAGTGCCAGTGAAAAGCTGAATGCCGCGGATTTGAACGCCGATATTTATAATCTCGATGATGGTGTTCGCATCAAATTCAGGCCGTCTTCATTTGTCTTAAATTCTAAAAAATGGGATCTTGAAAAAGAGGGTGAACTTGTAATCCGGAAAAACAGTGCTGTTGCTAATAATGTAAAATTCAAACAGGGCTTCCAGGAAATTTCTATTGAAAGTGAAAACCAGGATAGTACTGCTGGTAATAACCTTGTGGTAAAATTAAAAGATGTAAATATTGGTGATTTCACTTCCTTGTTTATAAAAAGCCCGACACTCGAAGGCATTGCAAACGGCAACATTTTCCTGCGTGATTTTTATGGAAAATTCAATGCCGCCGCAGAAATAGATGCCACGCAATTCAGGCTGGATGATGATTCTGTAGGCCATGTAGTAGTGCAATCAAAATATACGAATGCAACTGGAAAAATTGAATGGACGGTGCGTTCGGATAATGAACAATTTGGTATTAATGCAGATGGATATTATAACCTGAAAGACAGTTTGCATAAACCTTTATATACGACGATGAAATTAAATCATACACGTATCAGTTTTCTCAACCGTTTTCTCAGTACCATTTTTTCTGACCTCGATGGTTATGCTACCGGCAACCTGGTGATGCAGGGTTCGCCAAATTCGCCAATAATCACTGGTGACGCTACGTTGACGGACGCAGCATTGACAGTAAATTATACAAAAGTGAGGTACAATGTTGATTCCGCGATCATCCATTTCAATGAGCATTCAATTGATTTTGGTGACCTTACAATTAGAGACAGGTACAATAATTTCGCGAAGATCAAAGGTATTTTATATGAGACTGGATTTAAAAATATGCGCTACGATTTTGATATGTCCACGGATAAATTATTATTGCTGGATACGAAAGTGAAAGACAACCAGCAATTTTATGGTAAGGCCATCGGTAAAGCTACGATGAGTATCAAAGGCCCGCAGGAAGATATGCGTATGTCCATCACGGGTGAAGTAAATGATACAACACATATTTATATTCCTACTTCCAATGATAAAGAAAGTACTGATGCAGATTTTATTGTATTCAAACAATATGGCGAAAAAATAACTGCGCCTGTTTTTGCATCTGATTCGAAACTCACAGTGGACCTGGATCTCACAGCCAACAACAAAGCACAGATAGATGTGATCCTGGATCCGCTTGCAGGTGATGTTATAGAAGCAACAGGCAATGGGCGGTTAAAAATAAAAGTTCCCGCCGTGGGAAACATGACGATGAACGGGAGATATAATATTGAAAAGGGGAGGTATAATTTCAATTTTCAATCATTGGTGAGAAGGCCATTTGATTTTGTGGAAGGAGCTAATAATTATATTGAATGGAATGGTGATCCTTTCAAAGCAGACCTGCACGTAGATGCGCAATACACGGCAAAAAATGTTAGTCTCGGTACTTTATTAAATAATTCCGGACTCAACCTTGGCGGAACAGTACAAGGTTATCGTGGAGAGGTATATGTGATCGCTGAATTACGCGGCCTGCTAACAAAACCGGATATTAATTTCCGTTTTGATTTTCCACAGGGAAGCCCGATCAACAATGATAATAACCTGCGCTTATTTTTAAATAAAGTGCAGCAGGATGATAATGAAATGCTCAAGCAAGTCACCTGGCTGATCGTGTTTGGCACATTCGCACCGTATGGTGAAATCGGCGGTGGCGGCAACCTGGCTCGCTCTACTGGTATCAATACCATTTCGCAAAAAGTAAGTAATGAAGTGAATAAAATTGTTTCCAATTTACTTGCCAAACTCACGGGCGATAAAAGTTTGCAGTTTGATGTGAGTACATCTACTTATAGCAGTGCGGATTTGATTGGCGGCGCTGCTTCGAATAGCAGGCTGGACAGGCAACAGGTTAATCTGAAAGTGAATCAGAGTTTATTGAATGGAAAAGTGATCGTCACATTTGGAACGGGCCTTGATTTTAATATCAGCAGTTCCACAATTCAGCAGGGGAATTTTCAGTGGTTGCCGGATATTTCTGTACAAATAATTTTGTCGCGCGACAGGAAATTGCGTGCCATAGTTTTCAATAAAAGTAGTCTCGATGTTTCCAGTGGAAATATTGGCCGCACCACGCGGCAGGGCGTGAGCATTACCTATTCATTTGATTTTCCGAAAGACAAAAATATTATACTGGAACCCAAAGAAAAAAAGCGAAAGGTACCGTATAAAGATTCTACAGAAGGGAATGAAGAATAGGATATTTTTTTAAGAAATTATTGGATGAATAAATGTAATGAGCAGGTACGCAAATTTAAAAGAAAGAAATGTTGAATTTTAAATTCAAGTTTCATGTAATTAAAATGCAATTAATATTGTGTATTTATATTTTATAATGCCGCCCTTACAGGGCTCTGGTTATTCCCCAATTTATCATTTCTACCAAAGTATCGCCCCGATGGGGCTATAATTATTCTGAAAATTTGAATTTGAGAAAACTGAAAAATGTATTAAAAATAAAAGTCATCACAATTTTTTTTTCAAAGGCCCAGAGGGTCGGTACTTTGGTAGCATAAATTATTGCTTTCTTTTTATGGAGCCCTGTAGGGGCGGCATTTTGCTAAATATTTTTAATTCTAATGATTCAAATGTGAAAGCGTGCATTTCAAATTCAATCAAAAAATTCATACAAATATTTATCATCATATTCAATCCCAAATTCATTTAACAACTTTAAATATTCCTCTTTAAATGTAATTACTTTATGATGCTTTTCCTGGTTCATTATATATTTAATCAAAACATCTCGTTGACTTTTTGAATACGAAAATGCGCTATATCCATTTTGCCATTCAAATTTTTTTTTATAAAATGCTGTTCATTTATCCACCTGCTACTATTTGATTTCATTGTTCCAATAAAATCTGCAATAGGAGTTATAAGTGGCATACCAAATAATGCATGTACATGGTCTTTCCATCCGCCAACAGCCAAAGACTTCCCCCCTTTTGCATTTATGATACCTTCAATATATTTATGCAGGTTATCACGCCAATTATCCAAAATAAAGTTTTCGCGGTACTTAACAGCAAACACAGCGTGTATTGTAATTTGTGTGTAAGTATTTGCCATAAAACAAGTATTTTTTTCAAATAAATATACAAATTTGATTTTGCTTTTTCAAGTAATTAAATCAAATCAATTTGAATTTTTCAATTCTTAATAATTTTCCAATTCAAAATTTACCAAAAAAATAATGCCGCCCCTACAGGGCTCTGATTTATTCCCGAAATGTTTTATTCTACCAAAGTAGTGCCCCGATGGGGCTATAATTATTCTGAAAATGAAGATTTGTGAAAAATCAAAAATGAATTTTAAACCTTAAACACCGCAGGGTTAATTCTATCCATCAATCTTAACAAGCATTAAAACAATTTCAAAAATGTTTCGAATGCGCTAATTTTTGAAAACTGAAAAATAAAATTCACAGAATTTTTAAAAGCCCAGAGGGCCGACATTTTGGTAGTATAAATTCTTGCTTCCTTTTTCTGGAGCCCTGTAGGAGCGGCATTTTTAAATCTAATTAACAAATCTTTTGTACTCCCCAACCCGCCTTTGATTTTGCTATAAGAATTTTTATTCCTTCGAAATAAATTTCAAATTCCTTCTGATGCCTTCATATTTACTGCGCTTCAATGGCGATCTTTTAAAAATTGTTTTGAAATTTTCTTCACTCATTTCCATCCATTCATCATTTCTGAGATTGAGAATTTCCGGGATAGGCCGCAAAGCTTCATCCCGCGTGGGTTTACTGAATCTATTCCAGGGGCAAACATCCTGGCAGGTATCACATCCAAACATCCAGCCATCAAATTTATTTTTCATTTCAGTTGGTATCAGCATGTCTTTTAATTCAATGGTAAAATAGCTGATACACTTGCTTCCATCTATAACTTTATTTTCTAAAATCGCTTCGGTAGGGCATGCATCAATACAACGCCTGCAACTTCCGCAATAATCTTTGAATAATGGATCATCATATTCTAACGCAAGATCCGTGATCAGAGTGGCAATGAAAAAAAAGGAACCTTCATTTTTGTTGATCAAATTTCCATTTTTACCAATCCATCCCAGGCCACTTCGCTGTGCCCAGCTTCGCTCCAATACCGGTGCTGAATCCACGAAACCACGGCCATTAATTTCTCCTATGTCGGTTCGCAACAAATGAAGAAATTCATTCAACTTTTCTTTGATTATAAAATGATAATCGGGTCCATAAGCGTACTTTGAAATTTTCGGAGTACCCGTTTTTTGCATCTCCGCGGGATAATAATTTTTCAATAAAGTGATCACAGATTTTGCGCCGGGTACGAGTAAAGATGGATTTGTCCGCAGGTCAAAATGATTTTCCATATACGCCATTTTTCCATGATAGCCTTTGTGCAACCAGGCCTCAAGCCGCCGTGCATCATCATCCATTGGTACTGCTTTAGCAATACCGCAAAATTCAAAACCACAATTCAAAGCAGTTGATTTTGCAAAAGATGTATATGCAGAAAAAGGGATCATGAATTATTAACAGGAAATTATTTGTAAAGATACGTACCGTGCAGTGGAAGATTTTGTTTAAAATCAGATTCCATAAATTTATCTTTTTATGATTTTATAAATGCTCTAATAAATACATATATTTCTCTGCAACTATTACATGAAAATCAATACGACACTGTCTTTGCGGCAGTTTTACACGTTTTTATACGACATAATTTCCTGAATAAAAACTGGATGTAATTTTGCAGGGAATGGTCATACAAAATTTAAAATAAATACACAAGATATTATGGCAATGAATAATTATACCGTGAAGGCCCAGGAATTGATTCAGGCCGCACAACAGGAAGCATTCAACGATCAAAATCCAAATATTGAATCATTACATTTACTCAAGGCAATCCTTGATGATAATGATAGTCCTGTACAATTTTTACTGAAAAAAAATAATGTCAACATCGCGCATGTTGAAAATAAAGTATCGGAAGCGATTGCACGTTTACCAAAAACAAGTGGCGGTGATCCCGCACAAGTGATGAGCCGCGATATGAATAATGTGTTGCTTCGTGCAAATGCATCCTTAAAAACTTTTGGCGATGAATTTATTAACCCGGAACATTTACTTATCGGCTTATTGCAAACGAATGATGAAACATCCAAGATTTTAAAAGACGCCGGCCTCACAGAAAAAGGTTTGGTTGCAGCCACCAAAGAATTGAGAAAAGGTTCTACCGTCAATTCTCAAACACAATCACAACAATATAATGCGTTACAGAAATACGCGAAAAATTTAAATGAATTAGCAAGCGCAAATAAACTCGATCCCGTGATCGGGCGCGATGAAGAAATACGCCGCACCTTGCATATTTTATCCCGCCGTTCCAAAAATAATCCGCTGCTTGTGGGTGAACCTGGTGTAGGTAAAACCGCGATAGCAGAAGGTTTGGCGCATCGTATTGTAAATGGCGATGTGCCTGAAAACTTGAAATCAAAAATTATTTTTGCATTGGACATGGGCTTATTAATTGCCGGTGCAAAATATAAAGGTGAATTTGAAGAGCGTTTAAAAGCAGTCATTAAAGAAGTCACAGAAAGTGATGGAGAAATTATTTTATTCATTGATGAAATTCATACGCTTGTTGGTGCCGGCGGCGGCGAAGGCGCGATGGACGCAGCCAATATTTTGAAACCTGCACTGGCACGCGGTGAACTGCGTGCGATAGGTGCAACAACATTAAATGA
Organism: Chitinophagales bacterium; assembly: GCA_038257845.1. Lineage (GTDB taxonomy): Bacteria > Bacteroidota > Bacteroidia > Chitinophagales > Chitinophagaceae > JAFDXJ01. The sequence continues at coordinate 15,380 of JBBSQL010000013.1, forward strand.
ATATCAAAAGTTTTTTGAAAAAGACAAAGCACTAGAAAGACGTTTTCAGAAAGTAATGATTGGTGAGCCCAGCGTGGAAGAAGCCATTTCTATTTTGCGCGGATTGAAAGACCGCTATGAAACACATCATCATGTGCGTATAAAAGATGAAGCAATTATTGCTGCCGTTGAATTATCCAACCGCTATATTACTGATCGCTTTTTACCGGATAAAGCCATTGATTTAATTGATGAAAGCGCCGCGAAACTCCGGCTGGAAATGAATTCCATGCCAGAAGAATTGGATACATTAGAACGCCAGATTCGTCAATTAGAAATAGAAAGAGAAGCGATAAAAAGAGAAAATGATACACAAAAATTAAAAGAACTGAATACCACCATCAGCAACCTGATGGTTGAACGCGATACTTATAAAGCTAAGTGGAGAGAAGAAAAGGAATTGGTGGATAAAATTCAGAATGCAAAAGCTTCTATCGAGCAATTAAAAATGCAGGCCGATAAAGCAGAGCGCGATGGCGATTATGGAAAAGTGGCGGAGATCCGTTATGGAAAGATCCAGGAGCAGGAAAAAAATATTGATGAACTCACTACAGAATTAGGAAAGATCAGTGAAAATTCCCGCCTGATGAAAGAGGAAGTAGATGCGGAAGATATTGCAGAAAATGTGGCCAAAGCCACCGGAATTCCTGTTAGCAGAATGCTGCAATCGGAGAAAGAAAAATTATTGCAACTCGAAGAAAAATTGCATGAACGCGTGATCGGCCAGGAAGAAGCAATCACAGCAGTGGCTGACGCGATACGCAGGAGCAGAGCGGGTTTGAGCGATCCGCGAAAACCCATAGGTTCATTTATTTTTCTCGGAACAACGGGTGTGGGTAAAACGGAATTGGCTAAAGCGCTGGCAGAATATTTATTCGATGATGAAAGTATGATGACGCGTATTGATATGAGTGAATACCAGGAAAAACATTCTGTTTCCCGGCTCATTGGCGCACCTCCAGGTTATGTAGGTTATGATGAAGGTGGACAACTTACAGAAGCTGTTCGTCGTAAGCCATACAGCGTGGTGTTGCTGGATGAAATTGAAAAAGCGCATCCCGATGTTTTCAATGTATTGTTACAGGTATTGGATGATGGCCGGCTCACAGATAATAAAGGGCGCATTGTAAATTTTAAAAATACCATCATCATAATGACGAGCAATCTCGGCAGTCATATTATTCAGGATGCATTTGAAAATGTAGATGAAAAAAATATTGAAGAAGTAGAAGAAAAAACAAAAGTTGAAGTGATGAACTTATTGAGGCAAACAATCCGTCCGGAATTTTTAAACCGGGTTGATGAGATCATCATGTTTCATCCATTAATGAAAAAAGAAATTCGTGGTATCATAAAAATTCAGTTGAAACAATTGCATGATCTTTTAAAGGAAAATAATATTGATCTTGAATTTACCGATTACCTCGTTGATTACCTCGTAGAAAACGGCTATGATCCGCAGTTTGGCGCAAGGCCATTAAAAAGATTAATACAAAAAGGGATCGTGAATCAATTGAGCAAAAAAATTCTTGCCGGCGATGTCAACAGGAATTTCCCGATGCTGGTAGATGTGTTTGATGGGAATATTGTTTTCAGGAATGAAAAATAGGGATGTTTGTTGTTTGGGGTTTCGGGTTTGAGCCCCCGGATCTTGCGACTTTACTTTCTTGTTGTTGATTTTTTATTTCATTTTAGTCATCATGTTTTGTGACAATATCTTTTTTTTTGCGTCATCAGCTAGTTAATATATCCCGCAGATGGCGCAGATTTTCGCAGATGAACTCCTATTAAAAAAAATCAGTTCTCTACGGCAATGATTGTCGCTTAACAGTTTTACAGGTGTTGAAAATATATGAAAAATCATTTAGGAAATTTTTGGTCAGGCGACCAAAAATAGCGGAGTGATTCAAAAAAAATAATCCGTTTTTATTCATTGTTTTCAACAAATAAAAATGGCAGTCCAATACTTCATGCTGCCCAATGTACAGGCGTACAAGAGTGCGACGCAACAGGTGATCCTATGAAAAACAAAAGCTGGTAACAAAAGATTCAAAAAAGTTATGAAATAACTTTCCTATTCAAAAAAAGTTACCTGTCCATTATCCAAATCATATAATGCGCCAATGATTTTTATTTGCCCGGCATTTTCCATTTCTACAAGAATCGGGCTTTGCTGCCTGATTTTTTCTACGACTATATGAATATTATTTGTCGTTACATTTCGGACGAAACTTTTATTGGTGCTGTTCCTTACTTCTGTGGTTGCTTTTTCCATTTCTATAGCCGGTTTTATTTTATCGAGTAAACCGGTGACATGGCCCAACTCTACATGATCACAGGCACCGCTGATCGCTCCGCATTTTGTATGACCCAATACCACGATCAGTTTTGAACCACTGAGTTTACAGGAATATTCCATACTGCCCAAAATATCATCGTTCAAAATATTTCCCGCAATGCGTATGCTGAAAATATCGCCAAGCCCCTGGTCAAAAATGAGTTCCGCTGAAGTGCGCGAATCAATGCAACTGAGTATAGCCGCAAATGGAAACTGTCCTGCAGAAGTGACGTTCGCCTGTTCTAATAAATCGCGGTTGGCTTTAATATTACTGACAAAACGGGCATTCCCTTCTTTCAATATTTGCAAAGCCAGTGAAGGCGTCAGTTCTTCCTGTGTTTCTTTCGTGTGTGTACGCAATGGTTTTTTTTTGATTTTGCAAACTTAAATCATTCATTTTTTAAAAGAAAATTCATTGCATCGTTATAAAATAAGTTTTCCCGTTCAAAACCGCACACAAGTTGTATCAAAACCGTACACAAAACACGAATGAAGTTTTATAACTTATTCAAAACCAAAGCCTACGTTTACGGCATTGTGTTGGCAGCCGATATATTGCAGAGACTCAAAATGTTTAACGTTGAGACCCAACAAATTTTATGTTGAGACCCAACATCTTGTGTCTTTACATATCGTCACGTAGAAAAAAACAAAGGATTATGTGGAAAAATTATTTTAAAACAGCTTTCAGAAACCTGCGGAAAAATAAATTATATACGGGCATCAATATTTTTGGACTGGCCATTGGATTGACTGCCTGCCTCCTCATCGGCATTTATATAATGCATGAACTGAGTTATGATTCATTCAATAAAAATGCGGACAGGATCGTACGTGTAACGATGGAATATAGTAATGGTGGCACAGTAAATACCACGGCAACTACAGGCACAAAAGTTGGCCCGCAGTTTACCCGAACTTTTCCTTCCATTGAAAATTATGTACGCACTTTTATAAGGAGTAATGTGGTGCAAAGCGGTAATCAAATGTTTGATGAGCCGCGCATTTTATATGCCGATAGCGCATTTTTTAAAATCTTCACTTTCCCTTTTTTAGCTGGTGATGCAACGACTGCTTTGGATGCACCTGATAAAATTGTTATTACAAAAACAACCGCGGAGAAATATTTTCCGGAAGTAAAAACGCAGGGCTATGCCGCGGCTTTGGATAAAACTTTAACGAGTGGCGGAAAAGATTTAAAAGTTTCCGGAGTGTGTGAAAACGCGCCACAAAATTCACAGCTTAAATTTGATTTTGCAACATCTTTTTATAACCTCGGAAATAATGTAAAAGGTGAAACCTGGTGGACAGCAAACTGGGTAACTTATTTACTCCTGCATAATGAAAAAGATATTCCGCAACTGCAACTAAAGATTGCGGCCTATATGAATTCCCCGGAAGTAAAAGTAGACGTGGGCGCGGAGGGAAATGATTACCTGACCTTTCATTTGGAGCCATTAAAAAAAGTGCATTTGTATTCCAGCCTGCCTGGTTTTGAGCCGAATGGAAGTATAAAGTTTGTTTATTTATTTGCCATTATTGCATTGCTTATTTTACTCATAGCAAGTGCGAATTATACCAATCTTTCCACCGCGCAATCATCCGGCAGAAGTGCAGAAATTGGCATGCGTAAAGTTTTGGGCGCATCCAAAAAACAAGTGTTCACACAGTTCATGGCCGAATCATTTTTAATGGGATTTATAGCTGCGATACTAGCTTTGATTTTAAGCATTATTTTAATTCCATTATTTGACCAGGTGACCGGAATTGAATTTCCCAGAGATGTGGTTTTACAACCCGTTCCTTTATTGTCGCTTCTTGGCATTACTATTATTATCAGCATTCTTGCGGGCTTGTATCCTGCGCTAATACTTGCGGGCACACAAGTAATGGGAATTTTAAAAAAAGGTTTCACTTTTACCGGTGGAAAAAACTGGCTGCGCAAATCATTAATCGTTATTCAATTTGGCATTTCCGTTTTTCTAATCATTTATACGGTGATCATTTTGCAGCAAATGAATTTCATGAAGTCTAAAAATTTAGGCTATGACAAATCGCATGTAGTTGTGTTACCAATTGGCGGAAAAATGTTGAACAATTTCACCAACCTGGAAACTGCTTTCCGCGAAACGCCCGGTGTACAAAGTATAACAGCCTCGTATGACACACCGGAATTTGTAGCGTGGGGCGATGGCATAACAGCCACGGATGAAAAAGGGAAGCATGAAATTTCTCTAAATGCCATGCCGGTTGATTTGGATTTTACAAAAACACTGGGCATGCAAATGCTTGCAGGGCGTGACTTTCAGCAATCGGATTTTACAAAACAGGATACATCAAATAATGCGGCAAATTATCATGATACATATATCATCAATGAAACACTTGCAAAAAAATTAGGCTGGACACCGCAGGAAGCTATTGGCAGAACAATTGAAAAAGGCGTAACCGGTGAAGTAGTTGGTGTTGTAAAAGATTTTAATTTCAGTAGCCTGCATGATCCGATCGGGCCGATGCTTTTATTTCTTGGCCGTGATTATTCGCGCAATTTTATTGTACGAATAAATGGAAATGATATGAAAGGCACTTTGGGCCGCTTAGAAAATGTATGGAAACAACGCGTTCCCGACAGGCCATTCAATTATCATTTTTTGGATGACGCATACGATAAATTATATATCACTGAAGACCGCTCCGCTACTCTATTTTCCATCGCCGCATTACTGGCAATTATACTTGCTTGTCTTGGTTTATTTGGGCTGGCAGCGTTCACCACTTTACAACGTACCAAAGAAATTGGCGTACGTCGTGTATTGGGCGCGACGGCGGGAAGTATTGTTTTATTAATTTCAAAAAACTTTTTACAGCTTGTTGCCATTGCTATTATTATTGCTGTGCCGCTTGCCTGGTTCGCGGGAAAAAATTGGTTGCAGGATTATACTTACAGGATAGAAATAAATTGGCTTACATTTTTATTTGCGGGACTTGCGGCATTAGCGATCGCGTTGATCACCGTAGGTTTCCAGGCAATAAAAGCGGCATTTTCAAACCCCGTAAAATCATTGCGTTCGGAATGATTGTTATAAAAAAATTGATATGATAAAAAATTATTTCAAAACAGCGTGGCGAAATATCAGCCGGCATAAAGCATTTTCATTTTTAAATATTGCCGGCCTCGCCGTAGGTGTTGCTTCCTGCATTTTATTATTCACCGTGGTGAAATATGAATTGAGTTATGATAGTTTTCAACCCAACTATCAACAAATTTATCATGTAGTTTCACAAACCAAATCGCCCGATGGACTTGCATATACTTCCGGCATTCCATTCCCCGCGCTGGATGCATTGCGCCTCGATTTTCCGCAGGCAAAAACAGGTGCTATGCTTGCTAATTATGGCAGTCAGGTAACAGTTCCATCAAAAAATGGAACGGATAAAAAATTTATTGAAGACAAAGGTTTCTTCTTTTGCGACCCGGAATTTTTCCAGGTATTTCATTACGACTGGCTTGCAGGTTCACCCGAAGAATTGAAGAATCCGAATGTAACAGCGCTTACAGAAACTACTGCAGCAAAATATTTTCCGCGGGATGCTGCGCATGGGAATTGGCAAAATGCGATCGGGCAAACTTTATTATTGGATAATGCGGTGCTGGTAAAAGTTATCGGCATCATTAAAGACCCGCCGGGAAATACCGATTTTCCATTGTCTGTTGTCAATTCTATGGCAACAGCAAAAGCCAGTAATGGTAAATATTTTTATGACAGCACCTGGCACAGTACAACCAGTAATTTCCAGGTGTTTATGCTGCTTCCGAAAAACGTAAGTGAAAGCCAGGTGAATAAAGGCTTAGTCACATTCAGCAATAAACATTATGAAAATGATCATAAAGAACAAAAGTTGAATATCCTGGAACCCTTGAGTGATGTGCATTTTGATAACCGTTTTGAAAATTTTGGAGATCATGTTACGGACAGATCATCTTTATGGACATTATCATTGATCGCATTATTTATTCTCTTAATGGCCTGCATAAATTTTATTAATTTATCCACGGCGCAGGCCGTTAATCGTAGCAAGGAAATGGGTATTCGGAAAGTGTTGGGCAGCAACCGCGGGCAATTATTCAGGCAGGTAATCGGTGAAACATTTTTAATTGTATGTATCTCCGTAATTATAGCAATTGGCATTGCTGCGCTCTGCTTTCCTTCTATTAAAAATATCGCCAGCATTGAAGGAAGCATTTCATTTTTAAGTGGTCAAATCTTTTTCTTAATCATTGCGTTAATAGTGCTGATCACTTTATTAGCGGGCATTTACCCGGCATTTATTTTATCAGGTTTCACGCCGGCACTTGCATTGAAAAATAAAATTACTTCTGCAACAATTGGAGGTATTTCTTTAAGAAGAGGATTAGTTGTATTACAATTTGCTATTTCACAAATATTAATTATCGGTACGATCGTGGCTATCACGCAAATGAGTTTTGTAAAAAACGCGGATCTTGGTTTTAATAAAGAAGCGGTGCTGGTGATCAATGCCAATGCAGACAGCGCTATGCAGGCGAGGCAGCCGGCATTTAAACAAAAGTTATTGCAAATGACAGGTGTGAAAGATGTAAGTTATAGTAGTGATGTACCTTCTTCACAAAATAACTGGCAAACAAATTTTGGATTTGATCATCAGCCAAATCCTGATTTTCCATTGGATGTAAAATTCGCAGATGAAGATTATTTCAAAACATTCGGGCTGCAAATGATTGCCGGCAGGCCTTTCAGCAAGTCGGACACAGTAAATGAAGTGGTGGTGAATGAAACTTTTGCAAGGAAATTAAATGTAAAAAAATCAGAAGATATTGTTGGGAAAGAAATGCGCTATGGTGGAAGAGGAGAATGGAAAACCATTGTTGGTGTTGTAAAAGATTTTAAAACAAATTCTTTAAAAGAAGCTATTAAACCATTGGCCATTGCAGAACGCAAAAACCAGTATTTTGTAACGGCAGTTAAATTAAATTCAACAAATATTTCTAAAACCCGGGCAGCCGTAGAAAGCGCCTGGAACGAGGTTTTCCCCGAATATGCTTTTACCAGCAATTATTTTGAAGACAGCATCAATGACTTTTACAGGCAGGATAACCAGCTTGCATTGTTATATAAAATATTTGCTTTCATCGCTATTTTAATTTCCTGCCTGGGTTTATATGGACTCGTAACTTTTATGGCCGTACAGCGTACCAAGGAAATTGGCGTGCGAAAAGTATTGGGCGCATCCGTACAAAATATTATTTATCTTTTCTCAAAAGAATTTACTTTACTCGTGATCATTGGATTCTTAATTGCAGTGCCGGTTTCCTGGTTTATGATGAATCGCTGGTTGGATAATTTTGTTTACCGGACAAATTTTTCACCCTGGATTTTCGTGCTGGCAATTGTTATTTCCATTGTGATTGCGTGGCTTGCGGTTGGTTATAAATCTGTAAAAGCAGCTTTAGCAAATCCCGTGAAATCATTGCGGTCAGAGTAGAGACACAATATATTGTGTCTTAACATATATACAAACAAAACGAAAATGGAATCCATTATTGATAAAATATTTGAATGATGTATCAAAAATTATTTAAAAAATCAAGCGTATTTAAAATAGGTACGCCGCGAAAAGGATTTAATATCAGCAGGTCTTTATCGCCTGTGATAAAAAAAACAAAGATGCTATGCATTCGTATTCAAGATTTCATTAACTATTTCTTCTGTGAGTCCACGCTTTTCCAGGAGTTTTCCAACTTCATCCAGCACATCAGAAAAATTTTTATCATTATATTTTTGAGTGATAAAATCAATATCGGCTGCAAACTTCTTAGAAATTACTTTTTTGAATTTAGAGGAAGCAGTTTGCCATTTTTTTGCAGTCGCATCATCAACTTCTATAACAATTCGTTCCATAACTTTAAATTTATATACATTTCAAATTTTAAAAAAATTTAATTAATATCAATATAACCTGGAATTCAATTTAAACAATTTTAAAAAATAATCAAATCCTTTATGGTATCCTTAAAAAATATTTTCAAATGGTATAACACCGGCATCAACCGCACTTTTATTTTAAAAGATATTAGTCTTGATATTGCAGCAGGTGAATTTATTTCCATCATGGGGCCTTCGGGTTCTGGAAAATCAACCTTGCTCAATGTAATCGGATTACTGGATGAACCCAATGAAGGGGAATATTTTTTTATGGGTGAAAATGTGCTTGCCTTAAAAGAAAAAAAACGTTCGGAGATTTTTAAAACGCATATTGGCTTCGTCTTCCAGGCCTATCACCTGATTGATGAACTGACCGTGTATGAAAATATTGAAACACCATTAATTTATCAAAATATAAAAACAGCAGAAAGAAAATCCATGGTGGCTGATATATTGGACCGATTCCAGATCGTGGGAAAAAAAGATCTTTTCCCCAGCCAGTTGTCCGGCGGACAGCAGCAACTGGTGGGCATTGCACGTGCGTTGATCGTTCATCCAAAATTGATTCTCGCGGATGAGCCAACGGGGAATTTAAATTCAAAACAAGGTGCAGAAATCATGGATCTTTTTAAAGAATTAAACGAGGAAGGCGTGACCATTATCCAGGTAACCCATTCAGAAAAAAATGCGGAATATGGTTCACGCATTATTCATTTACTCGATGGAAGAATTGACAAATAGAATTTGATTTATAAAAAATAAAAAGGAAATAAGGATATGAATAAGAAAATATTTTTTTGCATCGTTGGCATTTTAAGTGGCCTGTATGCTTTTTGCCAGGATACTTCAGCCGGCTCACTCAACCTGCAACAATGCATTGACCTCGCAGTGAAAAATAATCAGCAGGTAAAAGAATCGCAGTATCAATCTGATTATGCTAAAACATACTGGAGCCAGGCGAAAGGAAATTTGTTGCCTTTCATCAATGCGGATATCAATCATGGTATCAGCGAAGGCCGCAGCATTGATCCATTCAGCAATGGATATGTTGATCAAAATGTGGGCTATGCAAATTATGGATTAAATGCAAGCCTGCTTTTATGGAATGGGAACAGCGCCAGGAACAATGCGAAACAATATGAACTGAGCTTTGAAGCCAGTAAAATGGATTGGCAGCAACAAAAGGATAATATCACCATAGCCGTGATCCTCGCTTACCTGCAGGAACAAAGCACAGAAGAGCAATTGGCTGCATCGAGGGAACAGGTAACAGTTTCAAAAAAACAAGAAGACCGTTTACATATTCTCAATGACCAGGGAGCGATTGCACCGGCAGATTTTTATAATTTAAAAGGGCAGCGTGCAACGGATGAATTGAATGTGGTAAACATGGAAAATAATTTGGCAAATGCAAAATTAGCTTTGATGCAATTAATGAATATGCCATATTCAGACAACACACAATTTGAAAAAATAGCCGCGACAAACTTGCCGCAGGTTTATGGGGCAAGTGCTGAAACGGTTTTCCAGCAAGCATTACAGCAACTTGCAGTAATAAAATCAGCTACCTTAAAAAAATCTGCAGCAGACTTGCAAGTCAAAAGCGCCAAAGGCGCGATGCTGCCATCTTTATATATAAATGGTGGTTTGGGGACGAATTATTCCAGCATAGCCACGCGCTCATTATTGACTGGAACTTCTGATGTGCAGACCGATCAATATGTAACTATTGATAATGTAAAAGTTTGGGTCTTTACACCACAAAGCGATTTTAGCAGTCAAAAAATTTCCTACGGAAGTCAATGGAAAAATAATTTAAATTCTTCTGTAAGTATTGGTTTACGCATACCGATATTAAATGGTTTGCAATCTAAAAACCGTTTGCAACAGGCCAAAATAGAATTTGATAAAACAAGTTTTGAAGAGAAATCGGTGCAGGCACAATTGCACAGGGAAATAGAACAGGCCTATATAAATATGGAATCTGCTTATAAAAAATTACAGAAATTAAATGAGCAGCAAATGGATTTTTCTGAATCATTCCGGATTGCCGAAACAAAATTTACAGAAGGCGTGATCACTTCTATTGATTATTTAATTGCAAAAAATAATTTATTCCAATCTCAGCAAAATGGAATTAGTGCAAAATATGATTATGAACTGCGCACCAAAATTTTAGATTTTTACCAAGGCAGTTTAAGTTTTTAGTTTTTTTGTTTTTAGTGGTGCTATAGTTAAAAAAAGCAAGCCTTTTGCAGCTTGCTTTTTTCATTCCCATCAGATCAACAAAAGGTGGGAGTAAATTCAATGACTTATAAATGCGATTTAATCTTTTTATCAAGCATTGCTTTTGGGACAGCACCAATTTGCTTATCCACTACTTTGCCATCTTTAATAAATAAAATGGCTGGTATAGAAGTAATGCCAAATTGCACGCTTGTATTGGGGTTCTGATCTACGTTTACTTTTCCCACTTTTATTTTTCCTTCATATTCCTTTGCCAATTCTTCAATTACCGGGCCGATTGCACGGCAGGGACCGCACCATTCTGCCCAAAAGTCTACTACAGTTAATTTATCACTGTCAAGCACATCTGCCTGGAAATTTGAGTCTGTAAATTCTAATGCCATGATTTTTAGATTTAATGTTTAATATTTTCTCTACTACGTGCAAATTTAAATCCAAATAAATAAAAAGTGCAAATTGACTTACACACATTGTTTCAATAAATATTCGATGAAAAAAGGCTGACAGTGCGGCATTTACTATGACAAAAGGCTTTGCCGTGCGAGGAATTCCAATTTTTTATTGACATCCATCAATTTATTGGAAAGAATGATATTTTCCCTGCGCAGGCTGAAAACCTCGTGCGCCTTTTCAATAAAATTTTTCACTTCATTTTCATACCAGGGTTTGGTAAGGTATTTATAAACCTGCCCACGGTTGATGGCATCAATCACCGCGTTGATGTCCGTATAACCCGTAATTAAAATACGGATCGGGTCGGGAAAATCATGAATAATAGACTCAAAAAATTCGATACCTGTCACTTTCGGCATTCGTTGGTCACTAAGGATTACATTGATATCTTCATTTTCCAAAATCTTTCTGCCTTCATCCGCGGATTCCGCGGTAAAAATGCGAAAATCCCGGCGAAAAGAGGCTCTGAAACCAACCAGGTTATGTGCCTCATCATCTATATAAAGTACAGTAATCATAGACTTAGCAGGTGTTTAAGAATTGAAAATAAACATTTTTCAGGAAAAACAACATTTTGTTATATTTGCTTATAAAGTTAATACCTTTATTATAATACCCCATCCCAATCACTCCTATGATATCTGAGATTCGCATACGTGCATTTCGTGCAACCGATGACCCGGAATCATGTCAAAAATTTATTTTTGGCCATCGCAAAGTATTGGAAAATCATGGCATTGAAAAAGTTTCTTCTTCCACAGATGCCTGGATGTACGATACATCCGTATTTGTAGTTGTTGTGGAATCACTAAATCGTGAAAAATTATTCGGCGGTGTTCGTATTCATTGCGTGGATGGAAAATCAAAATTGCCTATTGAAATTGCCACAGAAGACATGGATCCGAAGATCTGTGATGTGGTAAAAAAATATGCCCAATTTGGGACTGCAGAATTATGCGGGCTATGGAATTCTATTGAGGTGGCCGGCTTTGGTATAGGAAGTTTATTTCCTACTCGAGCAGCAATTGTTTTGCTGGAGCAAATCGGTTTACAATCATTATTTTTTCTCTGTTCTCCCTTCACCCTGCGTTTTCATAAATGGCTCGGTAGCCGGGTATTAATGGAAGTAGGGAAAGATGGCACTTTTTATTACCCCAAGTTTGACCTGCTCGCCACTGCCGTGGTATTGGAAGATGCAGTAAATATTCCATTATGCCATCCACGTGAAAAAGCAAAAGTGTTTTCAATGCGGGAGAATTTGACGATGACCACACATGAAAAATCACCATTCAAGAATTTAGATATGGTCGTACAAAATGATTTGCTGCTTCCCAATGCACAAATGGATGAATTTGTGTTGGGCAAAAATGACACCTTTAAAATCATCCAGGGATGAAGAAAATTGTTTTTTCACTCATTGCAGTTTTTATTTTAAATATTCTTCCCTTTCTTTTTTATCCCGACTTATTACTGCATTTTAAAACGATCACCCTGGTCTTTGCAGCATTTTGTATATGGCTCACCCAACCTCCATTCAGTATAAAGGAAACAAAGGAAAACAGGGAGGAAGATAAATTTTCTATCTTATTTATTCTCGTAGCTGCATCTGTAAGTATTGGGAGTGCAAACCTGGAATGGGCAAAAAATTACCCGGCTAATGAAGGCAATACAACTGTTACAATTGTTGGTATATGTATGATCGTACTGGGAATTTTTTTACGCGTATGGGCTATCCGCACACTGGGAAAATATTTCACTGCTACTGTAGTATTACAGCAAAAACAAACACTCATCACTTCCGGTCCATACAGGATCGTACGGCATCCGAGTTATCTCGGTGCATTTTTATCCATTGTAGGATGTGCTGTTTTTTTAAATGCATATTTGAGTATAATTATCGCGGCAATCTTAATGTGTTTCAGTTACATCATACGCATCCGTGCAGAAGAAAAAGCACTAATCCAATATTTTGGAAATGATTACCTGCAATTTTCAAAAAAAACCAATAGGTTATTCCCTTTAATTTGGTAAATTTATTTATTAATTGCAGGTAAAATACTGATGAAATCAAAACTACGCACAGCATTTATTTTTACGATTTTCTGTTTGCGGGCGCATGTATTTGCGCAGCCGGTAGTGCATTATACAGATGCGAAAAATGCAATGCTGGTAGGGGAGGATATGCAATATGCTATGTCTTCCGGAAAATTTTCAAACGATCATTTATTAGTAACCAGTACTTTATTTCATGAAAGCAATGCAGCCATTCCTTTTTTTGGGGTTTCGGATAGTATTATTTGGGCTCGTTTTACCCTTGAAAATAATACTGGAGAGCCCTCACTAACTGCCTGGATGCAATACACGAATATCACGAATATTCATGTATACACTCTTGTAAATGGGTCATTACAATTGCTCTCAGATTCTGAAAGGTCCGTTTTTCCAAAGAATGAAAATATTACTGCACCCATTAAATTTAATCTTTTACTAAGGCCGGGTGAAACAAAAACCTATTACGTTCAAATCGCCGCGAAACACCCTGTGGTACTGGCTCTATTTATTGGTTCCAATATTGCCATCAATACAGCCATCAACAGGCTTTCATTTATTTTGGGTGCATACCTCGGTATATTGCTGTCGGTGATCTTCTACAATTTATTCCTTTTTATTTCTATCAAAGACCGCAACTATTTCTTATATATTTTGTACATTTTTTTATTGGGCCTCGCGCAATATACCCTGGCCGGGTTTGCCTATAAATATCTTTGGAGCCATAGCCCGAATCTTAATTTATACGCAGTGCCTGTAACCACTTCACTAGCGGCTATATTTGGGATCATTTTTGCCATGCACCTGATGCGTACACGTGAATTCACGCCCATTACGCATAAAGTTTACCTCGGGTTTATCCTCTTATATTCAATTGCGATCATTTTTTCTTTGGCGGATATGAATAAATTGAGCTATTTCATCATCAATATAAATAGTCTTTTTGCCGGTGCCACATCCATTTTTGCTTCTATCTATATTGCCCGAAAAGGCTACAGGCCGGCATTTTTCTTTTTCATATCCTGGATCTCATTTTGCATCGGTCTCGTGATATTTAGTTTGCGCAATTTAGGCCTCATTCCCAGCAATGATTTCACCACCTATGTATTATACCTCGGATCTGCTATCGAAACGATTTTATTGTCCGTAGCGCTGGCAGACCGGATCAATACAATGCAAAAGGAAAAGGAATTATCACAAAATTATGTGCTGCAGGTCTCGCTCGAAAAAGAAATGCTGATCAAAGAACAAAATATTTTACTGGAACAAAAAGTGCATGAACGCACCGGCGAACTGGAAAGATCAAACCTGCAATTAGGAGAAGCCATACTTGACCTGAAAAGTACTCAATCGCAATTGGTGGAATCGGCCAAGATGGCCTCCCTGGGGCAGTTAACGGCTGGCGTGGCACACGAAATAAATAATCCTATCAACTTTGTAAAAGCGAATATTAAACCACTGAAAATGGATTTGGATGATATTTTCAGTATTATAAAAAAATATGAAGCACTGCATGAACAGGGTATGGAAAATATCCGGGAATCACTGGAAGTTATCCAGGAAGAAAGCCTGAACATGGACCTGGAATTTTTGAAAAATGAGATCAGTCAGCTCATCAGTGGTATTGAAGATGGTGCAGAAAGAACGGCTGAAATTGTACGCAGCCTGCGCACCTTCAGCAGGCTGGATGAAAGTGAATTGAAAAGTGTAAATATCTATGAAGGGATTGCCTCTACCCTGCTTTTATTGAGCAGCAGCATTCCAGGTTATATCCATATTGCAAAAGATTACCAGGCAACCGGCGATGTAGAATGTTACCCCGGAAAATTAAACCAGGTATTCATGAATTTATTGAATAATGCCGTGCAGGCAATCATTTTTAAAGAGGAAAAAAACAAGCATGAATATATTACCATCAGCACAAAGGACGTTGATGGTTCTATCCGGATATCAATCAAAGATACCGGCCTGGGCATAACTCCGGAAGTGCGCAGTAAAATTTTTGACCCGTTTTTTACAACAAAAGATGTTGGTTCAGGAAACGGTTTGGGCTTATCTATCGTATTTAAGATAATAGAAATGCATAAAGGAAAAATAGAAATAGAATCTGAAGGATTGAATAAAGGAGCCGATTTTATCATTACTTTGCCGCATATACAACCGCTAACTTAACCAACAAACAATTTTTATGCTGGCTAAAGAAAAACAAATTCACATCTTATTCATTGACGACGAATTGAATAATCAAAATGCGTTTTATGCAGGTTTTCGAAGGCGTTTTAAGGTTTATACAGCTTCTTCAGCCGCTGAAGGCCTGGAAGTTTTGGAAAAAGAAAAGATACATGTAATCATTGCAGACCAGCGCATGCCCCAATTTACCGGCGTACAATTTTTTCAGAAAGTGCGCCGTTCGCATCCGTATCCCATGCGCATTTTACTCACTGGCTACACAGATATTGAGGCACTTGAAGATGCTGTGAATAAAGGTGAAATTTACCGCTATATCAAAAAACCATGGGATGATAAGGAAGTGGAGCTGGCCATTCACAATGCGTATGAAATTTATTTTACGCGGGAACAATTGAGAATAAAAATATCTGAACTTGAAAAAACAAATGATGAACTGAACCGGCTTGTTTACAGCACTTCACATGACTTACGTTCCCCGCTGGCATCAATAATGGGCGTATTGAATTTAGCCAAAATGGAAAACTCCGTGAAGGATCCCAATGGGTATTTGGAAATGATTGGAATTTGCGCAGTGAAAATGGATGATTACATTAAAAAGATCATTGAATATTATAAAAGTGTGCGCGTAGAAGAAGCCAATGATCAAATTGATTTTAAAAAGATCATACAGGAAAATATACAATTACATAAAATGCAAAATCCTTCATTGCAATTTAATATATCAGTGACTCAGGATATTGAATTTGTAAATGATGCATTTCGTATGACAGTTATTTTTGACAACCTTATTTCCAATGCACTGAAATACCAGAAGCCGGAAGAAAAGAATCAAAAGATCAGTATTGACGTTCGGGTAACCAAAGAAAAAGCAAATATCATTATTGAGGATAATGGCATCGGTATTTCCGAAAAAGACCTAACCAATATTTTCACCATGTTTTTCCGGAGTACCAGCAATGCTACCGGCCTGGGCATTGGCTTATTCATCGTGCAGGAAGCTGTTTCAAAATTGCATGGTAAAATTTCAGTGCAATCTGAATTGGGACAGGGTACAAAATTTTTACTCGAAATTCCCAATAAATTGGAAGCTTAGTTTTCACTGAATATTGTTTCTGAATTCAATCACACTTTTTCTTTCATTTATTTTCTGCTGATTCTTCTTTCCATTTCAATCTTCTGTTTTATTTTTACAGCATCAGCTAAATTTCTTACATGCAAACATTCGAAGCGCTCTCCGGAATTTTTAATGAACGTTTTTCTACAACACATTTTAATCAAAGTCCTGAAACATTGTATGAACCCTGCGATTATTTCCTTTCGCTGGGCGGAAAGCGTGTGCGTCCCGTGATCTGCCTCATGGGAAATGAATTATTTGAACCCATTGGCAATGATGCCTGGAATGCGGCGACTGCTATTGAACTCTTTCACAATTTCACATTGATACATGATGATATTATGGATGCTGCTGCATTGCGCCGCGGTAAACAAACTGTACACAATAAATACAGCCAGGAAACTGCTTTACTCGCCGGTGATGTAATGATGGTGGCTGCTTACAGATATTTAGCTAAAATAAATGCATCCCGTTTAAAACCCATTTTACAGATATTTAATAAAACTGCTATAGAAGTTTGTGAAGGCCAGCAACTGGATATTGATTTTGAAAAAAAGGAAGCAGTTTCTTTAAATGATTATATCAATATGATCACATTAAAAACGTCTGTCCTGCTTGCCGCCAGTATAAAAATTGGCGCGGTGCTCGGTGGTGCGAGTGAAGGAAACTGTAATCACTTATATGAATTTGGCCGAAACCTCGGCATTGCATTTCAAATACAGGATGATTACCTGGATGCTTTTGGCAACCCGGAAAAATTTGGCAAAGAACCCGGTGGAGATATTAAACAAAATAAAAAAACTGCCCTGCTCGTGTATGCATTGGAAAATGCGAATGAACAAAGTAAAAAAGAATTACAACAAATACTTCGCAGCGAATCAGCAGATAAAGTTTCCAAAGTATTGCAATTCTTCCGGGAATGTGGTGTAGATGAATGGGCAAAAAAATTAAAACAAAAATATATGGATACGGCGCTCTTTCACCTCGAAGAAACAGCCGTGATATCTTCCCGAAAAAAAAATCTTAAAAGCCTCGCGGAGTTTTTGGTGGGAAGAGAATATTAAGCTAACAACTAAAAGATAACAGGTAAAAGATGAAAACCGGAAGCAAAAATATTCAATGAAAAATGGATAAATTTTTTGTATCTTACTTTTCTACTAAAAAGTAAAAGTGCAAAACTCTGAAAGACCATTGAGAAATAAAAGTTATCATTTTGCAATAAAAATTATACAATTTAGCCAGGGACTTATTTCAAAACAAAAGGAATTTGTATTAAGCAGGCAAATTTTAAAGTCGGGCACAGCCATTGGTGCACTCATTCAAGAATCAGAATTTGCTGCAAGCAAAGCAGATTTTATTAACAAACTCACTGTTTCTTTGAAAGAAGCAAATGAGACTGAATATTGGCTGATGCTTTTGTATGATACAGGTTATTGTACAAAAGAAGAATTTGAAAACCTGCTCACAGCCTGTAAAGAACTTATAGCCATGCTTATCAGTTCTCTTAAAACACTGAAAAAAAATTGAAACCATTTTTGCCTTTATCTGTTAGCTTTTAACTTTCTCTATTAAATAAGAATTTGCCTGCGCGGTGCAGGTGACCACCAAATCATTGATGCAAACATGTTCTGGTAAAGTAGTGCAGTAATAACAAATCTCTGCGATATCATTCGGATGCAGTGGTTCATATCCTTCATAAATGGACTTTGCTTTTTCTTCATCACCTTTAAAACGCACGATTGAAAATTCTGTTTCCGCAGCCCCGGGATGCAGTGCAGTCACTTTTATATGATGCGATAATAAATCAATTCGCTGTGCTTTGCTGATCGCTTCAACTGCATGCTTTGTGGCACAGTACATATTTCCATTTGGATAAACTTCCTTGGATGCTGTAGAGCCGATATTGATGATATGCCCTTTTTTATTTTTTATCATAAAAGGTAAAACCGCGCGGCTTACATTCAGCAAACCTTTGACATTTGTATCCAGCATAATATCCCAATCTTCCATGGATGCTGTGTCAAAAGATTCACGGCCAAGTGCCAGGCCTGCATTATTTACCAGGACATCTATGTTTTGCCATTCTGAAGGCAAATTTTTTATGGCTTTGAAAACATCCTCCCGGTTGCGCACATCAAAAACCAGTGGCAATATTTTTACACCAAAAGTTGATTGCAGATTTTCTGCAAGGGCTTTTAATTTTTCTGCACGCCTGCCTGTAATAATGCAATCTGTTTTTTGTGATGCAAATT
The DNA here is from genome assembly GCA_038257845.1 of Chitinophagales bacterium. Taxonomy (GTDB): domain Bacteria; phylum Bacteroidota; class Bacteroidia; order Chitinophagales; family Chitinophagaceae; genus JAFDXJ01. Next base: position 34,025 of record JBBSQL010000013.1, read on the forward strand.
TTTCCGCGATAGCTTTTCCAAAACCGGAAGTAGCGCCTGTTATAAAAACGATCTTTCTTTTTTCCATACTGTTTTTGCAAAAATAATTCCTATGAAACTTTTACCTGATCAATACAATGGTACCTTTTTTATCTACCGTTTTTCCTAAATAATCTACTCCTTCGGCCTGGTAAACAAACGTACCACTACCCTGCTTCTCACCTTTAAATGTGCCATCCCAGCCTTTACCAATTTCATTAGTACTAAAGATCAATTGTCCGTAGCGATTGAAGATGCGGAAAAATTTAAATTCTTTCATGCCTACTAAAATCGGTTTGATATTATCATTCAAGCCATCGCCATTGGGCGTAAAGGCGCTTGGGACAAATATATCCGGCATAGTTTTGAAAACGATCACCAGTATATCATCATACCCCACACAACCTTCCGGCGTTTCAGCTTTAACAACATACCTGATGGAATCAATGGTGGATGGCAAAGTTGCAATTGGATTGGGAATTTGAGGATTACTCAAACCGGTTACCGGGCTCCAGGTAAAATTGGTTGCACCATTTGCAGTTGCATTTAATTGCAAAGGTTGCGTTGCAACGATCATTGTATCATTACCGGCAAAAGTATATACCGGTGGCGTTACGCGAACAACTATCGTATCTGTTACCGGTTTTGGACAACCCAATGTATCGGTTACGGTAAGAAAATATTGAGTGGTGTTTTGCGGCCCTGCAGTTGGATTCAGGGTATTTGAATTTAATAATGTATTTGTTGGTGTCCAGGTAAATGCTGATGCCGTAATATTTGCATGCAGCACAACGGTTTTTCCAAAACAAATAGCGGTATCCAGGCCTGCATCAACCGCGGGATAAGGAACAACGCGCACGAAAATATCATCTTTAGTAAAACACTTGCCCACACTGGATGTGAGGGTATAATTTGTATTAACCAATGGTGTCGCAATAGGATTTAAAATATTCGGATTATCAAGGCCTGTGACGGGCGACCAGCTAAACGTTAAGCCATTCGTTTGCGGATTTAATTGAATGCCATCCGTTAAACAAATAGTGGTGTCACTGCCTGCATTTAGCGATACAAAATCAATAACACTCACCTTTATCGAGTCTGAATTTTTACAACCTTTATCATCAATAGATAAAGCATAAGTTGTTGTTTGCAAGGGATAAACAATTGGGTTTGCAATACTCGTATTGTTGATATTATAATTTGGTGTCCAGGTAAAAGTCGCGCCCACGTTGCCTGAGCTTGATTGCAGTCTCACTGAATCTTTTGCACAGATCAATGTATCATGAAATGGTACCGTTAAAGATGGCAAATCATTGATGACCACATCTTTCATAATGGTAGCTGCGCAGCCTTTACTATTGGTAACGGTAAGTTGCACCTGCACCGTTCCCGGCTTAGGATATGGGTATGTCGGATTTTGTGAATGTGATGTATCCGCCAGCGTGGACAAATCCCCAAAATCCCAGCGCCAGCTATCAATTACTCCATATTTTGTAGTCGTTAAATCCTTAAACTGGTAAGGATTCAACACACAACTGCCAGAAGCACTGAAGTCTGGAAAAAAGCCAGGATAAACCAATGCAAGTGTGATTGTTGAATCTGTACATTGTTCGCCTTTGTTGATCACTAATTTCACAGTGTATTGGCCGGTATCCGTATAAGTATGTGTGGCAACTGGAGCCGTTGACGTATTATTGGTTGAAGTAGGGTCACCAAAATCCCATAAGTAAGTATGTATGCCGGAAGAAGTGGATTCATTTTGGAAAGTGAGTGTGAAGCCATCGCAGGAAAGATAAGATGGTTTTAAATCCGCGGCGGCAAAATCACAGTTACCAATGGTAAGTATAAAATCTTTTCGATGCACATTTAATACAATTCCATTCCGCCATTCAGTGGCTGCTACATTCACTACATATTTGCCGGGCACCGCCGGTGCATCTCCACTGATCGTTCCCGTTTTAGGATCAATATAAACATCTGCGCCAAGGGGAAATCCACCGGAATAAGGCGCTAAATAAGGAAGCCTGATCAAACTTAAAAATTGGGTGGGCGCTGGATTTGGATCAGCATTACTTCCGCCATCATAGGCCGGCAAAAATGAATAGGAAAGTGAATCACCATCTGCGTCATTGGCACTGAAATCCAGTACGAAATGTTTACCGGCACATACGATGCCCGTATCTTTTACAACAAATTGAGGGCAATTGTCAAATCCCGTCGGCATCATTATCTTACCCGGAATATTCGTAATAAAAGTTCCACCAACAGCCCTTGTTCCAACCGGATCATCATCAATATTCGTCATTTCCTGGCGGCTATATCTTACCCAGGATAAAATAAATCCTTCCGGGTTGTTATTGGGAAGATCAATGAAATTGCTGTATGTACCTACCTGGTAGCAAACATTTACATTCCCGATGAGACAAGGGATCGCGCCTTGTGTATTTTGAATCACCGGTGGGTTGCCACTCCATTGCTGGTTTAAAACTACGGTTGTATAAAGTTGTGAATTGGCATTGTAATAGATACCAATATTCACCAATTCTCCGTTCAATGATGCGCCATTGGAAGTACACTCCCGGAAAAGGCGCATGGTTATTTTATATTTATTGGTATTGGGTTGTGTGCCTGGGCCAATGTATTGGTAAAATAATTCGCCACCTGATATATGCGTGGCAAAAGATTGTATAGAAAAAAATAAAAAGGTGGCGATGTACAGAATTTTTTTCATGTATTCATTCAGTTTTTTCTGGCAGTATTTATTTTCCAACACTTTCAATAAAATCAAGCATAAAATTAGTTAATTTTCCCGGCGCTTCGAACATGCTTTTATGCCCTGTATTTTCCAAAATGTGAATATAGGAAATATCCGGCATGTGCATTTGTTTTAATAGATCTTCCAAAGGTGCTGCGGTATCTTCCGTGCCACAAACAAATAAAACCGGTACACTGCTTTTTTGGAGGACGGCCGTATTATCAGGCCTTTGCATCATGGCCGTATAATACTGAACAAGCGTTTCTTTTTTAAAACTTTTTGCATTCTCCACGAATGTTTCCACCAGTTCCCTGTTTGTTTGCCTGAATGCATCTGCAAAAAGTGGTGGCAAAATTTGTCGCAAAAATTCGTGTGGGCCATACCTTTCAATCATACGAATACTCTTTAATCTTCTCTCCTGTTGCTGCTCTGTATCTGCAAATGCAGTGGAATTGATTAACCCAAAACCCACTAAACTTTCCGGGTATTTTTTTGCAAATGCCAATGTGATATAGCCACCCATGCTATGCCCGAGCATTATGCATTTGTCAATTTTTTCAAAGACTAAAAGTGCATGTATAATGTCCGCATAATCTTCAATGGATGCTTCACTATTTATATACATATCAGAATGCCCGCTGCCCGGGAGATCCGGGCATATAAGCAAACATTTTTTCTCCAAAACTTCCCTGCATTTATCCCAGATACGACTGTCTTCACCAAAGCCATGCAACAAAATCACAGGAAGTCCATTTCCGGTTTTATGGTAAAATATTTCTGTATTATTATTAAAAATAAGTTTCTGCATTATACTCTTTTGGAATTTTTTTTCCACCCAGTTTATAACTCCGGAACATCATCAATAATACCACTGGTATTAATGCAATATTTAAATCCTGCGGAAGGAAAAACCAGGTCGCCAGTAAGATTGCATAAATGAATGAAACTACGAGAAAATACGGCCTGGTCCATTTATGATGCCTCCAAACGAAAAAAGCAAACAGAAAATTTGTGGGCAATGCCCAGGCAATATTGAAATTATTTGCGGTGGATGAATGTTCTGTAAAAAACCACATAAACACAATCAGGATACCAGTCAATCCCGTGATATAAAAAAAGAAGGAGTCAGCAAATTTTGTAATGGTAATGGCCCATCTAATTGGTATAAGAGAAATGACAAATAAGATTACGCAAACAACTGATGTAGCCATTAACGGCGCATACATCCAGGTTAAGCAATCACAAGGCTTTCCCTGGTAAATTATATCTTCTCTGTCCGCAATTGGCGTTCCATCTGCCATTGTCAAATCAAGGCCCTGCATCAAATAATCCGGCAAAAACATTGCCGAATGATTATTGGGTTTTTTGTCCGTGGGACTTCCCAATAAAATATCAATTCCCAGTTTACTCCAGGGCTTTGCACCTTCATCCAGGTATTCATGAATCATATCTCGAAAGGAAATTTCCGGCAAAGTAAGCGAGTCTGTGATTTCCATATTGGGGATATGCGCATATATCATATCGCGGATTCGCGTGGTGCAATTATCCTTCAAAAAATCATATTGATAAAAACGATTTTGCGGCAGCACATTAACTGCTAAAGCGCTGAGAATAGAATCTTTTTGAGAGCAATCTAAAATCAATACTTGCTCCCAAACCGTGCGCTGGTCTACTTTATATTCCTGCATGAAATCATTAAAAGGATCTACACTCACAAAATAATTCAGGTTGCCTTTCATAAATTTCCAATAAAAATCAGGCTCATCAAAATCAAAAGTGCCCCAACCATATACAATATCAGAATGTTTCAAACTATCCTGCACACGGATGGCGCTATGGCCAAAAATGGAATATAATTCCTGGCCCGGTTCTACGGTTAACACACTGATACGCACATGGCAATTCGTGGCCGAATCTGTTGACTGCGCTGACACATGCAGGGCATATAATAAAAGCAGTGTTGACAGGAACAAACAATGAAAAATCTTTTTCATAAAAACAGAAAAATATGGGTTGAAATTCGCAAGCGCAAGGTACAGGAAAGGTAGAATGAAGAAAAGTTTTTAGAAAAAAATTTTCCGAAATGAAAATATATTGCTGGTCAGCGACCAGCAATGGCAGGAGAAAAATTTTTTTCGACTGGAACATATTTTGCTGGTCAGCGACCAGCAAAGGCGGGAGCGCTGTTGTTGGCGTCCGCGCCAATAACTTAGCACAAAGCGTTCCTCCGGAACGCATATTATCATATGAGAATTCTTACTACCCACAAGATGTTCCTCCGGAACATTACATACATAAAGTCAATCAAAGTTGATTTCTACTTCAACCACTTAGCACAAAGCGTTTCTCCGGAACGCATATTACCATTTGATAATTTTTTACCCATAAGAAGTTCCTCCGGAACATTTCACGGATGAAGTCTATCAAAGTGGTTTTCTACTTCTATCTTTTAATGCTTAATTAAAACCCCGGAATAAACTTTTGTGGACTGTTGATTTTGATAAACGGTTTCGAGCTGTTGTTGGCGTCCCCGCCAATAACTTAGCACAAAGCGTTCCGCCGGAACGCGGATATTAAAATCACCTAATTATTATTACCCACAAGATGTTCCTCCGGAACATTTCACTGATGATATCAATTAAAGCAGCTTTCTTCTTCTACTTTTTATTGCTTAATTAAAACCCCGGGATAAACTTTTGTTGCCTGTTGATTTTGATAAACGATTTTTCCATTTACCCAAACTATTTTAATACCGGAAGACAATGCAGTGGGATTGCTAATCGTTGAATTATCTATAACTGTTGTCGGATCAAATAATACCATATCAGCAAAATTTCCTGGTGTTAGTATTCCCCTGTTTTGGATGCCAACATGCTCAGCCGTTAGTCCTGTCATTTTATAGATGGCTGTTTCAAGTGGCATAATTTTTTGTTCCCGTACATATCTTCCGAGAAATCTTGTAAAGGCTCCATAACCACGCGGATGCCCGCCATCAGCGCCATCGGAACAAACATTCGTATGACTCCATTTCAAAAAATTAACTATGTCAGGCTCAGACATGGACACACCAATTATATTCGCATCACTACTGTCATTATCTGTTTCTCTGATAATCCATAATAATGCATCTGCCGCAGATTCATTATTCATTTTACCAATCTCCGTTATTGATTTTCCTTTAAAATTTTTGTTGGGTGTAAAACGTGTAATGATCGATTTATCCGGATCTATTAAATTATGCACTGCATAATTTGCACTTACTTTATTTGTAAAATCTTTTTTGGGAAACAACACCCTTGGCGTAGAAGACCACATCGTATAAGGATAACAATCTGCTGTAATATTTATGCCTTCTGTACGTGCGGCTTCAAGCTTTGCCAGCAGGCTATTACTTTCTCCCCATTTACTAACCATCGCAATTTTAAAATGAGATATCTGCACAGGAATATTTGCTTCCCTGCCTATTTGAATAATTTCATCAATAGCCCGCTCAATGTTGATGTCCTCACTTCTCATGTGGCTTATATACCTGCCACCCTCCGCAGCTGCAGCTTTTGCCATGCTGATCACTTCATCTTCTGATGAATAAAACTGGTCTTCATATTCAAGACCTGTTGATAACCCAAAGGAGCCTTTTTGTATTTCTGATGCAAGTATTTTTTTCATACGCATAAGTTCTGCATTGGTTGCAACTCTACGCAGATCATTTTTCATTACTTCAGATCTTAGTGAGCCGAAGCCAGTATATGTAGCAATATTTATGCTTGAAGGATGCAGTGTTAATCTTGCTTCGATGGTATCCATATAATCAGAACTTCCATCCTGTCCTACAACAATTGTAGTAACGCCCTGGCTGATAACAGCAAGTGCTTCGGGTTTATCTTCAAGGTCTCCGTCATGATGACTATGGCTATCAATAAATCCGGGTGCAAGTACGAAACCATTTCCATCAACAACTGTTTCGTTGGCAAATGGTTGCAGGTTACCAATATCTGTGATCATGTCATCAACAATACGCAGGCTTGCTTTTCGGGGTGTTGCACCTGTGCCGTCAATTAGGTTTACGTTTGTTATTAAAGATGTTTGAGGAAGCGGGTATGGTTTTCCTTCTATGATATTTTTTACAATATCACACGCCGAATAAACATGTGAGTTTTCCAAAAAAATAAGTGTTTGTTGTTTATTAATATATCTGTGAATATAGGTACCGAATGCGACCCATCCACCGGAATGATACGCATCTCCGGAACTATCAACAAACCAGGCAAAACCATAACCCGTTAAAGTGCCATCATTTAATTTACCCGAAGTAATCGCTTCCATAAATGTTTCTTTCTTCACCAGCTTTTCTGTATATAATGCCTGGTCCCATTTATAGAGATCTTCTGCAGTTGAGTAGATATTGCCATCACCAATTATACCATCAACATATTGCAAATCATCCGGAACAGTTTTGCCATTTGCATAATGAAAGCCAAACACTCTTGATGCAGGATAAGCAGGCATTGTGATGTTATAAATATATGTATTTTTTAAACCCAGCGGCTGTACGATCTTTTCATCAAAAAATTGTTCACAACGCATACCTGATACTTTTTGAATGATAGATGCAAGCGTTGTGTAATTCGTATTGGTGTATTCAAATTTCTCGCCCGGCTGAAATATTAAAGCTGGTTTTTGTGCGGCAAGCATTGCCAATGCTTTATCATTGTTCAGTGTATCAATAAGTGTCATCGTACGATCGGCCAGGTCAAAATATTCAGGCAAACCCGAAGTGTGATTCAATAAATTCCTTACAGTAATATTTGAATATGGAAATGTCGGTAAATATTTTTGAACAGGATCATCATAATTTAATTTGCCTTCTTCTTTTAATATCATTGCCATCATGGCAAAAAATTGTTTGGATACGGATGCAAGATTAAATGCAGACGATGCTGTTAAAGGTTTTCCGCTAGTATCTGCAATACCAAATGTTTTTTCATAAATGATTTTTCCCTTATCGCCTATAAGCACAGATCCGTTAAAAAGTTGTCGCTGATACAAATAAGTTAATGCAGAGTCAATACTTTTTATTTTTTGACTCCATTGCGCGCCGGCTAACAATGGCAGCAACATCAACAATAAGATTATTTTTTTCATAACTGAATATGTGTGGTTTGTTTTACTGTATGCAATACGATCTTGCTGCTCACAACTGATACGTTTGGAACACTTGCCATTGTCATTAAAAAACTGTCATATTCTTTAATGTCTTTTACAATTATTTTAAGTTGATAATCTATAGTTCCCGCAAGATGATAACATTCCAAAACCTGCGGCATTTTTAGTACCTGTTTTTCAAAACCGGCAATATTGGAAGGTGTGTAAGCGTCCATGTGCAGTTGCAATAAAACAACCTGTGATTTCTCCACCTTGTTATTATCCACTATTGCCCTGTAACCTTTTATGATGCCACTTTTCTCCAGCTTTTTTATTCTTTCATGAACGGGCGTTGTGGTGAGTTTCAATCGCTTTGCAATATCTTTAATGGTGCACATTGCGTCCTGCTGCAATAAGTTCAATATTTTTTTATCGAGTGCATCTGGCATAATTGAATACTGATTTGAAAGAATATTTTGCTGAATTATAAACCAAATGTAGAATATTATTCTACATTTACAAATATAATCAGGATTTTTTATGAAGCATGCTATCATTCTCACCAATGGGTTATTACAAACTGATGATGCAAAAACGGCACATGGTTTAATACGCGAAAGCAATCGCTATAAAATTGCCGGTGTTGTTGATCATAAAAATGCGGGGAATGATGCAGGTTTTTTATTAGATGGTAAACATCGGAATATTCCTGTTTATGAAACGGTTTCCGAAGCGATGCAGGCAAAGCCAAACTTGTGTATTGTGGGTGTAGCAACAGTCGGCGGCATGTTCCCCGGTACGTTGCTTGAAGAAGTAAAAGAGGCGATTCAATACAAACTCGATATTGTAAATGGCTTACACGATCACCTGAATAACAAGTCGGAAATAAAAAAATTAGCTACAGAAAATGATGTTGAACTGATTGATATCCGTGCGCCAAAAAAATTACCCGATCTTCATTTTTGGACGGGCAAAATCTTTCAAATCACTACGCCCATTATTGCAGTAATTGGAACAGATTGTGCATTGGGTAAACGCACTACGGCACGATTAGTTATGAACGCTTGTAATGAAGCAGGCTTGCATACAGAAATGATTTATACAGGACAAACAGGCTGGTTGCAGGGCGGGAAATATGGTTTTGTTTTCGATTCAACATTGAATGATTTTGTTTCCGGTGAATTAGAACATGCGATTCTTTCCTGCATTGAAGCCGAAAATCCGGATGTTATTTTTATTGAAGGACAATCTGCCTTGCGTAATCCATCGGGTCCATGTGGTTCCGAGTTGCTCATTTCGGGCAATGCAAAATCAGTGATACTCGTGCATTCACCTAAAAGAAAATATTATGAGTATGAACAGAGTTGGGGCGAAATACCTTCACTAGAATCTGAAATTGCACTTATAAAACAACTGGGTTCAATCGTGATTGCTATTGCCATCAATACAAAACATTGCAGTGATGAAGAAGCATTCGCATTTCAAAAAGAATATCAAAAAAAGTTTGGAATTACTATATTACTTCCTTTGCAGGAAGGCTGTAGAAAAATAGTTCCTGAGATAAAAAAATTGACTCAAAAAAAATAAAATGCAATCATCACGATGAAAATAAAATCTGTACATACATACATTAAAAACCTTCGGTTACAAAAGCCGTATACCATTGCCCGTGAAACCGTAACCGATGTGGAAAATGTTTTTCTTGAAGTAGAATTAGAAAACGGTATTATTGGAATAGGCGCTGCAAATCCTGCGCCGGAAGTTGTAGGAGAAACGCCCGCACAAACATTTCAAAACCTTCAATCCGAATTTATTACATCGCTGGTTGGAAAAGATATCCGGCATTTTTTAAACCACATATTTGAAGCTAAAAAACAATTTAAAAATTTGCCCGGAACGCAAGCCTGCATTGACATTGCGCTGCATGATGCCTTTGCACAATTCCTGGGTATACCTGTTGTGGATTTTTATGGAAGGAATCATGAAAAAATGCTTACCTCCGTTACCATCGGTATAAAAGAAGTACAGGAAACTGTAGAAGAAGCGGAGGATTATTATAAAAAAGGCTTTCGTATTTTAAAAGTAAAAACAGGTTTGAATCCTGCACTGGATGCAGAGCGCATTATTAAAATACAAGAGCGATTTACAAATCGTTTTATCATTCGCGTAGATGCCAATACAGGTTATAGCATTGCGGACCTGGAATTATTTATTCAGCTTACAAAAAAGCATCCGGTAGAATTAATTGAGCAGCCTTTGCGTCCTGCAATTGATCAGGAACTTTTACAATTACCCGCAGCAACAAGATCAATACTTGCTGCGGATGAATCTTTAAAAAACTCAGACGCAGCGCTGAAACTTGCGCATGAAAAATTATACGGCATATTTAATATTAAGCTAATGAAATGCGGAGGCATCTGCTCAGCATTTGAAATTGCAAACATTGCCAAACCCGCGGGCATAAATCTTTTTTGGGGTTGCAATGATGAAAGCATTGTAAGCATCACCGCCGCACTGCATGCAGCATTTGCATGTCCTCATACAAAGTATATTGACCTGGATGGAAGTTTTGATCTTGCAGAAGATGTAGTTATTGGCGGCTTTATTTTGAAAGATGGTTATATGTATATTAGTGATAAACCAGGACTGGGGTTATGTAAATGAATTACTCAACTTAAGATTCTTTCCCAATTTTTTTTCATTAACCATTAACCATTAACCATTTACCATTTACCATTAACCATTAACCATTTACCATTAACCATTAACCATTTACAATTAACCATTAACCATTAACCACTATTTTTTCATCCTATATTTTTCCGGCTTCTCACCGGTGCGTTCAATGATACCACGCGCTTCCAGGTCGAGCTTTACTGTTTCACCATACCATTGCACGCCGCCTTCAAAACTATCTTTTAAGCGGGCATAAATTGCTTCCATCAACTCCGTATGTGTAGGAGTGGAATTTTTTAAAATGTCTAAAATATTTTTTTGAATAACGTCATACTTGCTTTGCAAGATGCGCTTATTTGTTTTGGCCGGATCGGGATGCAGGGTTTGAATATATTCGGGTTTCATTGTTTTGATTATTTGATGAATTCAAAGCTAAAGAATTTTTATTGTTTAGTAAATGTGCAAGCTTTTGTTGGCGTCCCGCCAAAAACTTTCCTAAAAAAATTTGTATCATTAAACTTGTTATTGCCGGAATGATAATATTAATAAATTGCCGCCCTTACAAGGCTCAAAAAAAATCCAAAATTCGATCTCTACCAAACTACCGGCCCGATGTGCCTAAGATTTTATACAAATAAATTTTATGCTAATAAATTTTTCGTTCTGCTGCAGGCATATCCCCCAATGTTTTAAACACTTATCATGGCAATTGATATTGTTGAAAAAAATTCCATAATAAATCATTTGCATTGATTGCTGTTGAAGGTGGATCCGCATTTGGCCCTTCCGGAAAACCACCCGGCCAGCTATGTCCGCCATCGTTCGTTAAATAATATTGTATCGTTACATTATTAGTGCATGATGACCACTCCGTAAATGTATATAAATCATTGCTAAAAATTACCCGCGAAGGATCGCTGCAATTATTAATTAAAGAAAAAACATTTAAAACAGAATCAACCGGCGGATAATAAGAACCGCTCGAACCATTACTATGGCCGCCTGTATAAACCACACGCTCATCCAGTTTGGAATGAAAATGCAATACGGGCATTGGCCTGGAAGGATTGCAGGGAGAAGACACGACCAAGGTTGAACTGTTCGGTGCAATTGCAGCAATTTTGTAAGAAAGTTCGCATGCCAAACGATAACACATCATGCCACCATTTGAATGGCCTGTGGCATACACTTTTTTAGGATTAATTTTATATGTTGCAATCAACTGATCGATCAATGTACTGATGAATTTTACATCATCCACTTTGTTGGTGACTGCTTCACCGCAACATTCTCCTGCATTCCAGGTTTTCACATCACCGGTTCCATCCGGGTAAACCACGATGAAGCCGGATGCATTTGCTTTTTCTGTTAACCCAGTCATTTTTTCAAATAAGCTTCCACTGCCGCCACCTCCATGTAAGGCTATGACCAGTGAAAAGTTAGATGAGTCATAATATTCCGGAGGAAGATTTACCAGGTAATTTCTTTTAATTCCATCAATGGTCATTGTTTCATTGGAGCGAAATGTTTGTTCATTCTGAGTAGCATCATTTTTTTTGCAACTACTAAAAAAAAGCATGCTGCATGAAATGAAAAATAAAAGTAAAACACGCTTCATGAAAAATTATTTTTTCATAAAAAATATTGTTTTCGGGTTTGAAGGTAATACCTGTTTCAATAAAAATAAATTTTAAATAAATTAATATTTTAAATCCCCGGCTGATATTTCCATACAAAAATTGTTGGTTTCACATCAATAGTAGCGCAAAAAATAATTGGCATTATACTCAACAAATCGTACATTGCCTGAACACTTGCGAAAGTAGCCAGGCATAGCGACTATATGAAGGGTAAAAAAGACGCACATTAATTTATCTCCATCTTCCTCACTCATAAAAAAAATTACAATGAAAAAAGCACTGTTAATTACTACAACTATTGTAATGTTATTTTCTTTAAGCTGTTCAAAATCATTACAAAAACCACCAGGTGAAATACTTCCAGCAAATAATCCGGATGCAGTAAATAATACGAATTATATGCTTAATAATAAGGGTATTATTTATTCTGATACGATTGTAAATATGATTGGTTACTGGAAAAATGTCAATCATATCGCCACAAAATCCGATGGCGAAATACTTACATTTGATCCATCACCTGGCGAACATTATGAGTTCAAGGAAGATAATAAAGCAGCTTTCAGTTCAGATATGTTAGGCCTTTATTTGCACCATGCTATTTATGCACAAAAAGATGCAAAAACAATTACTTTACAATACAAAGTTTATTGGACATGCTCGGAGTGCGGCGATCCAATTGATTCAGCGATCCGCGTATCTACACTCCCTGTACAATTTGATAAAAACGGGCTATGGGTTGTATCCGTAGATAATGCATTTGGCGGCAAAACGATCTGGCGGTATAAAAGATTATAATGTTCATTTATCCCTGTTAGAAATACTAATTTGTATATGAAAATTTTTAAAAAATAATAATACAATTTTGGACACTGGCCTGCAAGCTTTTGTTGGTGTCCCGTCAACAACTTTTTATTGAGCTTTTGTTGGTGTCCCCGCCAACAATTTTAAAATCTAATTCAAATTTATTTATGCAAACCGTTGGCGGGGACGCCAACAGCAGCTCTGCACCATCGCCATTCGCATGCAGGCAAAAATAAAAATTAAATTTTATTCAAAACATCTTAGAAAATACAAAATTGTTTTATACAACGCATCGCGCTTTTGTTGGCGTCCCGCCAACAATTTTCAAATCAGCTCAATATTTATTCAAATAAAAAAAATCAAAATTGTTTTAATCAACGCATTGTTTATTTTTGAAATACTATTTACAAAATCAAAACAAAATCACCATCGCATGCAACCCACTCCTCCCTATATAAAAATGCTTAAAATATTACATCTTGCTTTACTGATTGGCCAGGTTTTACTATCACTCGCGATGTTTTCATTGGTATATTTTAATATCAGCCAAATGTTTGAACTGGAAAGCATGTCGCAGGAAATTTTGATCGCAACAATTATACTTACCGCGATCGCCAGCCTGGGCGGAAATGGTTTTTTCAATAAAAAATTAGCAGCCATTCAGCAAAATGATTTACCCGTTGCACAAAAACTGGAAGCATATCGTGCAGCCAATTTAATCCGTTGGGCGATGATGGAATTTGTAGTGATATTGTGTTGCGTGCTCTTTTTCTTAACAGGCAATTATTATATTCTTTTAGTTGTTGCCATCATGATTGTATTTTTCTTTACCACAAAACCCGGCACAGAAAAAACGCTGGCAGATTTGGAACTCAGTTTACCGGACCTGGATGTTTAAAATAAAAAAAGATGGACACTTGTTTTGATAATTTTTCTTGTATTTATTTTTGATGTTGATTTAAAAATTCTACCTGCCTTTGGTGGCGTCCCGCCAACATCTTTTGCAATGAAAAAATATATTCAAGAATTGTTGGCGGGACGCCAACAAAAGCGCGAAAAAAAGTTTATAGCATTTGCATTTTAACTTCACGCTGATTATTTTTGTAAAATGACATCTTCCGCAGAAAATGAAAACCATTCCTGGTGGGGGCCACCAAAAAAATTTTCTACGAACGATCAGGAAAGAAAAATATCCTGGCTGGAACTTTTTTTTGACCTGGTATATGTCATTGCCATCTCTACGATTACACATGAAGTAGCACTGCATTTCAGCGTGGACGCTTTGCTTGTTTATTTTTATCTTTTTGTAATTATTTTTTGGGGCTGGCTCAATAGCAGCCTGTATTATGACCTGCATGGCACGGAAGGCCTGCGGACAAAATTAATGACGCTCTGGCAAATCCTCATCATTGCTGCACTCATCATTACATTACGCATTGATCCGGCACATGCGGCTTTCAACAGCACCATCGTGTTATTAATTATGCAAATCTATATCACTTATCTCTGGTGGAGTGTTGGTATATATGACAAAGATCACCGCAAATTAAATTTACCGTATACCATTTTATACCTCGTTTCATTTGCATGTATGTTCGCTACTTTATTCGTTAATGAAGCGAATGCGCGTATATTATTTTATGGCACTTTGTTATTGAATTGTTTACCCCCTTTCGTTTCTTATTTTTTACAAAAAACAAAGATCAGCAGCCTTACACTTTCATCCAGTATGACGGAGCGGCTGGGATTATTTACCACGATTGTTTTTGGCGAAGTAATGCTGGGTGTGATCAATGGTGTCATCGAATTGAATCAATTGAATACTGAAACCTGGTGGATGTTTATTATTTCCACAGGCATTGTGTTTGCACTTTGGTGGTTATTTTTTACAGTGGTATCTGATAGAAGATGCAAGGGAGATTTACTGAACAGCAGCATTTTTGAATTACTATTTATTCCCACACTTATTGGTTTGGGTATGCTGGGCGCATCCTTCAGCGACTTGTTTAAAAACGCCGGCACACAAGGGTTACAGGCAGAATGGGTCACGCGGACTTTCGGATATTCCATTAGTATATTCCTGCTGGGCATTAGTGCCATGATGCCATTATTAATATATAAAAAAAAATTTTTACCATTTAAAAAAATCGCCACAAGTGCGATCATAATCACTGCAATGCTGTTGATTATAATTTTCAGTCTTGCCCCGGGGTATGCATTGGTATTCCAATTATTAATCGTGCTCATCCTATTATTAGCATTGATATTATTTTTAAATTTAACCTGGTTTCGGATGATGAAGTGGGAGAAAAATTAGGGAGTAATATTTCATGTGATTTGATAGAGGAAAATAATTATTGCATTTGCATGTTAACCTCATGCTGATTATTTTTGTTGAATGAAATTCCTTTTAATAATTATCACCGTACTTATTTGTTTTAACTCGAATGCTCAAAAAAATAAGTATTACGACCTTAACTGGAAACCCAGTTCTGTTGCGAATGCACGTTTTTATTCAAAAATTATAAAAGCAGATAGCGGCTGGTACCGGCAGGATTATTTTTTTGCCAACAATACTTTACAAATGACCGGCTTATTTGAGGACCAGGATTGTCTCATTGAAAACGGGTATTTTAAATTTTATTATTTGGGCGGAATCCCCGAAAGCATGGGCCGTTATGTGCATGGAAAAAAAGAAGGTTTATGGCTGCATTTTTATCCCTATGGAGTAATGAAAGATTCTACAGAATACATGGATGGAAAACCTGCAGGCACTGCATTAAAGTGGTATCAAAATGGCTATCTGGCAGACTCTGCTGTTTATAATGCGGATGGAACTGCGTTGGAAATTCAATGGGATTCCAGGGGAAACCTTTCCGGTGCAGGCAGGCTGAAAGATGGAAAACTGAATGGCCCCTGGCAATTTTTTTATGACTATGGAAGACTTGCCGCACGTGAATCTTATGATACAGGAAAATTGTTGAGCAGGGAATATTATGACAAGGAAGGCAATCTCGAAGACACAGCCAGCAAGGATCGCTTGGCCATGTTTCCAGGGGGATTAGATGCCTGGGGAAAATTCATTGCAAATAGCATCGGTGATCCCAATACCAATGATGTCAATACTGCATATCATATTACCATGCTTTTATCTGCCACGATTGATGAAGATGGAAATATTATAGAACCATATATCAGTGTGCCGTATGATAATAATTTTGATAAAAAGGCGCTGCAAATTTTTTATGAATCGCCCAAATGGTTGCCGGCCATAAAACATAACCGGCCAGTCCTGTCGCTGGTTTCACAGCCGGTGAGTTTTGAGGTGAGGTGAATAAAAAAGATTAAAGGTGATGGTAGTAAAATATGGGATGTGATTGACAATAAGGTGGGGATTGTGTGGGAGACGGAGTGAAGAATTGGTAAAATGTAATTATAGAATTTAAATTTGAATACCAAATTTTTTTAATTTCTTGATTGACTCAAAAGCTTTAATTGAAGCCTGTTCTTTTATATTTTCCTTTTTAGTTATGTTATTAAAAACTGATTTAATATTTTCTAATTCCAAATTATCAAATACTTTAGTTTGAGTCGCTAAATCTATAATTCTTTTCCATTCATCCTTTGATAAAAGAAGTAATTTATCGTATACAAATTTTATTTCAACGACTTCGTTTTCATCTATATTGGATAATAATCTTATTTTATCTGTTAGAGATGGGTTTACATAAATATAGTTAAGAACTTTTTTGCCAAAAGAAATTTCCCTGGGTGTAAGATTTTTGTGTTCCTTAATCTTTTTTAGTAAATCAAAAGACAACGAAAAATCAAATCCTTCTATTCTGTTTTTGTCTAGGTAGGTTAAAAACCCATCCCAAAATTTCAAACCCATTTTTTGAATTTCACTAATTTGGAAAATAGTATCTTCTAAATTATTGGCATCAACTTCCCTTTCGTTTTCTCTGTGTTTTTTTTCTTCTTCTGAAATCAGATATTCTTTTAATATTTCTATTAAATTTTCAGAATAACGGGTCGATTTTAAATTATTCCAAGAGGAATCTCTCTTCGCATATTCGGATATCAGAGAATTTTTTGCAGATAAAACCAAGTGCTCATATACAAAAACCAGAAGCTGTTTAAAATGATTATTCAGATTATCGTCTGTTTCTTGATCCGCATATATTTTCCACAAATCAAGTCGATTATTAGTCAGAAAATGAAAATAAGAAACCGTATAAGCAACAGCAAAAGATTTGAGATTTGTATCTCCAATAGCATCTGCATTTTTTCTGCCAAATAATTTGTCTATGATTTTAAAAATAATTGCATTAGCTATTAATTTTCGGTAAAAATTTTCACCTGGTAATTTATTTTTACTAACTAATTCATTTATTTTTTTCATGAAAAAAATAAAATTCTTTTGAGAACCTTGTGAGACATGATTTGGTTCTAACTCCCATAAATTGATAAACTTAGCAACATCAGATTTCACAAATTTTAGTTGTGGTGGATTTTGTTCTTTAAATACTCTTTGATGAGTATGTGTTTGTTTATTTAGCGTCTCTCTATACTGTCCATTTGTACGTTCAAAATACCATAAACGTGATTGACTCCTATTTTCGGGGTTAATTACATATTTTTTTCGAGAAAGATTTTCTATCTGTATAAAATATAGATTATTAGAAGTTAAATCCAGTTCCGATACTTTGTTCTGACTATTTGCAAATCGTGAAATGTTGGGAACCTCTTTAATTTTCTGCTCTTTATCTTTTATAACTGTTAGTTTCATCTGAACAAAAATTTTACTCAAATCAGCATCTTTAAACTTTTTTTGCGTGTGATAAAGTGATGCCGTAGTTTGCCCCCCATTCACTATCTGAAAATCATTTAATCTGGAAATTACTAATTGATTATCAACTATCTCTGTTACTACACTTTCAGCCGTTGTTGTAATTCCATTGTTATATGGTAAGAACATTTGCGGTTTATTTCGGATTGTATCTCTTATACCTTTATTAAATTTTCCTGCTTGTCCTAAAAAAGCACGAACGTTACTTTCTAACAACTCATTGGAATATTCCTTATATAATTTTGCCAAAACTTCGCCTGGAATAATTGCTAAATAACAATCATATAAATCATCTATTTCAGGAACTTTCAGACATTGTAAACCATCTCCATTTTCAGTAAATTTTTTAATATCAATTTCTATTGGCTCATGTGTACTGTTAGATTCATTAATTTTAAATAATCTTGAGATGTCCCAGGTGTGGACAAAAACATCGATATCATTTATTAGAATTTTTTCTTTTTCGTGATTCGAAAAGCCATTTATTAAAAAATAAACATTAATTCTATCAAATTCTTTTCCCTGTTTGCCAATTATCTTGATCAATTCATATAATTCTGCATGTGATTTGTCAATGTAATCAATATGGCGTTTTAAAGCTGAATTTATAAACCGCTTAATCTGATTCAGTGATTTTGTATATTCATCCTTGGTAATATTATATTCATAACTATCAGTTTTGTAGTAAGTAATAAACAAATCAAGAGTTTCGAAAGATGCTTTGTTGTTTTCGTCATTGAACAAATCTTTAAGACAATAGCCGTTAATTTTCCAATCAATACCCCCTTGACTGTTAGGATGAATATAAGACAAAACTCTTGCTCCTTCAGATTTCCCTATGGATTCAAAAACTTCAATGCAGTATTCTGTAAATTTATCTTCAAAACTTGCTCCCTCTCCATCAGAATACACCAAAGAAGCCACATCTGATTTGAGTTCTTCAATATAACTTTGTAAAGCTCTTTCCATTAATTAAATCTTTTGAATAATTTTCTCTTCTTCTGTAATAAATTTTTCTGCAGCAGAAAGTTCTATAAAATATGATGCATTGTAAACTCCTAATGGGAGATCATCCTTTATTATTTTTGGAAAATCAGAACTAACAGTAAAAATAAAAGCCTTTTTTACTAAATACATTGTATTATAATGTTCTCTGTCTTCATCAACATATCCTATTAGTAATAATCTTTCGTTGAAGTATTTAAGCTCGTCAAAATTTAAGGAAATTCTTTCTCTCATTTGAGCAACCAAAGAATTTAGAGAAAACCCATTTTCCTTTACCTCTTCAACTGTATATAAAAACAAAAATAATTCACTTAAACTTTGAGTATCTAATTGCCTCTCGGATGTAATTTTAATTTTCGGATGTTTTGACGAAGTAAATTTTATTTCAATTCCCACTGAACCGAAAACGAAATCTTTATCTTCAAAATCAGGACCAGTCCAGGCGTTTAAAATACTTGTAAACGGTTTTTGATTCTCTGATGACCAATTAATAAATAATAATTCTCCGATCAATCCTTTTTGCTGTTCAGTTGTCAACCCGCTGTAGTTCATTTTATCAAAAAGTTTTTTCCATTTTGATATTACATTTAGTGTTGTTGTCACTGCTTCATTTTCTGTAACATTTTCAAAAATATCCTCCAGTATATTTTGAATGAACAATGAAAATATATCTTTCAAATCGTTATCCAAAAGATAGATATTTAGCTCAAATGTGTTTTCAGTTTCAAAAGAAAAAATGGCAACTCCTTTAAAACGATAGTTTTTCAGTTCAGGGATTCCTACTTTTTTTGAAACAGACATAATGTACAGAAGTTGCCCCGTAATGTTATTAGTAGCCGCATAACAATTTAAATGCGGAATATCTTCAATTTTCGTTTTTATGATTATATCGCCTGTTGGTTTCTGAGTATCCCAGATTGCATTGATGTTTACCATAGTCTATTCATTTTCTGCATTAGGTGAATCATCATCTTCTTGGGGTTCATCATTAAAATTATCAAAAATTGTAGTTGTGTAAGATGTTTTTACCTCATTTTCAATTTTAGGAAAATGAAGACTGTAACCAATAATAGGAATACCATTATCTACATTGGGCGTTCCTCTTTCATCTAATCCGTAAATTAAAAGAAGTCCTTTTTTTTCTTTTTCTCTTTGAATTTTAATCTCATCATTCTTTTTCAAGTCTGAAACCATCAGGTCGACCTGACGGTCGACAGTAGTATCAATCTGATTTTTAGAGATATGATAAAATTCGCCATTTCTATTCAATTGCTGATTACGAACACTGCATCCTAATTCAATATTCTGATGTCCTATTTTGATTTCATAAGTTTTCAACTTTGAATTTTTAGCTCTCTCTCCTTTTTTTGAGCCACCCTTGAAGTCAATAAAAACATCATTGTCAGTATTTGAAACAATAACTACTGCCCATTCTTTAATTTCACTTTGAGTCAATACATATTCTCCCAGTTTTGCATTTTTAATTTTCAGCAAATCAATTCTGTAGTTATCTAAAAATGTTGCAATTTTTTCTTTATCAAAATCTTTTATCAGAACATATTTTGGGATGCTATCGCTTTCCTTATGTTTTATTATAACAAATGAATGGTCGCCAATTTCTAATAATGATTGCAAATTTTTAAAGTTATTCTGGATTGCACTTTTTGTTTTAAGCAATTGATAGGTTTGTGGGTTTGTCCCGGAAAATGATATATCAATATTTTTGGAAAAATTAAGTTTAGCCAAACTTGTAATAGTCATTAAGCCATGATGATTTCTAACCTTTAGTCTGAAATCTTTTGGGCGTTGATGTGACGCTGTCATTTCATCAAAATCATTACGCATTTCTTCAGTTGCCATTGTGATATGATTGAACCATTCAAAAATCTGATCTGTTGTAAACAATCTGCACAAATCAACATAACCTGGTCGATAACCAAACCAACGACCCATTTGCATCAACGAATCATACATTTTAGTGGTTCGCAAATAATAACTTACTGATAATCCTTCCAAGGTTATTCCTCTTGACAATCTGCTCCCTCCAACGGCGATAACAGACAAGCCTTTTGCGTGTCTGTTGTAATCAATTTCTTCAATGTTATGGTATTCCAAATTGGTTGTTGAATGAGTCCCGTGAACAGAACGAACATCTATTTTTGAAACCGCTTTTTTGAGTTCCTGTTTAACTTCTTCCCAAGATTGTTGTTTAATTCGTATGTCTTTATAATCTAAATTTTCCAAAACATTATCTGTCGTTGGAATGAAATCTGTTACATACAATTCTTTCAGTTCTTTTAAAATAATGTCATCTTCACTTCTGATTGCATTTGCATATTCCTTTGTCTTTTCATTTACCAGATACGCAACCCTGTCAATCCATTTCACCAATAATGCAACATGAATAAGCATCGAATTATTTTTATTTTCGTGACCCCTTAATCTGCGTATAGCACAAGTCAGTATGAATGATTTTATGGCACGTTCCAAACTTGGTGGAAGATATTCCGGCAAATTTTCTTTGTTGAATTTGTTGACGGTTTTAAAAAAGGGAGGGTCAAAATCATCTATCTCACGGAAAATATCTAATGGCTCATTCTCATTTCCATTTGGATTTTCAAGACCAAAAATTTTTGCAGCACCAATATAATTGGTTGGTGCCTTTATATTAACAATGAAATCTCTTGGGAATAAATCTTCCCCAATTTTATATCCTTTCCCTTTGACAATGGTTGTTAGCTCTTCATTATGTTCTTGTGAAATAAATAAATTTGCATAGGGTGTTGCTGTATAACCAATAAAAGTATTCTGATTGAATAAGTTCAACAGGGTTCTTATCAAACGGTTGATAGTTTTTATATCTTCAATACTTTTAGAAGCATTTACCGAAGCTGAATCAGCCTCATCGTCAATAATTAATGCAGGAACATCAAAAAGCTTTGGCGAGCCATCAACAATTTTGGCATTTACATCTTTAGAAAACCAATCAATTAGGTTTTCGAGTATGCTTTTATTTTTCTTTATTACAAATACAACAGGATTTTTCCCTATCGGTATATTTAATCTGTTAGCAACCGCTTGACTGAAATCTCCTTCATCATTATTTTTATAATAGGAAGATGTCAAAGAATAAATATCAGTATTTACACTATACTTCCCAACTCCGATAATCTTATTTTCTCCTTTGTTGTTGATAAAAGCAGAACTGTTTCTTCCAATATAACCCGAATCTATCCTTTCTTGTGTTTGTCTTCTCAACGAACTAATTGTACCAGCAATAACAATTATTATCTTGTAACCTGCATCAGTAGCTTTATTAATTAATCCAACATAATTGGAAGTCTTTCCTGATTGTACATGTCCTACAACCATTCCGCGTCTATCCCAAGAATTACCATCTTTTGGATTGACGCATTTGTCTAATATTTTATTTGTAAAATCATCTAAATCATTAACAGGAAAAGACGGGTCGTTTTCCGACATATACAATTTGTATCTGTTCCATAACTCAAAGTTGATGTTAGCTTTTTCGTCATTCAGCCAAGGTTCCACATCATCAGATAATATCGTAATTTCTCCTTTCCCTACACTGAAATCTGCACACAATATCTCAAACAACTCTTGCTTGTCAAACATTTCTCCTTCAATTATATTGATAGCTGAGGCCTTTTCTATTATACTTAAAAGAACGTCATCAGTAATTTCTCCTTGGTGTAATCCTAACAATGTATGTGATATGGCTCTTGCTGATTGTAGTAAATTATTCATTTTAGATATTCATTGATTAATGGGAATAAGTTGAAAGGTGTAGCACACATTATTTGTTGTTTCGCCAGCGATTCTGGTATTCCTTGTGATATATGTATTTTGTATAATTCAACAGCCAGACCTATTAATTCATCACTTGGATTTTCAGAATATTTTTCCAATTCGTGAAAGGCAGGGTCTTCGTTTTGATTACTCAGAATCAACTCAATTGGAACATTGTCTTCCAGTAATTTCAATGCTCTTGCAGTTAGGTTATTATGTTCTTTAAGCAGTGAATTGATAATCGGATGTTTTCTATTAATCTTATATTTTTTAATCCCTTCCCTTGTGATTTCGTCTTTCCACAAAGGCTCATGATTAATTTTATTAATTTCAGAAAACGTCTTTTGTCCACGCCAGTTGTATATTTTGGCAGACTTCATAATTGCTATTTTTGCAATTCTTGTAAGCTCTCTTCTGATTTCAATTGGTGGTATTGCTGTTGATTTCTTAATATCCAGATTCCAGTTAAAATCATTTTCATTTGAAAAATTGATAGCTATCCGCGCAAGTTTTGAATAATCACGTTTCTTTTCTAAACCAAGCCAGTCACCTGCCACCAATAATCTATCGCCACGATAAATATAAAATCCTTGTTCTTGAAACCAACCAAGTGATCCTCCGGAATTTTCATAATTCTCCTTTCCAATCTCAGACATATGAGGCAGAATAAAGTAAGTGATCTCAACATTGCCAAATTTTTCAGGCAAGCCCATTTCGGGTTTTGGATTTAAATTCAGTAAAAAAGGATTGAATGGTTGAACCGCTTCATTTTGAAAGAATATCTTTACTCTTTTACTTTCTATAAATTTGTGAAAGACTAAACTTAAATGTTGTCGCACAATCTGCATTTCCTGATAAAAAGCATTTTTCACACTAAAATTATCAATTTCAGAATTGCCCACAATTCTGTCAAGTTTTTCCCATAAAACTAATGTGCCGGATTTGTTTTTATCAATTTTATCAATAAAAGAATTGTCAGAAACATAATCTAATAATTGCCACTCATTTACTTCATTAATAAAATCAATATCCCAGCATCTTTTGATTACAGAATAATTTTCTCGTTTTGAAATACATGTCAGCCTTTTGCATTGTGAGAATGAAGCAGTTTTTAATCCCATCCCAAAACGACCCAAGTCATTTTCCTTTCTTACTTCTTCAGGGTCTTTGCTGCCAGGTGTCATTGCAAGTACCAATTCCTCTTTATTCATTCCTCTTCCGTTGTCCAAAATTAAAATGAAGGAATCCTTGCCTTTCCACTTAAATTCGATATGGATCTCATTAGCATTAGCAGAGATACTATTATCAATTATATCTGCAATTGCAGTTGATAGATTATAACCAAAACTTCTGTATGAATTGATTGTTGATTTAGGATTTGGTTTTGCTATTTCGGCTCTTACATATGGCATCATAACATTTTTCTGATTTTATATGCAATTTTTGCCGCCATCAAAGGCGGAACTGCATTTCCAATCTGTTTAAAAGAAGCAGTTCTGTTTGATCCTTCTTTTACGCCTTCGAAATAAAAATCGTCAGGAAAAGATTGCAACCTTGCGGCTTCTCTTACCGTGATAGATCTGTTTTGCTTTATATCCGGATGTATATAATAGTGGCCATCTTTTGCTATATGTGCTACGATAGTTTGCGCATACTCAGACTTACTATCAACTACTTTAAAACGGTCAAAAAAAGAATGCTGGTTTTTGTGCGTTTTTAAACGTTCAGGAAGTGATGTATAATTTAATCTTTCACTATTCTTCAATTTATCTATAGCAATCCGGTAAATTTCTTTATCCTGTTCCGTGTGTGGCCTGCTTATATGTTGAGTAAGAACATCTATGCCGTTCCTGATACCAGAATTTTTTAAATAATCATTAGTTGGTTTTGCATATTTATAAAATTTATCCCGGCCTTCACCAGCCTGGAGTTTGGGCAAATCTTCCAAAACGGAATTCACCAGAAAAACTTCATAATCCTTTTTTTCAAAATCAGGAATTGAAATATTTAATTCCCTTTTATGGCCAACCAAAATTATTCTCTTACGGTTCTGAAGAACCCCGAAATCTTTTGCATTAAAAAGAAAATCATTTACTTCATATCCCAATTGATTAAACGCCTTTACCATTTTATTAAAATAGCCGCCACCATCGGCTGATCGCAATCCAAGTACGTTTTCAAAAACAAACATTTTTGGCTGATACTTCTTTAAATACTTTGCATATTGTAAATACAAATGATTTCTCGGATCACTTTGCATTCCATCCTCACTTCTTGCTCTTCCCACTAATGAATATGCCTGGCAAGGTGGTCCGCCTATTATGATATCCACCTTTTTATTTCCAAGTATTTTATCTATCTTTTTAAAAATTTCTTTATTATTTTCATCATTTATAGCAAAATTGAGCGTACTGTTGATTTGTTCTTCAGGTATGAAAGAATATAAGGCAGTTCTGGTTATTTCTCCTTTTAAGTATCTTACATATTCCTCAAAATCTTTAGTGCCTTTCAAAAAGTGATAAGCAGTTCTTGTTTTTAAAGTATAACAGGCAGCCTCATCCATTTCGACATGTGCGATGGGATTGAAACCTGCTTTTATAAACCCTTCGGAAAGTCCGCCGGCTCCGGCAAACAGATCAATATAATTTAATTTATTACTCACGGTTTTGAGAATTCTTTTGAATCAAAAAAATCTTTAAGAGATATACCAAGTGCTTTAGTTATTTTAAGTAAGGTGTCAATTGAAATATTTTTTCTTCCCTTTTCTATATGCGTCAGATAACTTCTTTCGATTTCTGCTTCATAAGAAAACTTCTGCTGAGATAAATTTTTTGCCTTTCTTAATTGGGCGATTCTTTCACCAATGACAACTTTCATATCCATGTTTGTAAATATATTTTTATGTGTTTTTAAAAGCTGTATGCTTTAGAACACAATGGTAAATGGTTAATAAATTTTAAAGCAGATGAACGCAAACAATATTAAGCGCTTTCAAAAGCAATTACCTTTGAACAAGAAATTGATTTTAAAAAAGAAAATCAGGAAATTTTGTGAATTAGTGTTTTTAAAGTTTTTTCAACTTTCGCAGTTTTGAGATCACATTCCCAAATCATAAGAATTTTCCATCCATCTTTTTTCAAAGCTTTGATGGCTTTCACATCGTTGGCGATGTTGCTGTTTATTTTATTCAGCCACCAGTCAGTTTTGGTTTTGGGAACAACAAAATATTTACAGTTTTTATGGCCATGCCAGAAGCAGCCATGAACAAAAATGATTGTTTTATATTTTGGTAAAACAATATCGGGTTTGCCGGGCAATTTTTTATCATGGAGTTTATACCGGAAACCATGTGCAAACAAAAATTTACGAACGAGCATTTCCGGCTTCGTATCTTTTGATCGAATACGGCTCATATTAAAACTTCTGATTTCTTTGGAATGAACATCTGCCATGAGCAAATTTACTTTATACCTATTTCAACAATAAAAATTATATTGCATCTATGCATACGCTTCAAAACATATTGGAAAAGTTGAAACAGGTAAAACCGGAACTGGAAAAAAAATATCCAATTACAGGGATTGGTGTCTTTGGTTCTTATGCCCGGGGAGAAGCGGGCAAGGAAAGTGACGTTGATATAGCCGTAGATATAAATGGCGCTATGGGATTGAGTTTCGTGGCAATGGCT
The DNA here is from genome assembly GCA_038257845.1 of Chitinophagales bacterium. Lineage (GTDB taxonomy): Bacteria > Bacteroidota > Bacteroidia > Chitinophagales > Chitinophagaceae > JAFDXJ01. The sequence continues at coordinate 60,412 of JBBSQL010000013.1, forward strand.
GATGAAATTGAAGCACTGCTTGGAATCAAGACAGATGTCATTCCATTGCGTTCTATAAAACCTGAATACAGGACTTACATAGAAAAAGATATTATTTATGTCTGAGAGAAAACCATCTGCTTTTATCGGAGACATTCTTAAATGCCTTAAGCACATTGGAATTTATACAACCGACCTTTCCTTTGATGAATTTTCCGCAAATTTCATGATCGTTGAAGCTTGTCTTTATAATATTCAGATCATTGGTGAAGCAGTATCAAATTTACCTGTTGATGTGAAAAATAATAATCATGATATTCCCTGGTCACTGATCAAAGGCATGCGCAACAGGCTGATTCATGATTATATTGGCACTGATTTGCAAGTAGTCTGGAATATAATTAAAAATGAATTGCCTCCTTTGACCATTCGTTTACAGGAAATTTATTCAACGCTTGTTGATGAAAATGAATAATATTTTTTTCTGAAAATAGTATCATTCATTTTAATAAATCCCGCACGGGATAATGCTTTTCCTCATACTTTTCAACTAAAATAGAAAGGTGTTCAAGTTCATCAGATTCACTGGATTCAGGTTGAATATTTTGTTGCATCAAATCATAAGAGCGCTGCAATGCCGCTTCATAATCTTTCTTATTTTCAATTTTTTCAATCATAGAAATTGTTTTGTCTCTCAACAAATTTCCACCATCCAATGCCAAAAAACAATTAAATCTCTCCCCATCTCCTCCCCGCTTTTATTCTTTGCTTATATTGCGGGATACCTAAAATATTTTTATCATGAAACATTTGCCCATCAACCCCGCGCTGTTTACGGAAAACCGCCAGCGCTTTATCAATGAAATGCAGAAAAATGCTATCGCTATTTTTAACAGCAATGATGAAATGCCGGGGAATGGGGATTCGCAATTTAAATTTGTCCAGAATAGCGACCTGTACTGGCTTTGCGGTATCGAACAGGAAGATACAATGGTGGTATTGTATCCCGGTTGCAAGGATGAAAAATACCGTGAAGTGCTCGTGCTCGTGCGCCCGGATGAGCTAAAAGAAAAATGGGATGGTAAAAGATTGCGCGCCGCGGAAGGCCGGCAAATGTCGGGCATTCAAACTGTCGTGTGGCTGGATAGTCTCGATGCTTTATTGCAAACATGGATCCACCAGGTGAACACCATTTACCTGAACACAAATGAAAATGACCGGAAGGCAAACCCAATCGTAACAAGGGATTACCGCTATGTGCAACAAATGCAAACGCGTTATCCATTGCACCATTTTGAACGCAGTGCGAAACTTATGCGGGAACTGCGCGCTATTAAAACCAAACTGGAAATTGAAGTGGTTCAACAAGCGATTGATATTACGGAAAAAACATTCCGCCGTTTATTACAATTCATTCGCCCCGGCGTTATGGAATATGAAATTGAAGCGGAAATTTATCATGAATTTTTGCGCAACCGCGCAAAGGGTGAAGCATACAGCAGCATTATCGCGAGCGGTGATCGTGCCCGTACATTGCACTATGTTTTTAATAATGAAGAATGTAAAGAGGGCGAACTGATCCTCATGGATTTTGGCGCGAACTATGGCGGTTATGCCGCGGACCTCACGCGCACCGTGCCCGTGAGTGGAAAATTTGGCCGCAGGCAAAAAACGGTTTATAATGCTTGTTTGCATTTACATAATTATGCGAAAAGTATTTTGAAACCGGGGATCACGCTCGTGGATTATACAGACAAAGTAGGCGAAGAAGCAACGCAACAATTTTTGAAAATTGGCTTGCTGAGAAAATCTCAAGTGAAAAATGAAGACCCGGAAAACAGGGCTTACCGCAAATATTTATACCATGGCATTTCACATCATCTTGGTCTCGATGTGCATGACCTGGGAACTAAAGTAGAACCGCTGAAAGCGGGTATGCTCTTGACTGTGGAGCCGGGCATTTATATCGAAGAAGAACAAATGGGTGTGCGTATTGAAAATAATTTGTGGTTAACTAAGAGAGGGAATATTGATTTAATGAAAAAGATTCCGCTGGAAGTAGAGGAGATTGAAGCGTTAATGAAGAATATTTAGGATTTGGGATTGAAGATTTAGGATTTAAGATTTTAAAATTTGAGGATTAGAAGATTATTTAATTTTTCGATTTTAATTTTTTAGAGATTTACATTTTTACTTTTTGTCTTGATACAAAAAGTAACAAAAAAATCAAGGCTTCATAAAAATAGCTCCCGATAATTTTTCATTTATCGGGACACGTAAAAATTTGAGTGACTGTCTAAAATGAAATAGCTTGAACTGAATAACATTTCTCATCATTTTGCGACTTACCAGCTAAGTACATAGCCCGGCATTCGGAACATCATTTCATTTTTTAACGACATTCACTCAAATTTTCTTAACGCCATTTTTCTGAGGCCGGGCATTTAGAAAACGATTAAGAATTATTCTAAGTTCTAATATTAATTGAAACCGTATTCTCGCCAATGCTGGTCTCCTGGCTAGCATTTCCAGAATGAAATATTATTGTGAAAATTGATCAGGAAATTTACGTTTTTCGATTTAGATTTTTTAGAGATTTACATTTTTACTTTTTGTCTTGATACAAAAAGTAACAAAAAAATCAAGGCTCCATAAAAATAGCTCCCGATAATATTTCATTTATCGGGACTGCATGCCGCTACCGAAAACAAGTCTAAATCCAAGCTGTATAACAATAATAATCGAAGCTGTCCTTCAACTATAAAATAAATCCTGGCAACGTTTTCGGCTTAACGCTTCATTCCGTAAATTTCTTAACGCTATTTTTCTGAGGCCGGGCATTTGGAAAGTCGAGTAGGAATTATTCAAAGTTCTGTTATAAATTGAAATCGTAATCTCGCCAATGCTGGTCTCCTGGCTAGCATTTCCGGAATGAAATATTATTGTGAAAATTGATCAGGATGTTTTTGATCAGGCGACCAAAAATGGCAGAGTGAAAAGCGAGTAGGATTTATTCAAAGTTCTATTATAACTTGCGTGCTTCACTATTCTTTTAATTAGTTGCATATTTAATGAAACAAATCCCCAACGTTTTCACTTTACTGAATTTATTTTTTGGTTGCATTGCCATCGTCTATGCCATACAACCCGGACTGGTGCCGCTTTTCCAGGACGCGGGCAATTTTTTGTCACCGGAAGCGAATGACGCTGGCGTTCAATACCTCAGCATACCACAGAATATTTGCATGGCTTCTTTATTCATCGGCATCGCAGCGGTGATTGATTTCCTGGATGGTTTTATTGCACGGCTCATGCACGCGAGTTCTGATATGGGAAAACAATTGGATTCCCTCGCAGATGTAGTGAGTTTTGGAGTAGCGCCTGCCATGATTATTTTTGAATTTTTACGGATGGCTTACGCGCAACAGGATGGCGGTTTGTCAACCTCTTTTTTATTGTTTGTTCCGGCTTTTATTGTACCCTGCGCGGGTGCATTCAGGCTGGCAAGGTATAACCTGGACACTTCATTCCACACGGGTTTCAGGGGATTGCCCATTCCGGCTGCGGGATTACTGATCGCTTCTTTTCCACTTATTTTCTGGTACAATAGCAATGGCGGCTGGGTGATCAGTTTATTAACGAGTTATTGGTTTTGGTACGCGATCATTATTTTTATTTCATTGCTCATGGTGAGTACCATACCTATGTTGTCTTTAAAAATAAATAAAGCATCAAAAGGAACAGTTTTACCATTGGTAATTATTGCAGTCATAGGTATAGCCGCCGCACTATTTTTTGGCTGGCTGGCCGTTCCAATTATCTTTGTTGCTTACCTTATTATATCTTTGCTGCAAAAACAAAAGACTCCATGATATACCATGTTCAAATTAAAGTAATGCCTCTAAAAGAATTGCTGGACCCGCAGGGAAAAGCAGTCATGAGTGGCCTGGAAAATCTGCAACTCGACGGCGTAAAAGAAGTGCGTGTTGGTAAACATATCACGCTGAATATTGAAGCCAGTTCACCGGATGCCGCGAAAGCGTTGGCAGATGATGCTTGTAAGAAATTACTCGCCAACCCTGTGATGGAATATTATGAAATAGAACTGGTGAATTAATTTTCGAAAATTATTGTTGTGAAAATATGCCATGCTCTACATTATTCCTTCACCCATCGGCAATTTAAAAGATATCACACTCCGCGCAATTGAACTTTTGAAAAGCGCGGACATCATCTTGTGCGAAGACACGCGCGTGTCTTCGAAATTGTTGCACCACTACGAAATTTCCAAACCACTTCTCCCCTTTCATCAACACAATGAACACAAAGTTTTAGCTTCAGTGATTGATCATTTGCTGGCCGGAAAAAATATTGCATTGCTGTCAGATGCAGGCACACCGGGCATCAGCGATCCCGCATTTTTATTGGTGCGGGAATGCCATGAAAAAAATATCAAAGTGGAAACATTGCCCGGACCGACTGCTTTTGTGCCTGCACTGGTCAACAGTGGATTACCCATTAACCGTTTTGTGTTTGAAGGTTTTTTGCCTTTGAAAAAAGGCAGGCAGACTTTACTTAAAGAATTATCTCTGGAAAAAAGAACCATGGTTTTTTATGAAAGCCCGATGCGGTTATTGAAAACGTTGAAAGATTTGCAAAATTATTTTGGTGCTGCGCGTCTATGCAGTGTGAGCCGTGAATTGAGTAAAATGTTTGAAGAAAATAAGCAGGGAACTTTGCAGGAAGTGCATGATCATTTCAAAGAGAAAAAAATAAAAGGCGAGATTGTGATTGTGGTTGCGGGTGTTGAAAATTAAAATAGTTTTCTCTGATACGTTTCTCAAAAACAAGTATGTGATAGTGTCACTCCTTCGGGGTTTTGGGAGGTTGTGGAATTGTATTTATTACAATAATTTCAGCCCTCCGGGCTTTTGATCTTTCATAAATATCACTGATTGTAAACGAAAACTTGGCCTCAGAAAAAAAGCGTTAAAAAAATTTGAATGTTGGCGTAAAATCAATTTACGTCAATCTAATGGTAACAACTATCAAACGAATAAGGTAATAGGGTAATAAGGTTGGAATCTAAAATCAATAAAAGGGTTACTAAGGTAATAAGGTTTGATCACTTTTAATAATAGAATTCAACTCCATTGCTAAGAAGAATTTTTATACATGGCCTGATTCCACCTTATTACCTTAGTAAAAAAACTTTCGAATGATAAGTTCAACCTTATTACCTTATTTATTTAAAAATGAAATTCGATTTCAACGCGTGTTAAAATCCATTTAGCGCGAATTCAATGAGCTTCCTATAGGGTTCTAAACTATGCTGAATTTTTATTGACTTAAAACTTAACTCAAGAAAATTTGAATGTTGGCGTAAAAATCAATCCATGTAGATCTTATTGTGACGACCTTCAAAAGAATAAGGTAATAAGGTTGGAATCTAAAATATGTATATGTGTTACTACGGTAATAAGGTCTTAATCACGTTCAATAAAGAAACTCAGTCCTCTTGCGCAGCAGGATTTTTATATATGGTCTATTTCTACCTTATTACCTTAGTAACAAGTCTTTCGCTTCTGAAACCAAACCTTCTTACCTTATTTCTTCAAAAATGAAAACAGAATTTAACGCAGACAATTTCTGTACAATTTTAGCTCATATTTTATTTTGTACTTTTGTGACTTTAAAACCTTTAGAATTTTTATTGAAATTAAATATGTTATAAAAAAATTCATCCCCTTGCGCAGAAGGATTTTTATATATGGTCTAATTCTACCTTATTACCTTAGAAACAAGTCTTTCGCTCCTGAAATCAAACCTTATTACCTTATTTCTTCAAAAATGAAAACAGAATTTAACGCAGACAATTTCTGTACAATTTTAGCTCATATTTTATTTTGTACTTTTGTGGCTTTAATACCTTTTGAATTTTTATTGAAATTAAATATGTTATAAAAAAATTCATCCCCTTGTGTAGAAGGATTTTTATATATGGTCTAATTCTACCTTATTACCTTAGAAACAAACGCTTCCGTTCAGTAAGTTCAACCTTATTATCTTATTTATTTGAAAATGAAAATTGAATTCAATAGGTGCTAACATTAAATTAATTTTAGCACCCATTTTATTAGCTGCTTATGCGGTCTTAAACTATGCTGAATTTTTATTGAAATAAATAATAAATTAAGAAAATTCAACTCAATTGCGAAGAAGAATTTTTATACATGTCCTGATTCCACCTTATTACCTTAGTAACAAGTATTTTGCACCGGATACCCAACCTTATTACTTTATTTTCTTTAGTATTAAAACTATTACATTTTCCTTAAAAAATCTACAATTAAAAAATAGGTTTAAGCTCAAGAAATAAGGTTCTACTCATTTTCAATAATAGAATTCAACAACCTTGTTTAGAAGAATTTTTATACATGTCCTGATTCCACCTTATTACCTTAGTAACAAGTATTTTGCACCGGCTATCCAACCTTATTACCTTATTTAAATGGCAGAAAATGGAGTTTCATTATTCGTGATTAGCCAAATGGAATTAAAAAAATGGTTACATAGAAAAAATAAAAAACGTATATTGTAATACATTTTTTATCTATAAATAAAATAATATGAAAATCGAATTTAATAATCTTTATACTCATTTTATTCTCATTACGAAAAACAGGAAAGCTTTAATTACCGAATCACAAAGGGAAAGAATTGAAAAATATATAACTGGTATTGTGAATAATAATTCATCCAGGCTTTATGCTATTTATGCGAACCCCGAACATGTTCACATGTTACTTTCACGTTCTCCAAAATTTTCAGAAGAAACTTTAGCAACTATAGTTGCGGAAAGTGTCTCTAAATTCATAAATGAAAATAAATTATGCCTGGGCAAATTTGACTGGCAAGATGAGGTGGCTCGAATTTCACGGACAGTAAATTCCGTTAGGTTAAAAAATAAGAACTTGATTCTTTGGGTAATGCAGAGCCGCTTTGTTTGTGTTTAACTGAAAGGGGTTCGATACCCCTTTCAGTTAAGGATTCTTCGGTA